>CADCLG010000014.1 GCA_902802305.1 uncultured Spirochaetaceae bacterium
TCAGCCGAAATCCGCTCAAGCTCAGCCCCAACACCATCAAGAACGCGGCCACCACAAGCCAGCTCCTGCTGTTCAATATCCTTCATTCCCGGATTAGAAGTACGAAGCAAAACAAAAGCTCCCTTTCCACCAAGTTCCGGACTGCAATATTTTGTAAAAGGCTGCAAAGTATCAAAACCCATGTAAGGATTTATCGTAATAATATCAGTTTCAAAATCACCGGTAAAATGTGCACGGGCATAAGCATCAGCAGTTGCCGCAATATCACCACGCTTAATATCAGAAATGGCAATCAGCCCAGATTTTTTTACAGCCGCCAGAGTTTGAGCGTAAACCTTCATACCGGCAAGCCCCATCGCTTCATAATAAGCAATCTGAACCTTAAAACAACAAGCCGATTTATCAGCTGCAACACGATCAATAATCGCCTGATTATAAGCCAGCACCGCATCCGCCGCAGAAGCATAATTTTTCAAAACACTGTCTGGAATATAAGACGGATCCGTATCCAACCCAACACACAAAGGACCATTTTTCTGAGCCAGTTCCTGAAGAACCAGCATTTTGTGATTATTATTCATATTTCGGATTGTAGCAGAAAAACATTTTTTTTAATAGCGTGGAGAATAAAGAATAAGGAGGGAGAAGTCTCTCCCTACGCCCGCACTTCGTTGCGGTCTACCCTCTCGCCTAGGGGCAAACAATTCTTCCTTGCTGCCCCTAAAACCCCTGCCTTATCATCAATTATTAACAAATTGTTATTAATAAGGATTTTCACCGACTTAACATCCAAAAATTCAATTTTATAATTTTATTAAACGATTTATATAAAACGTTTTACAAAAATCGATTAACTAAAAGTTAATCAGGAGGAAACAATGAAAAAATTAAAAAGCGTTATGGCTCTTGCAAGTTTGGCGATTCTTGCAAGTGTATTATTTACTGCGTGTCCAAAAGATTCAGGCACATCAACCCCTATTGTTGGACCAACAAAAGTTGAAAAAATTATTCCTGTTGATGATTTGGAACTCGACAAATCAAAAATCGTAGGTAGCTATGCCTATTGGACCTATAGCTTAAATGATTTCATTGACAAGGAAATTACAATTGATTTTTCTTGTGATATGAAAGTTGTAAACTCAGGTACAGCAGGTAAACAGAATCTTCAGTGGCAGATAAACGACGGAAGTACATATCCTGTTGTTGTTGCAAGAGAATATCTTCCAGAAGAAGCTGATTTCATTCACCTTGAAGGTAAAAATGAAACCCCTTACAAAGTAAAATCAGGCGATGTATTCTATCTTTCAACTTATCAGCTTGATACAGATAACCTTACTATCAGCGTTAAGAACATTAACTTAAAAATTTCTTATGGTGGCGATGGAAAAGAACAAGAAGAAAAACCAGCAAAAGTATATCCTACAGACATCTTCACAGTAGGCGAAGCTAATTCTTGCGGAATTACTTTGCGCGATGCAAAAGAAGCTTTCACTATCCACTATGATGGTTCTGCGGCTTCAAGCATTAAAACAGAAAACGATGGTTCAGTAACTTGGATTGCTACAGCTGCTGGTGGTGGCGGTGGTGGAGTTGCTTTCTACGTAAAGAGCGACAAAAAAGAAATCAATCTTGGTAACTATGAATCTATTGACCTAGAATTAGTATACAGCCCTGTTACAGGTGCATGGGATCCTAGTGCACAGGTTCCTGGCTTCTGTCTTAGAATTCTTCCTTGGGATTCAACAGGTATGTTCGGAGGATATGTAGACTTACAGTATTTTGATGCAAAAGACGAATATGGAACTCTTACAATCAATATACCTGTTACACAGGCTAAAATCGACGAACTTGTTACCAGCTCAGGAGTTGATTCTGTATTAGGATTTGCCATTAAATTCAACGATTACCAGAGAGGAAACAAAGACGGCGACCAACTTAAAGTTCAGTTAAAGAACGTTAAGTTCAATGCAAAAGAAGGAGCTCCTGCTGATCAGCCATTTGATGATGGTTTAACAGATGCAGAACGTGGTACAGTTGAAGAAATCTATTATCCTACAAGAGACTATACTGTTGCTGCAGAAAACCTTACAGATGCAGATAAATACAATAAACACGCATGGGTTTATCTCCCAGCTGGATACAATGCTGAAGATAAAAATACTAAATATCCTTTATTCATCCTTCTTCATGGATTTGGACAGAACGAAAATACCTGGGGACTTTCTAATAAAGGACGTGGTGGAAAAATTAAAGGTTACATGGATAAAGGAATGAAAGAAGGTAAAGTTGAAAAATTCATTCTTGTTTGTGCAACTGGTGTAGCAGATAAATCTTGGGGACCAAATGGTGGTGGAAACAGCATGGGTGGCTTTAATGCATTTGGTGGTGAACTCAGAAATGACCTCCTTCCATACATCCGTAAAAACTACAATGTAGCTGATGGACGTGATAATGTAGCTCTTGCCGGTCTTTCAATGGGTGGCGGACAGACATTCAATATTGGTATGGGAGAATGTCTTGACCTCATCAGTAACTTTGCAGGATTCTCTGGTGCATTATTTGCTGGTGCAGATGATTTTACAGCTGGTGTTGAAGCTAAATTTGATAAAGAACTCAAGATTCACAACCTCTATATGATTTGTGGTGATGCTGATGATTTAGTTTACGGTTCATTCCCAGGTTATGTAGAAGCTATGGCTAAATGGGACCGAGTAGAAAACTTTGAATCTTATGTATTCAAAGGTGGAACACACGACTTCCCTGTATGGTACTATGGATTTAATGACTTTATCCAGATGGTATTCAAGGAAGGCGTTCAGCTTTACAACTAAGTTGTTTTAAATTGTCGGGACAAACCCGACAATGACAAATAAAAAAGCACATTTCTTTGCAACGCAGGAAAATGTGCTTTTTTTCTGTATACTAAAAGTTGAAAAAAAATTTTTGTTTACTATTCTACCGTCTCTACATCATTCACAATTTCTTTTACCTGTTCAATTGTCATATCTAGAGATTTGGCAATAAGTTCAAGAGAAACTCCATTTTTATAAAAACTTCTTGCATCTTCTCTAGCTTTTTCGTCTTTGCCTTCAATTCTGCCATTTTCAAATGCGTAAGCCTGCTGTCTTTCCCATGTCATATACTGGACCCTCCATTGTGTATTGTGCTTGGCATCTATGACGTATTCTTTTAAATCTTTCGTATATCTGCTGTTTGCCTTGTTTGAAATGAGGAACTCAAAGAAGTTCTTTGTTTCCTTATCCTCAATCATTTTAGCACATATATCTGCAATAAAAAAGCATTTTTGTGTGCGGTCGTTCAGTCTTGTTTTAAGGTCCTCTTTACAAATGTTTTCAAAGGTATAGACAGGCAGCCCTTTATGGAAAATATCCTTAAGACAGATGAAAATTACATAAGAATCTTTTAAATCCTTATAAAAATCTCCCTTGTTTAACGAGGATAAATCCATTACATCCTGATAATATCTGGCTCGCTCAGGTAATTCTTTTGTGTCTGTAGCCTGAAGCTCAATGTCGTACATTTTGTTTGTATCTTTAATGTATACATCCAGTCTGACTCCTTTTGAATCGTGGTCAATATCCAATACTTCTTCATTGTGCATTTCCATCTTCTCAATTTTAACACCTAAAAGCATTTCAATTAGATGCTGACATGCATCGGGATGATTCTTCATCACCTTGTAAAAGATAAAGTTGTTGGCAAGTGTCGCCTGTTCCCATTTTTGTTCAGGCGTGAGTTTTTCATGTTTTTGATTTGAAATAGTCATATTATCTCTCCTTTTGGATAAAAATGATTTTACGCAGAAAAAAAATCCTACATCATTAATATTAGAAAAAATTGAAGATTTCGGACCATTTTTGAAGAAAAAAAGTGAAAAAATTGTTAATTTTTGTTTCTAAAAAAAAGATGGGGGCGATACGGGGCAGAAACTAAGACGAAGGTGCCCCGTTAGAAAGGATAGCCCGCAACAGCGTGCGGGCGTAAGGGAAGGCTTTCCCTTACGCTATTTTTAATTTATTCTATTTTTGGTAATCCAGCAAAACCTTTTTCCAAATCAGCGTCGGTTGGAATGTAATCTGTCATTGTGCCATCATTAAAGGCTTTGTAAGCATACATATCAAAATAACCGGTTCCGGTAAGACCGAATACGATTGTTTTTTCTTCACCAGTTTCCTTGCATTTGAGAGCCTCATCAATAGCAACTTTAATTGCGTGGCTGCTTTCTGGTGCAGGCAAAATACCTTCAATTCTAGCAAACTGCTGAGCGGCTTCAAAAACTGCCGTCTGTTCAACAGCACGAGCTTCCATCAAACCGTCATCATAAAGCTGAGAAAGAATGCTGCTCATTCCATGGTAGCGTAATCCACCTGCATGATTTGCTGATGGCATAAACTCACTTCCAAGTGTATACATTTTTGCAAGCGGGCAAACATGACCAGTATCGCAGAAATCATAAGCAAACTTACCGCGTGTAAGACTTGGGCAGCTTGCAGGTTCAACAGCAATAAACTTATAATCAGCTTCACCACGGAGCTTACGACCCATAAATGGAGAAATAAGTCCACCGAGATTTGAACCGCCACCCGCACAACCAATAATTACATCCGGTTTAATTCCATATTTATCAAGTGCAGTCATAGTTTCCAAACCGATTACACTCTGATGCAAAAGAACCTGATTCAAAACACTTCCCAAAACATAGCGGTAACCTTCCTGTTTAGTGGCCGCTTCAACCGCCTCAGAAATTGCACATCCAAGGCTTCCATTTGTATCCGGGAACTCCTTTAGAATTGCACGTCCAACTTCTGTTGTATTACTTGGTGATGGAGTAATTTTTGCACCATAAGTACGAATTACTTCGCGGCGGAAAGGCTTTTGTTCATAGGAACATTTTACCATGTAAACCTGACAATCCAAATCAAAGTAAGAGCAGGCCATAGAAAGAGCTGTTCCCCACTGTCCGGCACCTGTTTCGGTTGTTACACCCTTCAAGCCCTGCTTTTTAGCGTAATAAGCCTGAGCAATTGCCGAATTAAGCTTGTGACTTCCACTTGTATTGTTTCCTTCAAACTTGTAGTAGATTTTTGCAGGTGTGCCAAGTTTTTTTTCAAGACAGTAAGCGCGTACAAGTGGAGAAGGACGATACATTTTATAAAAATCGCGGATTTCTTGAGGAATCGGGATATATGCATCTGTTTCATTCAGCTCCTGTTTTACAAGCTCATCACAGAAAACATGAGAAAGCTCTTCTGCTGTACAAGGCTTTCCTGTTCCCGGATTCAAAAGTGGAGCTGGTTTCTTTTTCATATCTGCGCGAACATTATACCAAGAATCAGGCATCTCCGATTCGTTCAGATAGATTTTGTAAGGTATTTCTTTGTCTGCCATAATATAACCTCCTGGCATAAAGTTTATTGCGAAAAATATCGCTTTTTGTGGTGTTTCTATAAAAAGAAACATATTATATTTGCATTATAAGTGAGATAATTGATTCTGTCAATAGAAACAAACAATTTTTATAATAAATTGTTATTTTTCAAATCTAAGTTTTACATAAACTAACGGCCATTAGTTTCCGATAAATTGATTATGAGTAAAAGAAATCTTTCCAAAGAAAAAATCATACAGTCATTTTTAATGGCCTCCTTTGAAAAAAGTGCAGGAGCTACATCCCTTTCTGACATAGCAGATTATTTGGAAGTAAAAAAAGCCTCGTTATATAATCATTTTGAAAATAAAGAACAGATATATGATGAATCAATTTCATATTGCAAATCCGAAATAGAAAGTGTCAGTTTTATTGCTGATAAAGTGTTTGATTCCATAAAAAACACCAAGATTTCTGTTATTAATATGTTTAAAAAACTCATTCTCAGATATTTTGAATTATTTGAACTGGAGCCTGCCTTTCAGGTGTATATTTTTTTACACACCGAGCAATATTATAATTTAAAAGCTTACGAAATAATTAATAGTCACTATGAACAGCTCACCGAAGAAATAAGAAAGATTTTGACAGCCTTTATTTCCGAAGGAAAACTCTCAGATCGTTCACAAAAAGAAATTAAAGATATGGCTTCCTATATTTCATCTATAATTCTTCATCAACTGGATTCATGCATAGCAAATAGAAAAGAAACCGTCCGTCAAAATCCAGAAAGCGGAGCCGGCAGCCTTTTTGAATTACCTTCAGACACAGTAGCCGTAGATAAAACTATAAAGCTTATCGAAAGCTATTTTAAGGCCATTTCTTTATAAATTGCCTTTACGCTTTCAGTATAAACTCCTGGTTTTTCATAAACAATTATCTCAGGTTCAATTTTTAACCGTGATTGAGCGTTTTTCCTTGCCTCTATTAAAACAAGATTTGGTTCACTTGCTGCAAAAGGACTGACAAGACACATTCTTTTTGCTTCAAGCTTATACTTTTGTAGACAGTTAAAGATTTCTGCCAGCCTGAATGGACGATGAATCATAAAAAACTTGCCATGTGGTTTCAAAAGATATTCCGCTGCAGAAATAACATCTTCCAGTTTGCATAAAACTTCGTGTCGTGCAATTGCCTTTTCATCTGCCGGATTTTCTTTTCCATGTTCACTAATCATATAAGGTGGATTTGATGTAACAAAATCATAGGCATGCTTTGCAAATAAGGTCTGTACATTTTTTATATCCCCCTTTACAATTTGGATTTTTTCTTCCAGATTATTCAATTCCAGGCTTTTTTGAGCAAGTTCAGCAGATTTTTCCTGGATTTCTAGTCCAGTGATATGGGCAACTTTATCAACCAAAAGCAGGGGAATTATGCCATTTCCTGTTCCCAAATCCAGGCCAGAATCTCTTAATTTAATAGAAGAAAATGCAAAATTAGAAAGGAGAACGGCATCAATCCCAAACATAAAAGCGTCTTTATCCTGTATGATTTTGTAGCCACTTAAGAGAGTATCTGTTTGCAAGTTCATTTGAAAACCACCATTAAAACAAAACTATAAGAATAAGTTTTGAACTCATAATATTACCTTATATTGTAACCTTGATAATGTAAATAGATTAATAATAAGGTTCTTATGTATAATTTTACAGTCAGATTTGTCAGAAGAATAAAGCAGCTTGACAAAAAGTATAACAATTTGTTTTATTTGACATCTCCATAAAAAAATTACATAATGAATCAATAAAAAATCAAAACTTTTCGGAGGTTTTAAAATGAAAAAAATTATTTCTCTTGCGCTCGCTATATTTTTAATTGGAACTACAGCTCTTTGGGCAGAAGATTCTCAAGATGAAACAGTTTATGATCAGGCTATAGGTATATTTGTTCTTGGAAATGTATCTGCAACAGATCCTAATGTTTGCGGTCTTCAATATCAGCAGTGGTTTGATAAAGTAGGATTCCAGACAGAAGGTTTTGTTTATTACAATGACAAAAATTATTCACAGATTTCAACTTATAATTTTTCTTTAAGTGGCGAGCTTCTTCTTAAATTATATGAAACTCCAAAGTTCCGACGCACTTATTCTACCCTTTATGCCTGGTTTATGGCTGGCTACCACGGCTACAATAAAGCCAATTATGTAGACTCAAAAGGAACTTATGGAGAACCTGGATATGTAGAAGGCTATTACACAGATTCAGGCTTTATGGGAGATGCTATGTTAGGTATTGGCTTTGGTTTTGATATTGTTGTATTTGACCACATCTCCATTCCATTCCAGTTCGGTTTTGAAGGTGAATTCCCTAATACTGTTACAGCAGGGTTCTGTATTGGCTCAGGAATACGATATAGATTCTAAATCTGATTTTGAATCTTAAAGTTTTCGTTTCCACTTTTTACATTTTATCGTTATAATAATATTATCATTATAAAGTTGGAGTATTTATGCGATTAACTCTGGTAATATTTATTCTGGTAGCAATCTTTGGATATCTTTTATACAACAAATATGTAAGAAAGGACAGAAACATCGACAGTCAGAAGAAAGACGATAAAAGAAAAGAAGGCGAAGATCTTCCTGATTTTGAAAAGGGATTTTTTGAACGCACTCAGGCAGGAGAAAAATCCCAACTGCTGCTTTCTTTGGCTTCACAACAGGATTGTGCCATTATTAGAAGTCTTCTTCAAGCAGAAAATATTCCATCTTATACAGAAGGCGAACACATGAACAATATTTATGGCGGGCTTTCTGGAACAATGACAACAGTTGTCGCAATCAAACTCTATATTTTATGTGCTGATTACGACAAAGCCGTTGATATTATCAAAAATTACAAGATGGATTCTTCCGGTTATACAATTTTTGATAAAGTCGAATAAAAGCGAAAAAAAAGAGGTCATTGAGCTTGTCTCAGTGACCTCTTTTTTTAGTTTCTATCAAAAATTATGGAATATGAATGACCTCGCGTGGTTTACTACCATTTGCAGGTCCAACAATTCCACGCTCTTCCATTTCTTCTACAAGACGAGCTGCTCGGTTATAACCAATCTTTAATCTTCTCTGGATATAAGAAGCACTTGCTTTTCCAGCCTGAACAACAATTTCCAAAGCCTGATCATAGAGCGGATCTTCACCAATTGCATTTCCGAATAAATCATCTTCTCCACTGCCACCGTCATCATCATCAACAAAGATTTCTTCATCAATGTATTCAGGTTCACCAAAGCGTTTTACATATTCAACAACATTTTCAACTTCTGAATCACTTACAAAAGTTCCCTGAATACGAACTGGATAAGGGTCAACAGCAGAAGCATAAAGCATATCACCACGGCCAAGAAGCTTTTCTGCACCAACGCTATCAATAATGATATTTGAATCTGTTCGGGAAGCAACCATGAAGGCAATTCGGCTAGGAATATTTGCTTTAATCAAACCAGTAATTACATTTACAGAAGGTCGCTGGGTTGCAAGTACAAGATGAATACCAACAGCACGACTCATTGCTGTAAGTCTGGCAACGATTGATTCCAGTTCCTTTCCACTTGTAGCCATCAAATCTGCAAACTCATCAATAATAACTACGATGTAAGGCAATTTTTCGGTACAAATATCACGCTCTTTAATTCTCTGATTGTAAGAAGCAATATCACGAACACCAAGTCCATCCAAAAGTGCATAACGACGCTCCATTTCGCAAAGACAATACTGTAAAGCCTGCAAAGCGCGTTTTGGTTCTGTAATAACTGGTGTAAGAAGATGAGGAATATTATTGTAAAGCTTTAATTCTACAACTTTAGGATCCACCAAAATGAGTTTAACATCTTTATAAGAGCGCTTATACAAAATAGAAAGAATAAGCGAGTTTACACAAACAGATTTACCTGAACCAGTTGCACCGGCAATCAACATGTGAGGAGTTTTTACCAAATCAATAAGCTGGGCTTTTCCTAAAATATCTTTTCCTAAAACTACTGGAACTGCCATTTTTGAATATTCTGGCAGATTCATTTCGATAATTTCACGGAAACTTACAATTGAACGTTCTTTGTTAGGAACTTCAATACCAACTGCCTGCTTTCCAGGAATTGGAGCAACAATTCGTACAGAACTTGCGGCAAGACTTAAAGCAATGTTATCCTGCAAAGCAACAATCTTACTTAATTTTACGCCAGGAGCAGGAAGCAGCTCAAACATTGTAACAACCGGACCTTTTTTAATTCCAATTATATCTGCATCAATATTGAACTCTGCTAAAGTCTGCTTTAACTGAATAGAAGCTTCTTTTGTTTTGTCATCAATAATCCAATACTGGTCATCTTTGTAAGCAGTAAGCAAATCTGAAGGAATTACATAAGGACCTTTTATAGATGCTCTGTTTGTTGTTGGAAGATTACCTTCAATTTCTTTTGTTTTTGGAGTATTTTCGGCCTGCTGTGCATTGAAGAAATCTGTAAGTTCATCAGCGGTAAGATTCTTTGCAGAATTAGCGTTAGGATCAAGTTCTTTTTCTTCCAAAATTTTTTCTTCAGCTGGCTGTTTAGCGTCTGATTTTGTAGACAAATCAATTTCATCTTCCGCAGCATTTGTTTCTGGGTCACTTGGGTCTTCAATTCCCTTTTCCTTGCGGACATCTGCATCCATATCAGAGAAAACATCAGAAACAGAAGCTGTAAAACTTACTTTTTCCTGAGACTTTATCTGATTAAAAATATCGTTTTTCTCTGTCTGATTTTTTTGACTGTCAGGATTTTCTGTTACAGGCTCAATATCATCAGAAAGTTCTTCATCGTCTTCCTGTTCATTCATATCGATGTCAAAGAAATCTTCATCAAGGGTTGTATCTTCTATTTTTTCTGTTCCCTCTGTACCGTCCAAAGAAGGTTCTTTCATATTAAGATAATCTGGCTCTGGTAAAGTTTCATCTTCAACATATTCGTCATCAAGTAAATCATCAGCAACATCATCTTCTGGATTTGGTGCGAGAGTTTCTGTAATCAAAGGCTTTTGCTGTTCACTTTTGTTAACAGGAGTTACTTCTGGCACTGTAACATTTTCATCCAGAGAAATCTTTGTCGGATATTTTGGCGCTGCAGGACGTGCCTTTTTTTCTACAGGCTTTTCTTCTTCTTCGATATTATCACGGAGAGTAATGCCATAAGAATAGGCTGGATTTGGATGAAGCTTTGAATCTATATATCTGGCAGCCGAATAAGGATTTTCCTTTTCCAAAGTGTCTGATTTTATCGACAATTCATTTTCGTCATTTTTTTTTGCTGGTAATTCGGAAGTCAAATCTACTTCTGGCAAAAAATCTTCATCAGATTCTTCGAGCTCTTCAACTTTTTCACTTTCTTCTTTTGGTGGAAAATCAAAAATCGGATCATTTTCGTCTATATAATCTGGTGGAAGAGTTTCTGGTACAGGTGGTAAATCTGGCCATTCAAGTTCATCTGGTTCGTTTTCACTTTCGTTAGTTTCTGGTTCCGGATTGATAAGGGCAGCGTATTCTTCCTGTGTAATTATAGAAGCAGGATTTGCAGGTTCAGTTTCTTCTGAGCTAGTTGATTCTGAAGCAGGAAGCTCTTTTGCTGTGGTTGAGGAATCTTCTCCAGATTTTTCATAATCTTCCAGGCTCGGCAGGTCTTTTGTGAGTTCTTCTTCTTTTTCTTTTTCCTGAACTTCATAAAGATTATCAGCCTGAGAAACTAAATCTTCATAGGAATTATCTGTATTTTTATTTTCTTTTAATTCTTCTAAAGCAACTTTTTCTTCATCTTCCAAACCGTCAATTTCTGAAAGATTTTCAGATAATCCTGAATCAGAAGATTTATCTTCCTGTTTTTCATCGGCAATATCATCAGAAAAATCTTTTTCTTCAAGCGGTTCATCTTCTTCAGAAATCACTTCATCTTCAACTTCCTCTGAAGCTAAATCATCATCAAAAACTTTTTCTTCAGGCGTTTCTACTTTTTCAGAGTTAAATTTATTTGCAGAAAGTTCTGACAATGCTTTATCAAAAGCAGTGGTCTTTTTTATAGGATTATATTTGAACGAAGCTTCATCTTTGTCATCAACATCATCAACTTTCGCTTTTTTAGGCTCATAATTTTCAAAAGAATCATCATAATCATCAACTTTTGGTCTAGGCTTACCGTTTCTATAAAAAATACGTTGATTTACACTTTCGGCTATAATACCTGCACCCAAAATCTCTATGATAATGAGCATAAAACCTGTAACAATTGTGATTATTATTTTTATTGTCGTTGAATTGTTTACACCAATTGCCAGAATATAACGGCAGATTTTCTCGGTAAGAACAGCTGTAAAAAATGGAATAAGCGCCGTAAGCAGACGCATGGTTTTCTGGCTTGTCCATTTTGTAGCAAAGCATGAAATACCTGCTATGAAAAGAAATAAAGGTATCAAAAGACTGCAATATCCGTAAACAGAATAAAGCATGTTGCCTATGATATAGAGAATATTATTATGACCAGGACCGCCTACACCAAAATCCAATGGCAGTATGGCTAAGCTGATTGTAAAAAAGGCTGCTAACAGCAGCAGAATTGTTCCTGTAAAAATGCTAGATTTATTCGAAGATTTCATAGTTCCATTATCGGATAATAAAAAAAAGTTTTTAGTTTTTTAGTTGTTAGTTCTTTAAAAAAAAGGTTATAATCAATCTTATGAAAACTACATCTGTTAAAACAGTCGGTATTTTAACTTCGGGTGGAGATGCTCCTGGTTTAAATGCCGCAATTAGAGCCTTATGTATTTCTGGAAAGAACAATTATGGAATGAAGTTCATTGGTATTAGAAACGGTTATCGTGGTCTTATTGATAACGATGTTTTTAAGATGGATAAACTTGATTTTTCAGAAATGTTTGATAAGGGCGGAACTATCCTCGGTACTTCAAGAGTAAAGCCTTTTAAAAATCCTGTGCCGGATCCAAAAACAGGACTTTTGCCGGTAGAAGCAATCAAGGAAACTTTTAAAAAGAATAAGCTTGATGCCCTTGTTTGTCTCGGTGGAAATGGAACTAATACAACCGCTTCTCTTTTGTATGAAGCTGGTTTTAATGTAATAGGAATGCCAAAAACTATTGATAACGATATTTTTGGAACAGAAGAGACTTTTGGTTTTCATACAGCGATTGATGTTGCAACTGCTGGAATAAACGCAATTAGAACTACAGCAAAAAGTCATGGTCGAGTTATGGTTGTAGAAATTATGGGCCATAAAGTTGGATGGCTTGGACTTTATGCAGGAGTTGCCGCAAATGCAGATGTAATTCTTCTTCCTGAGATTCCTTACGATATAAAAAAAATTGCTGCTTTCCTTGAAAAACGCAAGGCTGAAGGTAATGATTTTGCAATTGTTGCCTGTTCGGAAGGTGCTTTAGATATTAATGAAGCAAAACTCAGCAAAAAAGATTTTAAGAAAGCACGTCTGGAAATGGCTCAGTCAGTTGGATTCAGAGTTGCAAAAGAAATTGAAGAAGCTACTGGCTTTGAAACCCGCTGTTCTGTTCTCGGTTATTTGCAGAGAGGCGGAAATCCTTCTCCTTATGATATTCTTTTGTCTACTCAACTTGGAAACGCTGCTGCTGATTTCCTTGCTAATAAAGAGTTTGGTAATCTTGTTGCAGTAAAGGAAAATCAGATTGTTGGTATTCCTTTGAGCGAAGTTGCAGATAAAATTAAGCTTGTTCTAGAAGATGATTCCATGCTCAAAACAGCCCGAGATTTAGGCATTTGTTTTGGTGATTAGATTCGGACGATTGACGGTGAAATTGTGGCTAAGGGAAAATTAAAATGTCAGCATTGTGACGAATGTCTGGGTTTGGGTTGTATTGGACAGCTTCCTGGGCTGGGCGGTGTTTTTAACAATCAGAACTTTCAATTGAATTGCGAAGGCTGGAAGGAATTATATAGGAAAGGGGCGACCACAGAGGAAGGCCCGTCTTGTACCGGCAGGGCGTCTTATACTGGCAGGGCGTCTTCGGCGTTGAGAGCGTCTTCATGTGCGTCTCTGTCTGAAAAAATAGACAATATTGTGATTCGTCCCGAAAACCTGCGTTGTGGACCAGTTACCGGCGCAGTAGAAAACATCGGTTACGAAAAGGAAGAAGATTTTTATTATCCATACTTGAAAGCTGCCGCAGATGCTGGAATTGGGCTTTGCGTCGGCGACGGCTGTCCGGATTTGAAGTTGCAGTTAGGCATTGCAGCGATGAAGCGACTGAATGAAGAGATTGGTTCGGCAGCAGGAGCTAGTGCACACGTTGACATTGCTACACGAGAGACCGTTGCTACATCCGTTGACGTTGGTACACGAGCGCCCCTTGATACATCCCTTGATGTTGGTACACAAGCGCCCCTAGATACATCCGTACAAGCTGCTACACCCATCGACATCACTACACGTGCCGCCTTTTTCCTAAAACCTTATCCTGACCAGCGCTTATACGAACGCCTTGAATGGGTCAAACCCTACGCCGAATACATTGGAATTGATATTGATTCCTACAACATCCTTACCATGCGAAATCTTGTAAGCCTGGAAAGAAAATCAGCCCTACAATTAGAGAATTTCCGCAAACGCTTTGATGTACCTTTTGTAATCAAAGGGGTATTTACCGACGAAGACATTGCTTTAGTAAAAGAAGTGCATCCAGATGTAGTTTATATTTCAAATCACGGTGGACGCGTAGAAACTAGAATTGGAAGTACCGCAAACTTTTTGGAAAAACACGCTGCTGAGCTGAAAAAGCACTGCCAGGAGATATGGGTTGATGGGGGTATCCGCAGCAGGCAGGATGTACAGACGGCACTTTTTTATGGAGCCGATAAAGTCATTTTTGCCCGCCCGCTTATTCATGCAGTTTTTGATAACACAGCTGATACACTTGCTAATTTCTGGAAAAAGTTTTATTAGATTCATTAATTTCATCATTTAGTTCTATTATTGTCTCTTACTTGATGATACTCTATTTTAGATATATACTTTATCTCTACTTAACAAAATTTAAAATTTTGTCATTCAATACTTGGGAGTTACTTACTATGAAATTTACAGAAAATGATACCGTTCCAAAAATGATTAAAAAGTCTTCTGAAACTTATGGAGACATTGTTGCTCAATATAAACGTTTAAAAAACGGAGATTTTGAACCAGTTACTTACCGAGAAATGTATCAACTTGGTTTGGATTTTGGAGCGGCCCTTTTGCAGCTGGGCATTCAAAGGGGTGAACCGGTTGGACTTATTTCTGATAACCGTGCCGAATGGTTCCAGGCTGATATAGGAATCATGGGTATTGGAGCTATCGATGTTCCGCGTGGTTGCGATGCAACTTTAATTGATTTGGAAAAAATCCTTTCTACAACTGAAGCTAAAACTGTAATTGCTGAGAACAATTCACAGGTAAATAAAATTGCTTCATTAAAAGAAAAAATCCCGAGTATAGATAAAATCATCTGTTTTGAACCATCTTCTACTATAAAAGAAGATGTCCACAAGCTTGTTGAACAGAACAATATCAAACTTTATTTCTTTGATGAACTTATCAAAGAAGGTCAGAAATGGCGCATTGAAAATAAAGATGTTGTAGAAGCTGAAATTGAAAAAGGTACAATTGAAGATACAGCTACTATCATCTTCACTTCGGGAACAACAGGAACACCAAAAGGCGTTATGCTCAGTCATAAAAACTTCCTCACCCAACTTGATGAAATTGTAGAACGAATCTACCTTAATCCTGGTGACAGAGCCTTAAATGTACTTCCTGTATGGCATGTTTTTGAACGCGAAGTTGAATATGTTATCATGATTCAGGGAGCTACAATCTGTTATTCAAAGCCGGTAGGTTCTATTCTTCTTGCTGATTTGAAAAAATTGAATCCACATGTTCTTCCTGCTGTTCCTCGCGTTTTTGAAGCTGTTTACGATGGAATCACTAAAAAAATGCGTAAGGCCGGCGGATTTGTAAATAAAATCTTTAATTTCTTTGTTGGCGTTGCTGTCATCCATAAGAGAATGCAGCGAAAAATGTTCAAACAAAATGCCTGCTTTACCGGTTATTTTTCTGCACTTTGGATAATTCTTTTTTCAATTCCTTGGCTTTTGATGTGGCCTCTTTACTGGCTTGGTGATTTGCTGGTATTCCGCAAGATTAAAGTTATGCTTGGAAGTAACTTCCGTGCCGGCGTTGCTGGTGGTGGTGCTTTCCCTCCAAAAATTGACGAGTTCTTCTGGGCAATTGGTATTAAAGTTGTAGAAGGATACGGTCTTACAGAGACAGCTCCAATTGTTTCTGTTCGTCCAATTGCCGCTCCTATTTTTAGAACAATCGGTTCACCAATCCGCGGTGTACAGGCTAGAATTGTAGATCCTCAGGATGGCTTTGTTCTTCCACGTGGAAAACAGGGTGTTCTTCAGATTAAAGGTCCAACTGTTATGAAAGGATATTACAAAAATCCAGAAATGACCGCAAAAGTTATGACAGTTGACGGCTGGCTTGATACAGGCGACCTTGCAGTATTTACAATTCATAATGAACTTCAGATTAAGGGACGTATTAAAGATACTATCGTTCTTCGCGGCGGTGAAAACCTTGAACCACTTCCTATAGAAATGAAGCTTTCTGAGTCTCGTTTTATAAAATCAGCCGTTGTTGTTGGCCAGGACAAACGATACCTTGGTGCTTTGATTCTTGTAAATCAGGATGAAATTGTTTCTTATGCAGAAGAAAATGGTATTCAGTACGATACATACAACAATCTTTTACATTCCGAAATAATTCACAAGCTTTACGAAACCGAAATCAGCAATCTTGTTAATTCCAGCACAGGCTTTAAAATGTTTGAGCGAATCAGCAAGTTTGTTTTGATTACTAAAGATTTTGAAGTTGGCGTTGAGCTTTCCGCAAAACAGGAAATCATGCGCTTTAGAATCAACGAAATCTACAAGCACGAAATCGAAAGCATGTTCCCAGAGGAAGATTAGTAGGGCTGATTGATTGTTAGCCAAAATGAAAAACGGCTGCTTGATAAGAACTGATTTATAGATTGTCGGATCAAGTCCGACAATGACATGTACTTATCAAGCAGCCATTTTTTTGTTTAAGCCTTTTTACAGACTAAGCATACTTTCCAGCTGTTCGGTAAAAGGAAGTATGATAGATTCTTTTGTTTTAAGATTTATGCTTATTGTTCTATGACCGCCACCACTTATTGTTGCATTGCAAATAAGTGTGTTGTCATCAAGATTGAAAGAATAAACTTCTGTAACAAGAGAACCAATTGTTGTTCCTTCAAGTAAATTATTTATTTCCCCGTTAGAATAATACCAGATTGATTTTTTATCATTACCTATTGCAACAAGACCGTTTGTATTAGTTGCAAAAGGCTTTTTTATCCAAGGATCATTTTCTCCACGCCAATGACGGGCTTTAAAATCTTGATATGCTTTGAATCCTTTTTCCTTTTTGTTCAATTCAGAAAGGAGACCTGGCTCTGTCATTGTAAAGTTTCCTTTATCATCTGTAAGGTTAAAGATTCTTGCAAATGTGTTATTTCCTTTGAATATATTTCCATCTTTTTGCACCCATTTTTCTGAATCATCCCAATTGTCTTCGTATACCCAAACACCTTCGTCATTACTTAGAATAATTCCTTTGCCACACTGTGAATGATTGCTCTTTATGTAATCCTCATCCATAAGGTATGCAGTTTCTGTTGTTCCTTTTTTGAACATAAGGTACTCAAGTGGATAATGATAGAAACTAAAAGATTGTGTTTCTGAGTTAAAGTAGTCGTCACCATTAATTTTATAAGCATGATAAAATTTTATAAAATCTCCCCAATCTGAAAACCAAAGAGATGTTTGTTTTTGCTTTTCTGTCCACTCATTTTGCTCCCAGTCTTTGCTCTCAGGATGTGCTTCTTCAAAGGAAGTTTCAAAAAGATATTTGAGAGCGGCCTCATTTTTTAAAACAAGTCCATTTTCATCTTCTGCATAAAGTGCGGAATAATCCTTTGTTTTTTCCCATTCATTCCAAGGATTATGGTTTTCTAATTCTTTTTTATCTTTAAACCAAGAGAGATTAAGTTCTATTTCGCCATCATAACCGCACTGCGATTTTAAGTAATCTAGAAAGTTCGTATAACAACTTATATCTTTTCCTTTGTAAAATGATGCTTCAGACCGTATGATTTTAGTATTATTATCATCTAAATCAAATCCTAAAAATGCTCTAATTGCGGAATCAATATTCCATTCCAAAATAGAATAATATCGTTTTACATTGTCCTTAGAAAAACTTCCATTTGTACTTCTTGTTGCAATGAATAGTCCAGAATTTGCAAATAATCTTTCTCCGTTATTTGAGTCATCATTTTCATATTCTGTAACATACCAGAATAATCTTTTATCATCTTGCAATCCTAAGCTGGAAACAGACCAAACCGTTTTTTCGTTTCCATCATTATAAACAGGAGCTGCCTCATACAAAGTTATTGGGTCTCTTGTAGAGTCTGTTGCAATGGCATAAACATTGTTTCGAGTTCCACCAAGCATTGCATTAAGGAAAATCCACTTTCCATCCTTTGTTATAAGAAAATTATTAATACTAAGTTCTTCAGAGACATTTATGCTATAATAATTAATCATGTCATCTGCTGGACAATAATAGCAAATTGCAGACTTCCCTGTTTTTCTATTAAAAACAGCAATAAAGATATTTCCATCACTATCAAATTGTATGTAATCGTTACCTTCTTCTTCTTTCATCCAAATCATAGGAATCCAGTCAACATTGTCATCTTTGCTGTCTTTTAGAATATCGATTGATGAGCCATCTTGTTTTAAATACATAATTTGTCCAATATTTGGAGCAGGAGTGCCGTCTTTATACTTCCACCAGTCAACAGGTCCTGCAAATACAGTATAAACTCCTTTTGCAGAATCTTTAACATTTTCATACGGGCATTGATAAATTTCTCTTACTGGCTGAGGTGTACACCAATCTTCAAGTTCAAGTTCTTTTTTTGGAACTTCGATTACTTCTTCTACAGTTTCCTTTCCATTTTCATCTTTTACAACTGCAAGAAGACTTCCTTCTGAATCTGTAGAAACCGCGCTTCTGGCACTTCTGTTTGTAGACGAATCAACTGCTGGTGCAAATTGTGTTGCAAGATAGCTGACATTTTCAAGGCTTCTGAACTTGATTAAATCTGTAGATTTTGCAGTGTGTGTCTTTGTGCCATCTCCAGACCCTGCATCTTGTTTACAACCAAAAAATCCAAAAATAAGTCCTGCTCCCACAAGTGCAAGTGCAAGCTTTTTTGCATTAGTTTTTTTCATAAAACCTCCAATCATTTTGTATAATAATTCTGTGTTTTATTATAAGATTGGTTTTTTAAGGCTTGTTGGGAGAAAACTCCTAATTTTCGAAAGTTTTTGGAAGGTGTTTACTACTAGAATGCAGTGCTACTTATATTTTTCCAGTAATTCGTCGCGCTTTTTACAGCCTGCAAGCTTTATAAGATAGCTGATGTAGTTTTCTACTGTATGTAGTGAAATAAAAAGCTCTTCGGCTATCTGCTTATTGCTTTTCCCCTGTAGCAACATTTCAAAAACAGTTTTTTCCTGTTTTTTTAGCACTGTCATAATAGATTCCAGTTCCTTTTGAATTGAATCCGACTTTTTTTCGTAATAGGTGCCGCCATCACGTACAATGTTCAGACAGCGTACAAGCTCTTCATCACTTGCAACTTTAGAAATATACCCCTGCACACCTAAATCTTTGGCCTGCAGCACAAATCCCCAGGTATCGTACATTGAATACATAACAATTTTTATAAAGGGATATTTCATTTTCAGCTGCTGAACAAGAGTAAAGCCCGATTCATCATTTACAAGCTGAATATCGATAATAATCAATTCTGGAAAATCCACATCCGTTTGTACACAGACTTCATTTTTAAGTGTCTGCACTGCTTTTTTAAGAGAAATAGCCTCAAGTTCAGCAAGACATTCTTTGCCACTGGTAAAAGTTTTGGGCACAAGCCAGGTGGTATTGCTTTCCAGATAGTTTTTCAAGCCGTTTTTGAGCATAGAATGGTCATCAACAATAAATAAAGTGTTTGTCATAATTTTCTTCCCGGCTTAATACGGAATCCTAAGCTGAACACTCAGGCCTTCGTTAGGAGTGCTAAAGAACTCAATTTCTCCGCCAGCCGCCGCAATTCTTTCCTTCATATTTCGGATTCCAAAGTTCATTTTTCCCTTGCCAAGCTTGTTTACTTCACAGCCAATACCATCATCAATCACAAAGATTACAAGCGTTTTCCCAGTCTTTGCATCTTTTTCATCACCTTCACTCTGAATAACAAGCTGTACATTTGTTGCGTAGGAATGTTTTTCAATATTTGTCAAAGCCTCCTGAATCACTCGGATAACATTTGTAGATTTTTCGGTATCCATTTGTGGCGGTATAAAATCTTTTTGAATCTGAATGTGGCAGGGAATCTTTGTTCGAGCAATGAACTGCTGGCAAAGGGTGTCGATTATGGAAATAAGCTCTGTGTTATCGGTTTGAACAGAAAGCTCTGCCGGATGGAAATTGTAGCAGATGTTACGCAAGAGCCCGATTACATTTGTCATTTCTTCAATAACCCGCTGCTTGTTATTTTCACTTTCTGGTAAAACCTTCAGCATTTCGGCATCCAGACGAATCGCACGGATATTCTGCACAATCGAATCGTGAATATCGTGGCTCAACTTTGTTCTTTCCTGTTCCTGAATATTAAAAATAAAACGCTTGTCTTTTTTAGAAAGATGCTGATTAAACTTTTTAGAAAGAATGATTAAAATTACGGCAAGCTCAATAAGGCAAAGCAAGCTCAAGGCGGTCAAAAGGATGATGATAAGATTTTTTCTTTTTTGAGCAGTTTCTTTTGAGGAGGTGGAGTTTGTTGTTAGTGGCAACTTACTTAACTCTTTTTCTTCTTCAAGTTCTACTGTGGCAAGTGGATTATCTTCCTGATTCTCTTTCTGTGAAGAAGCAGCAGCATCCGTGGTTTGAATAATTGGAGAGGAAGGTTGAGATTTTTGGGATTTTTGGCCAGCAGTTTCTTCTTTTTTATTAGTGTCTGCTGCTTTTTCTAGAAGATTTTTTGCAAGCTCAAGAACAGCCTCGTAATTTACACATTCGATTTCTTCATCATCCTTAAAAATATTCCATTTGTTTGTTTCATAATCTTTGTAAATCAGACTATTGTATACAGATTGAATTGTAGGAAGTGCATCATCGCAGGCCGCCTTAATTTTTACTTTATCCATTGAATTGTGAGCCAGAGCAAAATGTCCCTGCTGGCTTTCAATAAGACTGGCAGTATAATATTCATTTTTCCATGTAAAATTACCGTCATTCTGCTTTTTTTGAAACCCATTTTCCTTAATAAGCCAGATACCTTCGTTAGTTTTTAATAACCAATGAATTGTTACACTTTGATCATTAATGGGAGTAAGAATTGAACTGTTTGCAACTGTAGAAAGGGCAGAAGAATCTGTAGGTTTCCCATCCTCTATTTTTACCACCGAATTATACAAATAGATATTGTTGTTTCTAAAAGCATTATTTTTAATTGCATATTCAAGGGCTTTTTCGTCGCTAAGAGTTTTTCCATCATCAGTAGAAGTAATAAAAGTACAAAGACAATCTTTATCTGCATAATAATAAAGCCAATCTAAAAATCCTGAGTAATCAGGTTTAGCAATATCAATAAAAGCCTTATAAGCATCCTTTATAATCCATTCTGGAAGATTAAAATAGCGTTGCAGATTTTCAGCCTTAAAAGAATCCTCGGAATTAACTGAATTAACATCAATCGGAAAGCGGTAAAGCCCTATATCATAATAAAGGTTTTGGCGATTTTTTCTCTGCTGGCCAGGAAGGGTATAGTAATATAAAACCTGGCTTGCATCACTGTAAACAAGAGAACTGTTGTTGTAGCCTGTAATTTTTTGCTCCAAAAGGACCGTATATTTTTCTTTCTGATTTTCTGTTTGATTTTGTGTATCCACGCATATAAGCTTGTTGATTGCATTTGGTACAAAAAGCTCCATAAAGATAAAGCGTCCGTCTGCACTTATGTCAAAATGTGGAATACTGCAGGAATTTATAATTTTGGAAGATTCAAGGAAATTGCTTGCATAAAAGATTTTATAATTATTTGTCTTAAAATTGATTTTTAAAATTCCATAGCGATTTTTGCTATTATCAAAAATGCGGTAATAAGTATTTCCAAGCTTGTCCTTGCGCCAGAAAGCATTATCAATGCGAGTGTAGTCAGGATTTTCCACAAGGGTAAGCAGTAAACTTAGCGGCAGCCTCTGAGAAAAAAGCCTTTTTGCTTCTTCATCAGTTTGCGGAATAAGGATTTCATTTTTTTGCGGAATAACAAAATCTTCTTGAGCAAAAAGTGGAAAAATCGTAGAAGCCGTAAGCAACAACGTAAGAGAAAAAATTAACTTTTTAAAAAATGCCCCGATTTTCATTATTTTTTAGTTTACAGCATTTTCTGTCTTTTTTGTAAGTTTCCTCCAGGTTTTTATAAAAATTAGGAGAAAACTCCCGAAAAAGCCTTCGCTATTGACCTTCATACTTTTTTTTTCTACCATTTCCCTATGAACGTTCACATTTTGGAAATGCCACTAGATTTTGGTGCAAGCCGCCACGGTTCGGACATGGGCCCTTCTGCAATTCGGCTTGCTGGAATAAAAGAAAAGCTGGAAGCTTTGGGCCACCGCACTTTTGAACATACAGATATTTTTAAAGCTTCCAGCCAGGAATACGAGGAACCAGGTAATCCTAAAGCAAAATATCTTAAACCGATTGTTTCTGCATGTACAAGTCTAGCCCGCGAAGTTGAAGCTATAACTGCGGCAGGTGATTTCCCGCTCGTTCTTGGCGGCGACCACTCCATTGCCCTTGGTTCAATAGCCGGCCTTTCTGCAACAGCCAAAAAACGTGGCCAAACCTTGGGTATTCTTTATGTAGATGCTCATGGCGATTTTAACACAACAGAAACAACACCAAGCGGTAATATTCACGGTGAATGTCTTGCAGCTTCTGCTGGGCTTGGCCTTCCAGAGCTTACAAATCTTTATTTTCAAGGACAAAAGATTGACCCAAAAAACATCTGCTTTGTAGGTTCGCGCGATTTAGACCCAGGCGAAAAGCAGCTTATGAAACAGGCCGGAGTTACAGTTTTTACAATGAGTGATATTGATGGTCAGGGTTTTCCTGCAGTTGTTCGCCAGGTGCTTGCATTTTTTAAAAAGGTTGATGTTATTCACGTAAGTTTTGATATGGATGTTCTCGATCCAATGTTTGCACCCGGTACAGGTATCCCTCTTCCTGGTGGACTTACAAACAGAGAGGCTCTTCTTTTAATGGAAGAAATTGCAACAACCGGCAAAGTTCGTTCAGCAGAGATAGTTGAAGTAAATCCAATCCTTGATGTGCGCAATCAAACTGCTATTCTGGCGGTAAGTCTTGCAGCAAGATTGCTTGGGGAAAAACTCTACTAATTTAAATTTTCTCGAAATAACATTTAATTAATTGAATCAAAAACCTCTTACCTATATACTGTTAAAGCAAAAAAATTATTTTTCACGGATCAGAGGAAATTTTTAAAATGTTTAGGAAAAAGACTAAGACACCAAAGAAAAAAGGTTGTTTTCGAAGATTGCTTTCTTTTATCGGAGGAGTAATTGTAGTAGGAATCGTATTAATTTGGTTAATGGATGATGATGACACAGATTATATTTCCGATCAGGAAATTGCTGCTTCTCAAGACGATGATGTAGATGATTTTGATTTAATCGATTATCTGTTTGACTGGTATGGTTATATTCCTGACGATTATTATGATGAATATGATGATTACTATGATAATTACGACGATTACTATAACAGTTATTATGGTGATTATGACGATGATGACTATTACGGCTATGGTTATGATGACTATTACAGCTATGGATATGACTACGATGATTATAATGGCTATGACGATTACGGATACGACGGTTACGATAATTATAATGACTACGATGACTATGATTCTTATGACGATTATTATGGCTATGGTGATTATGATGACTATTACAATGATAATCATTCTACCCAAACACCTTCAAAGCCAACAAATCCACAGCCACAGAAGCCTAAGACAGATCAGAATGAAAATAAAAGTCCAAAAGATCCAAATGATACACCAAAAATTAAACCAACTGAAACTCAGCCAAAAGAAAAGATTACTAAAGAAGAATATGAAAAAACTACTCAGGATAAGAGAAGTGGTTCAGAAAAACGCAAC
Source organism: uncultured Spirochaetaceae bacterium (assembly GCA_902802305.1). GTDB lineage: Bacteria > Spirochaetota > Spirochaetia > Treponematales > Treponemataceae > Treponema_D. Next base: position 23,854 of record CADCLG010000014.1, read on the forward strand.
AAGTTCATTGCCTGCGCAGAATCTTACAAAGGCACACCTTATGTTTACGGTGGAACCAGCAGAAGTGGCATAGACTGTTCCGGTTTAATCTTTAATGCTGCAAAAGAAGCAGGACTTGGGACTCTACCACGTACTGCAAAAGCAATGTGTTCAATCGCTTCACGAATCAGTGATAGTCAGAGAGAACCTGGAGATTTAATTTTCTTTCAGGCAGACAATACAATTTCCCATGTTGCAATCTTTTTAGGAAATAATCAGATTCTCCATTCTGTAAGCGATGGTTCAAAAACAGGCGTAATTGTTTCAAAGCTTTCGGAAAAATACTGGAAAAATCACTATTATTCCAGCGGAAGAATTATTACTGACTAAAACTTATAGGATTATCTATGCTCTTTCAACCACTGGCAAAATTGCTTGGGGAAAACTCTACTAATTCTGCTTGTCAATTCTTCTTTTCACGATTATAAATTCTAACAGCCAGATTGATAACATTTTCCATTGAATCAATTACCTTGAAAGCATTTTCAGAGCTTTTTATAAACTCATCCTTCAGATTTAAGAAATGAGTACACCCAAGAATCACGACATCACAGCCTGTACTTTTGAAAAACTTTACGGCGGGTTTAATAGCTTCCATTCTTTCTTCCAAAGTACTTCCCCTGTAATTATTTTGAATAAAAGAAATTAAATTAGAATCTGCACGTGGAATAATTGCATATTCATCAGAATGAAAATTAATAAAGTTTTGAATAAGCTGACTTTCGATTGTTGCATTAGTTGCAAGAAGTCCAATTCTCTTATTTTGTGAAATTGAAACTGCTTGTTTAATAGGTGGAAGTGTTAAAATTATATTATTCCAATATTGAAATGTACCTAGTATCATCTGACCAGCAGTAATCGAAATTGTATTACAGGCGATAATCATGTTTTTTGGATAATATTGCTTTTCAACTTTGGATATAAATGCTAAAGACAAATCAACTATTTCACCGTATGATTTATTTCCATAAGGAAAGTTTTCTGTATCAGAGACATAAACAATAGATGCATCAGGAAGTCTTTCTTTAAGAGCCTTATAAAAAGGATAACCTCCCAAACCACTGTCACAAATAGCAAAATCCGGATATAAATTCTTTTCCATAAAACAATCTCCTTTCTCATTTATAAATCTATATTTAATACTATATAGATAGAAAAAATTAATTAACACTTTTAAAGTAAAATCTTTATTAGGCATATAAATATTATTTCATCAGATTTTAAAAACAAATTTTTATGCTCAAATTAAACATTTCTTTCATTGAATCAATAACTTCTTACATATATACTATTTATACAAAAAATTATTATTTTACGTATCAAAGGAGATTGTTAAAATGTTTCAAAAAAAAGCTGAAGCACCAAAGAAAAAAGGTTATTTACGAAGATTGCTTTCTTTAATCGGAGGAGTAATTGTTGTAGGATTTCTATTCGTTGGGTTTACGTATGGTGATGACTATGATTACATTTCCGATCAGGAAATTTCTGCCTCTCGACAAGATGATGTAGATGATTTTGATTTAATCTATTATCTGTATGACTGGTATGGTTATATTCCTGATGATTATTATGATGAATATGCCGATTACTATGACCATTATGATGATTACTATAACAGTTATTACGGTGATTATTATAACAGAAGTAATGGTTCTTTTGACTGGGATAGCTACTATAACGACTATGGATATGATTACTATTACGGTTATGGTTATGATGGATACGGTTATGGCTATGACGGATATGGTTACGGTTATGATGACTATGGTTACGGTAATAACGGATACGGTTATGGTTATGATGGCTATGGTTACGGTGATAACGGATATGGTTATGGCTATGACGGATACGGTTACGGTTATGATGGCTATGGTGATAATTATGGCTACGGCGATTATTATGGTTATGGTGATTATTATGACTATTACAATAATAATCAAAAACCTCAAAAAGAACATGCTGATAAACCAAAAATTAATCCTACTCAAACTAAACCAAAAGAGAAGATTACTAAAGAAGAATATGATAAAACAAAACAGGATAAAAGAACTGGTTCAGAAAAACGCAACAAGTTCATTGCCTGTGCAGAATCTTACAAAGGCACACCTTATGTTTACGGTGGAACCAGCAGAAGCGGCATAGACTGTTCCGGTTTAATCTTTAATGCTGCAAAAGAAGCAGGACTTGGAACTTTGCCACGTACTGCAAAAGCAATGTGTTCAATCGCTTCACGAATCAGTGACAGTCAGAGAGAACCTGGAGATTTAATTTTCTTCCAGGCAGACAACACAATTTCCCATGTTGCAATCTTTTTAGGAAACAATCAGATTCTCCATTCTGTAAGCGATGGTTCAAAAACAGGCGTAATTGTTTCAAAGCTTTCAGAAAAATACTGGAAAAATCACTATTATTCCAGCGGTAGAATTATTACTGACTAAAACTTATAGGATTATCTATGCTTTTTACAGAAACAAATAATTCTTTAAAACAAATGAAAATCATTTTGGAACTTATTAACCAGGTTCAGATTAAGAGCACTTGTACCAACAAGGAAAAAGCTCAAGAAAAACTGGAGACCTGGAAAAAAGATATCAAAAACGAAATGATTGAAGTAAGAGAAAAAATAAAGGTTTACTGTAAGAGTATAGAAAAAACTACCGACACACGTCCAAATCCCGATAAAAGTATTTTTGCAGAAGCAGATTCTCAAAGAACAATTTTCCACAATGCTTTAATTACGGATTTGGATTTACTTGTCAGAGATATAAAGTTTAATTTTTCTACCAATGATTTTACGCCTGTAATTAAAGCAAGAGGCTTAAATCCAGCTGCTTTTATGTCTTCTGATGAAATAGAAAAAATCAATTTCCCAAGCGAATCTTTATTTCTTCCTCAAGGCGTTTTTAATGGTGCACCTTTATTAAATGCCAAGATTCTAAAACTGCCGGAAAACCGTGTAAAAATTACAATTTGGGCAATGGCAGTTTATAACAGCCAAAAAACTATTTATCAATAATTTCCGAAAGGGGCATAATCACCTCGTTAAAAACTGTTTGTGGATTAAGCTCAAGGCCATCAAGTTCAAATGAAGCTTTAATTTTTTCGCTAATTTTATTTATTTCAAAATCAATTTGATCAGAAAGAGTAGCTTTCTTATTATCCGCTGTTTTTTCTAATTCCTTTTCTGATTCTTTATCTGGCGTTTCCAGAAAACATAAGCTGTTATAATCAAAAACCAAAGTATGAACCTTTCTGCAACAATTTATAAAATCTGTAAAATCAGAATAATTAGTTTTTACAAAGGCCTGCAAAGAATCAAAGGAAGAAACTTTTTCTTTTTTCATAAACTCACCATCTGTCGTTTAATTCATTTCCGGAGATTAAATTCCACCATTTATTTTTAGTATAGATTCCAGAGTTGGACCTATTACTTCCTGAGTATATTTCTCTAAATCCAAAGTAGTTATAAAGTTTTTAGATTTTTTAAGAAACTCTTCCCTCATTTCCTTACAGGTAGCATAAAGAGAATATGCTGTATCGTAGGTTTCTTTTACTGTTTCTTTAAGTTTGGCCAACTTTTCAGGATTTTCATTCTGTGGCGCTTTATCCACATTTTCATATAAGTCGTTCAATTTATCAGCCTGATCTTTAAGTGCGGATTCTATTTGTTTTAATTGCGTATTTTCTTCCTCTATTTTTTCTGAAAGCATTTTTTCAATATCTACTAATGCATCAATTTCTTCTCGCGTTATTACCATATCATCTTCTGCCATAATAAATCTCCCTTAAATTATTCTATATATATTACTATAAGGGCAAAGTAGGAAAATTGATAGTTTTTTTATATGAAAAGGGAAATAAAATCTACTTGCCGATTTATACTTTTTATTATTATTTTTAAAAATAATCTTATTTTTTTAGAGGCAAAATACACATGGCAAAACACGAGTTTCAGACAGAAGTAAATCAGCTTCTTAAACTTATTATTCATTCACTTTATTCTAACAAGGACATTTTCCTTCGTGAAATTGTTTCTAATGGTTCTGATGCTTTGGACAAGCTCAAATATCTGACTGTTTCGGATGAAGCTTACAAGGCTATCAAATTTGAGCCAAGAATTGATATCACCTTTGACGAAAACGCAAATCTTCTTGCTGTTCAGGATTCTGGTATTGGTATGAACGAAGAGGATTTGAACAACAATCTTGGTACTATTGCCCGTTCTGGTACAAAGGCATTTATGGAAGCTCTTACCGCAGAGGCAGCAAAGGATTCCGCTTTAATCGGTCAGTTTGGTGTTGGCTTCTATTCTGCTTTTATGGCTGCCAAAAAGATTGATGTTTACACAAGAAAGGCAGCTGGAGACGGAAAAATCTGGCACTGGTCTTCTGACGGTTCTAATTCTTACGATATTGATGAAATTGCAGCTGATTCTGTTACAGCAAAAAAATATGGCTTTGATAAAGCTGAGCTTAGCGGTTCTGTAATTGAAATGCACTTGAACGATGACAGCAAGGAGTTTGCATCCCGCTGGAAGATTGAAGAACTGATTAAAAAATATTCTGACCACATCGCTTTCCCAATTTACCTTCATTATGAACAGAAAAAATATGATGATAAAGGCAAAGTAACTGGCAGCGAAAACAAGGTTGATCAGGTAAACTCAGCTTCTGCTTTGTGGAAGCGTCCAAAGAGTGAGCTTAAAGAGGCTGATTACAACGAGTTCTATAAAACAATTGGTCACGACGGTCAGGATCCGCTCCTCTATGTTCACACTCATGCAGAAGGTACTCAGGAATACACAACACTTTTCTTTGTTCCACAGTCAGCTCCTTTTGATATGTATCAGGCAGACTACAAGAGCGGCGTAAAATTGTATGTAAAACGAGTTTTCATTACTGATGATGACCGCGAGCTTTTGCCAAGTTATTTGCGCTTTGTTCGTGGTATTATTGATAGCGAAGATTTACCATTAAATGTTAGCCGTGAGATTTTACAGCAGAACAGAATCCTTGAAACAATTAAATCTGCCAGCGTTAAAAAATTGCTGAGCGAGTTTAAGAAAATGGGCGAAGCTGCTGATAAAGCTCGTGCTGTTGAAGAAGCTAAGAGAACTGATGATGATAAGAAAGCAATTGAAAAATGGGGCAAGTTTGTTAAGAACTTCAACCGTCCTATGAAGGAAGGCTTGTACAGCGACTATGCTAACCGTGATGAAATTGCTGAAATCGTTCGCTTTAAGTCTACTGATGAAAGTGGAAAGGGCGAAGGAAACTACACAAGCTTTGCAGATTATGTTCAGCGAATGAAGCCTGACCAGAAAGCAATTTTCTATATCTCAGGTTCGGATGAAAAAAATCTGCGTGCAAATCCGTTAGTAAAGGCTTACACAGAAAAAGGTTTTGAAGTTCTGATTATGGATGACGAAATTGATGATATCGTTATTCCTGGCTTTGGAAAATATAAAAATGAGTTTGAGCTTAAAGCTGTAAACCGTTCCGGCTCAGATGAAGATTTGGGCGGCGACAAAAAAGAGGCTGAAAAGAAAGAAAAAGAGTTCAAACCAGTTACAGACAAAATTGCAAAGGCTTTAGGCGAAAAAGTAAAGGAAGTTAAACTTTCTAAAACTTTGAGCGGCGAAAATCCTTCTTGTATTGTTGTCGATGAAAACGACCCAAGCTATCAGATGATTCAGATGATGAAAGCAATGGGACAGCCTGGTCCTGATTTGAAACCAATTCTTGAAGTAAACGGAGACCATCCAATTGTTGCCCGCCTCAAGGATACCGATGACGAAGCAGTGATTAAGGATGTTTCCGAAGTTCTTCTTACCCAGGCTTTGATGATTGCCGGTATGGAAATCAAAGAACCAGCAGAGTTCGTTAAGAGCTTGAATAATTTGCTGAGTAAATAAGTGGGGGAAAGTCTTCCCCTACGCCCGCACTTTGTTGCGGGCTACCCCTTCTCCTAAGGGGGATTGCACTTCATGCAATCCCCCTTAAAATCCCCCAAAATAATCCTGACAAAAATAACCTTATCTGTATAAAAAATAAAGAAAATTTCTAAAATTTGTCCCAAAAATTTTTTCCTATCTTTAATTTTTTATGTTAAAATAAATTTTTGAGGTGCATATGTCTTCTATAAATTTTAAACAAACAGATCCTATTGTTTTTTTGGATGAGTTCCGTCAGAAAGATTTTACAGGCGAATGGCCAACTTTACCGGAAATGTTTAATATCACGGTTAAGCGATTTCCTAACAACAATTGTTTTACCGATTTTGAAGGACCTTATGGCGCTAAGCAAACCATCACTTACTCACAGGCTAAAGAAAAAATATTAGCCTTGGCTAACTGGATGGCTGTAAACGGTGTACAACATGGAGATCATGTTGCTGTAAGCGGAAAGAACTCTCCGGAATGGACGGTTGTTTATTTAGCTGCTCTTTATGCAGGCGCAATAATTATTCCTATTGATTATGCCCTACATACAACTGAAGTCAACAATCTTTTGAACACCGCAAAACCAAAGCTCTTTTTTGTCGATTCAGAAAAATATGAATATTACACAGAACCTTCTTTTGAGTTTAAAACATATTCTTTGAGTCCTAAATATGAAGAAACCTATGTTTATAATCTCAAAACTGATGCAAAAGCTGAAATTACTCTTCCAACAGAAAATGAAATTGCCGCAATTCTTTTTACAAGTGGAACAACTGGTACACCAAAAGGAGTAATGCTTTCCCACAAAAATATTGTAAGTGACTGTTATCTGGCACAAACAAATATGAATATTTATTCAACTGATGTTTTCTACGCTCTGCTTCCTCTGCATCATGCTTATACAATGGTTGCAGTTTTTATTGAAGCAATTTCGGTTGGTGCAGAAGTTGTATTCGGAAAGAGCATGGCAGTTAGTCGACTTATGAAAGAATTAAAGGAAGGAAAGATTACAATGCTTCTTGGCGTTCCTTTGCTTTTCAACAAGCTTCTTTCTGGAATTATGAAGGGAATAAAATCTAAGGGACCTGTAGTTTACGGACTTATAAAGTTCCTGCTTGGTTTGTCTTTCATAATCAAAAAGCTCTTTAACTGCAATCCTGGAAAAGTTCTCTTTAAATCTGTTCTTAAACAGGCTAACATCTACACTCTGCGAATTGCAATCTGTGGTGGTGGTCCATTGGCGCCAAGCATCTTTAAAATTTACAACGAGCTTGGAATCGACTTTGTTCAGGGGTATGGCCTTACAGAAACTTCGCCAATTATTGCCTTGAATCCGGTTTATGCATTTAAGATTCAGAGTGTTGGAAAAAATCTCCGTGACGTTGAGTTTAAGGTTCTGAATTCTGACGAAGATGGAGTTGGTGAACTTTGTGTAAAAGGCCCTATGGTTATGCAGGGTTATTATCAGATGCCTGAAGAAACTAAAGCTACCTTTACAGAAGACGGCTGGTTCAAAACTGGAGACTTGGGATGGATTGACAGCGATGGTTATGTAATGCTTTCTGGTCGTGCAAAAAATATGATTGTTACAGAAGGCGGAAAAAATGTTTATCCGGAAGAAATTGAAAATGCCTTCCAGCTGGATGATGAACTTGAACAGATTACAATTCAGGGTTACATCATGGATGAAGCTACAAAGTCTGAAGGTATTGAAGCTTTGGTTTATCCAGCTGATTCTATGCTTTCAAGAATAGGAGTAAGCAGAGATAACAAGGCAGAACCTATTCAGCAGGCAATTCTGAATGAAGTTAATGCTTACATTGACAGAGTAAACAGAACCTTGCAGCCATACCAGAGGATTTCTAAAGTAACTATTTTGGATAAACCTTTGGAGATGACAACAACTAAAAAAGTAAAACGTAATTATAGTAAGTAAAAACAGAATATTAAGCTGCAACATGCGCCGGCGTGGAGCAGTGCCGTAAGGCAGCCACTGGAGCTCATTAACTAACGAACGTTAGTTAATGAGTGAAGCGGCTGAGCGTTAGCGAACTGCGCAAGGCCGGTTGGGGTGAAGGGATTTCGCCCATATCTTTCCTACCATCTTTCCTGTCATCCTTCAAATCATTAATTTGAACAAGTCGATATTTTTTTCTATAATCAATTATCTTTTTTATTTTAAGGATTTTGTCATGATTATAGATATACATGCCCACATTTACCCGGAGAAAATTGCTGAAAAAGCAACGGCTGCGGTAAGTTCTTTTTATGAAGATGCACCAATGGCTTATAAGGGTGTTTCTGAGAGATTGATTGAAAGCGGTTCGAAAATCGGTGTTGGAAAATATATCGTTCATTCGGTTTCGACTAAGCCTGAACAGGTTGAATCAATCAATAATTTTATTCTTGGTGAAATGAATAAACACAAGGAATTTATTGGCTTTGGAACCATGCATCAGGATTATAAAAACTTTGAGCAGGAATTAAAAAGAATTAAACAACTAGGTTTAGTAGGATTAAAACTCCATCCTGATTTTCAGAAGTTCCAGGCAGATTGCCCGCAGATGGATGCTGTTTATGAAGTTCTGACGGAATTAAAGATGCCGGTTCTTTTTCACGCTGGAGACTGCCGTTACGATTTTTCGGGCCCAAGAAGGATTTTAAATGTTCTTAAAAAACATCCAAAGCTGACTATTATTGCGGCCCACTTTGGCGGTTACACGGAATGGGATGAAAGTCTGGAAGTTCTTGCCGGAAACAATCTCTACTTTGATACTTCAAGTTCTTTGTGGAAGCTTCCTATTGAAAAGGCAAATGCAATTATAAAAAAGCACGGCGTTGATAAGATGCTTTTTGGATCTGATTTTCCTATGTGGAATCATGAAGATGAATTAAAAAGGTTTAATCAGCTGGATTTATCTGAATCGGATAAAGAGGCTGTTTTGTACAATAACGCAAAAAGGCTGCTGGGGCTTTAACTGTTTATTATGAAAGATAAGATTAAATCGTATGGTTTTATAAGAGGATTACGCGACGGACTTCCTATTGGACTTGGTTATTTTGCTGTTGCTTTTTCGCTGGGAATTGTAGCTCAAAAGGCGGGCCTTACTCCTCTGCAGGGATTTATTGCAAGTTTCTTTAATGTTGCTTCGGCAGGGGAAAATGCGCTTTTTAATTCAATTATTGAGAAGGCAAGTTATATAGAAGTTGCAATTATTACTTTTGTAGTAAATGCGCGCTATTTTTTGATGAGCTGTTCTTTGAGCCAGAGGTTTTCTTCTGAAACTAAGTTTATTCACAGGCTTGGAGTTGGCTTTGGTGTAACTGATGAAATCTTTGGTATTTCGATTGCACAGGAAGGAAATCTGAATCCTTTTTATAATTACGGTGCGATTGCGATTGCGGTTCCTTTGTGGAGTATTGGTACTTCCCTAGGAATTATTGCAGGAAATATTCTTCCACTTAAGGTTGTTAGTGCTCTGTCGGTTGCTTTGTATGGAATGTTTCTTGCAATTATCATACCGCCTGCAAAAAAGAATGTAATTATTGCAATTGCGGTTATTGTGAGCTTTATTGCAAGTTATATCTGCGGAATTATCCCTTTTGTTAAAGAACTTTCGGGCGGTACAAGAACGATTATTCTTACTGTTCTGATTTCGTCGATTGTTGCGATTATTAAGCCAATTGAGGATAAAGAAACTATTAATGAGATGAAAACTTCACATACAGATGCCTCTGTATGTGAAGAAAAAACTGATATCTCCAAAAAGGAGGAAGAAAAATGAGTGGAAATCCATATATTTACATTTTTACAGCAGCTTTTGTTTCTTATCTGATTAGAGTTCTTCCTCTTACACTGATTAGAAAACCAATTAAAAATAAGTTTATAAAATCCTTTTTATATTATGTTCCATACGTTACTCTGGCAGTTATGACTTTCCCGGCCATTATTGAAGCGACACAATCACCTGTTTCTGGAATAATTGCCCTGGCTGTTGGGATTATAGTTTCTTATTTGAATCTCGGACTTTTCCCAGTTGCCTGCATCTGCTGCGGAACTGTTTTTCTGGCAGAACTGTTTATTTAGATATATAATCAGCCCAGCGCGGCTGATTATATAAAAAAAACACAAAAGACCATATCTTTACGTCTATATTTCATATCTTTACGTCAACATTTTAATCACATCAACTATTTAGAACTATTTTAATCAACCTCCATACAATCATACCTTAAAACTTTGTGTGAAAGCATTTTTTTAGGAAATACTTTATTAGGAACTGTATTGGCGTTATTTTTTAAACTAACAAACGTTCGTTATTTTTTATTTCTTGTTTTTTTGCGGGATTTTTAAGATTATTTTTGCATTGTAAAGATTTTGCTTGAGGATTAGATAATATTTCATTAGAGAATAATTGTTTCACGTGGAACATTATTTTTGTGATGCATAAAAAAGATTTTATTAGCATATATCACAAGAATACTTATTTTTGTGGTGTAAAAGAAGTTTCTTTGAGGCTGTTTCACATGAAACATTTTTCCGTATAGCATCAGAAGATTTTAAAAATATGAGTTACATGGAATCTTTTTCTCGTGATATAAAAGTGTTTTTTAGAGCATGTTTCACGTGGAACACAAAATTATGTGAAGCTTGAAACAAAAGTATTTAAGTAATTCTTCATAAACCACGTTTCCACGATTCTATATAATAATCTATTTATCAAATGGCTAGAAAAAAAACAATTTAAAAGTATATTACGTTTCATGTAGAATACGATTTTCTTTGTGGTGCAAAGTGTTCTTAACCCAAAGTTTCACGTGGAACATAAATACTTACATTTTGATAAAACCATCACAAGATATATATACAAACAAACTCAAAGTCCTTTACCCCTACCCTACTTCAAGAAACCATAAGCTAAATATGATATTGTTTCACATGGAACAATATCATATATTCCTGACAATAAATGTCGGCTACATAAGAGTTCAAAAAATAATCAGAGTATTTGTAGTATAAATAATTGATTCAATATTTTAAGCTGTCGAACCTCAATCGTTAGTTCCATCCTGTTCTGTATTCCACGTGAAACAAAAATATTATTGTTGAGCATCAACAGATAGGTCTGCCTCGAACTATGTTCCACGTGAAACACTTTTTGAAGTTTTCAGTATTAAAAGACAATTCGTAGAAAAATGATTTATGACCAATTCTGTATAAAGATCTTCTGTCACATGAATCACAATTTCATTTCAAAAGAAAAGTTTATACAGTGTTTCACATGAAACAATATGTTATCTTTTGTTTCTGGTAAATCTATCAAGTATTATGTTTCACATGAAACAGTCCTTTCATCTTTTGCCCAAATTAAAATAATCTATCAAGCATTATGTTTCACGTGGAACATAAAATAATGATAATCGGAAATTGTACTTATTCAACAAGGTTAGTATATATATTTGGTTACTATGTTAATCAATTTTTTTTCTAGACAATCTATATTTTTCAAACTCTCTAAAAATGTTTCACATGAAACAGTTCAAATAATAAAATCATACAAAGAACAGCCTTCATCTTCTTCAGATATTCTAATCATACTTATCCACAATATACACATTTTGCTTGTGCATAAATCACTTTGTGTTTCATGTGAAACAATTCTTCCAAAATCAATATCTTTGACTTATCCACAATTGTGAATAAGTTGTGGATAACTTTTAAAACAAAAAAAGCTGACCGTAAAAAAAATACGATCAGCTCCTGCCTGATGAATATATATTTGTCACCCGTAAAGCTATTTAGTATAACTTTATCCCTATGTTTATAATTATTTATTAAATAATAATTTTTGTCAACTTAAAATATTGCAATTTAAGTATTTTTTATAAATTATATTCTAACTCTATATATTATATAGAATTAGAATATAAACTTATTCATCATCCTTATCCTGGACTTTATCAATTCCAACAAGGAAATCTGGCTCTTTAATATTAACAATTTTTACGCCAGAAGCACCCTGTCCCTGCTCTTTTATTTCAGAAGCTCTGAATCTCAGTGTCTTTCCCTGACTTGTCATGCAGACAACTTCATCAGAATCTTTAACACTAAGGGCACCAATTATTTCACCCTTGTTATCAACATTTCCAAAGATTCGCTGGCCACCGGTTCCGCGTCCATGAATAGAGAACAAATCATATTTAATTCGTTTTCCAACACCACGTTCTGTAAGAAGAATGATGTTTGAATCTTGTTCAACTTTTACTGCCGATGTAACTTCATCACCTTCGCTAAGCTTAATACCGCGAACACCACCACCAGTTCTACCCATGCAGCGTATAACCTTTTCATCGATTCGCAATGCTTTTCCGCGGCGAGTTATTAACATCACTTCAGAATTACCATCGGTCTGAACTGCACTAATCAGCTTATCGCCTTCATGCAATTTGATTCCAAGAATACCACGTGTCTTTGCATTTTTGAAATCTGAAGTTCTGACTTTCTTAACAACACCTTCTGCTGTCGTCATGAAGAGATACAAATCATCAGAGAACTCTTTGAGAGAAACGATTGTTGTTATTTCTTCATCTGGCCCAACCTGCAGCAAACCTTTGATATGAGCACCACGACTTGCCTTTTCGCTTTCCGGGATTTCATGGATTTTAATCCAATAAGTTTTTCCGATGTTAGTTATAAATAACAGATGTTCCTTTGTAGAACCAATGAAGAGCTGATTTACATAATCATCATCAAGAAGATTTGTACCGCTGCTTCCGGTTCCTCCCCTACCCTGCTTTTTATACTTTGTAACAGGAACACGTTTGATATAACCCATACGGGAAATCATAACAACCATGTCCTCATCTTTAATCATATCTTCAATATTGATTTCTTCAACTTCATCGTGAACAATTTCTGTACGTCGATCATCGCCATATTTCTGAGCAAGTTCCTGAGTATCCTTTTTGATGAGTTCAAGAATCTTGTTGTGATCAGCAAGAAGTCCTTCGAGATAATTTATCCAAGCCTGAAGCTCTTTGATTTCATTCTGCAAATCTTCGATAAGCAAATGAGTAAGACGTTTGAGCTGCATATCAACGATTGCCTGAGCCTGCTCGTCATCAAAATTAAATCGCTTTTCAAGCTTGAGCTTTGCATCTTCTGTATTCTGGCTGCCTTTGATAATTGCAATTACTTCATCAATATTATTAATTGCTGTAATAAGGGCTTCCAAAATATGCATTCTATGTTTTGCAACTTTTAAATCATAAATTGTGCGGCGAGTAATTACTTCGTCACGATGATTTACAAAGTGCTGGATAAGCTGCTTGAGTGTAAGAACTTCCGGCTTAAGATAGGTCGGCGGTAAAGTAAGCATTCCTGGTTCATCATAGCGTGGAGCTCCTTCTTTTACCTGAGGAACAAGTGCAAGATTTATTACACCAAAATTTGACTGCAATTCTGTTTTTGCAAAAAGCTGATTGAGAACAATTTTTGTGATTGCACCTTTTTTCAAATCAACTACAAGGCGCATTCCAGAGCGGTCAGAAGATTCATCATTGGCATTTACGACACCATCAATCTGTTTGTCACGAACCAGTTCTTTAATTCGGCGGATAATATTTGTTGTATTTACGCCATAAGGAACTTCGGTAAATACGATTGATTCGCGTCCATGCTTGTCAGTTTCAATTATAAACTTAGAACGGATTACAATTTTTCCGCGTCCTGTTGTATAAGCTTTTTTAATTCCTGATGTACCATAGATTATACCGCCAGTCGGGAAATCCGGACCTTTGATATAATGCATGAGTTCTTCAACTGTGATTTCTTTATTATCGATGTAAGCACAAATTGCATCGGCTACTTCACGAAGATTGTGGGTCGGCATATTTGTTGCCATACCAACAGCAATTCCGGTTGTACCGTTACAAAGAAGGAATGGAAACTTAGAAGGAAGAACGGCTGGTTCGTCGCAAGTGTCATCAAAGTTGCGAATCATATCAACGGTGTTTTTGTTGATATCACCCGTCATTTCTTCGGTGATTTTTGACATTTTTGCTTCTGTATATCGGTAGGCTGCAGGAGGGTCACCAGCGATTGTACCAAAGTTTCCCTGTGGTGTTACTGTTGTATAACGCTGAGCAAAATCCTGACCAAGGCGAACTAATGCATCATAAACAGAAGCGTCTCCATGCGGGTGATAGTGACCTAAAACTTCACCGACGATGGTTGCACATTTTTTAGTCTTTCCACCGCTTGCAAGATGAAGGGTATCCATCGCATACATAATTCGACGATGAACAGGTTTTAGTCCATCACGAACATCTGGCAGAGCACGCTGTACAATTACAGACATTGAGTAGTCAATATAGGCCTGTTTAACTTCGTCTTCAATCGGAATTTTTATGAGAGAGCCACCTTCGGCAAAACCACTTTTATGATTAGACACACTTTTCCACCATATTTTCTATAATCATTCTATTATACAAAATTTTTAGATTTTAGTCTTTAGGTTGGCGTAACTAACGAGTGGTAGTTATAACCTATTCTTGCATTATCTCTTCAATATGCTATAATTCAAAATCGGAGGCAAAAATGAAATATCCTTTTATGACAATGCCCGATGAAACAGAAATTACTCATTCAAGTATCTATAAAGAAGATGATTGTGAAAAAATCAAAGTTTATATAGAGCGACCTGTTGACGGTGGCTTTATTAATGCAACTTGTATTCTTCCAGATTATGTATGGCAAAATAACGGTTTTTCTGAAAATGAAATAAAAGAGTTCCAGGATATAATCGAGAAAGGTTCCCACGTTATCTATAAGTTTGCAAAACAAGGTGGTTTTGGTAATGCCGCAAATTTTTAGTATTGGTGGTATCGCACATAATAAATCACAAATTCCAATGCATATTCTTAACGATATTATATCTGTAATAGAAGTTCGAACTCTTTATATTTGTTCAGAATGGAAAAACATTTTGAAGAGATTTCTTTTTATTGTTAATTAATTTTTTATTCATCTTCGTTTAATTCCGTTACAACAACATCCAACCCTTCCGGCTCATTTATAACCGCAATCTGAAATTCATCTTCGTAGATAATCTGGCCAGGAAGGATTGTGCATTCACTTTTATAAAGCTTTATGCCATACTTGGAACACATTTCACGATAAAAAGTCAGCTGCCTCCAGATGTCCTGGCCTTGTGATGTGTCTTTAAACCAGGTAACTGCGTGGTCTGGATTACCCTTCTCGTAGAAAGGAGGAACAGGTAGAACCTTTTCAAAGTAAGCGCGCTGTTTCCAGTAATCGGCGGTTTCTTCTTCTGTCAAAGTTTTGGCTTCTACAAGCTTGCCTACAGTTGTAAAAATTCCTCGTGGCTTTTTGGTAAGCCAGGCAATATCGGAGGTGTGTATTCTAAAATATTTCATTTTTGCTCCAGAGCGGTTTCGACAAGTTCAACCACCACATTATTTTTCAAATTTGATTTTTTCTATTTTACTGCTTTCACATTCTACCCAGGCGGGTTTAAAGCCGGATGCAAGTGCTATTTTCCAAGAACGCAGATTGGAAAGGCTGGTACCGTAATAAGGAATTGCTCCGCGGCGGAAGGTTTCGTTTCTAAGCAATTTTACAAGAGCACTTCCAATTCCTCGTCCGCGATACTCGGGTAAAACATCAATTCCAATCTGCCAGAACTGTTGGCTGTCTGCAGAACATCCTGCCATTCCCATAATCTTTTCTCCGTCCAGGGCCAACACTACCAACACATCCGGACGTTCTGGTTTAAACTCGCTGCAGATTGCATTTGGAAATTCCGGGCGTCCGTAGTAGTTCATAATTTGGGCGGTCTCAATAAATTTATATTCAAAGTCTGGCGCAACTTCAACAAGCTCCGGCACAGGCAAAAACATATGATGTGTCAGATTCAACTTATATCCAAACTCACGGAGCTTATCATTCAGTTCAAAATAATTGTGCTGCTCAAAAAGCCAGAAGCCTGTTTTTCCCTTAACCCATTCTGCAAGCCAGGGATGAAGTTTCTGGTCAGCAGAAATTACAGCGTTGTTTACAAGAGTTGCCATCTGCAAAAAGAAGGTCTCTTTAGAAAACACCCGGCGTTTTTCATTCAAAGCGGGAAGGGTGATTATATTTTCGTCCTTGTCAAAATCTTCAGCCCGGCAATTAAAATCATAAGCCAGCTGCTGCTTTAGAGCCGACAGAATTTCTTCTGAATTTTTTATGGCGGTATTCATTCTTTCATGTTATCCTAAAATCATAATAAAAAAAAGGAGGAACAATTATGTTCAAATTCTGGGGAGACGGCTCTGAGCTTTCCAAACAGCTGGTTCAAAACATCCGCGTTCGGAGTACCGAAAACTTTAACTGGACTTTTATTTTTATTCTTGCAGTAGTCTTTTACGTTTACTGGACAGAAATCCACAAAAAGAATTATGAAGCAGTTTTTGCAGGACTTGCTCTTTATGGAGTTCACTGGCTCTATGAAATTGCAAACGCAATCATTGGTCATTTTACAGGCTACCCACTCTGGTCGGTAAGCAATGAATCTACAACTTTTATTCTTTTGATTGGCGTATGCTGGGAGCTTTCGATGATGTTCTCTCTGGCCGGAATTATCTCTTTTAAAATGATGCCTGAGGACCGAACTAAACGTTATTTTGCAAAGAACGGAAAAAAAGGAATCAGTTGTAAGCTGGTCGTTGCTCTTGAAATGGCTCTGCTTTTTGCACTTTTTGAATCATTCCTGGCAGGGACTTCTAATCATTCTTTTATCTGGGTTTATAAATGGTGGGGCGTAATTCCTGTATTTATTACAACTTATGTGCCTTTCTTCCTGGCAAGTAATTATGTTCCTGATATGCGTGCACTAGAGCGAAAACGTTTTCTTATTATTGAATGGGTAAGTGTTGCGGTACTACTGGCTGTTTTGATTCCGCTGGGGATTATTTAGAGAGAAATGGGCGTTCCCCTGCTGCCATCAAGTTGTCAGCAGGGTCGGGCTTTTCGCACTTCGCCGTCTACCGCGGCTCATCTCTTCGGGACTGCCTTACGGCAGGTGCTACAATCCCTAACGCAGATTTAATATGAATATAAGATCCACTTTGGTAAAAACTAAAATGGCAGAAATTACAAATATCTCTCCATTTGGATTTTGGGTTTTATTAGATGATGAAGAATTTTTTATAGATTTTAAACAATATCCTAGTTTTTTTAATGCAAAAATTTCAGAAATAAATGATTTTACAATAGATGCTATGGGAAATTTTCATTGGGGATCTCTGGATGTAGATATTGAAAAAGATGCTATTGAACATCCAGAGAAATATCCTTTGGTTTATAATTAAAACACCCTGTGATAAGTCTTTGCCTTGAAGGTCTCGCTGCCGTCGAGTTTGGTGTATTCGGTGTCTTCGTAAAAGGACATACCAAGCTTTTCCATGACGCGGCGGGAACCTTCGTTTCCTATTGCAAAGGTGCCGGCTATGGCGCGAACTTTGTATTTGCTCTGAGCGTATTCTATAATGCGTTTTATTGCTTCTGGGGTGTAGCCATGGTGCCAGTAGTCGTAGGCCAGGTTGTAGCCGACACTCCATACATCAATATCTTCGTGATAATAAAGGCCGCCACTACCGATGAGTTCGCCTGTAGACTTTAATACAAATCCATAATCAAGCTTTTTTTCATCTTCATACAAAGTGCTGACCCAATCATTAACTTCTTCAACTTTTTTGTACAAAGGGTAAATCATATATTTGTTTACGCGGGGATCACCTGTCCACTTAAAGATGGCATCGCGGTCATTTACGGTGAGAGGGCGAAGAATGAGGCGTTCGGTTTCTAAGTTTGGTAAAATTATTTTTGACATATGATTTCTCCTTTTCGCTGTATTTATAAAAGGGTATATCATTTTATTATAAAAAACAACTTTGGTAATTGCGTATTTTCTATTCCGAAAATCCTAAGTTTTCCCAATCATTATACAGTTTTGTGTAATCTAAAGAATATTCTATTAGTTTTTCACGTGGAACTTTTTCGGCTATTTTTCGGACAATCTTTTGAGAGAAAGAATATAAATCATTTGTAAGTGTAAATAATTTTTCAAAATTGAAAATATCTTCTTTAGGAAAATCAATTTCTATTTCTTTATTGTAACGCTGATCTGCCAGATATGTTGCAAGTCCTTCACCCATGATAAAAGAAGTTGTTGATTCAGGTGTAGAAATCTGATTCTGACAAATGTGAACAAATTCATGAACTATAATTTTCTGAAAATCTTCGACGGTATCATTTTTGTGTACATTTGTTTTTTTGTATTCATCATAAGCAAGTACATAAATTTTAGAACCATCGGCACAGCCAATAATATAATCTTGATAAGGACCTCTTTCAAAACTTTCGTAAAATTTTTTCCACTCTTCAAGATCAGAAAAAATCCTGATTTCTACAAAATTATCGAGTTTCTGAATTTCCCAAAAATCCAGAATACGTTTGAAATTTTGATTAAGAGCTTCGTTTACAGTTTGAACAAGAGATTTGCTTTTTTCATCATATTCGATTGAATAGAGTTCGGTTTTATAAAGCATGGTTTGACCTCTGTTCCAAATTAAGATTGTCGGGTCATGCCCGACAATGACAAGACTGACTAAATATCCAAATTAGCATAACTTGAATTTTCTTCAATAAAACGGCGGCGAGGTTCTACTTCTTCGCCCATACATACAGAGAAAATCTTGTCGGCTGCCATTGCATCTGGAATTGTTACTACGCGCATTTTGCGGTGAGCAGGATCCATTGTTGTTTCCCAAAGCTGCTTTCCGTCCATTTCACCAAGACCTTTGTAGCGCTGAACATCGGCTTTATCTCGCTGGTCGCCAAGAGCTTCCAATGCGGCATCACGTTCTGCATCGCTGTAACAGTAAACAGGCTCTTTCTTTCCAAGCTGTACCTTAAAGAGTGGAGGCATGGCAAGATAAACATAACCGTGCTCAATAATCTGAGGCATGTAACGGAAGAAGAAAGTCAAAAGCAAGGTACGAATGTGTGAACCGTCGACATCGGCATCGGCCATAATGATGATTTTATGATAGCGTAATTTGTCAATGTTAAAGTCTTTTCCAAAACCTGCACCAAGAGAAGCAATTACAGGCTCAAGCTTATCGTTATTCATAACCTTTTCTGGGCGAACTTTTTCAACGTTGAGCATTTTTCCCCAGAGAGGAAGAATTGCCTGAGTTTTTGGGTCCCTACCCTTCTTTGCTGAACCACCTGCAGAATCTCCTTCGACAATATATACTTCGCAAAGCTCAGGATTTTTCATTGAACAGTCAGACAATTTTTCTGGTAAACCAAAACCGTCGCTCATTGTCTTTTTTCGCATATTGTCTTTTGCTTTACGGGCAGCGATTCGGGCCTTGGCTTCATCAATTGCTTTTTTAAGAATTGCTTCAAGAACCTGCGGATTTTGTTCAAAATAAACTGTGAGTTTTTCTTTTACAATCTGATCAACAATTGTGCGGACTTCTGTATTTCCGAGTTTTTCCTTTGTTTGGCCTTCAAACTCTGGTTCTGGAACTTTCATAGAAATTACAGCTGTAAGACCGCTGCTCAAATCTTCGTAAGTAAGTTTTTCTTCTTTATCAAGATTTTTCTTGAGCTTTTCGTTGGCTTCAAAGAACTTATTCAAAACAAAACGAACGGCAGAACGGAAGCCTTCAAGGTGAGTTCCACCATCGCGAGTATTGATGTCATTAACGAACGTTAGTATGTTTTCTGAATAGCTGTTGTTATAATGGAGAGCGATTTCTGTAATCACATCGTCTCTTTCTTCATTGATATAAATTGGTACTTGCGGAACAACTTGTTTTCCTTCATCAATACTTGCAACAAACTCTTTGATTCCGCCTTCAAAACGCAAAATCTCTTCTTTTGGTTTTTCGAGACGTTCATCTCTGAAAATGATTGTAATTCCACTGTTTAGGAATGCAAGTTCTCTGAGTCGCAATTTTAAAACATCATAATCATATTGTGTTGTTTCTGTAAAAATAGTTTTATCAGCCTTCCAGCGGATTGTAGTTCCGTGTTCTTCCTGACTACACTCCCCTATTATTTCAACTTTTGTTTTTGGAACACCACGTTCATATTTTTGCTGATAGATATGACCGTCACGACGAATTGTTGCTTCCATCCAATCTGAAAGTGCATTTACGCAGGAAACACCAACACCGTGCAAACCACCAGAAACTTTGTAAGAGCCTTTATCAAACTTACCGCCGGCATGAAGACGAGTCAAAACTAATTCCAAGGCAGAAATCTTTTCTGTAGGATGAATATCAACTGGAATACCGCGGCCGTTATCTACAACGCGAACAATGTCATTCTGTTCAAGGGCGATTGTAATTGTTGTACAAAAGCCAGCCATTGCCTCGTCTATAGAATTATCAACAACTTCATAAACAAGGTGATGAAGACCTCTTGGTCCGGTTGAACCGATATACATACCAGGTCTTTTTCTAACAGCTTCCAAGCCTTTTAAAACTTGTATATTACCAGCATCGTAAGTAGCAGTCATTCTTTTTTCCTTTGATTTTTAGCATTAATTTCCCACAAAAAAAATGCCAAATAAATGTCTATAATATAAGATATATTTTATTATTATATCTGAAAAAAGTTTGTTATTCAATGAAGTTTAGGGCTCCCATATTATAATTATTAAAAGTACAAATTAACTTTCGGTTGTGAGTTTCTGTGCGCAAAGGCGTGGAACGGCTGCTTTGCAGGCCACTGGACTTAGCGAAGCGAGGGAAGCGGCTGAGCGTTAGCGAACCGTGGAAGGCCGTTAGTGTGAGCGATTTGCGCCAAAACTCTTGAAGATTTTAAAGAAGTTTAAGATAATAAAATATATGCCTAATCAGAACTATAAAGAAACATGGCAATTTGTCATGAATAAAATAAAAGAAGATTTTATTGCTCAAAATAATGAAAATGAATTCACTATTTGGTTTAACATGAAATATGTGGAAGATACGATTGATACTATTACAATTTCACTTCCTTCTACATTTATGCTACAGATGATTAAAACCAAGGGATATTTTGATTTGGTTCAAAATACTTTAAGGGAAACTTTGGGTATGGAAAATCTGACTTTAAATCCTATTATTGTGAGTAAGTCGGATTTAGCAGGTAAAACAGAAAATAATTATTCGACAAATGCGGTAAATCAATCTGATAAATCAAATCATTCTAATTCTGGAAATTCGCCTAACTATAGCAAGGATATTAACGAATCTCATTTTGATATTGATGAAATAAAAAAGCAGTCAAATGGACTTTATGAAGATTTAAGTTCGAATCAAAAAAAATTGGATGGGGAAAATGGTGCGAATATGGTGAATGGGGATGAAAAATCTTCAAACTCATCAAATTCTGATAATTTAGAAGCAAGTGATTCAAAATCTGAGAATAATTCAAAAATATCTTTTGTAAAACATCCTTTGCTGCAGGAAAATTTTACTTTTGATACTTTTATTCCAGGTGAAAATAGTAATTTTGCTTACAATGCATCTCTTGCAGTCGCCAAGGATCCTGGAAAAAAATATAATCCTATTCTACTTTACGGTGGTTCTGGATTGGGAAAAACTCATTTGATGCAGGCAATAGGAAATTACATCAACAATCAGAATCCTGGAAAATTGAAAATCTGCTATGTTCCTGCTGAAAGTTTTACGAATGAATTTATTCGTTCGACAAGAGAAAAAAATACTGAAAGCTTCAAAAATAAATACAGAAAGCTTGATGTTTTGCTTCTTGATGATATTCATTTTCTGGAGGGAAAAGAGGCAACTCAGGAAGAACTTTTCTACACTTTCAATGCCCTTCATGAAAAACAGGCTCAAATGGTTTTTACCTGCGACCTTCCGATTAAAGATGTAAAAAATCTTAAACCTCGTCTGGTAAGCAGACTTTCTAACGGTCTTTGTATAGATATTAAAACTCCAAATTATGAAACTCGTTGTGCAATTTTGCAGAAAAAATGCGAGCAGAAGGGTCAGGATATTGATCCGGAAGTTATAAGTTATATCGCAAAAAATGTTGAAACTAATGTCCGCGAGCTTGAAGCCGCTCTTACAAATATTATTGCTTATGCAGAAATTGTCGACCAAAAACCAAATCTTGAAATGGCTAAAAATCTTTTGAAGGATGTATTTAGTGCAAATCCTAATGATAATATTTCACTGGACACAATTCAAAAGGTTATTGCTGATAATTACGGAATTACTGTTGCTGAACTTAAAAATAAAAAGCGTGATAAAAAATATTCTCTTCCACGCCAGATTTCTTTTTATATTGCCAGGGAAATAACTGAATCTTCTTATACAGAACTTGCTCAGGAATTTGGTAAGGATCATACAACAATTATGCATGGCTACAATGCAATTGCAGAAAAAATAAAGATGGATCCTACTTTGGATTCAAGAATTAAATCATTTATTAGAGAAATTAAGGAATATAAGAACTAATAAATTATGAATAAAATGGGGATAAACGCTATAATATTTGTGGATAAATTAGTGATTATCAATTAAAATGTAAAAATGTAGTGGAAATGTGAATAAAATGTTAAAATCTTTATCTGTGATATAAACATTTTAATTCAATTAAATATATAGAATTAAGTGACTTATCCACATAATTCACAGGGTATATTATTTCTATTACTAAATTTATAAATTTAATATTAATAAGGGGAACAAAATGAAATTTACTTTCGACAGAGATGCAATGATCAAAGAAATAGCAATTGCACAAGAAGTTATAACAAACAAAAGCCCAATATCAATTCTTTCAAACATATTGATTATTGCAGAACACGGTATTCTGACTATTAAAGCCACTGATTCCACCTTAAAATTTACTACTTCAATTCCTGTTGATATAACAGAAGAAGGTCGTACAACAATATTCTGCGATAAATTCATGAGTATTCTTTCGTCACTTCCTTCTGGTGATGTTGAATTTATTCAAGAAGATATTGGAGTTACAATTAAGCCTATTGCAAAACGCTTTACTGCTAAATTAAAGAGCCAGACAAGTGATAAATTTCCTGAGCAGGGTTCTTCTGATAATATTCCTTTCTTTGAAATTGTTGCAAAAGATTTTAAGGAAATGATTAAGCAGACTATTTTTGCTGTTTCTAAAGAAAGCAGAAGCCGCTCTTTTATGACAGGCGTTTACTTCATTAAGGAAAATGATATTTTGACTATGGTTGCAACTGACGGCCGCCGACTTTCTTGTGTAAATAAAGATGGAGTAAATATTCCAGATTTCCAGCCTGCAATTGTTCCTACAAAAATTCTCTCATGTGTTCTTAAAAATGCTTCTGATGAAGGAAATATTCAGGTTGCAGTTGTAGATAAATCAATTTTTGTTAAATTTGCAAATGTTGAATTTTCTTCAACACTTATTGAAGGTCAGTTCCCTAATTATAAAAAGGTAATTCCGGAAAATCTGTCAATTTCAATTCAGCTGAACAAAAATGATTTGGAAGCAGCTTTGAAGAGAACGAGTATCATGGCAGATAAGGAAATCAATAAAATCCTTTTCAAAATCAGTTCTGGTGTATTAAAAATTGTTTCTCCAGAAACAGACAACGGTGCTGCCGAAGAAGAAATTCCATGCCGATATGATGGAAAAGATATTTCAATGGCTTTGAATTTTGTTTATGTTACAGAGCCTTTGAAGGGTATCGACAGCGAAAATGTAATTTTTGACTTTAATGGTGATGAAGATTTTGATGATGAAATTGTTGTAAGCAAGGCAATTTTAATGCATCCAGATCCACAGGGTGATTATTTCCATGTAATCATGCCGTTGAAAGGTTAAAATAATTAAAGGGCAAAAATGCCATTTTTATATCAAACTTTTTATAATTTTCGCAACATCAAAAACGATACAATAGACCTTTCTTCGCGGGAGGTCTATTTTGTCGGCGAAAACGGGCAAGGAAAAAGTAATATCCTTGAATCGCTTTATTACGCGGCATACGGAAATTCTTTCAGAACATACACAGATTCTCAAATTGTAAAAAATGGCGAAAAAGATTTCAGCTTGATTTCGCTTTACAACAACGAAAAAGAAGGAACCCAAAAAATTTCCGTAGTTTTTGAAAACAACAAAAAACGCATAGAAAAAAATTCAAAAAAAATTCAGGACAGAAAAGAACTGGTAAATACAATTCCCTGCATTATTTTTTGCCATGATGATTTGCGTTTTGCAGTTGGCGAACCAGAATGTCGTCGCTTTTTTATAGACCAGTCGCTTACTTTGTATGATTCCTTTTATATCGACGATTTGCGTAATTACAAAAAAATACTGAAAAACCGCAACACAATCCTAAAAAATCATGAATATGAAATGCTGGATATTTATGACAGTCAGCTTGCACAGTATGGGCGGATTGTTCAGGAAAAACGAAAAAAAGCAGTTTTTCAATTTAATGAAATTTTCGGGCGTTTGTATGAAGAAATCAGCCACATCAGCGGAGTGAGCATTGTTTATAATCCATCCTGGAAGGAAGATCAAATAAAAGATGAACAAAGCATTCTTCAACTGCTAGCTGAAAAACGCGAAAACGACAAATACCTTGAAACTACAATGAGCGGTCCTCACAGAGATAAAATCAATTTTGTAAAAGATGGCAAGCTTTTTATACCGACCGCTTCAACAGGCCAATGCAGATTGATTTCTCTACTTCTTAGAGTTGCTCAGTCAATTTATTATTCCCGTACGACAGGTTTAAAACCAGTACTTTTGATGGATGATGTAATGCTTGAGCTCGACCCGGATAAACGTGCAAAATTAACATCTGTTCTTCCTGAGTATGACCAATTATTCTGTACTTTTTTGCCTGGTGAACCCTACGAGCGTTACATGCACGACACAACAAAAATCTATAACATAAAAGACGGAGCCTGGTATGAGTGATGAAATAATTGACAGTTCCAGAATGATGATGAATATAATGGGCGGAAATCTTTTTGCTCAAACCGACAATATAGGTTCAGTGTGGAAAAAAGTTGTCTCAAGAATTCATACTTTTAACGACAATGAAAACAGTGAAAAACGCATTCCTATAGGAGAGCGTCTTGCCGGAAATACGCGCGTCATAGATTTAAAAAAAGGGGTACTTTTGGTAGAAGTTGACCATTCAGGCTGGATTCAATATCTGCGATTTTACCAAAAATTCATACTGACAGGCATCAAGCGTGAACTTCCAGAACTCAAAATAAATACAATGGCATTCAGACAGGCCGGTTCTTCAGCCAGATTAAATGATGATTATGAAGAACGACTTGCCAAAGCCCGTAAAGAATTTGCCAAAAAACTTGACGAGCAAGATAAGGAAATTGAGGATTTTTTAGCTAAAAATATCCCAAAGAATAAAACAAAAGAGTAACATTATTGACCAATTCCAAAAAATAATGATATATTTTATTACTATTTTTATTAATTAGGTAAACAAATAAGAAAACAATATAAAAGGAGCGTTCCATGAAGAGAACATATCAACCAAGTAAAGTAAAACGCAACAGAAAATTCGGTTTTAGGGCAAGAATGGCTACAAAAGGCGGAAGAAAAGTTTTAGCAAGAAGAAGAGCTAAGGGAAGAGCAAAACTTTCTGTTGCCGACGAAAAAAAGAAGTACTAATTTTTAGGGATGGAAACATACTTGATAAAAACGGGATTTTTTAAGCGTGAAGAACGAATAAAAAATCCCGCTGATTTTAAAAAGTTGTTTAAGTGTGGAAAAAAGATAAGTATTCCCGGCGCTAAAATGTATTTTTTAGAAAATTCCCTGGGAATAAACAGAGTAGGTTTTCCTTTGATTAGTGGATACGGTAACGCTGTCGAAAGGAACTTATCAAAAAGATACAGCCGTGAAGTCTATCGTTTATTAAAATCACATCTGAACACCGGGTATGATATTTTATTCTTAATTTTTCCCGGAAAAGACTCGTTCAACTCGCGATGTGAACAAATTCGTTTATTGTGTCAAAAAGCAGGTTTACTCAAAGAAGATGCATCTAGCATAGCCAGTGAATAAACCGAATACGAATAAAAGAGGCTAAATTGATTAGAAAAATAATCAATTGGATAAGAAATTTTTTTACAAAATTTTTTTGTCTTTTAATACGATTTTATCAAAAATGTATTTCTCCATTGCATAAACCCTGCTGCCGGTTTTATCCTTCCTGTTCGACTTATGCTTTGGAATCAATAAAGAAATACGGGCCTGGTAAAGGTCTTTCTCTTTCCTTTAAACGAATTATAAAATGCAATCCCTTTCATGAAGGCGGTTACGATCCCGTCCCGTGAAAAATCTTATAAAAAAGAGGAAAATCTGTGGATAAAAATACAGTTTGGGCTATAGTCCTTTCAACCGTGGTAATTATCGGAGCTTATCTGATAATGCCACTTTTTATGAACAAAGATAAAATTGTACAGAATGCTGCTGAAACAGTAGAAGTTGAAAATCTTGCTGATGAAAACAGCTCTGAACAGGCTGCAAATGCAAATCTTGCTTCTGATTCAATCTTTACAGAGCAGGAACTTGCAGCAATGGAAGCAGCTGATTCTGAAACTCAGCCTGCTCTTACAGAAGAAAAAATCACAATCAATACAGGTTATGCAGAAATCGTATTTACAACAAAAGGTGGAGACATCTTGAGTTATAAGCTGCAAAACCATATCGACATGGATACTCAGGAAGGCGTTCAGCTCTCTGATAACGTATCTGAAATCAACCGTACCTGTGCTTTAGCTTTAGGAACAGCTGATGCCAAAATGATTGATGATATTTTCACTTATGAAAGAATTGATGATTACACTCTTCTTTTCAAGAAAAACTTTAAGGTTCGTGATTCAAGCGGAAACATCAGAAACTTTACACTCGGTAAAAAATATACCTTCAAACCTGAAGAATACATGTTCAAACTGGACATCTTAATTCATTCTATGGACAATAGCGGACTTGATATAAACGGAGCTTCTTATACACTCAGAACTTCTCCACAAATCGGCCCTCGCTACAATCCAAAATTGAATAAATACGAAAACCGCCAGTTTATCGCATACAACGGTAAAAAAGCAAAACGTCAGATGCTTGGTTCAGGACAGTTCAAAGCTTATGATAAAGAGCTTCTCTGGGGCGGAATTGCCGGAAAATACTTTATCGAACTTTTTGTACCGACCGACCCTTCAATCTGGAACAAGGCATATTATTCATCAAAAGTAGAAACTGACAATTACGCAAACGCACAGGGCTTTTTTGAAAGACGGGCTTTCTCTTCATCAGACATTCAGGACAGCTATTACATTTATTTTGGACCAAGAAACGAAAAAGATTTGAAAATCTACAATATTGCCGAAAACAATGCCTGGAACTTTAGCGGTCACAAACTCACCGAAAGTTTACAGACAAGTGGCTGGCTCAGCTGGATGGAAGCAATCTTAAAAGTTGGATTGGAACTTCTTCATAAGATTATCCACAACTGGGGTATCTGTATCATCATCATTACAATTATCCTTAAAGTGCTCCTCTTCCCTCTTTCAATTAAACAGTCAAAGGGAACAATCAAAATGCAGGCTTTGCAGCCAAAATTACAGGCAATTCAGAAAAAATATGCCGGTGATCAGCAGAAAATGCAGATAGAAACACAGAAAATCTACAAAGAAGCTGGTTATAATCCTGCAAGCGGATGTCTGCCATTGGTATTCCAGTTTATTGTTTTGATTGCAATGTATAACCTTTTCAATAACTATTTTGAGTTCCGTGGAGCAATGTTCATTCCAGGATGGATTCCAGATTTGTCTTCTGGTGATTCTGTATTCAGCTGGGAAAAGAATATTCCTCTTATTTCTAGTTTTACCGGAAATCATTTGAGACTTCTGCCAATTATTTATGTTGCAACTCAGATTTTGTCTACAAAAATTACACAGCTTGGTGGCGCTACAATGGGCGGTAACCAGAATACTATGAACATGAAGCTTTTAACTTATGGTATGCCGATTATGTTCTTCTTCCTTTTCTACAGTGCACCAGCCGGACTTTTGTTGTACTGGCTTACAAGTAACATCTGGCAGGTTGGACAGCAGCTTGTAATTAATAAAATGATGTCAAAAGAAGCTCCAGCAGAAAAAACACCTGCAAAAGTTCAAAAGACAATTCCTCCAAAGGGAAAAAGAAAATAAAAACCGCAATTAAATACAAAGCGCCTTGTAACGACGCAGATATAAGGAGTATCAAAAATGACTTACGAATATGAAGGAAAAACAGAAAAAGAAGCTATTGAATTAGCAGCAAACGAATTGGGGCTTGAGCGTGACCAGTTTGATGTAGAAATCCTTGAAACTCAGAAGAACTCACTTTTCAAAAAAGGATACGTAAAAATCCGTGTTCATACTTTAGAAAGCGAATTGCCAAAATCTCATTTATCTGATGATGTAGAAGAAAAACATACACGTATTTATGCAGACCCACTTCCTCAGGACGAGTTTGAACAGAAGCTTCTCGCTTTTATCCAGGAAATGATTGAAAAAATGGGTTATGACATCAAAGTTTCAGTTTCTTACCGCGAAGATAAAAAAATTGGAATTAAACTTGAATCATCACATTCTTCAATTTTGATTGGACGAAAAGGAAAGAATCTTGATGCTCTCCAGCTCCTTGCAAACATTTATGCAGGTCGCCTTGGACACGAAGAAACACGCATCATTCTTGATACAGAAAATTACAGAATCCGCCGCGAAGAAACTTTGGTTCGCCTTGCTTATACAACCGCAGATAAAGTTCGTTCATCCCGCAACTCAATTCTTCTTGAACCGATGAATCCTTTTGAGCGCCGCCTTATCCACACAACTTTAAATGATATCCCTGATGTTGAAACCAAAAGCGAAGGTGATGGTTTATATAAGCAGGTAAGAGTTCTTTACAAAGGAATCCGCTAAGAGTTTATTCCTTTGTGGATAATAAATATGTCATTCCCGTGCTTGACACGGGAATCTTTAGGTGTTTAGATGACTAAAAAACTGTTTTTTATCTGTGTATCCGTGTTTTTTGCAATTGCAGTTTTTGCTCAAAATGATGCAGACACAAAAAAGCCAAAAACTACGGTAAAAACACGCATACACGATGATGGAACTGACGAACTTAAACTAAAACCTCAATCTGAATACGACGGAATCATCAATGGTTCCCGAGTTACCAAAGCAGAAAAAAATTTTCCTTTTGTTTATGAAAGTCTTTATCATCTGGACAAGGAAGAATTAAAAAATACAAGCAATTCTTCTGATGACAATATTGATATAGACGATGTTTCCAGAGTATTACGTTCTGTTTCCACAATGCAGGGAATGAAATATTTTTCTACAACAAAAAACAAAACTCTTGTACTCTACGAAAAAGCCTACATGATTGAAGGCGAAAACAGCAAAAAGAAAATTGCCGATTTGAATACTGGAAATGCAGATGGTCAGATAAGTTACTGCTACCAGAAAGATAACAGTTTTGGCGATATTTTTTACCGCCTGAACTATTATCAGGGCGAAAAAAACATGCTTGCAGTTTTTACAACAACAAGCACTATTGGAATCGGCCCCTTCAAGGCAATTGCTCCCGAAAATCTTAAAATCTTTATTTTTGTGGAAGACAAGGGAGACGAAATTCTTTTGTATCTTTTTACAGATTTAGACAGTGCAAAATATCCGGGAATAAAAGGACAGATTACCGAATCAATGACTTCGCGTTTGGATGCAGTTTATAATTGGTTTATAAAACAGTTTTAGAAAATAGGAGAAAAAAATGAAAAAAACTTTATTAGGACTTTTACTAGGATTAACTATAATTTCAAGTTCAGCCTGTAGTCCAAAGGGGAATAATATGGAAATTTTAAATGGAAAAGACGGATTGTATGCCGTTTTGGAAACAGAAAAAGGAACTATCACTTTAAATCTGTTCTACAAAGAAACACCGATGACAGTAACTAACTTTGTCGGCCTGGCAGAAGGAACTTTGGATGCAGCAAAAGGAAAACCATTTTATAATGGATTAAAGTTCCACCGTGTAATTGCAGACTTTATGATTCAGGGTGGAGATCCACAGGGTAATGGAACAGGTGGTCCTGGATATAAGTTCCCAGATGAGTTTGTAGATGGTCTTATTTTTGACAAACCTGGTAAACTTGCAATGGCTAACTCTGGTCCAGATACAAACGGAAGTCAGTTCTTTATTACACACGTTCCTACAGACTGGCTTAACTATAAACACACAATTTTTGGTGAAGTTGTAGATGCAGAAAGCCAGAAGGTTGTAGATGCAGTTGCTCAGAATGATACAATCAAATCTATTACAATTATTCGTCAGGGTGCAGATGCAAACAAGTTCAAGGCAACACAGAAGGATTTTGACAAGCTGATTGAAGCACAGAAAAAACTCAACGCAGAAAAAGAAGCTAAAAAAATGGAAGCAGTAATTAAAGACTGTACAAAAACTCCAAACGGCATTTATTATCAGATTCTTGAAAAAGGAAACGGTAAAAAAGTTGGAAAGGGCAAACAGGTTACTGTTGAATATAAGGGCTTCTTAGTTGATGGAACTTTGTTTGATGCTTCAAGCTATTTCCATCCACAGGGACACGAACCTTTAGAGTTCAAAACTGGTGCAGGCCAGATGATTCCTGGTTTTGATATGATGGTTGAAGAAATGGAATATGGTGAAGTTCGCCACATGGTTCTTCCTCCAGAATTGGCTTATGGAAAGCGCGGATATCCTGGAGTTATACCGGGAGATGCCTACATCTGCTTTGATGTAAAAGTAGTAAAATAAAAGCTTATAATTTTAAGCTTATAATTTTATGTTTTTATGCGAGCGGCGGAACGTCAAAGAGCGATTTCGTCGCTTCGTAAATTTTACGGGCAACATGAGGGTTGTTCATCGTATAAAGATGAATGCCCTGAACCCCGTGAGTAACCAAATCAACAATCTGATCAATTGCATAGGCAATTCCTGCATCTCTGATTGCTTCCGGATTATCCTGATAGCGATCCATCATATCAGTAAACTTCTTTGGCAAAACCGCATTTGTAATACTTACCATTCGTTCAATTGATTTTTTATTTGTTGCAGGCATAATTCCAGCTTCAATCGGAACATTTATACCCTTAATCTGACATCTTTCCTGGAATCTGTAGAACTTTTCATTATCAAAAAATAATTGTGAAAGAAGATGACTTGCGCCAGAGTCTACTTTTTTCTTGAGATTATCAATATCATTGTAAACTGAATCAGACTGTGGATGTAATTCTGGATAGCAGGCGCCAAAAATTTTAAAGGATTTTCCATCATCACGTTTGGAATCAAAATCTTTGATAAAGGAAATCAAATCACTGGCATGAGGAAAATCGTTAATAGGTTCCTTTCCTTCAACTCTGTCACCTCGCAAAGCAAGAATATTATCAATTCCGGCATTTTTAAACTCGTTCAGACAGTAAAGAGCATCAGCCTTTGTCATGTTTATACTTGGCATGTGGATAACAGATTCAACCTTACATTCATCCTTAACCCGCTTAGCAATCGCCAGAGCGTTTTCACAATTTTCACTTCCACCTGCACCAAAAGTAACAGAAATAAAATCCGGACTCAAATCCTTAAGCTGATCGAGAGTATTAAAAATCGTATCAATCGGCATATTTTTTTTAGGCGGGAAAATCTCAAAAGAAAAAATTGTTTTTTTGCTAAGTTCGTTTTCGTTTATCATTTAAATCTCCATTTTTTAGATTCTTTATCAGATTTATCAGAGTGTATATTTTACTAAAAATCCAAAAGAATATCCAAAGGAATTATACTTAAAACTTGAATCAGATGCATCTGGAATGTAATTTCCTTTGTAAGCATAATAATAATCATCAATAAGATAATAAAGAGGTATATAAATTGCTGTAAACCTGAACATTAAAGAAAATTGCCTAAGCTGAAATCCAAGTGAAACAGGTAAATAGATTCCAAACTGATGGATTTTTTCTATAACTAGTCTTTGTTTTCCCGAAAGAGATAAAACTTGTTTGAAAAACTCGTTGGTTGAATATTTGTAAAAAAGGGCAGGCTGAGTTTGAATAAAAAAAGAATTAAAGGGAAAAGTAAAGCTGTAGCCTGAATAAAAGGAAAAACCTTTATTAAAATAAAAGTCATCGTAATTTTGACTGAAATAATATACATCGCGTTTAAAGTCTTTCTGAATAAAACGCACAGAAAAACCAATTCCAAAAAGAATCGGGATTTGAAAAGGTTGGCTTTCAATTATAACTGCCCCATCAGAAGCTAGGGTAAGCCGCTCGCTGGTAAAAAAAACGTTATTTATTTCTGTTCCAGCTGTAAAAGAAAGAGAAAAAGTATTAGAAGTTATAAAAATAAAAATGATGGCGAAAGCAGTTTTTTTTAAGATTCGAGCCATGTTGTAAGTATAGGAAAAAGGGGAGCTTTATTCAATTCCAAATATTCTAATGATTCTAAAGATAAATACTAGCATTTTCCCAAATTAATAATGTAAAATATAAGTAAAGAGGTGTATATGAAAAAAAATTTTGGAAAACAGACATTTATGTATCCTATGCCGGTACTTATTATCACAACTTATGATGAAAATGGAAATCCTGATGCAATGAATGCAGCTTGGGGTGGAATCCACGATACAAATCAGATTGGAATCTGTCTTGATAAAAGTCATAAGACTACAAAAAATATAGCTGCTCGTAAAGCATTTGCTGTAAGTATGGCAACTGCTGATTTTGTCAAAGAATGTGATTATGTTGGAATTGTAAGTGGGAATAAAGAGCCAGATAAAATAAAAAAGGCAGGTTTGACAGTTTCAAAATCTGAGTTTGTAGATGCACCTGTAATTAATGAACTTCCTATGGTTCTTGAATGTGAACTTGCCCAGATGAGCGAAGACAGTGATTATATCGTTGGAAATATTATCAATGTGTCTGCTGATGAGGCAATTCTTACTGATGGAAAAATCGATGCTGCAAAATTAAAGCCAATTTGTTATGATCCAGTTTCTCATAATTATAATGTTCTGGGTGAAATTGTTGGTAAGGCTTTTTCTGATGGTAAGGCAATAAAATAAAAACTGAAGATAAAATGGAAAACAATAAAAAAGATAATGCTCAGGAAGTAGGGGAAATCGGAGAAATCCGCGTAGGTTATCCCGATGCCTGTTTTATGGTTGGAGATAATTGGTTCCGCTACAGAACTGGCGCAATCATTATAGAGGATAATTCCTTCCTTGTTATAAAAAGCGAAACTTCAAAATATTATTACACTGTTGGTGGCGGCGTTCACATGAATGAAAAGTCAGAGGAATGTATTGTTCGTGAGGTACGAGAAGAAACTGGTGTTGATTATCAAGTTGATCGTCTTGCTGTAATTTGTGAAAACTTTTTTAAGGAAAAATCGCTTGGTTATGATCCGCTTCACTGCCATGTTATAGAATTTTATTATCTGATGAAAAGTCGTGGTAAAAAGGATGCAAAGTGTTCAAGCATCGGTTGGGATAATGCAAAAGAATCTGTTCACTGGATTCCGCTGGATAAGCTTGCCGAAACTGATGTAAAACCCGAATTTCTTTGCTACAGAATGAAAGAAATTTTAGAAAATAAAGGCGTACTTCACATTGTGAATGATGAAAGATAAATCAAAAATTAATCTTTTTAATAGCTTCAACAAGATTTCTTCCGTAAAGTTCACAGCCAAGAGCATTTGGATGGAGATTATCTAAATAATATTCTGAGCGATGTGGAACTAAAGAAAAGCCGTCAATTATTTTTACATTAGGATAAGTACAGGCAATTTTTTTAATACCATCGCAAAAGCTTTTTAAAACATGAATATCATCTGGAAAATCTCCACGCCAGATTGGAGTTATACAGAGTATAGGAATTGTTTTTCCATAAAGGCCAATTAAAGTTTCGTAATATTCTTCGATATCTTCCATTCTTGGGCAGTTGAACTGGTTGGTACCAAGAGCAACAATTATTTTATCAGGATTGTAGCCAGGCATTTTGAGAAGAGATTTTTTGTCGTAAACATAACCACCAATTCCCTGATTGATAATATCATAATTCAAAAGTCGGTTTGCAACACTGACATAGGTAGAGGCAGAACGAAGGGGACCATATCCCTGAGTGATTGAATCTCCCAGCCAGAGAACTTTTTCTTTTTTTTCTGCTGGAGTAAAGGTATTATTGATTACGAAATTACGAATTAGAACAGTCGCATCTGCAGGAAGATAGATGATTACATCCTTTTTGCCGGCAGGAAGCTCCCAAACGAGTTTTCCCTGGTCTGTAAGGTCTTTTACGTAGCGGATATCTGTAATTTGGCCATCAATTGCCATTTCAAAGGAATCTTCTGAACCTTTCCACAAAAACTTGTATTCAAAAGAAATGAAAGTAGCTTCTGTCTGTAATTCTAAAGTTTTAGCAGTGGAAGCCATACAGCGGTCATACCAGAAATCAGAGGCAGTTTTAAAATATTCCATCTGTTCTTTTGAATATTGGAAAGCCTGCAGCCAGCCATCTTCCAGCTCTTCGAAAAAATAAGCGCCGTAATAAATGCTTTGTAATTCTTTATTTGTTAAAGTTCTCATTGTAGGTTTATTTTGAAAATTATCAATATATCTTAATACAGCCATTTGTTGCTTGACCTGAGGAAAATCATCAAGCAGGGGGCAAGGAATATGAGGTTCAAAGGCAAGATGATGAAACCATGTACATTGCAGGGCATTCATTCCAATTTCGCGGGCAGCATAAAGCTCTCGGGAACCACCGTCACCAATGTAAAGACATTCTTCTGGGCGGACATTCAAAAGTTCAATCATTTTGTTATAAAGAGCTTGGTCAGGTTTAGACAGCCCCTGCTCGTAAGAAATAAGTGCAATGTCAAAAAGAGGATAAAGGGGACTGGAACGAATAAGAGCTCGTTCGTCCGAAAAAGTATTTGTAATGAGACCGGTTTTTATTCCCTTCTGATGCAAGGTTTTTAACAGCAAAATAGATTCTTCAGGAATTGCAGAAAAAGTGTCTTCCAAAGATTCCAGTCGTTTCTTACAGATAAAATCAACATTATCTTCCGAATAAATGCCGAGTTTTTTTAATGCAATAGAAACGCCTTCTTCCATTGTCAGTCTTCCAAGAGTACGGTCTTTTTCTGTAGCATGCCATTCTCTTCTAAAATCTTCCAGAGGGATACCAAGGTCTTGTGCAATATCTTCACTAAAATAAGTTTTTCCCGTAAAGAGGGTGACCAAAGTTTCAAACATGTCAAAAATAACGGCTTTTATCATTTTTATATCCTCATTAAGTTTTAATGTGAACTGTCTAGAAGCATTATACAAAAAATACATAAAAAAAATTCAAAAATAATAAAAATATTAGAAAATTTTGAAAATTTTTCTTGACCTTCCACTTGGTGGAAGCCTTAAAATAAAATTATGAAGATTTATCAGGTCGAAGAATTAGTTGGCATTAGTAAAAAAAATATACGCTTTTATGAAGACCAGGGACTTTTAAATCCCAGCCGTAATCCTCAGAATGATTACCGGGAATATTCTCTTAAAGATGTAAAGACTCTGGAAAAGATAAAATTGCTTCGTAAGCTTTCTGTTCCGATAGAAGAAATCAGGCTTTTGCAAAAGGGGAGTATGACTTTTTCCAGTTGTATGACACAGCAAATTGAGCGGATTGAAAAGGAAGAACAGAATATTCAGGTTATTAAGGAACTTTGTGTCAGGCTTCGTGATGAGCAGGGGGATATGAATAGTCTTGATGCCCAAGTATATCTTAGTCAGATGGAGAAAATGGAAATGGAAGGAACCAAGTTTGTTGATATACAAAAAGAAGACATAAACAGGAAAAAGAAGGGTGGAGCTGTGATTGGTGCTGTCAGCTTTTGTTTTCTTATGCTGATGGCTTTAGGGGGCTTGGTTTATGCGGTGGTGACAAAGAGTGCACCTATTTTTCCTATGTTGATTCCAATTGTAATTATTTTTGGTCTGGTAATTGGTACAGTCTTTATGCTCATTCAAAGAATTAAAGAAATAAATAATGGCGAAGAATATGAAGCCAGAAAATATTAGGAGGTATGATATGTTACTCGTAAGTATTGATTCAATTCCAGGAAAAAACTTTGAAGTTCTGGGAATGGTGAAGGGAACAATTGTTCAATCAAAAAACTTTGGCCGTGATTTTATGGCCTCGCTTAAAACTCTGGTTGGTGGTGAAATTGCCGGTTACACAGAAATGTTAAACGAAGCCCGTCAAATTGCTACTAAGCGCATGGTTGATGAAGCAACAGCTCTTGGCGCAGATGCAGTTGTAGGTGTTCGTTACGGTTCTTCTGCTGTTATGCAGGGAGCAGCAGAAGTTGTTGCTTATGGAACTGCGGTGAAGTTTACCAATTAGAAATAATTGAAAAATAATTACTGTCTTTCTTTAAGCTTTTTGTTCATTTCTTTTGCTGAGTCAGAATCAATCTTATAAGAAAACACCATAACCGTGACGTAAACAAAAATGATTATGAGTTCAAAGCTTAATACTGCGACAGGCTTTTTAAAATTGAACCAATGAAGGAGAAAGCCTGTTGCAAGAGTGACAGCATTAATAATTACAGCATAAACAATCTGCAAAAGTATCATGATTCCCTTTGAATAAACCTTATCACTCAGCATAGGTAGATAACAGACTGCACAAATCAAACCTATGAACATAATAGCCCAGACATCAATTACAGTAAAAGTGACCCCTAATCCAACAAAAAGAGCCTCATACACACTTGCAAATAGGAAAATCGTTGTAACAACGCGAGTGAAAATATTTATCAAAATATTAATTTTTTCTTTCATATCATTTCTCCTGGATGGCCAGGGCCAGCTTCTAAAGTTTAATTTCTATAATCCAAGCTTCTTTTTTAATTCTGGAACATAATTCCGCGAGATAATCACCTTATAGCCGTTTTTTAAAGTAGCTTCAAAGCGGCCGCCAAAAGCAGGAGACAGGCTTTCTACTTTATTCAGGTTCATAATCACAGCTTTATTTACCCTTAAAAAATCCTGAGGCAAATAATCTTCCTCCAGTTGATATAATTTAAGCTTTGTTTCAAGGGCCTGGTCCAGAGTGTAGGCAAAAACCTTGTCATCAACAGATTCAAAATACAGAATATCAGAAAGTTCCGTAAAGATGATTTTAGAATCCTTTTGAAAGTTTATTTTTTGCCTGCGGTTTTTAATTCTTTCAATCAGAAGACGCAAATCGTCATCAAGGCTGTCACACTTAATAATAATTTCGTCTTCTTCATCAGGAAGCTTGTCCAAAATAGAAATCTTCATATTTTAGAATTCTATCACATAAGGCTTTGTATAGTCACCCCTAAAATAATAGCTTACCTTACGTTTTTCAGGCTCAAAGACAATGCTCCAGGCAGTTATTGTGTTATTTAGCTTATCAGCGGCATAATTATTAGCACTTACACTTTCCAGAGTTTTAGCAATATCAGCTGTACCCATTTTCCAGCCGCATTTTTCCCCTGCAGCTAAAAGCTTTGCAAAGCGTTCCCGTGAGTTTTCTCTGTGTGGATCTGAGCCGTTATCCTTTTTTGGACTGTCAGCAGTGTAGTGATTTGTAAGAACAGGACATTCTGTTACGTACATCTGATTATTTACATATTCCACAACAACTGATTTTCCTGAAGAATCAGCAATTGCAAAATGATGAGCGCTGTCTATTACAGAATACATATCGTTTTCCTCTAAAAGACTGATTGCTTCATCCACGCTTGCAGCCTTATCCAAAATCAAACGGATTGCAACTGTAGTTGTTACATCTGGCTTACTTGTATCCTGAGCTGTTTTTTCATCATCACCTGCCATAAGGTCTGCAATATAAAGCCCCTTTTCGTTAATTCCATCAAGTGGAACATAAATTGAAGCTAAAGCAATCATATCGTTTGGAAACTTATAGGCAGGCTGCCAGTCGCGCTTTAATCCTAAGAACTCCAGACAGCTTGTTGAAATTGATTCGTAACCGTCATCTGGTTTTGTATGAATGATTATAATTGAACAATCATTCCAGTCGTAATTACGACCGTAAATCTGTCCGCCATCAACATTTTCTGCTGCAATGGAGCTGCATCCAAAATCAGGAGAGGTGATTTTTACAGAAATGTCTTTGTCAGCTCCAAGACCGCTCCATTTTCCTCTTTTAAGACATTTTTCAATGAAATCAGACATTTCATCATTTGTTTTTCCACCACCATCAGCTATGTATTCATCGAGCATGTAGTTGCCTGAATATTCAATATAAAAAACTCCGTCCGTTACTTTTCTAAGACTTTTTAAAGATGCCATTTCCGACTTAAATGAACAGCTGGAAAGTAAGAGCATTCCTACTAAAATTATAAAAAGATTTTTTTTCATACAATCCTCCTTGTGATTTATACGAGGATTGTATAAGAGGAAGTTTTTATGAACAATATAGTTTTTGGTAAGATGCGTTTTAAGCAGGGTAAGATGCAATAATTACAAAGTCCGCCCGTTTTTATTTTCCGCAGAGTTCTCTAGCCTTGGCTTCTACTGCATCTGCAAGCTTCTGACTGTCATTCTGATTTTCCGTGATGATTCTTACAAAAACTGAACCTGCAACAATTGCTTCAACTGAATCAGCGAGCGTCTTTGCCTGTTCTCCACTTGAAATACCAAAACCACCGTAAACTTTAGAACCACCGGCACTTACTTTTTTCAAAAAATCCAGAGTATTTTCGTCTATCTTAGTATTTGTTCCCGTAATTCCCGTTCGCAGAGCCGCATAAATAAAAGGAAATCCAGCATGAGCAAGTTTGTACAAACGTTCTTGGCTCATACTTGGAGCTGCAACTGGAATATTTATCATGCCATTTTTTTTGCAGGCTTCAGTTAAACCTTCGTCGTAATCAAATGGTAAATCCGGAATAATCATTCCTTTTACACCA
Organism: uncultured Spirochaetaceae bacterium; assembly: GCA_902802305.1. Taxonomy (GTDB): domain Bacteria; phylum Spirochaetota; class Spirochaetia; order Treponematales; family Treponemataceae; genus Treponema_D. The sequence goes on from CADCLG010000014.1 coordinate 62,937, forward strand.
GCTTTAGCAGCTCTTTCACAAAAGGCTTCTACACCTGGTGTATAAACAAGAGAACCGTAGCTCATTAAATAAATTGTAACATCTGGGAACTCTTTGTGAATTTGTGCAATAAAATTTAGACCGTCAGCTGTTTTATAAGCCCGATCAAGAACCTTTGTACATGCAGTCTGGATTGCGGGGCCGTCTGCACTTGGGTCACTAAAAGGAAGCTGAATCTCCAGAATATCAGCCCCACCTTTAACAAGTGCCCTTGCTGCAGTCAATGCCAACTCATTTGTAGGATAACCTGCAACTAAATGACTCATCAATTTTATTTTTTCCATATTATTTTCCTCGTCTTTTTATTTTTCTGGGCGCAACCGCTGTAAACAGCGGTCGTGTGTTCCGCCATTCCCTAACGGTCAGCCGCTTCACTCACAAACTAACTAACGTTAGTTTGTTCGCTCTAGTGGCCGCCTACGGCGTGGCTCCATACACTTGCGCATTTTATCTATTTTGCAAAATGAACATCTTTTCCGCCTTCCAGTCTTTCAATTTCTGAATGTAAAAACTTCAGCCATTCATTTGGGCGGAAAACTGGACTTGTGATAAAGACATCCTTATCACCTCGACCACTCATATTTATGATAATTGCCTGATCTTTTGGAATCTCACGTGCAATCTTAATAGCCGCTGCTCCTGCGTGTGCCGATTCCAGGGCAAAAAGAATACCTTCGTTCTTAGCAAAAAACTGGACTGCATCCAAAGCCTCTTTATCAAGAATAGAAGTGAACTCAACTCGTCCAGACCGTCCAAGGGCTGCAAGCTGAGGACCGATACCACAATAATCCAAACCGGCAGAAATAGAACGGGTTGGAAGAGCCTGTCCGTCTTCATCAAGTAAAAAGCGACTTTTATATCCCTGCATGATTCCATCGCGGGCAGCGTTTCCTGTCATGCGGCTTGCATTTTCACCAACGTTTGGACCAATGCCACCTGCTTCTGCTCCAATAAGTCGGGGTTCATTATCATTTATAAAAGGTTCAAAAAAACCGATTGAGTTTGAACCGCCGCCGACACAGGCAACCATTGCCCCAATTTTTATTCCACGTTCTTGAGCCTGCTTTTTTACTTCACGACCAATTACACTCTGGAATTCACGCACGATATCAGGAAAAGGCGCTGGACCAAGAGCACTTCCCAAAACATAATGGGTTGTATCAGGATTTGCTGCCCAGTCACGCATGGCTTCGTTTACAGCGTCTTTAAGGGTTCGGCTTCCACTTGTTACAGGATGAACTTTAGCGCCATATAATTCCATTGAGGCAACATTTGGTTGTTGACGGTGAACATCAACTTCGCCCATGTAAATTGTACAATCAAGTCCCAGTTTGGCACAGGCAGCTGCAGTTGCAAGTCCGTGCTGACCTGCTCCAGTTTCTGCAATAATGCGTTTTTTACCCATGCGTTTTGCCAGCAAACACTGTCCAATTGCATTATTGATTTTATGGGCACCTGTATTTGCCAGCCCTTCCAGCTTTATGTAAATCTGTGCTCCGCCTAAAAGTTTTGTTGCAGTCGGTGCAAAGTAAAGTGGGGTTTCGCGTCCAATATAATCTCGACGAATTATTTCAAGCTCGTCTAAAAAGGTTTTGTCCTTCATCGCTTCATGGAAAGCTACTTCAAGTTCATCAAGAGGCCGTCTTAGAACTTCAGCAACATATTTTCCACCATATTGATTAAAAAATCCATTATCACTCATTTTGTATTCCTTTTGTCTTTTTTATCTTATCTGTCGAAAAATATTAACTGTTTTATTTTGTTAACATCTTTTATGCCAATCTGATTTTCAACTTCAACTCCACCAGAAACATCAATCAGCTCTGGGGAAATACCTTTTGTTATCTCACATACATTATCTGGAGTAATTCCACCGGCAATCCATTTAATATCATAGGTCAAGGCATTGTCTTCAATTGTAGACCTGTCTATTTTTTTTGAATCCAATAGAACCCGCATTTCACCCTTAGAAACAAGTTTTTCATATTCTTCAAGGTTATTTACAGCAAAATAATGCGGAAGTTCAAGAAGCTTTTTGTCTACTTTTTCATACGTTATTTTATGAAATTGGAGTAAATCAAAAATCCCATCCTTTACAAGTTGGATAGCCTTTTTACTTTCAGGAGAATCCAAATCAACAATTACCGCAACTTTTTTTGCTTTCAATTTTCCAAGTTCAGGAAGTAGTTTTTCCAGACGTCCATCTCGGCTTACACTGCGTGGGAAAGCATCTGCAAAAATGAAGCCTAAAAACTTTGCTCCAAGTTCATCAGCAGCAAGGGCGTCTTCAATTCTTGTGAGACCACAGATTTTAAAACTCTTACCTGTGTTTGAAATCTTTTTTTGATGTTCATCTTCATTTGCGTAGTCCATCCAAAAGTCAGCATTTTTTGTTCTTTTGGCCTTCATAAAAGAATCAACAAGTCCTTTGCGAAGTTCTGGATTTTTTGCAGCAGCTTCTCCAAGTAAAAGCCCTGTAAAACCCATGGAGCTGACAGCACCTGCACATTCATAATTTGTAACACCACTTTCAAAAACGATTCTTGCATTGTCACCCATAATTTTCCGGATTTTCTGGAACATCATGCAGGGACGTAGTAAATCAATTTTAAATGTCGCTAGATCTCGGCTGTTTACACCACAGACAAAATTATCAAAGCTTCCGTTAGAAGTAGCAATCTCCATAAAATCTTTATGTCCAAATACAAAAGAAAGCTTTTCTAAATCTTCCTCAGAGCGGATTTCAATCAATGCAGACATTCCAAGGCGAGCAACTTCTTCTGCCATTTTTAAAAGAGTTTCCTTTGGTAAAATACGTGCAATCAAAAGAACTGCATCTGCTCCTGCCTTATAAGAAATCTCAACTTCTTCCGGGAAAAGCAGAAAATCTTTGCGTAGTACCGCTGGTACATTGCCACTTGAATCGTAATCATCCGAAGCATAATCATCTATAGCACGACAAACGTTAACTAAATCAGACAGTGAGCCCTTAAAAAAGTTTCCTTCGGTAAGACAAGAGATTGCCGCTGCTCCTGCCCGTGCATAAGATAAAGCAGTTTGATAAGCATCTAATTCCGGTGAAATTTCACCCTTGCTTGGAGAAGCACGTTTTACTTCCAGAATCACACCTTTTGTTTTTAAAAAGGTGTGAAGTGGTCTTTTTCGAGCTTCCGGTAAAGATAGGCCAAAATCCAGTCCTAAGGATTCAATATCAGCGCGGCGTTTTTCTATAATTCTTGTAAGTATGTCCATTTTTAAGCGCTCAACTCCTCACTGACCTTTTGAATCTCTCTTAATTTTGCGAGAGTTCTTCCTGAATCAATTGCATCCAAAGCCATAGCATAACCATCTTTGAGAGTTCGGGCCTTACCACAAAGATAAAGAACCGCTCCCGCATTAAGACCAACAGCATAACGGATTGTCTTTCGACCACTGCCATTAAGAACTTCCATAGCGAGTTTTGCATTATCACTGCCGTTTCCACCATAGAGTTCATTTTCATCAGCATCTGCTATTCCAAAATTAGCAGGATTTATTACATACTGATTTTCGTTGCCTTTTTCATCAATTTGATAAACTGTGGTTGGAGCACATGGAGAAATCTCGTCGTAACCATCTTCAGAGTTCACAACCATAACACGTTTAGCACCAAGTGATTTAGCGGCTCGGGCATAGTCACGCAAAAGTTCTTTTGAATAAACGCCAAGAACTTCATATTTTGCATTTGCAGGGTTCAAAAGAGGACCAAGAACGTTGAATATTGTTTTAATACCAAGTGCCTTGCGGATTGGAGCGGCGAATCTCATTGCTGAATGATAGACTGGGGCCATAAGGAAGCCAAAGCCGGTTTTGCGAACCAGTTCAGCTGTTTTATCCGGGCTTGCCATTATATTAATACCCAGGGCTTCAAAAAAGTCTGCTGCACCAGATTTTGATGATACAGCACGGTTTCCATGTTTCGCCATTACTTGACCACAACTGGCGGCAACCAGCGCAGACATAGAAGAAATATTGAAGGAACCTTTTCCATCGCCGCCTGTACCAACGATTTCTGCAAGTCCTGCACCTGCATCTTCACCAGCTTCCATAGGGAATGGAGTTTTCTTTGCAAGCATAACCTGAGCTGCACCACCCATTTCTTCGGCAGTTGGAAGTCCTCGGGAAGCCATAGCTGTAAGCACTGATGAAGCAACTTTTTCGTCCATTGTTCCATCGGTAAGTTCACTGATAAAAGAAGCTGTCTGTTCTCGGCTCAGAGGTTTTTTCTGGTCAATCAGCTGGTTCAAAATCAAAACATGTGAAATATTTTCGCGACTGTAATTGAGGAAGGCCTTAAAAAGAGCATCTCCGTTTTCGCTTGCAATAGATTCCGGATGGAACTGAACGCCTTCAATTACAAAGTCTTTGTGGCGGATTCCCATAATATCACCGTCTTTTGCCCGTGCAGAAACTTCAAACTCATGAGGAAGAGTAGATTCATCAACTACAAGAGAATGATAACGGGTAAAGTTGCCTTTTAATCCTATACTGCGGAAAATACCACGTCCATCGGTTTTGATTTCTTCTACAATTCCATGACGGATATATTTTGCTCCAACAATTTTTGCTCCAAAAGCGGCACCAATTGCCTGATGACCAAGACAGATTCCAAGAATTGGAAGTTTTCCTGCAAAATATTTTATTGCTTCAATGGAGATTCCTGCTTCAAGGGGAGTTCCTGGTCCTGGACCTACAACAATGTGTGTTGGTTTTGCTGCTTCGATTTCTGCAACTGTACTTTCTTCTGAACGGAAAACCTGAACTTTTCCACCAGAAACTCTTTCCAAACTCTGAACGATATTAAATGTAAAACTATCTTTATTGTCTATAAATGCAATCATTTTTTTCCTCCTTCAAAAACAGATCTTAATGCTCCAAGCTTTTCGTTTGTTTCTTCCCATTCGCGGTCGGCATTGCTGTCATAAACAATTCCTCCACCTGCCTGCAAAGACCAGACTTTTCCCTGTTTTAAGGCACAACGGATTGCAATACAAAAATCTAAATCACCGTTTGATTGAATGTAACCTACTGCGCCTGCATAAAAGCGTCGTTTTGTTTTTTCAATACGGCTTAAAATCTCAATTGCACTGATTTTTGGTGCCCCAGAAACTGTTCCTGCCGGGAAAGCTGCTCTTAAAACTTGAATTGGTTTAAATCCTTCTGCAACTTTTCCCTGTACATCACTAACGATATGCATAACATGACTGAACATTTCAACTTCCATAAAACGGGTAACTTCTACGCTTCCGTTTGAACAGACACGACCTAAATCATTGCGGGCTAAATCAACAAGCATAAGGTGTTCTGCGCGTTCTTTTGCATCGTTGAGAAGTTCTGCTTTTAAGGCTTCATCTTCTGCGGTATTTTTTCCACGGCGGCGAGTTCCTGCAATTGGGCGGATTGAAGCAATGCCTTCACGAACGCGGACAAGACTTTCTGGTGATGAACCAATGAGCTGGCGTTCTCCAAAATCGATGTAAAAAAGGTAAGGGCTTGGATTAACTGCCCGCAACCTACGATAAATCTCAAGGGCGGAATTATTGCATTCAAACTGAAGGCGGCGGCTTGGAACTGCCTGTAAAAGATTTCCTGCGATGATTTCTTTTTTTATAGCTTCAACTTTTTCTTTGTATTCACGTTCACTTTGTTCAAGATTTGTGATTGTGTGAACTTCGCAAGCTTCTTCTGGTTCAGATAGATAAGAAAAATCGAGGTCGTTGAGTCGTTTTTTCAAATCTAAAACTGCTTTTTCCAAATCAATCTGGTGTTCATTGTAATTTAGGGCAAATACATGAATGTTTTCTGTAAAATGATCAAAAACTACATAGATATGGCCGGCTACAAACTCACTCTCAGGGATATGAAGTTCATCTGTCTGGGCGGCAAGATTAATTGTATCGCAGCGGGCGGCAAACTCATAACTGAGATAGCCCAAACCGCTTGTAGGAACTGGAATTGTATTAGAGATTTCCTTTCCGTCCTCTCTGGTAATTACACTCATGTCATTTTGTTGTGCGACATATAAAAGTGCATCAAGAATATCTGGTGTATGAAGAACTCGGCTTCCTGGTGCAATTGTTTCATTTGTTTCATTTTTGCCTTTGTATGGAAGGCGGCGGCCATCAATTAAGAATGCAACGCCATCATCATCTTGAATAATATGAAATGCTGGTTCAAGAAGAAGAATAGAATAGCGTTCTCGTCCGCGTGCAAAGCTTGCACTTTCCAAAATTGCTGATGCTCCGATTTTACGCGCCAAAGAAAAAGGCGTGTACCTGTCACATGGCAGTGAAAAATAAATAGAATCTGTACGTGTCATAGTTGCTCCTGGATTATGTTTCTATTTGTAGTAACACAATCTAAGAGGAAATATACTTTGTCTTTATGTTTCTGTCAATAGAAACATAAAAAGAAAATTATAATTTTTTATTATATTTAAGGTATTTAAGAAAAAAAAAGGGGATGACAAATAATATGTCATTCCCTCTTGTGCTTTTATTCTTTCTTTCCAAAAGTAGGCGGTCGTTTTTCCGGATCAATATCAAAATTGATGTATTTATAATATTTAAAGAAAGGGTCAACTACGCTTCTTACTTCTGTACCAAGTTCAAGAAGATATTCGCCGCAGTGTTGGCCCAGTTGAGAAGAATCAGTCCATTCAGGTAAGCCTTCTCCGTTTGGGTTTCCGTATTTTACAAAGTTTGCCCAATATTCGGTCATTATGGCTTCAAGTCTGTAATCTTCACCGTTATAAATGTTCTTTTTGTTTTTATCCAGATTACCGTAAGCATAAGCCATTTCTCCGGAATGCATGGTGCTCAAACCGATATTTTCTTTTGTAAAAACATATTCATAAACCGGTTTTCCTTGAGCTGCAAGAACTTTTGTCCAGGAATAATGAGGATAGGTAAAACAAACAACAGAGAAAATATCTGTATAAAATTGTTTTGCCTCTTTATTGGTTTTGATTTCTTCAAGCTTACACAATCCCTCCACATCGCTAATATAGGGCGACTCGTAGAGCATCTTTTTATAATTTCGCTTGTTGATATTAGTTAAAAAAGTAAATGCCAGACCTTCGTTATGATTAAATCCATTCAGCAAGGCTTCTTCATGATTCAATCCCTTCTGGTAAATTTCCCAAGGATATTCAGGCATTGCATAGGAATCTACTGTCATCGCATTATTCGCGTGGGAAGTTTTTACCAGTTTTTCAGCCGGAATAGCACGTAAATCTTCAATGGAAGTTGCCTTAAATTCCTCCATGATTTTCTTACCCATAGAAAGCGCAGCTTCTTTTGAACGGAAAGTGTGAGACGGAACCTGAACTACCAGTGAAGAACTTTCTGCAATTGCCCGTCGGAATAAGCCTTTTGAAAGCGGTGAAGCACACAAAGCATTTACCGAAGAAGAACCCGCTGATTCACCTGCGATTGTTATGTTTTGAAGGTCGCCACCAAAAGCTTCAACATTTTGATTTATCCATTCCAAAGCTTTTATCTGATCTAAAAGACCGTAATTTCCAGTGGTTTTGTTCGGACTTTCTTTTATCAAATCTTCGTGGGCAAAATAACCAAAAACTCCAAGTCGATAAGCAATTGTAATTACAATAATTCCTTTTTGTGCAAGTCTTTCGCCATCATAACTTTCAAACCAGGAAGAACCGCTTGTCAGGCTTCCACCATGAATGTAAACCAGAACAGGAAGCTTAGAGTTTGCATCGGTACCAGCTGGTCGCCAGATATTGAGATAAAGACAGTCTTCGGACATAGGACCAAAATCACTGCGGTCGCCGCTTGAATGTATGTAGGCGTTAAATAATTTTCTGATTACTTTTGGATAGTTATTTTGCATTGCCATTGGAGCAAAATGGTCAGCTTCTAAAATGCCATCCCAGTTTTGAACATCGATAGGTTCTTTCCAGCGAAGATTTCCTACAGGCGGTTGAGCAAAGGGGATTCCTGCAAATAATTCAACGGAAGTTTTTGGATTAGATATACCTCGAACTTTTCCGTTTTTTGTCTCAAGGATTTCTGTTTTTTGGATTTGTCCTTCAATTTCGGTAAAAGGGCTTGTAACATCTGTTGTTTTACAGGAAAAAAGAAGTGTAGTAAAAAGTGAAAATCCTATAAAAAGAAAGCCTGCTCGAAGGCCTGGTAAAAAATTTGATTTTTTCATAATAACTCCAGTTGAAATTATTATACTTATTTTACAAGAAAATTAAACGTAATTTTTTCATTTCCGCAGATACAGGTGCAGGTGTGATTACCGCGTTCTACAGGCAGATGAAAATCAAAAGGTCTTTGAACTTGAAAAGAAGGATTATTGTCATAAAAAATAGACAGTTGATTTGCAGAGCCACCAATGACCTGAACATTTATTGCCTGTTTTGTTGCAGATGTGCTACTGTAATAAAAAATAGAATTATCCCTTGGAGAAAGTAGAGTCAGCGGACTGGAATTATAATTTATAACTGCATTGATATTATTAGTTTTTATCCATTGCTGGAACTCTGATGGGAATATAATTTCTATATCGCCGTCTGTATTCTTCTTGTGCCAGTCACAGCTTTCCAGTTCACACCCATTTTTTATGTATTCATACACCGAAGCCGGACAATCTGGACCAGCTTTTAAGCCTGAAAGGGAACAGATTTTTTGAAGTGTCCAGTTTTCAGGTTTGTCGAAGTCTTTTTTTTCATACACCTGATTTTTGTCATAATTCTGTATATTTTTTTCGACACTCTTTTCCACATAATCCAAAAGATTTTTTGCAACCCAGGCTGGAAGAGAACTTCCTGTTTTTCCAATAACTGTTTGTCCAGCAAAGTTTCCCATCCATACACCAATTGTAAAATCTTTTGTAGCTCCCAGAGCTGTAATATTTTGATACTGATTAGAAGTTCCAGTTTTAAAGATTGAAGGATAATCTGTTTCAAAAGTCTGAGCATAACCAAAGCCAAGAGCCCGCGAACTTTTATCAGAAAGAATAGAACAGATTAAGCGTGCGGTATCCTGTGAATAAATCTGATTCCCTTTGAAATCTTTTCCATCGCGAGGGAAGATGCTGAATGCATTTACAAGCTCATACAAAGTTACTTCCCCGGCACCAAGTGCAAGCCCCAAATCAGCTTCTTTACCGCCATGCCTCAAGGAATCAAATCCCAATTCATATAATTTGTTCAGATAATTATTTACACCGATTTCATTTAAAATCGTTACTGCTGGAATGTTCAAACTGGATGCAAGGGCTACACGTGTTCTAATTGGTCCGTTGAAATGATTATTAAAATTAGCTGGAATATAGAGATTTTCGCCTCCAAACTCCTGTGGGATATCTGCTATAACTTTTGATGGATAATAAAGAGGATTTCCTTTTTCATCAGGCGTATCAAAAGCAAGAGCGTATAAAAAAGGTTTCATGGAACTTCCCGGCTGATTTTTTACCAGAACACCGTCTATTTGTCCACTTACGGAATCATCAAACCAGTTTTCGCTGCCAACCCAGGAAATAACGGAAGCATCTTTGTTATTGATTAAAAGAAGAGCACCGTTACTGATTCGTGAGTTTTTTGCCTGCAGGAGAGCCTCTGAAAGTAAGGTTTCTGCCTGAATCTGTACATCCATATCCACGGAAAGGTGGAGCTCATAGTTATCAAATAATTGCGGGGTAGTTTTCTTTAAGTAAAGAATATAATGCGGCATTTTGTATGGATATTCAAATGCACGCGCTGTTTTTGCTGCAGCCTCTACAGCTTGCGTGTCCACAAAGGAAAGTCCGTCTGCAATTTCCCGGGCCATTTCTGCGCATTCGGTCGGGTGATTTATTGGATTATATGAGGAAGGACGGCGCGGAATTACAGCAAGGCAGCATAACTGTTCGGGGGAAAGGTCGTTTACGGGTTTGCCGAAGAAAGTTCGCGCCGCGGAATTAACTCCGCAGACATTCATTCCAAAGGGAAGCGAGTTTAAATAGAGTTCCAGAATCTTTTTTTTAGAAAAACGTGCTTCTATACGATAGGCGTTAAGAACATCCTGGAGCTTGCGAGAAAAAGAATGAACCTCTACCGGCGAGCATATTTTAGCCAGCTGCATAGGAATTGTAGAGGCTCCGCGGATTGTTTTTTTAGAAGACATATTCTGAAAAAATGCAGTAATTGCTGCCGTGTAATCTACTCCGTGATGAAAATAAAAACGTTTGTCTTCTGCTTTTATAAAAACACTTCTTACCTGAGGCGATATTTCCTCTAAAGGTAAAAACTCGCGTTTTAATCCATCATCAAGAGAAGTAATTTGTATAATATTTCCCTTACAATCATAAACCCTGCAACTGTAGGGCTGATTAAGTAATGCATCTAATTCCGGATATGGGGTGTAGCGTAATAAAAGCCACACTCCCAAAAATCCCAGAAACAGGTATAAAATCGGCAGATTCTTTTTCATATTTTGTTATGCATTTAGATTTTCGGGTCAAGCCCGAAAATGACACATTCGTATTTATCAGACAGATTATCTCTATTTAATCTGGAACAAATAACCGTCGCTTCTACCAAAGATTTCCGGTTCATACATACATTCAGCCTGAACTGGAGGTGTAGGATAAATACCACGCCTTGCAGCTCTGAAGGTAAAGCTTACTGTTGAAGATCCTACATTGAAATTATCCCAGAAGAACTGGATTTCGTTGTCATAGATAGTTTTATTGCTTAACCAGTGTCCCCAGCCTTCTGATTCAACTGAAGTTTCTCCCTTAGAGCTTGTTGTCACAAAAGTAGAATCAAGTATTTCTGCACCAGAAGGAATTGGTGAACGAAGGGCAACATAAGTTCTGTTTCTTATTGATTCGACACGAACTGTGGCCTTATACAATTTTCCACTTTCTAAAGTAAGCAGAGAATCATAAGAACCAGAAGTTTTGATTTCTTCGCCTGTTTCATAGTCTGAAATTGTATACACAATCTTTAATCCTTCGTCGCGGGCACATTGCATTTCATCTGGAAGGGCATATTTCATTTCTGCTGTATAATAAAGTTGACCAGGACCATTCTTTTCAAAGGTGATTGGAATTGTTTTATCCTTTTCCAGACTAGAAATAATTTCATTTTCAAAAGGAAGTACCAGAGTTTTTGGTTTTGCTCCTACACCCGTAAAAGCTTCTGTCATAACAGATTTGCCATCAATTTTTGCAGTTCCAGTAAAGTCGGTGTTGTCAAGGTTGCGCATTTTTATGTAAGTATAAATTGCTTCCAAAACCTTTGCTGTGGATGCAGTATTTTTCCAGTAGCCCATGGATTGATTTTTCATCAGCGTAAAGAGCAAGCGGTCTACCATCTGGTCGTTAGGATCAACTTTTACAAAAGCCTGCAAAATGATTGCCATTTGTTCAGCAGGAGATTCGTACCAGAACCAATAATCATCTTTGCGGTTAGGATCCAGAATTGTTACTGAACGTTCAACCGGCTGTAGGTAAGGGCGAATAATCTTGTTTATTTCGCTTGCTTTTGTCAAAGAACTTAATCCCATGTCTTCTGCGAAGGCTAAAGAAACATAAGCAGCAGCTGATAAGGTAAGACTGTCTATTTTTCTATACAGATTGTTCAGTTCATTATCAAGATTGTGATAACCCAGCAATTTCATAACATAGCAGGCATAAGCTTTGAGGTAATCATTATTAGTATAAGTGTAGCTTGTAACTTCCTTTGCGATATAAGATGAAAGAGTTCTAAGATTAATTTCAAGTTCATCACGAGAATAGCCTCTTTGAATTGCTGCTGCACAAATATGAGCGATTCTAATACTTACATAAAGCGAACCTCTAGTTCCGTCCGGCCAGTAAGGGAAAGAACCATCTTCAAGCTGAACTTTTGCCCAAGAAGATGTATAATTTTTTACACAGGTCTTAATATCCTTTACTTTTGAATCAAGACCAAAGACATCAATATAATCTTCAAACAGAACTAATGGCAGAACTCTAGAAGACTGTTGTTCAAGACAGCCATAAGGATAATCAAAGAGGTAATTTACAGCACCACCAAGCATACCAAGACGAGTTGCATCAAGAGTTACAGAAAGTGCACCTTTTCCATCTTTTGCAAAACCAGGAATAATAAGTGCTTCTGTAGATTTTGCAACATCCTGATTATCAGTTGAGCCAATCATGGTTACGGTTTCATAAACGTAAGTTTTTTCTATCTTAATTGGTGAAATCAGCTTTTCGTTCAGAAGTTCAGACTTAATGCTGTAAACAAGTTCAACCGTTCCTTCTTTTTCTGCTCCAACATCAAAGTAAACAACTGTAGAATCTCCGGCAGCAACCATAACTGTATGTTCATTTTTTCCATCAACATAAGCCTTACCTGGAATAGTCTTTCGTCCGGCAAGTTCATCTTCTTTTGTATTTTTTGTTGGACTGCGGGTCTCGAGGCTTACAGTAACTCTCTGTGATTCAGAATCGAGATTTGTGATTAAAACACCACATTCAGCAGTGTCTCGTTCACGGAGTTTGCGTGGTTGAACCTGCTGAATATTTATAGGATTTTGAACTTTAACTTCATCTTCCTGCAGAGCAAACAAATCTTCCTTTACACCAAAAGCAGTGATTCTATAAGTTGTAAGGGAATCCGGCATTGTAAAGGTAACTTTTGCCTGTCCATTTTCGTCTGTAAAGATTACCGGTTCAAAAACTGCGGTCGGCCTAAAATCTTTTCGTTCATTGTCTTTTTCTTCATCCGAGGCGGCTTCTGCATCGCCACCAGCAAGATTTTTTACACTGTAAGTTACTGGATCCATGAGTAAAGCACGTGAATCACCACCTTTTACACACAATGGATATTTATATGAATTATAGAAAAAGTCTATTGGATTAGAAACGTGATAATTAATCAAATCAAGAACGCCTCTATCTACAGCCATAACCGTAAGCTCTGCATTTGCCAAAGGTTTTCCACCTTTTCTTGCAGTAAGTGTGATAGTTGCTTCTTCTCCAGGACGATATGTTTTTTTACTGCTTTCAATATCTACAGAGAAGGCACGTACATAAGGATTTACGTTGATTGCCGTAACACCAAAATATCCTTTTGGCTTGTCTAAATCGGTTTCGCCATATTGATAGTTTGGAGTTCCAACACGGTCAGAATAAGAAGAAACAGAAACATAAACCACAGGAACGTAATTTCCGGCAATAGGAACTTCAATTACATTAGCCGGTTCATCAAAATGTCGAACTTCCTGAGTGAAAATACCTTCGCGTTCAACAGTGATAAGATAATCACCCTTCTGAAGAGGACTCTGTAATAAAATCTGTGCTGTATCGCCAGGATTATAAAGATTCTGATTAGGTGTTAATGTTATTTCTTCTGAATCATCACTTCCGTACCAGCTCATTCCACTTCCTGTAACATAGAAACCGATGGAAGTGATTACAGGATTATTCTTGCTGTCTTTTCCGGAGATTTGGAGGGTGTACCAGCCAGTGTTTTCAGGTGTGATTTCCAGACTTCCAGCACTGTCAATTTTTACAGAACCTGATGATTCTTCAATTGTAGTTTTTTGATAACGCTGGTAAATGTTAGAATAAACGCTTTGCTCATGAACCATTGTCCATTCATCGCGACTTAAACTGTATGATAAATCAGACACTTTAGCGTCTATATCTTTTGTTTGAAGCAAATTGCCATAAATATCTGTAAGAATATAAGGGAAATTGAGTTTTTGTCCTTTTTTAGCAAATCCGCTGATGTTGGAGGCGTTTTTAAGTCCAACATAATACAAAGCTGGATGAACAAAAACAGAAGCCGCAGTAGTTATCTGCTGATTTGAAACATCGGTAACGCTTGCTTCTACGCGGTATTGATAAGGTTTTCCGTCAGTAATCTTTTCAGAATTACAAGCTAATTGTGCGGTTCCGCTTGTTGAAAGGTTACCTTGATCTTCGGAATAGTAAGTTCTGCCTGAATACTGATTATATGGGCCAAAGTTATAATCTTTGGTTTCTGGGGTATCAGGTTCAAAGCTTGTTCCCTGTTTAAACCATGAAGCAGTGTAAGCAGCGCCGTTAAGACTTCCACCAGCTAAATATTCTGCACTTAATTCAGAGCTGAGCTTGTCTCCACCATAATAAGTTATATCCGGTACTTTAATTCCTGCCTGGATTTTGAGGCGTTCAAACTCGGCAATAGTTATATAATAACTACGAGGTTCAGCGCCTACAGAATTATCCGTTCGGGTGTATTTTATTTCATAAGATCCCGGCTCCAAGTCATCAGGCAGTTTGATTGTTCCGTAGAATCCACCACTTTCTGAAGTTTCTCCTAAGATTGGCTCCATGATATCTGGTGCATTCCAGGATGAACTCTTAAAGCTAATGGAATAAGTTCCTGTATGAGATTTTAAGGTTCCTAAAAGCTGATCTTTATCTATACCACGGAAAGTAACGGTTTCTCCAGGTTTGTAAAGTCCACGGTCAACGAACATAAAAGTCTGCTGCTGTGGTTTACGAACTTTTGAACGGCTTCCGTTGTTTACGTTAAAGTTCCATGTGCTGTGGGAGTCAGGAATAAAGGCTGCTCTATCATCACCGTTTATTACGTCTACAATAAGAGAATCATTTGTATAATTATTTGAACAGGCATATTCGTAGCGGATTATCTGTTCTTCTGTATACTCTATTATACATAAACCGTTTTCATCTGTAGTTCCAGAAGCAAGAATAGAATCAGAATTTAGGCTGCGGTTTGAATATTCCTGTCCTAAGAGAATGTTTACCTTTGCATTTGCCACCGGCTTACCGCTAGAAAGGCTGCGGACTAACAAAACCGCTCGGTTGATTCCAAGACGGGCGGTAATTCCTAAATCTGTGACTTGAATTGTCATAGGATGATTGTCTGTATCATATTCCCATTGTTCGTCCCAATTGTCGTAATAACGGCGTGTTGTAAAGGAATCAAATTTAACAAAACCATAACCGTTTTTAAGGTAAGGATCAAAATCAATTTCCATGAACTGTCTTTTATTTTTGACATCTGTTGGAATTGTTTGATTTCCGTTTGGAAAAACATCTGTAAAACGCTGGTATTCAGTTTTCAAATCAAATGGATTGTCTGTTCCCTGTATTTTGTAATAAGAATTGGCTTCCAGATTTTGATATTCAAAAACCATTTTGTGAGGGAACTGGGCTTCGAGCATTTTTGAACCATAATCAAGGAACTTAATGTAAGCCTGTGCGTTTTTTACTGTGAAAGAATAAGTTTTTGTTTTTAATACCAGATTTTGTCCGAAAACATCTTTTATGTTTGTATTGAAAGTGATTTTGTGCTTTTCATCAAAATCTATTGGAAGATTATAGAGGATAAGATTTCGTTCAGAAATTTCAAAATTGTCTTCTGTAAGTTTATAATCAAAATCAAAGGAAATATTGTCTACAATTGTAGACTTATCTGGTGTTTGCGAGAATCTTATTGTAAGAGGATGCTGTTTTTGTCCATAAGAATAATCCGTATATTCTTCAACTTCACTGATTTCAAAAGGTTTAAGTGTTTCATAAGTTTCTGAGCTGTTTGAATATTTAATAGAAGCAGTTATAGAAGCATTATGAGGAACATTATCAGTTACTGTAATTATAAAAGAATTAGATTTTTTTTCATCAAGATTGTATTTAATAAAGTTTTCGTTGAAACCCCATAAATCGGATTCAGGCGCAAATAATATTTTTGAAGTATATTCTGCATTTCTTGTTCCAATTTTGACATTAAGGATTTCTTTAAGTCTTTCTTCTGTGATTTTGTAATTAAGCATTAGGAAAAAGCGGTTTTCGTAAGGAGGAAGTGCACCTGTTGTCCAGGTATAAGCTGATTCTCCTTTTTCCATGTAACCGCCGTACATTCTTTTTATTTCAATTTTATCAGCAGTTGTACGGAAGGTTGTTTGACCTTTTATTTCGGCACCAGAGATGGATTTTGTTTTTGGATTTACAATAATTCTGTATTCAATTGCAGGATCTGCCGGCTCAGATGCTTCAAAGGCAAGATGTTTTGTACCGTACCAGCGGAAAACACCTTTAATTGCAGGTTCAATTGACAAAATATCAGATTTGTCTGTCGGCTCTTCCAGGGCTGCAAGAGCATGTACAGGTTTTGAAAAGACTACATAAAAAGAAGGATTTTCACTTTGGGATGGAACATGACCTTGAGGCCCCCAGTCTTCTACAAGGAAAACTTTATCATTGTCATCAGAATCGTCTATTAGTTGCTGATTATTTTTATTAAAAGTAATCTTACGTTCTGAACTGTATTTTGTCATATATTCGCCAAGTTTTCTGATTCCCGGGATTACGGAATCACTTTTCTTGCCGTTAGAAGCGATTTTTGAATTGCTTGCTTCTTTATCTTCAGGATTTTCTGCATATTCGGGAGTATAATCTGGTTTCATGAAGGTTTGGAGTGATTCAAAAGAAACATTATTGCCTTCATCAAGATTTAAAATCATGGAATTATGTTCTGGAATGACAGTTTGTTTCTTTTCATTTTTTTCGGATTTTTTTAGTTCGATTTTTGTATCAGAAGAAAAATGATCCGTGGGCTTGTCTGAGGAGTTTTCATTTTTATTACAGCTTGAAAAAAGCAGGGTAAAAATAAAACAACTGATGAGTAATTTTTTTGAGTTCATAATTTTCTCCTTAAAATATTTTAAGTAGTTTTTGCTTTATTCTGGTAATATTTTGCGGCTGTCCATTTAAGAACTGCCAGTGCGTATTTCATTTGAGATTCGTGCATAAAAATAAAATATTTTCGGTCGCCTGAAATAAGTTGCATCACGGTGTCGGTAATTGATGTTGCAGCGGTCAAAACGTGGATTGGAAACTCGATATTTTGTTGAGGGGATAAAATAACTACACGTTGATTTGTTATGATAAAATCACCTTCATTGTCTTTTTGGGTTGTTTGCGTTGCAAAGTAGATTTGTTCATTTGGATTAAGGCGCAGACGCAAAAAATGGACTAAAGGCATTTTACTGTCATCGTTTAGAGGGAGTTTATATTTTTCTGTATCGACATAAGGATTTTCATAGGCTTTCTTATCTTTTCGTCTGATATTTTGCCAGATTATCAAAAAGAACATTAGCAGGAAAAATAAAATAGAAAGTAAAAGCCGGCTGTATCTTCCTTTTGGATTTTTTTGAAGGGTGGATGGGAGCTTTTCTTTTTCTTGAGAATCTTTTTTATTTTTACCTTTCTTTTTTGATTGTTCGTTTTGTTCTGGTGGGGTTTGGATTGTTTCTTGTCCGCTTGAAGTGATTTGTTCTTGGTTTTGCTGTTCAGTTGCAATTGGTAGTTCCAGGGCTGTATCCTTTTTTTCGCCAGGTTCAAAAAGCAGCATAAAAAGAATAAGCGCAATATAAAGAACAGAAAGGGTTGAGGTTAAAATGATTTTAATCTTCTTTTTCCAGTCAGTATAAAACCACATTAAGGCAAGACCGATTGGAATAAGAACAATAGAAGCGATGCAAATTATTGTTAAAATCGAAAAAAGTTTTTTCTTTGAAATATTAGTTTTATTGTTCCCCATTTTCCCAATTATTTAATTTTCCCACATAAAACCTGCTTTTTATTATAAACCGAATGTTCATAAATTTGAAGTTCTGTATTGTAAGTATATAGAAGATTTTCTTCTGTAAAGATATTTTCTACGGTGCCACAAATTAAAGGTTTTTGAGGTGGAAGAAATGCAATTTTATCTGCTATACGAGAGGCGAGATTTACGTCGTGTATAGAAATTAAGACAGCTATATCTTCTTCTTTTGCGATTTTTTTAAGGTTGTCTAAAAGTATTGGTTCATATACAAAATCTAAGTTGGAAGCAGGCTCGTCAAGCAGGAGAAACTCTGGAGCTTGTGCCAGAGCTCTTGCAATACGGACTTTTTGGAATTCACCGCCAGAAAGAGAATGAACGCTTCTTTCTGCATATTCTGAAAGCTGCATTTGCTGTATTATTTTTTCGACAATAGTGTAGTCTTCTGGACTGTACC
Organism: uncultured Spirochaetaceae bacterium; assembly: GCA_902802305.1. GTDB lineage: Bacteria > Spirochaetota > Spirochaetia > Treponematales > Treponemataceae > Treponema_D. The sequence continues at coordinate 81,035 of CADCLG010000014.1, forward strand.
AGCCGTTTTTGGTGTAGGAATAGCGTCCCTGCAAAATCAGTTCCTTTACTGTAAAATCCCAGGTTGAATATTCATTCTGCTGCATGAAAGCAACTTTTTGAGCGATTTGTTTTTGAGATAGTTCAGAAAGCTTTATATAGTGTGAATCATGCATAATGGCAGGCGTTGTTTCTGCTGTAACTTTAAGATTAGAAAGGCTATTGCCTAGTCCTGCCAAAATTGTCATCAAGGTAGATTTTCCACTTCCATTTGGACCGCAAAGACAGACAAAGTCCCCTTGTTCTATTTCAATGCTTACGTTATTGATGATTTGTTTTGTTTGAGAACCTGTTTTATAGCTTGCGCTTAAGTTTTTACAAAAAAGTTTATCTTTCATAGTGTCTATTTTTTTAAACATAACGATAGGAAGAAGGGGACCCCCAAAATTGCTGTTATAATTCCGGCTGGTAATTCTGATGGCGCGATTACTACACGGGCTAATGTGTCTGAAAGTAAGAGAAGAATAGCACCAAAAATCATACTAAAGGGAATTAAAACTTTACTTTTTGAACCAATCATTTTTCGGACTAAATGAGGAGCAATCAATCCAACAAAACTGATGGTTCCGCCTGCACAAACTGCTGCACTTACTGCAAGTGCACCACAAATTAAAACTAAAATCCTAAGTTTATTTACTTCAACTCCAAGGGATTGAGCTGTTGTTTCTCCGCAAGTAAGAAGATCTAAAGGGCGAGCAATAAAAAACATTATAAAAATTGAAAGGAAAGATGGAATCAAAATAAAAAGTAATTCTTTCCAGCCTCGTCCGTTAAAGCTTCCCAAAATCCAGGTGTATACAGAATGTAACTCTTTGCTGCTGGATAAAAGTACAATAGATGAAATTGATGAATACAAGGTTCCAAGTGCAGTTCCGCAAAGAAGCAGCATAACCGATGATTTTTTTCCAGCATTTGAAAAGGCAAGGACTGTAACTAAAGCTCCGGCACCAATTGCACCTAAAAAAGCGGCCAAATTAACTGGAGAAATCAGATATAATACAGCTTGAAAACCAGTATAGGTTATAAAAACGTTAGCAATTACAGCTCCAAGAGTTGCTCCAGAACTGATTCCCATGATTCCAGGTTCTGCAAGTGGATTTCTGAAAAATAGCTGAAAAACTGCGCCACTACCACCGAGTAAGATTCCTGTAAGCAGAACTAAAAGTGCTCGGGGGAGTCGTAAATCTAAAATAATTATTTTTGTAAAGGGATTAGAGGTTGTGGAAGCAGATGTTGGATTAAAAGTGTTAAAAAATTCAGACAGTTTTATTTTTTCTGCGCCAACCGTTATTGCAAGAAAAAAGGCAAAAATAAGAAGAAATATTGATATGATTTGAATTATAAAAACTCTCTTTTTCATTCCTTCTCTTATAGATTTAAATTGATTTATTGGTTTATATAATTATAAATCGTTTTTACAGATTCTCCAATCCTTGCGCCAGGCCTGGTAATCAGATTATCATCGATTACATAGATTCTTTTATTTTTTACAGCAGGTAGATTTTCCCAGCCTATTCGGGCAATAACTGATTCTTCTGTTATACCTGATGTTGCTGGAACAAAAATAACTTGCGGTTGTCTGTGGATTATGCTTTCTTCACTTACGATAGGATAAGGTGAATCAATATCATCAAAAATATTTTTTCCGCCAGCAGTAGTAATTATGTCATTTATAAAAGAAGATTTTCCGGCTGTCATATAAGGAGAGTTCCAGACTTCGTAGTATACGGTGATTTCGGAAAGTGGATTGTCAACTACTGTTGCTTTTCGGGCATTTTCTGTGCATTCGGCGATAGTTTTTTCAATTTGTGCAACTACTTGTCTGGCTTTTTCTTCGTGACCAGTAATTGTTCCGATTTCAATAATTTCTTTTTTAACGTCGTTTATAGAGTTTGCTGTTGAAAGATAATATCTTATGTTATACTGATTCAGCTGGTCTATTAAGAAATTATGCATTCCGTCGGTCATGTAAACAAAATCTGGATTAAAGGAAAGGATTTTTTCAATGCTCAAGGTTTTTCCATCAAAACCGCCGACTATTGGTAATTTTGTAGCTTCTGGTGGATAATCTGTGAATTGAGAGACTGCTGCAATTTGAGATTCTGCGCCAACTGCAAAAAGGATTTCACTGCTGGCAGGAGATAGGGAAACTATCTTTGCTGGAAAAGACTTTTCTGTAAGGGAAGAAGTTGTGCTTGATGAATCAGTCTTTAAAGAATCTGTTTTTTTTGAACAGTCAATAAAAATAACTGCAAATAAAGAAAGCAGAGCTATAACTAAAACAATATTATTACACCGACTTAATATTTCCGTCGCCGAAAGTTTTTTGAAAAACATTTTTTTACCACTTTTTTATATGATGCTTATTTTACACCCCATTGAGCGTAATATTCATCAAGTTGTTTTTTTAACTCTTCCGTTATAACTTTTTTATCACCGTTTGTATAAAGGGCTTCCATAACTTCATCCATTGTAACAATTGCGGTAGTTTTAAAGTTATATTTTTCGCTGATTACTTCCAGCGCAGATTTATTTGAATCGGGAGCTCGTTCCATGCGATTTAGAGAAACAATTTCGCCGACAATTTTAATTCCGCCCTCAACGCTTTCCTGTGCACGGATTTTTGGATAAACTTCTTCGATTGATTTACCCGAAGTTGTAACATCTTCTATAATAATAACCCGGTCACCGTCTTTGATTTTGTAACCTAATATACTGCCTTTGTCTGCTCCGTGATCTTTTTCTTCCTTTCGGTCGCAGCAGTATTTTACTTCTTTTCCATATAATTCGTAGTAAGCAATTGAAGTTGCAACTGCAAGAGGAATGCCTTTATAGGCTGGTCCAAAGAATACGTCAAAATCATCACCAAAGGTATTGTGGATGGCCTGTGCATAAAACTTTCCAAGTCTGAAAAGCTGAGAACCTGTGATATAAGCACCTGCGTTCATAAAGAAAGGTGATTGTCGTCCGCTTTTGAGAGTGAACGAACCGAACTTCAAAACCTGGCATTCCAGCATAAAATCAATAAAATCTTTTTTGTATTGTTCCATGCGTTCTATTTTAATGAAAAAACATAGTTAAAACAATCTAAATACATGTAAATCATTTTTGTAATATAATATAATCAAAGTATAAAAGTTTTGGAGGTAAAAAAGTGAAAAAGGTTTTAATTGCTTTTCTGATGATTTTCTCATGGTCGGCTTTTGCTGAAAACTGGGTTTCTTTAGGTGAGATTTCTTTTAAATGTCCGGAAAATGTGGATTTAGATTTTAGGGTAGCAAGTGATAATGAAAATTACAGTTCATTTTATAAGCAGACAAAGGAGCGTGGTAATAATGCTTTGACGGTCAGAGTTCTTTCTTTTAATGAGTTTGTTAAATATGAAAATGATAACTGGCATACTATAAAAAATGATAAGAATTATGAATCCTATAAACAAAGCATTTTAAAAAATAATAAATGGTATGGAGAAGGTCCTGCCGAAACTTGTATACAGAATGTTTACGAAAATAAAGGAATGCTTTTTGCTGTTAGTTATGACTTCCAATCCTTATGGTACGTAAGCGATGTGGGTGCTTATAGTTTTGCAGTTTTTACTGATTACAAAGTTTATTTATTCACTTTGCACTTTACAAAAACAACGGGTAATCCTGATGACAAAATCTTAAAGCAGTTGGATAAATATGTTCATCGGGTTTATCCGGGAGTAAAACTGGGTGAAATGCCTGGAGAACAGCATGACGGATGGATGTTTAATGAAGGTATTGATGAGCATAATCTTTATAATGATATTCGGGAAAAGAAAACTGGTGTAAAAGAAGTTGATATATTCCAGCAGCAGTTTGAGACAATTATAAACAGTATTGATTGAAATAATAGATTATTTACGTCTAGCTTCTTCTTTTTGAATGGCCTGAATATTTGCAAGTTCAATTTCTGAAAGCTCAGATAATTCAACCTTATGGGAAGGCTTGTACCAATCCCAAGTTTTAAGCCAATCATTCAAATCGGCAGATTGAAAAATATTTCCATGGCAGGCAAAAATTATGTTTCGCATATATCGGAGCTGTTCATTTGTAAAGAAAATTAAATCTTTTTCTGTGAGACGATTTTTTCCAAGCCTGTAATTTTGGTTGTCAAAATCTCCGTAGGGGTTGAACAAAAAATATTCATCTGCAATTTCAAATTTGAAAAGATCAAAAAAATCAGGAGAAACATTCTTTCTTATTATAGTGATTTTTTTACCATCGTTGGTAATTTGTGTATTTTTCCAGGAATCTGGGGTTTTCCATTCATCGGATTCAACAAAAAAAGTTGAGTCATAAATAATGACTGAGGTTGAGGAAATATTATTTGTAATTTCTATTGTCTGGCTTCCTATTGGATTTTTCCAGGTTCGTCCTGTTCCAAAAAGGTATTCAACTGCTTTCCAGAAACCGCCATGACCATATTCGCAATCATAATCTACCGAGGTTTTTGTTATTGCTTTTGATGGAAAAGTAATATCGCGAACAAACCATAAATCAACAATATCAGCTTTATGGGCAGGAGTTTTTGTGCCATTGTCTTCGAGGATTTTATATTCAAGGCTTTTTCCGTTTAATGTAGTTTTAAAATTTTTAAGCTCGTTAGTTTCTGATGTTCCGTAATGCCATTGAGGGAATCCAACTTTTATGCTTGTGGAATCTCCTTCATTGTAAAACTCAAAATCAACATGTACATGATAGAGGCTTGGTTGCAGGTCAATTTTAATTATTTCGCTTTTCATTGAAATTGAAGGATGAGCACTAGACATAGGAGAGTCAATTGGAATTACGCTTCCGCCTGCGGCTTCTATATAGGCATCATTTGCATTAAGGAAAAAACAAAAACAGATAGATAAGAGGAATATTAAAAATCTTTTTTTATTCATAGATTAATTATATAGAAAGTAATACTTATGTCTATGGGGTTTTAGGGGCGGCGAGCCCCTAGGCGAGAGGGTAGCGGAAGACCGCAGCGCGGGGTGAAGCGAGGGGGAGACTTCCCCCTCTTATGCTTTAATTTACAGAATCCTTACAACGCCATCTTCGGTAACTTCAATTGTATCGCCGGTTTTTACAGTATCAAGAAACTCCTGTCCCAGCTGGTCAATGGCAATCAGTTTGCTGTTTTCCCAAACTGCAGAAAGAATTACTCCAGCTCCAGCCAGAGAATCAATGTGTTCAGAAAAAAGCAGACAAGCCGGATTTATTCCCATTGAACAGATTACCTGAATAACCATACCGCCGGTTGTTGAACCGATTGTCTGCGGCAGACACAAAGCCTTTCCTGTGATATTCTTTTCAAAAATATCCTTGTTGTTCTGGTCTGCAACTATTACCTGCTTGGCTTTTGCAATTGCCGACTTCTGGAAGGTTGCCAGCGTATTCACACCCTGATGAGAAACAACTGCTTCTCCCTTGTAATATCCTTTATTTATAACTCGTCCTTTGAACTCTTTCATATAATGCTCCTATAAATGCTCGTTTCCACTTGCTCTATTTTCTACCTACGATAATATCAAGCAGCTCATCATCTTTGTAATAACGCGCTGTAGAATAAGTCCTGAGCTTATTCGAACAAGTCATAATTCTGCGTGATTTTGTAAGCGGATTTGACATATACATAAGCGGACAGATTGCCGTTACTCTTGCGCCGGTTGCATATAAGGCCTTATATTTTTCAGTTTTTTTGAAGGACTCAAGTACAGGAGGTGCAGTACAGATTACTGTTGTAACTGCAACTTTATTTTTACCGTTAGCTTTAAGTCCATCGATAATCTTATCAGACCATTCGTTCAGCTGGCTCATAGAAAGATGCGGACATCCTACAAAAGCGTAAGTACCTTCTTTTTCCGGCTCCTTCCACATTACAGGATAAGATTTATAAACTCGTTCCAGCTCTGCATCATCAATCACATATTCCTTGTAATTTTCGCAAAGAAGACTTTCTCCAAGCTCGACGGCTTCCGGTGTAAGCTTGTCTACGTGATAAAGTCCAACCGCACCGTTAGAAGCTGTAGCCGCACCAAAATCTTTAAGGTATGCTTTTGCATCGTCATTCAGCTCTGTGCCAATCCACTTGTCCAGACCAACAATGTAAGGAACATCTTCCATAACCTTAATTCCAATTGCAGAACCAAGAATCTGAGCGACTGGTTTTTTACTTGTGTTTACCGTAATCTTCCATTTTGCTTTTCGTCCTTCATCAGTAAGCAAACCAAACTTTGGAACATAACCAAGAATAGAACCGAAAATATCAATCATTCCAGAATTGCGGTTGCAGCGGGCACCAAGAACAGAGTTTGCATAATTTACCGCACTTGATTCTGCCCAGGAAAGAATGTCTCCTTTTTTAGGAACGTTGCCCATTTCATCAAAATAGCAGGCACAGCTAAAAGCATCTGGATTCACAAGTCCAAGCTTTGTGAGTTGAGCCTCGTAATCCTTTTGCTTGTTGTAAAGAATTGTCTTGAACAAAATCTTATCCAGCAGCGTACACTTTGCGTTTGCAAAATCCATTGGTCGCGGATCCATTGTAAAGCCTTCTTCAACCTTGAGCCCTGCTTCAATCAATTTGTCCATTGTTCTATAAACTGGGGCTAACACACCAAATCCAAAGGATGTAACAAGATGTCCCTGCCCGTGAGTTACTTTTACAAGCTCTGTTGCCTCAAACAAATCTCCATAGCGGACAATTGTTTCCATTACCTTTGCTTTTGTTTCGCCTTCGCTTCCTTCCAAAATCGCTTTTTGTTCCGGCGTTAGTTTCATTTTATATTCATACATAAGTTTCTACATCTCCTGTGTTTAATAAAACGCGTGTTGTGATACAGCGTTTCTAAATCTTCATTGCTACATCCCACGCTTTCCAGATTGCAGTGCGCAGATTTCCAACTTTATCGCAATCGCCAATCAGCTTAACCTTGCTTGACTTAGCAAATACAGGGGATGGATGATAGCCCATAGAAGCAATAACCGTGTCGCCTTCAATTTCAAACTCTTTGCCTGTCTTATCTTTTACAAGAACACCTTTGTCGCTTACTCTAATTAGCGTAGTTTCCAGATGTACTTCTACCTTGTTAAGCGTAAAGAAGTCACGGAGATAAGAACTGTTGGCAAGACAAACACCTTTTACGGCAATCAGGTCATTTTTCATTTCGATGATGACAGGAGTTTTTCCTTTGTTGAATAAATCATAGGCAATTTCACAGCCGGTAAGTCCACCGCCAATTATAATTACCTTATTGCCAGTCTGTGCCCCATAAAGGTAATCGCAGGCTTCTACAGTTTTATCAAGCCCTTCAATGCGAGGCTTGTTAGCCACAGCACCACTTGCAACAATGATATTATCAAAATCCTTAAGCTGGTCCAAAGAAGTTACAGCCGTGTTAAAGCGGATTTCAACACCGTTGTCTTTCATCTCTTTATTATACCAGGCTAACAACTCTTTATCCTTTTCTTTAAAGGATGGAGCGGCTGCAGCATTAAACACACCGCCAAGCTTGTCAGATTTTTCAAAAATCATCGGCTTGTGTCCGCGCAAGGCAAGAACTCTGGCCGCTTCCATACCGGCAATTCCACCACCAATTATGGCAACCTTTTTTGCAGACGTAGCTTTTACAATCTTGTATTTATTGTGCTGCATTGTCGGCGGATTTATAGCGCAGCGGGCCATTCCCATATTGTCTGTAAGTGACTGGTCGTTTGCAACTCCATTGTAATGTGCCATATTAAAACAACCGTTATGACAGCAAATACATGGTCTGATTGCAGCTTCATTATCAGCCATCATTTTTGTAATCCATTCTGGGTCGGCAAGGAACTGACGGGCAACACCCATTGCATCAAGCTGGCCCTCAGCAATTGCAGCAGCGGCAACTTCTGGAGTCATTCGTCCGGCGCAAACAACAGGAATATCAACAAACTTCTTTATGTGCTTTACATCTTCCAGATTACAGTTCTGGCTCATGTACATAGGCGGATGAGCCCAGTACCAGGCATCGTAAGTTCCGTTATCGCAGTTAAGCATATCGTAACCAGCATCCTGAAGATACTTTGCTGCCTTTTCGCTTTCTTCCATGTCGCGGCCAACTTCAATATAATCTTCACCAGGAAGAGCACCCTTACCAAAACCCTTTGTTTTTGATACAACCGAATAGCGCAGAGAAACCGGGAAATCATCACCGCAAACAGCTTTAATTGCCTTTACAATTTCTACTGGGAAGCGGTAACGGTTTTCAAAGCTTCCGCCATATTCATCATCGCGGAGATTTGTATACTTCATTGTAAACTGGTCCAGCAGATAACCCTCGTGAACCGCGTGAATCTCAACACCATCAACTCCAGCATCTTTGCAGAGCTTAGCAGTTTTAGCAAAAGCATCCACCATCTGTTTAATTTCTTTTTTAGTCAGAGGACGAGATGTGCAGGAATCATCCCAGCGGTTTGGAGTTGCGCTCGCGCTTGCAGTAAGGTAGTCGACATCAAGAATCGGCTTTAATAAAAGGCCAAGTGCCTTATTCTTTGCAGATTTTACCATTATATCGTTGATTGCCATACTTCGGCCAAAACCCGCCGTTAGCTGAACAAACATTTTAGCACCAGTTTTGTGGAACTCTGTCATAAAGTCTTCCAGCTTTTTGAACTTTCCTTTTCCCTGATAAAGCCACTTGCCACCCAGAGTGTCACGGATTGGCGCTATACCAGGCAAAATCAAACCAACGTTGTTTCTGGCACGTTCCAGCAAAAAGTTAGCCGCTTCTTTGTCAAAATGATTAGGTTCAAGCCAGCCAAAGATAGACGTACCACCCATAGATGTCATAACAATGCGGTTTTTAATTTCCACATTTCCAATTTTCCAAGGTGTAAAGAGTGCCTTGTAACTTTCTTTCATGAAAAATCCCCCTGATTTTTGCTCTTATTTTATATATTTATTAAAATTATAAACCATACATAGGCAACTTGCAAAAAAAAAGACGACTAGATAACACGACTTGCAAAAAAACTTTACAAATATCACTTTTACACGTATTATGAATGCAATGGACGCAAAAATAATAAATGCTTTTTTAACTGAATGCATGAATGCATTTGAATCTATGTTTGGATTAAAGCCAGAAGCAAACGAACCTCACCTTATGGATGTTCTTGCGGGGCATCCTTGGGAAATCTCTGGTCTGCTTGGAATTACCGGTGATGTACGCGGGGTTGTGGCTTTTAGACTTCACAAAGTTCTTGCTGGAAAAATGCTTTCGCTTTCTGGACTTGAATATACTCCAGAAGAATATGAAGATACTGCTATTGGTCTTGTAAGTGAGTTTACAAATATCATTGCAGGACATGCAGCAACAGCAATTAAAGATTATTCGATTGATATTTCCCCACCTTTTTGCGTAATGGGACCTAACCACCAGATAGCCTGGCCTCGCACTTATCCTGTAATTGTTATTCCTTTTGTAACAACATTAGGCCCTTTTGAAGTTGATGTTTGTTTAAAATAAGTATGAATATTTTTAATTGCAGCGAATAAAAAAATACCCACACTGCCATGTAGCATAAGACTTAGGCAATGCGGGTGATTTTTTTAACTTATCTTAAAAGATGTAGAGAGGTATTAGTAGTAATATTCTCCGTTTCTGTAAGATTTTACATAGTATACATTAGAACCACCATCAATATCGCTGCTCAAATAGGTTTCAAATCCGAGATCAATAGATGTTGAATCAGTGATTGCAAATGTCTTCAAATTTACTGAAACAACATTATTTTTATTAACTTTTGATGAAGTAGAACTTCCATTCAAACTATTTTCATCACCATAGTAATAGCATTCATCGACAATAACAAGTTCATCTGGTTTTCTAGCAACGAATCTGCTTGGACCAAAGAAGTATGTTTTTGTATAATCGGTTACTGTAATTGCATTTTCCAGCATATTTTCGTACCAACCAAAAATATTTGGTTTTGTACTATCAGAAAGATCTGTACCATCAAAGTTAGTAAATTTAAGATTATTATCATCAACTTTTACAGTTATGATACCACCTCTTAAATAACTCGAGCCGTCATATTGTTGGCTTACATTCTTTGTATTACACAAAATATAAAGATTTACAGAATCATCTTCCCCAGCTACAGCCTGAATATCTGTAATATTTAATTTATTGATTTCAACTTCACTATTAACAAAACCAGTTGAAGAAATTACGTTTGGAGTACCAAGAGTATTTTCGCTCATAGGAATCTGAGAAACCGATATTATATAATCATGACCCCCCGTAATATCTTCTATAGAAACAAAATAAAGATTATCCTTGAAAACTTCTATGTGAGAAGATTTATAATTTACCGAATGATTTAAAATCTTTCCACTAGTACCGCCATAAGCCATAGTCACAGCAGTTCCATCTTCGGAGATACGGATAATTGCATTGTTTGTGCCACCTCCATTTTTAAGCAGGTAAACATTGCCGTCATAAGCACACATATCCTGAACTGTATAATTTATGCCGTCATAGAATAATGTAGTGGTTACAGAATCTGAACCAGGATACTTAATATGTTTATAAATTGACGTATTGTTTGTTTCTTGATTTGAAGTACCTGTGAGAGTATAAATAGCTTGAGTAACAGGGTCGATAGCAAAATCAGCATTAGAATCTGGGATGGCAGTAATTTCTTTAATTTTTGCATTCTGTAGAGAAGAAGAATCAAGAGACTTTACACTTTCAAAATTACTTACAGCATAGAAGCCTGGGGTAGGACTGGCAAACTCAATTCCACTTGAAGGCGGATTTGTACCGATGGTAGAAACATCAAAATCGAACAATACAATTTGTGATTGACCGCGTATTTTTGTTGCCGTAATTTGAGCAGTAGCAGTTGCACTTCGGGTGCCGCTTATAACTTCAACAACATAAGTCTTAGTTCCAATTGCATTGGGTTCAAGAACAAAAGTATCACCACTAGCTTCTGCTGCTACGCCATCAACATACCAGTCATAAGTGCTGCCTTCCTTTCCGCCAGTAACAGTGAAGGTGACTGTATTATCTTCTTCATTAGGAAGGGCAGTAAGAGAAAGATCTGCAATTGGTTCAATACTTACGCTTATAGTTGCCACACTCCATTTTGCATAGAAAACCTTATCACCAGTGCTTTCAGAAGGAATTTTTGTGACTTTTGGACCAGAAAAATCTTCCTCAGCATACCAGCCGTTAAAATGCCAGCCGGTTTTTTCAAGAACAGGCAGCGTAATATCTGCCGAATCAATAGTATATTTTGTCGGAAGATTATCCTCAGGGGCATCATTCAAATTATTAAGTGTGATTGAATAAACTGTATTGAAAGGATTTGTTATTTCATCAGAGCCGGTACTTTCTACACCACCCGTAATAGTTGTAAATGCAGGATAAGGTGATATCATAGGAGCAAGGTGAGCTTCATCTGCATAAAAATGAATATAAATATGATATAAGCCGGCAGGAACTTCTTCGAGAGAATAGGTAACCTTTCCATTAGAAGGTGTTAGAGAAGTTTCAGCATAACGGTCATCGGACAAAGAAGAATCTGTGTGATTTTCTGAATCATAAGCTTTAAGTTCTCCGGTGATATATTTTACATCAGAAGCATTCGAAGCCGCAGAAAAATCAAGGGTATAGATAAAACTGCCCAAGTTTTCAGGATTAAGTACATCATCGTTCCAATGTAGAGTAAAGTAAAGAGGGTTATCGCCAGCTTCAATTTCCTGAGAATCGATTGTTCCTTGCAAAACAGTTCCAGCTTTTTCGGCAGTCAGTGTAAAAGTATATATGCCTGTTTCCACAGCAATAGAAGCATTTTGTAACTTAGACAGATTAGAATAGGTTCCAAACGGCTCCTCTGAGTCACCAACCTTTCCGCCACTGAGTACAAAAGAAAAATCAGCAATAGTATCAAGGGTAAAAGTTGGCAAAACAGCACGAGATGTTTCTATTTCTCCCACTTTGATATAAGCAGTTTTTCCATCCGTGTTATTTATGTCTGCGTTTTCTTTAATCAAAGAATCCTTACAACCCGTAAGCAATCCTAACAGCATTCCAGCCCCAAAAAGAAGCGCAAAAACACCAAACAATTTTGTTCTTTTCATATAAATCCTCTCAAAATCCATATATAATCTCAATTTTTCTATAATCAAGGAGGGGAAAGCCTTCCCCTCGTTTCAGCCGTAAAAACTGCTTTGAGTTTTTCTTCGAAAAACTCAAGGAAGACGTTATACAAGTTTGCCAACTTAAATGCAGTGTTTACGTCTTCCACGACCCCTTCTAACGGGGGCGCAGCCCCCGTAACGCCCCTGCTGCTTATTCTGTGATTGTGCGTACAACACGGAAGCCGAGAGAGGGGTCGCGGTCGTACGGGTTACTGTAGCCTATGTAAGATACTGAACAGAAGTCGGAGGTGTCGGCAAAAGAACCACCACGTTTAACGCGATAACTGCCAGAAGCAGGACCAGTGGCGGGGGTGAGGCGAGAAATATCGCCCTTCCAGTCATAACACCATTCCCATACGTTTCCGGACATATCATACAGTCCGAGTCTGTTTGCTGCCCGGCTTTTTACTTCGTGTGTCTTATCGCCACTGAAGCCGTAATACCACGCTACAATGTCAATGTTATCGCTTCCACTGTAGGTGTAGTGGCTGTTTAAGTTTCCGCCGCGGGCAAGGTATTCCCATTCAGCTTCTGTCGGCAGGCGATAACCGTTCGCGGTTTCATCAAAAGTAATTTCATTCCATACATCATTATTTCCGCTTGGTCCGCACCATTTGTCTGTTGCATTACCTTGAATATCAGGCCATTTTGTAGGGTCGGTTTCATCTCCAATCTTATATACTTCGGTTAAAAGCTCAGCTTTTGAACGAAGGTTGCAGTAAACTATTGCATCGTACCAGCTTACATAGTATGCTGGGAAGTTTTCGTCCACACCATAGTTTGAATCTGGCCTTGATGAGCCGCCGTACTTGCAGTATTCTTCGTACTCGCCCTGAGTAACTTCGTGGTCGCTTACGAGCAGGTTTGGTATTGTACCTTCATTTCTTGATACTAATACAACTGACATTGGAGTGAGCTCAGGGATATAATATAAGGAAATGCCTGGAACAGATACAGAATGTGAAATTGTTCCATCGAAACTCATGTACCATGGAGTTCCGCCTTCTTGCTCTGTAATTTTGAACTTATTAAATTCTTTTGCAATACTTGTTGTAGTAATGTTGTTACCATTGCTGTCTTTTCCGAGCGTAAGAAGAACTGTGTCTGTACTGTATGTTTGTGGGGTTATTGTCGCAATCGGGCTGGTTCCTGTCAGTGCGTCAACTATTGTAATCTTAGCGCCATCAGCAAGGTAAATGTCGTTATTGCTGTCTATAAGTGCACTTCCGCCTAAGTTGAAGGTTGAATCTGGCTCAACACTTACACCATGACCATGCTCAACACTTGCTTCATTATCGCGGATTGTTCCGCCGAGCATTGTAAATGTTCCATTTTTTTGGCCATCGTAACCAACATATACGCCACCACCGCTACTAGTTGAATTGTTAGCATAGATTGTACCGCTCTTCATGATGAACTCGCCGTTGATTACACTTACACCTGCACCGTTATCAGCTGCATTATCTTTAATAGTTCCACCATCAAGAGTAACTTTTCCTTTATCAATGTAAACACCAGAACTATTTCCGTTATTGATAATAAGACATCCCTGGCCAATTGTAATATCTGCTTCTCTTCCTGTATAAATACCAGTACATCCGTCTCTTATCTGGAGATTTTTAAAAATAACAGGAACAGTTGTTGCTACATATAGAGCATTGTCTTCGCGGTCACCATTCACAGTACCAGTAATTATATCCTGTGGGTTGCCATCGCCATCTGGTTCAGATATACCAATATAGGTAATAGAGTGAGCCTTTTCGTCGAGGTTTTCAGGAATTGTGTGATAATCGTCACTGTCTGAGAATGTACCTTCCAGTTTAATTATATAATCTGCTTCTGGGTTTGGATGGTTAGAAATGTAATTTTCGGCATTTTCAAGTGTTGCAAAAGGTTTAGAAGCAGTTCCTAAGCCTTCCGAACTTCCTATTATCGAAGAAACATATATTGTGGTAAGCAAGTCTTCTTGCAGTTTACCTTCTTCATTAGCTTTAATTGCAATGTTGATTGCATTTGAAGCAGATTCAATGTGGAACTTAGCACATTGGGCAGCAAATTGACTGGTTGAAAGGCCGTCGTTGTTAATGAGCTGATATCCATTGTATACATCACTACTATCTAAGCCAGTAATTATTATTGTTGCAAAAGGAGAAGAATCTTCTACTTCTGGCAGGATTGAGGAAATATAGATTGTTCTATCGGAAGGAGTTAGACTATTACAGTAAATATCATTAGGTACGCTTTCAGGAGAGAAGGAATTACCACTGAAGCTACCACCTTCAAGATAAAGTTTACCAAGGCGTTCTACATAAATACCTGCCATGGTGTTTGTGCCATGATTGTTTGAAATTGTGACGCCATCTTTAACTCTGGCAGTAGTGTGATTGAATACATGAACTCCGTTTTGGTTTCCATCAATAAGAGTTCCACTGTCAAGAATTACGTTTGCGGCACCTTCTTCCGAAGTATTGGCTGTTCCAACACAAATACCATAGTATGCGCCAGAAATAGAAAGATTTTTTGTAATAACTGCAAAATCAGTTGAGGTAATACTTGAATCAGGTTCAATAGTAAGTGCATTCTCTGGAGATTGAGAACCTGATACAGTCAAATCAATACCATCCTGAGGGATTCCGTTATCAAGGGCGCTTCTTCCCTTTAATGTAAGAGATTTTGCATAGTCTTTTACATTATTTGGAATTGTTTGTGCATTATTAAGCTTACCACTGATGTTAATTGTGTAGTCAACAATAGACCACATATAATCGGAAGAACTTGTTATTGCTTCACAAGCCTCATTTATACTTGCAAAAGGTTTTTCTTCTGTTCCATCGGCAGTATCATTTGGATTTGTTATTGCACTTACATAGATATCAGATTCGGTAGAAATGCTTACAGTTGCGGTGGCACTTAGATGTCCGCTTATAACTTCTATAACATAGGTTTTTAAACCGGAAACGGATGGAACAAATAAGTAAGTGTTTTCTTGTATATAATCGTCCACAATTCCGTCAACAAACCAGGTGTAAGTACTGTCGTCTTTAGCTCCTTTGGCTGTAAAGAAGACAGCTTTATGTAATTCATCTACAGAAGCTGTAAGAGAAAGGTCATTTGTCTTTTCAATATTTACGCTTATTCCGTTTGCCCGGCTCCATTTTGCATATAAAACTTTGTTTCCACGGCTACCTTTTTCAATGCTTGTTATAGCTTCTCCTGTAAAGCTTGGATTATCATACCAGCCGTTAAAGGACCAGCCTGATTTTGTTAGTTCTGTTAGTGTGAATGTTTCTGAATGTTGTGTATATTTTTTTTCACTTAAATAGTTTCCATTAAGATTTTCAAATTTAATTGTGTAGACATCATCAAGAGCTTTTGGACTTATTGTTGTTTTACTTGTTTGACCGCCTGTGATAATAGCTATTACGTTCAAAGGTGTGGCTGTAAGTGGAACTTCTAGAGAGACATCTGCATAACAAGTAGCTTGTATAAGATAATTACCCGAAGGAATATTGCTATATGTAAAAACTACATCATTATTTTCTGATAGAGTGAACTCCTCTTTTGAATAATCTGAGATAGGATTGCCGTTTTCATCAAGAATAGGTGTAGATTCATCTGTTTCTGGATTATAGGATAAGAGAGTAACTGAAATACCATGTATTTCAGTTGCATTTATTGTTTCAGAAAAGTCAATTGTGAATTCCAGATTTCCCAGATACAGTGGGTCTAGAGAGTTTTCATCCCATTTAAGATTAAAGGAAAGAAGATTATCTCCAACTGTGATTTCCTTATTGGTGATAGTACCTCTTAACACTGTACCACTTTTAGATGCAGTAAGGGTAAAGTCATAAGAACCAGTTTCTATTGGAATAGAAGCTTCTTGAAGTTGAGTAAGGCCTTCATATTCTCCAATAGTTTCTGGAGTTTCTCCTGTTTCTGCAGCAGCAAGTGTAAAGGTAAAATCAGAAATACTGTCTATAGAAAAGTCAGGCATAGCGCTTGCTCGCGAGGCATTTACCTCTCCAATTTTGATATATGCAGTTTTCCCAGCTGTTTTGCCTGTAAACGAGTCGTTACATCCTGACAGTAACATTCCAGCTGATAATACCAAAGAAAATATTCCGAATAACTTAGTTTTCTTCATTTTAGCAATCTCCTTTTTTTTACTCTGTGATTGTGCGGACTACACGGAAACCTGTTGTATTATAACACATGTACGTGAATAGATTTGATCGATCGCTTACATTACATATATTTGCTGATGCATTGACAGATTCTCCACGCATTATACGATTAAGACTTGATGTGCCATAGGCACCATAAGGATCTTCGGCATCTTCTGTATAATTTGCTTTTTTATCAAAACACCATTCGCTAACATTACCACACATATCATAAAGACCATAACTGTTTGCCAGTTTATTTGAATCAGTCTTATCCAAAATATGTATTTTGCCTCCAGAGTTTCCAGAATGCCAAACATATTTATCGACATCAGCTAAGTTTGTGCCGTTATAACCAGAAAAAACATTAGATGTTACGAAAGTAGCGACTTGTTGAGCTGGATTCTTTACATCATCATAGCCATCCCAATTGTCATTGTTTTTGAAATCGCCAAGAGCGGCATATTCCCATTCTGCTTCGGTAGGAAGACGGTAACCGTTCTTTGATGCATCGGCTACTAATGAATTCCAAGAAGTATTATTTTCTGTTGGAATATTTGAGAAGTCAAAATTCTTCCAATCTGAGATAGATGATACTGTATATACACACTCTAAACCTTCCATAGCACTTCTTTTGTTACAGTAGGCTATTGCTGCATACCAGTTTATATAGAAGGCAGGCGCATTTTCATCAATTACAAGATTTGCTAGGTCTTCATCTGAAGCATCATTTGGAATAAGGTCTTCCTGAGTTACCCCCATAACATCGCTGAATTCTTTTTGAGTAATTTCATGGTCTAGCATAAAGAAATCTTTGGTAAGCGTAACATTAAATGCAGTTTCATTCGATTTTTCTTTTCTTATATAGCTTCCAGCAGTGATAGAAACAAAGCCTGTCGCTTGTAGTTTTCCATTAGAATCAATTATTAGTTCTTGATAATCAACACTGTTGTAAACTTTGAACTTTTTACACTGGGCGGCAAACTGTTTGTTTGTAAGACCGTCATTATAGAGGAGCTGGTCGCCTATTAATGAATTATAGCCTTCACCAATAGGAGTATATTTGATTATTGGTAATGTAGTTACATCAGAGAGTATAGCAGAAATATAAACTTTTCCACACTCTGCATTGGCGTTACTCTTGATAATAATAATATCTCCGTGTGCCGGCTCGTCTAGAGAAGTAATACTGTCATTACCAGTGATTGAAGCACTTTCAAGATATAGGTTTGCACCTTCTTCTACTTGAATACCACCATAGTCTTCACCAGATCGGTTATTTTTTATTTCAACTCCATTTTTAACACGGAGAACAGCTGTTTCATTAACATATACACCAATTCCGTTATTTCCATTAATACGGGTACCGCTTTCAAGAGTAACGTTTGCAGCGACTTCGTTACCATATTCACCTACATTCAGTCCATGGTCACCTTCTGTAATATAGAGATTCTGGATGGTGACAGGTAGGGTGGTTGATATGTCGAGCATGTTTTTGATACCATCTGTTGGTTCGCTTCCAGAAGTATAGTTTTTACCAGTAAGTGTAATTGAGTGAGCCTTTCCATTTACAGAATTAGATATTTCTTGTGCTGAAGCAAGTTCACCGTCAATATAAACTATGTAATCAACAATAGAATTGTTCATTGCGGCACAGGCGGCAGCTATGCTTGCAAATGGTTTGTCCTGGGTTCCGTCTGCTATATAATCTGGAGAAGCACTTGAAGATGCGCTTACATACAATTCTTCATCTGTTGAAATCCTTACGCTTGCTGTTGCGTTGCGGGTCTTACAGCGAACTTCGACAACATAAGTTTTTGTTCCTGTTGTAGTCTGGGTAAGAGTGAATGTATCACCTGTTGTGTCTGTCTGTTTTGTTCCGTCTACATACCAGGAATATGTGCTGCCTTCTGTGCCACCAGATACTGTGAAGGTAACTGTCTTAGAGTTTTCTGCTTCGCCGGAAACTGCTGTAAGAGAAAGGTCGTTTGTTGGGTCGACATTTATTGAGATACTTGCGAGTGTTTCAATTATTTTTGTGGACAAGGTTATTGGCTCAGATTGGTTATTTGCTGCATCTTTAGCGACAGTTGTAATTGTAAAATTTCCGCCATGGTTTCCGTCTGCGGTGAATGAAACAGTTGCAGTCATAGTTGAAAGGTCTGATACGGTTTCGATTGCACTCTTTGTGAGTGTGATTCCGTTTGATTCGTAATCAGCTTCTTTAAGTTCTGTGCCATCTTTTGTGATTGTAATTAGAATGTCAGAAACTTCATTTGTATCGCTTGCGGTGAAGGTTACACTTGGTGTGCCTTCTTCATAGTATGAATTAAACTCTGTATTTGTAAGAAGAGGGTTTTCGCCGTCTGTCCATTTTGCATGGAGGGTAACGTCTTTTGTGAGGGTTCCATTATCGGCAGTGAGACCTTTGAGAAGCTGGCCTGTGAAATCTTCGGATTCGAACCAGCCTTCAAAAGTATACCCAGTGCGTTTTAAAACTTTGTCTGTAGGGAGAGTAACTTCGGTATACTGATTGTGCTTTTTGATAAAAGCAGATTCGTCGATTATTGTTCCTTCATTCAAATCATAATTTATATAGAAGTTTTTGTTGTATTTTGTGTAATCTTCCGGGGAGATTGTTCCAAATGTTTTATAGCCGTAAACCTGAACCTGGTCAGAGAAGACGTTCAAAAGGCGTGATGCCTCATTTTCTTCATCAGTGTCGGTATCATAGGTTTCTATTTTGATATAATAAAGGCCGTTTGGAATATCCTTAGCTGTAAAGGTAGTATAATAGAAGGATTCTGTTTGTGTCTGCTCAGGATTTGATTCAGGGGCTTCTTCTTTTACTACATCAAAAGATTTGAGTGCATAGTCAGAAACAGGATTTTCCCAGAGAGGAGAATCGTAAAGTCCTATTTTGGCAAATCCGATTCTGTTTCCTTCTGATTCATTAACATTGTATTTGAAGGTAATGCTTAAATCACCACTTTCGACATAACGGGCTACAAAGGCAAGGGTTTCTGTTTGTCCTGCTACAAGCTGGCGGTTTTCAATTTTATCGGAGAGAACAAGACGTTCTGTTTTTTCTATGTTATTTGCAAAAAGATTGAGATAGAAGCTGTAAGTTGCAACATCTAGTTCAAGCACGCTTTTGCATAACTCTGTGATTGAACTATATTCCTTTGCGACCGTAGTTTTTGGCTCTGCGGATTCATTGATGATGGTAAGTTCAAGTTTGGTTATGTCGTCTGTGGTGATTGGCTGTGCTCCCACAAAACGTCCCTGCATGTCGGACATTTGTACATCGAACGAAATACGTACTTTTTCGATTGTACCGTCTGGTTGATTCTGTTTGTCCTTGGTTTTTAAAAGACCGTCATTACATGATGTAAGGAAACAAAAACAAAGAATTGATAGAAAAAACAACGAAACTTTTTTCATGTTTACTCTCCTACAAAAAAGTTCATTTCTAGCATAAAAAATTTTTTAAACACTTTAGCACAATAATTCTATAGTAGGATTAGAGTTAAGACAAGATTTAAATTTTCGATTTTAGGGAAGAACATTTATTTATAGAAGATTTTAAGAGAAAAGTATGAGGGGAATATAAAAAAAGAGCGCCGTCGCAACGCCGCTCCCGTAAGAAACACCAAATAATGTGTTCTTCAATCTAATTAGAATATAATGCAGAAAGGGGATGGTGTCAAATAAACTATGGCATGTTGTTTTTTATTTCAGGTTTTTTGCAAGTTCAATAAATTCATCAGTAGTAACAACAGGAATTGCTGATTTTTCAAAATCCTTTTTATTGCGTGTGATTATATAATCGACTCCAGCATATAAGGCTGATTCATTTTGCATAGAATCCTCAAAATCAGAAAAAGAAGTATTACGGGCTGCTGTAAAAACGCGGTCATCATTTTCAGGAATTACGTAAAGAACTGCACGGAGTTTAAGAATTGTTTCCAGACAATATTCTATCGAAGCATCTGTTTTTTCACTAAGTATATAAAAAACATCGATTAAGGAATGAGGTGTAATATACCCATCTATTTTATAAAGACACATTTCAAATACTTTTTTTGTGGAATCATAGAAGGGTTGGCGTTTGAGAAGATAGTCTAGCAAAATGTTTGTATCAAGAAAGACTTTCATATTTTCTCCAAAGATGATCTGCTTTTTCATTTCTGCCATCGAGACTGATTTCTGATTTTGGAGTAAAGTTCATAGATTCAAGTTCTGCAAGAGCTTTTGCAGCTTGAAGGCGTTCAGCAGGAGTTTTTGAATTTTGAAGATTCTTATTTGTATTTACTAAAGTCTGCGTAAAGACAAGAACCATTTCGGCACGTTCGTCATCGAGCTGGTCTACATAATCTATAACTTGTTGTCTGAGTGGCATTGCGGCCATAGTTCGCCTCCTGTTTGTAAGATATTTATAGTATAACACTCTTTATGTGATTTGTGGTAATTTTTTTGAAAAAGAAGCAGGAAGTGGAAAAAATAAGCAGGCGTTGCGGGCGGCGATTGAGCCCGCTGGAAGGGGTCGGCCGCAACGAAGTGCGGCCGTAGGGGGAGGCTTCCCCCTTCATAGGTTTTATATAGAAATTAACTTGCGAGATGTTCGGCGGAAGTTCCTTCGATGTTGTGATAGGCATAGCTGTAGAGGATTTCGGCGACATCGTTCAGAGGTTTTCTTACTTTAAGGCCCATGCTGTGTGCAAAATTGCAGGCAGCTTTAGTTGATTCAGGATGCCAGAGTTTTGCGTTTTCGAGGTTTACAAAGGTTGCTTTTTCGGCACCAGCAATGGCCTTAATGTGTGCGTTTATAAGTTCGATGCTCTTGTCGGCATTAGGATTGTCGATAGAAACAAGTGCGATTCGACAGGCTTTGTTGCAGCTTCTGATAGATTCGATAAGTTCGATGTAATATGTGTCAAAGTTAGAAGGATTTGTTTTGATGAGATTTGCGTCGTTTTCGCCGATGTGAATGAGGATTCCTTCTGGAGCGAGTGTTGAAATTGCCTTTTCAAAGTAATTTTTTGCATTGGTTACGTTTAAAGAAGCATCGCTTTTGTTGTAGATTTCAAAATTGAAACTGTATTCACCGGCAAGCTGGCTTACAGGAATTGCTTTGTCGAGTGTGCCACCCATAAGAATGACACCGTTTTTCTTTTCAACAGCACTTGGTTTTGTGTTGATATATTCATCCAAAGAATTTGTGTAGTTATACATAGTTTCCTCCTTTTCTACATCGTTCTTTATTTCAATTACTGGGATAGTTTTTGCGGTAGTTGTATTTGTTGCAGTTGCTTTTGTGGCAGACGCAGTTGCGATTGCTCTTGCGGCTTTTTTGTCTAAGCTTTTGTTGCGGAAATAAACCAGCATGTTTGTTGCTACGATTGCAAGGTTCAAAAAGTAAACAACAAGAACATAATTGAACTGAGCATTCATAATCTTTGCGGTTATTCCTGCTAAATATCCGGTGATAATCAGAATGATAAAAGGAAGGCTCATTCCTTTTGCAGTTCTGGCTTTATATGCTTTGCTTACATTAAGTGGCCAGGAAAATCCAAAGCAAACTAACATAAGCGCTTCAAAAAGATGTGTAAGATTCATTTGTATTACCTCATTTATTTTTTATACCTGCATTGTAGCACCGGGAAAAAAATAAACA
The DNA here is from genome assembly GCA_902802305.1 of uncultured Spirochaetaceae bacterium. Lineage (GTDB taxonomy): Bacteria > Spirochaetota > Spirochaetia > Treponematales > Treponemataceae > Treponema_D. The sequence goes on from CADCLG010000014.1 coordinate 103,120, forward strand.
ATTTTTAGAAAGAAAAGAAAGTTTTTTTTAAGATAAGAAAACCTTTTGAAAGTAAAGAAAATGAGATGTTTTCTTTTAAATGTTGTATAATGACACATATAATATGAAGAAAAATATTAGTAATCTTAATGCGATTCGGAAGGAAATTAAAAAGACACAGCTTATTCTTATTCTGCTCATTACGGTTTTTTTGAGTGCGGGGGGAATGATTATAAGTATAAGGGCGAATGAGCAGGAGTTCAGCGAGAATCTTTTGAATACTTCGGAGCTGATTACGCGGCTTTATGGTTTTACCAGGGATTATTCTCGGTCGGAATTGCGGGATTATATGGACGAAATTGTAGAGACTCTTTCGGGGGTTGATATTGTTTCTATTGTAGATTCTAATGGGACGAGAATCTATCATACTCATCATGAACTTATAAATACTAAATATGACGGAACGATACCGGATTTTTCTAAGCATCCGTCAGGCTATTATACGGAAGATGATATTGGTCCTTCTGGTCCTCAGCGACGTACTTATTCGGCAGTTTATGCTTTGGAAAATGGAAGTGCGAGTGGGAAGCTGGTTTACAAGGGCTTTATAATGACAATCCGTTTGAAATCATCTATGGCTCAGGTGACTTATAAAATTGTTGCACTTTTTTTGACAGTTACGCTGCTTTCTGTTTTAGTTGAGCTTGCGGTTTCGGGTGTGATTTACAAGAGGATAAAAAGGGAGTTTATTTCTTTTACGGAAGATTTTGAAGGTACAAAAATCCTTGTGGATTCTATGCGGGCTAACAATCATGATTTTACTAATAAGCTGCATGTGATTCTGGGCTTGATTCAGATTGGGGAATATGACAAGGCGGTTTCCTATATTCAGAATATTTCTATGATTCAGAGGGAAACTATAAGCAAAGTTATGAACGCTATAGAAAATCCTTCCTTTGCGGCTTTGATTGTGGGAAAGATTGCGCGGGCTTCGGAATGTGATGTCAAATTTATTTTACAGAATGGGCTTTGTTTCAGGTCTGAAGATATTGATATTCCGTCGGAAGCTCTGGTTACGATTACGGGAAATCTGATTGATAATGCAATTGATGAAATGAATAAGGTTTCTGGAGCCGGTGGATATGAGGCGGTCAAGGAACTTACTTTGGGTGTGTATACAAAACCAGGCAGTCTTTTGATTACAGTAAAAGACACTGGCGGCGGAATCCCTAAGGAAATTGGGGAAAAGATTTTTGAGCAGGGATTTTCGACGAAGGGCGAAGGTCGCGGAATAGGTCTTTATCATACAAAGCAGCTGATTCAGAGTATGGGCGGAAAAATCTCTTTTGAAACGGAAGAGGGGCGCGGTACCTGTTTTATGGTGCAGATTGATAAATAGTAGACATGTATAAAAAAGTGAACGATAAAAGAGAATGTTATAAGTGAACGTTATGAGTGAGCGATAAAAGAGAATGTTTGTATTGGGGGCGGTGATGAATTACAAGGTTCTTATTGTTGAAGATGATCCGATGGTCGCAATGATAAACAGTCAGTTTGTAAAAAAAGTAGACGGTTTTGAAGTCGCGGGCATGTGCAGGAACGGATTAGAAGCGATTGATTTTCTTGGTGAGAACGATGTTGATTTGATTTTGCTTGATGTTTACATGCCGGTGATGGATGGAACTGATACCCTCAAAAAAATCCGCACAATGAAGAAAACGGCTGAAGTAATAATGGTTACGGCAGCGAATGACAGTAATACAATAGAAGAAAGTGTGCATCTTGGGGTGCATGATTATCTGATTAAGCCATTTACCTTTGAAAGATTTGCGGCATCCTTGGAAAAGTTTAAGGCTAAAAAACAGCTCTTGAACGAAAACTCTGTGATGGATCAGTCTTGTGTTGATAATCTTTTTGCGCAGGAAGCTTCGATTGGGCAGACAGATTTGACTGTGGCGGGTAATTCTGGAGAGCAGGAAGCTATGGAAGCCTTACCAAAAGGAATCCAAAAGAAAACGCTTTCAAGAATAATTTCTTATTTTGATTCTAATTCCGGCTGGAGCAGTACCGATATGATTTCGGAGGCGCTGGGGATTTCTATTGTTACAGTAAGAACTTATATGAACTATCTTGTAAAAGAAAAAATCATTACAGAAGATATAAATTACAGTACGGGCGGACGACCGAGTATGTTGTATAAAAAATGCAATTAAGCAGGATGCCGGTGCGTTTGCGATGTTCAGAGCGTCTACGCGTGAAAAATCAGTTTATGGGTTGACAGTGATTTTTGAAGAAGGCACACTCGTCATCGTTGCAAGTGACAGCTTGGGGCAGTTTGGGGTCGCAATGGAAAACGTGCCAGAGAGGTTTTTCCTGTGAACCATAGCAGTGGTATTCGTGCTCTACGCCGGCAGCTTTAAGAGCCTGACAAATAACAGGTGCCTGATCATATAAGAAATCTCCAAAACAAGTCATTACAAATGCTGGTGGAAAATCCTTTGTGATGTGGGTATGGGCATTTATAAGATCGAGTTCTTCTTTTGTTCCTTTTTGGGGCATTAATCCTGACAGAAGAAACTGCATCTGCTTGTCTTTTTCTAATTCTGCAGACATGTTGTATTTGCCGCAATTAAGGGCAACGGCTCGAAGCTGTATTTTTTTGTCAGAAAAGATTCCGTCAGCAATGAAATTATAATTCTTGGCGTAATCTTTATTTGTAATTGCAGAGGCATAGAGGGTAAGCAAGTGAGCTCCGGCGGAATCTCCAACTGCAAAAATATTGTTCAAATCAAAACCATATTTTTCTGCATTGTCTGGATTGGCAAGCCAGCGGAAAACATTTTCTGTATCTTCAAGAGAAGCTGGGAACTTTGATTCCGGGGCAAGCCGATAGGAAAAATTAACGACAGCAAAACCTCGCTGAGCAAGCTTCATGCAATAGAACTGGTAAACATCCTTGTCGCCATAAACCCAGGCTCCACCATGGACACTGACAATTACCGGGAGTTTTTTTAGAGCGTTTTCGGCGTTGAGAGCGTCTTTTGGACGGTAAAGGTCCAGCAGCTGATACTTCTGCCTGTATTTTTTGCTCAATGATTTTATTCCGCCAGATTGTATGCGTGCATTTCCGTAGAGAATATTATCGAAGCGAAGAATATCATTGGGAGTGGTTTGCCCTGCGTCGCGTTTTTTGTCTCCTGCTCCAAAGGTTTTTCGGACTTTATTGGCAGCGATAGTCTGTATAAGTGTCGGCATGGTTTTTCCTTGTTTGTTGGTATGATTTTATTATGACATCAAAGAGGTGGGAATGCAATTTGTTTTTTTGTGAGAGGGATTAGTTGCCAGAATCCATTTATTGGGCTTCCGCATTATAAATATTTAAAGTATAAATTGGCGTGAGGTTGTGAGTTCTGTGGCAAAAAAACTCTGTTTGTGGCTGCCGCTATTTGCGGCAGGTCAATGGTTCCTTTACCACAAACAGCGTTTAGCGCATTAATGCGCGGTTTTGCCACAGAGCTCACGACCGGAAGCCATTTTGTAAATTCAATTATTTATAATGCGTGAAGCGGCTGACCGTTAGGGAATGGCGGAAGGCCCGACCCTTGGGGCAGAATTACGGAGTGAGCGAAGAGAACGGAGTAAGGCTGACACAAGGGATGCGCCCTGAATAGAAAAAACTGTGTGGAAAAAAATGGAAATCTGATTTAATATTATTGTATGTTTTTGAAGTTAGCGATTTCGATTTTGATTTGTTTTATTCCTCTGATTGCGGGATTTTTGATTTTTTTTCTGAAGGCTAAGATTAAGCTGCTGCACCTGCTGATTGCGATTGTGCTTGGGCTGGTGGCGATTTTTCCGAGTTCGATAATTCAATTTTTTATTCCGAGTGATGCTTTTACGACGACTAGTGGGAATCTTGTGTTTTTTTCGTTGCTTAAGTCGCTTTTGATGTACGGTTTTTTGGAAGAGATTTTTAAGGCGGCCTTTATTGTTCCGCTTGTTCCGGTGACTAAGAGGGATTTTTCGCTTTTGAATTTTTTGTGTTTGTCGCTTCTGTTTGGTTTGTCTTTCGGTTGTTTTGAATCGGTGATTTATTTTTTGGATAACCTTCAGAAATCGGTGAATCGTGACGGAACTTTTTTGTACTCGCTGATTTTGAGTCGGCTGTTGACTTCGGATATTCTTCATACGGCCTGCAGTGGTTTGTGCGGACTTTTTGTGTACAGCTGCTTCCGTAAGAAATTCAAGGTCTGGTACTTTTTGGAGGCGGTGATTTTGCATGGGTTGTATGATTTTTTCATCGGCTTCAGATCGGGTATCAGGTGGTTCTTTGTGGTTGTGCTTCTGCTGGCGGTTTTGGAGTGCAGGTTGAAGTATGTGGCGATGAGGAATGATGAAGAGGGATGAAGAGGGAAATGGTTCTGCGGGTGTAAATAAGAGGGGATGATTGGTTCCGATTCGGGTTTTTAAGGGCAGTTAAGAATTAGTGAAAGCATTGGGGAGGAGAGATTCCTCTTGGTGTGTTTTGTGTGCCCTTAGGAGAAGGGGTAGCGGAAGACGTAAACACCGAGATTAAACTGGTAAACTTGTGTTGCGGCGTTCATGAGTTTTTCGGAGAAAAACTTGGAGTGAGCTTTACGGCTGGAGCGAGGGGAAGGCTTTCCCCTCCTTTTTTTTGTAATCAAATGTAAAAATATCTCGTGATTTTTTGATAAGAATTAACGGGATTCAATTCTAACTATTGACTTTTTTTTTCATATCTTATAATATACCGACACACGACGCGGGGTAGAGCAGTTGGCAGCTCGTCGGGCTCATAACCCGGAGGCCGCAGGTTCGAGTCCTGCCCCCGCTATAACAAACCACTCAGAAATGAGTGGTTTGTTGTTTTTAACTGAAGTAAACTGAACCTCAATAGACAAATAAGACCAAAAATAGTGGCATTCTGCCCTTGGTTACCTACAATATAGCACTAGATTTTAAAATTGGCAATTCAATTAAATCCACCTGAATTCACTGAAATTCAACTTTTACTTAAACTCCTTACTTTAAGTTCGTAGTCCGTAGGTTTTTGGCCTGTGGGATAATCATTCTAACGGAATTAAACCATTTCAAACAAATTCATAAATTGAAAATAATAGTGCCTTTCCTTGTCACCCTATGAGTATATTATGTCTATAAATAATTCAATTTATGATGTATAATACTTATTTATAGGGGAATAAAAATGTCTGCGAGACCGTTCATAAAATGGGTAGGTGGAAAAACTCAACTTTTACCAGAAATTCGACAACGCTATCCTGAAAATATAACCAAATATTGCGAGCCTTTTGTTGGTGGCGGAGCTGTATTATTTGATGTGCTTCAGACATTTCATCCTAACGAAGTTCTCATCAATGACATTAATCCAGAATTAATTAATCTCTATGAAAATATTCGTGATAATTGTGAACCTTTAATTCAATTATTGGAGCACTGTCAAACAGAGTATCTTGAAACCCCTGAGGCTGACCGTCAGAACCTCTATCTTGGAAAGCGTGCAACGTATAATCATTTTATTGTAGAACGAAATCCTGAGCATAACCTTGAAAAAGCTGCTCTTTTTATTTATTTGAATAAAACTTGTTTTAATGGCCTTTATAGAGTAAATCGAAAAGGTTTATTTAATGTTCCATTTAATCGTGCAAAAAATCCTTTAATTTGCGATGCTGAAAATATACGAGAATGTAGCCCACTGCTTCAGAATGTTCAGATGCATGTAGGAGATTATTCGGACTGCAGAAATTTCATAGATGCTAATACATTTGTTTATTTGGATCCACCTTATAAGCCTTTATCAGAATCATCTTCATTTACATCGTACAATGAAAATGGTTTTTCTATAGAACAGCAAGTTGAGCTGGGCAGCTTTATTACTGAAATGGCAAATATTGGAGCCTTAATTGTTGCAAGTAATTCAGACCCTCACAATGAAAATGAACAGGATGAGTTCTTCGATAATCTATATGCAGATTTTAATATAGAAAGAGTTCAAGCTACACGAATGATAAACAGTAATGCCAGACGTCGTGGACCGATTAATGAATTATTGATTAGTAATATCGCAGCTGTATTCTAGGAGACTTTTTTATGGCATCCAGAGATTTTAATACATGGCTTTCAAGTTTCAGATATAGCATAGCTGACTTTGGATATTATATTGATTTTACAAAAGTTTATAAAAACGTAGATTCAATCAAAATTGAGTTGAATATTCTAAACTCATTAATTGGTTCCAAAAACATTGAATCAGATTTCGAGAGTTTAATTGCAAAATATCCAGAAACATTAAAATGCATCCCAATTTTACTTGCAGTCCGCGAATATGAGATTTTTGCAGGCGAAAACGGAGATGTAAAACTTTATACCTTTAATAAACAGATTAACACAATTGAAGATTATAAACTTTTCATGAGAAAAACAGGTCTTTTTGACCTTCTTTCAAATCATATCATTAATAATTTGTATGACTATGTAACTGGTGTTGAAACAGGACTTGATTCAAATGGTCGCAAAAATCGAGGTGGCCATCAGATGGAAGATCTAGTTGAAAGTTATATTCAGAAAGCAGGCTTTAAGCGTGATGTAAATTACTTCAAAGAAATGTATGTTTCTGAAGTTTCTAGAAAATGGAATATTGATTTATCTGCAGTTTCAAACCAGGGAAAAATGGAAAAACGCTGGGATTTCGTAGTAAAAACAGATAATTGTATCTATCTCATTGAAACAAACTTTTATGGAAGCGGTGGTTCAAAACTTAATGAAACAGCCCGCAGCTACAAAACAATTGCAACTGAAATGAAAAATGTAAAAGGTGCAAAGTTTGTCTGGTTTACAGATGGAGCCGGATGGAAATCTGCAGCCAGAAACCTCGAAGAAACATTTGATGTTCTTGATGATATTTATAGCATCAACGATATGCAAAATGGAATTATGATGGAGGTGTTTAAGTAATCCCTCATGTGTTTTAAACATGAGGATAAAAAAGATTAATTTCTATCTGCGATTCCCTTCTGATAACCAAGTTTGTATGCTTCATAAACATCCTTATGCCTAGCAGCACCAGCCTGACTATCTCCAAGTGAATCATAATCAAGGTTCATGGGGTTATTATTTAATCCATCAATCAAGCCTTGTTCATAAGCACATCCTGCACATTTGTGTCTACCGCTACCAGATTGATCATCTGGTAAACTCTCCAATATTGGAGCATAGCGATGATTTTTATTACAAATCATAAAGCCTCCTATTGAAGAATTTAATAACAATTTTTAGAATCGTCAAATTTGATTTATAAAAAGGAGATTACATCGAAAATGAATACAGATTTATCCGAAATGCTTCCAACTTTTACAAAAAAGAAAGGAAAACTATTACCTTTATTAACACAATTTCATGTGGATTCGAATTTTGTTGTTGGTGTATATCAAGGAACATTATCGGATTTTGATATAATCGTAAAATATCGTCAATTCATAAATGGAAGATGGACAAATCCAAGAACTCCAAAGCATATTCATTGGGCAGTTGATTTGTTAATAAAACAAAATGAAAATCCTACATCAACTCAGAAATTTATTGATTTCTTAATTGAATATTGGAAAACAGTTACGCCCATAAAATCAGATAAGGAACGTGCTGAACTACTAGATACAATAAAACTTCAAAATGAAGTAAACAAAGAAGCTGCAAATTATGAAGAATTAGCTGAAAAAGGAGAATATAGCGTAAAATTTCTTTTATTGCTGGCTAAATTATTAATGCATCAAGAAAAAACAAATTATCCGGGTGCATATATGTTCAAAAGATTATTAGAACAATTAAAAACAAGTCCAGACATTTTCTCAGTAGTTTCTACTGCTACATTTAGATAAAAATGAGGTGTTACTATTTCTATTTCTGCTTGGTTTCGTTCAGAAAACTTAGACTTTACTCTTTCACAAGGCAATTGTCTGGAACTTCTTCCAAATATTGATTTTGAATTCGATATGATCTTTGCAGATCCTCCTTACTTTTTATCAAATGGAGGTATATCTGTTCAAAGTGGAAAACAAGTTTCTGTAAATAAAGGTGATTGGGATAAGTCTCAAGGTTTTGAAAAAGATAATAATTTCAATCGTCAATGGATTTCTCTTTGCAGAGATAAACTAAAAAAAGATGGCACCATTTGGATTTCTGGAACCTACCACAATATTTTTTCAGTAGCTCAAATGCTAAATGAGTTAAACTTCAGGATTCTCAATGTAATTACTTGGGCAAAAACTAATCCTCCTCCAAACTTATCATGTAGATTTTTCACTCACTCGACTGAATTCATTATTTGGGCTAGAAAAGAAAAAAGAACGCCACACTATTTCAATTATGATTTAATGAAATCCATAAATGGTGGAACTCAAATGCGAGATATATGGAATTTACCAGCTATTGCTAAATGGGAAAAATCATGCGGAAAGCATCCTACTCAAAAGCCACTTCCGTTGTTAGGAAGAATTATATTAGCTTCAACCAAAGAAAATGCCTGGATTTTGGATCCTTTTTCTGGCTCTGCAACTACAGGAATTGCAGCTAATATTTTGGGAAGGCGTTATTTAGGATTAGAACAACGCTCTGATTTTCTTGAATTATCAAAGAAACGAAGAATAGAACTTGATGATATTTCTATAAAAGAAAAATACAAGGAAAAGATTTATAAATATTCAGATGTACCACTTCAGGATATTTTGGAAGTTCATGAATCTGAACCTTATTATGGAATTGATTTACCTATTGAATTATAATAGTAAAAATAAGGAAAAATAGACTTTATTTATATAAATAGTCAGAGTTAGAACAAGTTAGGCTTATTCAATATAATTATGCTATAATTATGGAAAAAGATTTTATATATTAGGGATTGTGTTATGAATTATGAGGCATTTCTAAGTCAACCAGCTGTAAGAAAAGAATACGAAAAAGCATTCTTGCTAAATTTATTTAAAAAGATGTGCCTGCGTATGGATAAAGAAATTACTTATAAAAACAAAGTCAAACAATTATTTAAGGAAGCTGGAAATAATAAAACTCGAATTACACAAATAATAGTAAAAAAGGAATTTAATCAAGATATTGATAATCAGCAAGCTGAATTAATGTCTACTTGGTTTATAGCGCATTTTCAAAAAAATAATAATCGCAAAGATTTATCAGTATACAAGAAGCATTTAATTGAACAACAAAAAGGACTTTGTTTAGCTTGTGGAGAACCTCTAGGTTCAATTGTGGAAAAGATTCATGTAGATCATATAATCCCGTTTGCATTGGTAGGAGATGAACTTAAGGAAAACTATCAAGCACTTTGTCATATGTGTAATTTATGTAAAAGTGCAAGTACAGATTATCTATTTAGAAATTTAATTGGTTTATCATAAACTAGGAGTTACAAATGAAAAAGATTTATCTTCAAAAAATTACACAATATAATACAATATGTTATATTGGTAAAACAGACCCTCGAATATTGGTTAAAATTGCAACAAAAGTCGAAGCAGGCGAAATGCAAGATGCACAAAGACCTTTAATGTTAAAAAAATTAAAAGAAATTGCAAAATATTCTTCAAATTCAAATGGAATACTTCCAAATACACTTACAATTGCAACAAAAGATACTCGTCTAAAAATTCATAAATGCGATTTTGATAATAATCTATTCTTTATGGAATTTCCTGAAAACGAAAAAGAATATTCTGACTTTAAGGATGCGATCGACGTTTTGGATGGTCAGCATAGACTTTATTCTTTTTTAGATGATTATTGTAATATGAGCACAGATACTATTTACGAATTAGGATTCTGCCTATACGTAACTCCCTCACTTGATGAAGAAAGGAGAATTTTTATTAGCTGTAATGAAAAGCAGCAGCCTGTTAACGCAAATCTTTTACTTTGGTTTAGGGATAAATTGAATATGTTAACAGATGATGAAAAAGAATTATTCTCTCTTGTTTCTAAACTAAATACATCTTATCCATTAAAGGGACATATTATAATGGGTGCAGAAAATATTAAGTATGGTGTAAAAAGTAAACAAGTGATTCAAGCTATAAAAAAAGCAGAAATAAATGAACTTCAATATGATAAAAATTCACTAAATGAAGAGCAAATTGTAAAAGTCATAAATGCATATTTAATTGCGTGGGAAAATGTTACAGGTTTCAAGTTTACAGAAACATCTCCTCAACTTGTAAAAAAAGCTGGACCAGCGATAAAAATGGCTGGCTTAAAATATATGTTGTATTTACTTCCTACATTTTGGGACATCTCATTAAGTAAGGAAAAACCGTTTTCAACTGAATTTGTCGAATCGATATTAAAAAAATTTATGACTGAACTTGGAGTTACAAGAGAAGATTTCTTTACAACAGAAGATATAAATGTTTGGTTTAAAGATGGTTCTGGAGTTGAGAAATTTTCTAAGAAAAGTATTTCTATTATTAAAGGACTTGATACAGGTTCTTTTAATCCTTTGCAAAATTTATAGAAAAGATAATTATCATCAAAAGTTATATTTACTATGACTTTTGATGTAACTCTTATAATCTGGTAAAAAAATGTTTAGTAATAAAAAGTATATTTTGGATAGTAATTTATTTTATATTTTTCTAGGGACTCAAAAATTAATTAATCAAAATCCAACTGTAAATCCTTATTCATTAACCAATCCATATCAACCTACAAATATGCAAAATTGTGTTAAAGTAATGAAATATTTAGGAGATAAACAATTATATACATCTGAATGGGTTATCTCAGAAATAATTGCAAACCAAGGAAACTCTATTGATTTCAAATTTAAATTTTTAAAATATATTTCTGATAATGACATAAAGGTAATACCTTGTAATTTTAAAAATAATATTTCAGCACAACTAGCTGCTCTATACTTACAGTATAATTTTGAACGAATACCTGCAGAAGAAAATAAATATGCATATAAACTAAAAAACAACAACACAAATCCAGTTGTATTACCAATAGTAGATTGTAGTAGTTATATTATTAATGAAAAAATGAATTGCGAAGCTGATTTCTTTAGAGTATTTCTGTTATTATTTCAACAGTTTATTATCGATTCTTTATGTAGACAAAACAAAAGAAAAATAAATAAAGTTAAAATTAAAGCATTTAGATATTATACTCAAAATCATTTTAAATCCCAAATCGCATTAATACATACACAAATACTCAACTACCTTACTAATTATTATACTTCTACTCAAAAAGCCAAAACAAAACATAAACTTATAAATAAACAATTAACAGAACTTACATTTACATACATTGATGAAGTTATAGAAATTTATAATAAAATCTGTGCTGGCAATATATCGAGTATTGATTCAAATTATCTAGAAATCAAGTATTTTGCAAAAAATAATAATAAACTTATAAATCAAGACCCAACAATTAATCGCTCTAAAATAAGACCGACATCTCAATGTATTCAAAATGGAACTCCTCCTGTAGTTTTATCAAGTTATTTAGGTATTCAAAATTTTTCGATGTTGAAATTTTTAAGTCTTATGTACTTCTGTTATCTTACAAAATCTTGCTTGCCAGGAATCATCAAATATTATACATCTTTTATGGATGCATATTTTAATTACTCTGGTGTCATAAAAAAACAAGATGGCTCAACCGAAGTCACTATGATTGATAAAAACAACATTTTTGACTCATTAATATTATCCCATTATAGAAAATACATAATATTAACAGATGATAAATGCTTCAATGCGATTATTAATATGTTTGATAAAAAATATGGTAAATATAATAAAACAATTATTCTTGTGTAGGCATCACAAGTAATCGGGAAAAATTCCCGACTACCACAGTTTGGTAGTAAAAATGGGTAGAAAAAAGTATTTTTCGTTATAGTTGGATATAGCATTTTGCTTGACCAAACAGCAAAAACACCATTAAATTCATTTAAATTATCGTTAAATATTCATGGGTAAAGCGTGGTACAGTTCTCTCTGGTCTCCTCATAACCCGGAGGCCATCAAGGTTCGAGTCCTGCTCCCGCTAAAATAAAGGCTTACACTTAAAAGTGTGAGCCTATTTTTTTGCCATAACCTGTGTTATAATAGAATAAACAAAAAGAAAGGAAATAATCATGGCAAAATCAAAACCCCCAAAAGCTAAATCATCTTCCGCAACAATCGGCTTTGAACAGCAGATTTGGGCCGCAGCCTGCGAACTTTGGGGACACATTCTCGCTGGTCAGAAATTGCAAAGACAGCCCACACACCGGAAATCGGCACAATTCTAGACAAAGCCATGATTGCAACATGGATATGAGCGACACCGAAGCAAGCAAAGACCTGCTGGGCCGCACCTACGAATACTGCATCGCACAGTTTGCATCGTACGAAGGAGTAAAAGGCGGCGAGTTC
>CADCLG010000015.1 GCA_902802305.1 uncultured Spirochaetaceae bacterium
ACTCAAGCTTTTCTAAACTGCAATTAGGACTGCTCTTTATCAGCAGGGGAGATTCAAACAACTCACCAGCAGATTTTTCAATCTTTTTTAAATCATCAGGGCGTATTTCTGCCGATTTTATTTTCTTATTGCTGCCCCCCAGCACTAAAAGAGAGCAGCTTTTGCCCGATACTTTCGTAATCCATACTTCCAGTTGATATATAAGCAGCAGATAACTTTTGCTCGCCCAATTTATTCAAAAGACTTAGAGCAAAATCTGTACTGTCAATACCACAATATGTACCAACAATAACAAGCTCCCCCTTATAAAAATCAAGAACCTTAGACTTTCTGTTTCTTATTGCAGAATCAAGCTGTTTAATAGTCATTATCATTTCGGATTTAATAGAAACATAAGGAAGATTATTCCAATTCTGTAACGATTCTGTCTCTGAGATTATATTTTTATTATTTGACATATCTTCTCCCTTTTTTTATTTTTTTCTATTTTTTTGTCCAACTTTTTTAATCAGTATTTTCCCCTACATTTGCAGTAAAACACTAAATATGATATATTATGAGCATATAAACACTATAAAAGAGGTTTTAAACCTCGGAGGTCTTTTATGCCTTATACCGAGCCAACAAGTCTAGCGATTGTTGCCTGTCCTGGTGGCGAAGCTTTCGCCAATGAAGTCATAACGCACCTTAAACACATGTACAAACACCGCTTCACTTTGAAGAACGATGTATTGTCTAAGCGTTATTGTCTAAGCGTTATGAGCTGAGTAAAGAAGAGCTTATACGAAGAATTAATTTGCAGAATGATTTGCAAACTAGTGACCTTTGTATAAGGGGTGCTACAGATAAGTACAGACCGCCTGTATTCAAGGTTAATGCACGGTTTACTTATTTTGCTAACGGTGAGGTTAAGACCGAATTGTTAGATACTGTCCGTGGAAAAGATGTTTTTATTTTCCAGGATGTTGAAAATCACGAAGTTCTTAAATTAAACGATGGTAAGAACAATGTCGTGATGACAGTTAATGACCACGTAATGTCTTTACTGGTTACTATTGATGCTGTTCGTATGGCAGGAGCAGGAAAAATCACTCTGGTAGTTCCAGCTTATCCTTATGCAAGACAGCACAAACGCAAGGGTCGTGAAGGACTTACGGCAAGTCTTTTAGGACACATCTATGAAATGCAGGGCGTTTCCAGAATCATCACTCTCGATTTACATTCCCGCGAAATCCCTAACGCATTCTCCTGCTGCAATCTTGACAATTTGCATGCCAGCTATCAGATTATCCGCGAGCTTAGTAAAATTGTTGATTTGACTGGTAAAACTGAAGACTTAGTTATCGTTTCTCCAGATACCGGTGCAATCGACCGCAATAAGTTCTATGCTTCCGGCTTAAAGCTTCCGCTTGCTATGATTTACAAAGAGCGTGATTATTCAATTGTTACACAAGATGCACATTCAACAAACATTAAAGCCGTAAAACTTCTTGGAGATGTAAAAGGTAAAGTTGCTTTCATTGCAGATGATATGCTTGGAACAGGTGGAACTCTTCTTAAAGCAATGGGCTTCCTTAAAGAACAGGGCGCTACAAAAGTAATTTGTGCAATCAGCCTTCCTTTCTTTACCGGCAATGCAATTGAGCAATTTGACCAGGCATATAAAGAGGGCTTGTTCTACAGAATTATTGGAACAAACGCTGTTTATCATGAAGAACTATTAAATCGTGAATGGTACATAAGTACAGATGTAAGCGGATTGTTTGCAAATGTTATTACACGCATTCACTATAATCAATCTTTAAGCGATCTTCTCGATAACCGCAATATCATTGAGAAAATCGTAAAAATCCAGAATGCACCTGCTGCCACACCTGCAGAAGCTGCATCAGAGGAAAACAAATAAAGATGGTTGAAACAGTTCTTGCTGTTGATATCGGAACGACTTCACTAAAAGCAGGTTTAATTTCTGAAAATGGTGAAGTCGTTTCTTTTTATAAAACCTCTTTTTCTGCCCCACAAAACAGGTTTATTGCGGAAGCCTGGTTCTGGGCATTAAAAAGCGCAGTTTCAAAATTAAGTGGCGATGTTTCTATCGTTACAGTCTCAATTTCGGGAAACGGACCGACTCTGGTTTCTGACCGTGGACTAACTTTATGCTGGAATGAAGACATTGCAGGCATAACCGCCTTATCTGATAATCTTGCCGGCACAAAAAGTCTCTTTATCCCTAGAATAAATGCCTTCAAATATTTATTCCCTACTGAATACAAAAACACAACTTATTTGTATTCCGGGCCTGAATATCTAATCAGCCGTCTTACCAACGCCGCCTGTACAATTCTGCCGGAAAAACGCTTTGAAGAAGCTTATTGGACTACCGAAGAATTAGTCAAGCTTGATTTTGACCCTACAAAAATGCCTCCTTTTTTAGGAATTGGTCAGATATGCGGAAGAGTTACCGAGGAAGCAGCTGAATTTTTTGAATTACCCACAGGAATTCCTGTTTTTAGTGGCGGCCCTGATTTTGTTGCAGCCCTGATTGGAACTAACACCCTTTCTGACGGCCAGCTTTGCGACAGAAGCGGTTCCAGTGAAGGCTTCAATTTCTGTTCTTCTAAGCCGATTTATGATTCTCGCGTAAGAACTTTACCTTCTGTAATCCCTGATTTATGGAATATTTCGGTTCTGATTCCAAAGTCTTCTTCTCTTGATGAAGAGGAACGTATTTCTGCTGTAGAAAATGCCGTTGCAACTTTGAAGCAGGTTCTCAATGAAAACGGTCTTGAGCTTCCACAAGTCATGACGGTTACAGGCGGACAGATTAAAGACGGAAAATATATGCAGAAAAAATCCCAGCGTTTGGGAATTAAGCTTGTGACTAAAAAATGTTCGGATTCGGAGCTTATCGGAGACGCTTGTGCCGCGTGGTACGGGCTTGGAAAATATTCTTCACTTATTGAAGCAGCAGGTAAAATCTCATAGATGAAACTTTTTAATATTCCTCAGGTCCCGCAAAAAATACGGGCTATTATTTTTGATATTGATTCTACTCTCTACACTAGCAAAACTTATGCCTTTGAGCAGGTTGACTGCCAGGTGCGGGAGTTTGCCCGTTTAAAGAATATTTCTTTTGAGCAGGCAAGAAAAATGGTTGCCGATTATCGAAAGCAATATGCCCAGGAGCATGATGGAAAAAAAATCAGTTTGGGAAATACACTTCTTGTATTTGGGATTCCGATAAGTCAAAGCGTAAAATGGCGCAAAAAACTTCTGGAACCAGCGGATTATCTTTGCTATGACCAGAAGCTTGTAGAAGAACTTTCTGCTCTAAGCGATAACTACAAACTTATTTGCGTTACAAACAATCCTGTTCTTCCAGCCCGCAAAACTTTGGATGCAATTGGTGTTTCAAGATTTTTTCCCGAAATCATAGGACTGGATACTTGCCTCAAATCAAAACCAGCGCTTGAACCTTTTAAAGCCGCTTTGGAATATTTAAACTGTAAGGCAGAAGAATGTATTGCTATTGGAGACCGCTATGATTTGGATATTGCAATTCCGCTCGAAATGGGAATGGGTGGTATCCTTGTTTCTGGCGTTGAAGAAGTCTATGGATTAAATAAACTTCTTCAATCACCACAAAATATTTCAGAGGCTATATAAAAGTCCTTTCAATAACCAAAAACTACAAGAACTGCAAAAATTACAAATCAAAGGTTTCAATCTTTTGTGCAAGTTCCTGGGTATCATGAAGATTCTGGTCTGAATTGTTTGCAACTTCTTTTACCGCAGTTGAAATGCTTTCTACACTTTGAGTCATAAGCTGCATACTGTCTGTAATTTTTCTAGTTACCTCTGCAAGAAGTCCCATTTCTTTTACAACCTGATCTGCATCACCCAGCATTTCATTAGAGCTTGATTTTACAACTACAGTTGAATCGTTAATACTCTTCATTGCATCCAGAACCTGCTTGTTTCCTTCGTTCTGTTCGTCCATTGCATTTTTAACAACACCTTCTTGAGAGCGAACCGTCTGAGCAAGATTATAAATTATGTCAAACTGCTGCTGAACTTCTTCAATACTATTAGTAATTTGCGAAATAAGCTCAGACAAAGACTTTAGGCTGGTATCAATATTTTTACCCTGAGTATTTGACTGTTCAGCAAGCTTTCTGATTTCGTCGGCAACAACAGAAAAACCTCGTCCAGCTTCACCGGCGTGAGCAGATTCTATTGCCGCATTCATTGCAAGAAGGTTTGTCTGACTGGCAATTGTTTGAATAATCTTACTTGCATCCATAAGGCCCGTTGACTGCTGCTGAACTTCATCTGCAACTCCAACCGCATGTTGAATTCTATTGCGACCTTCTTCCGAGGCGGCACCAAGTTTATCAACCGCTTCCGTATTTTTTTCAAGGATTTTTGTAACGGAATTGATGTTTGCAACCATTTCATCAACTGCTGCCGAAGATTGGGCTACAGCTGCTGACTGAGATTCAATACTGCCATTAAGTTCCCTGATTCTTGAAACAATCTGATTTACAGAAGCATTCGATTCTTCTACACCGGCAGACTGATTGCTCATTTCCTGCTGAACCATTTCAATATTGCCGGAAATATCATCAACGTTCTTGGAAGCAGAAGAAAGACTGCTTTTTAGTTCGTTAGCACTATTTGTAGAATTCTGAGCAGAAGCAGCCATATCTGTCAAAAGGGATTTTGTAGTTTCTCTAAAAATATTGATGTTATTTACAAGTTCGCCAACTTCACAACGACATTCAACTTTTAAAGGTTTAATGTTGTAATTCCTGTTGGAAAGCTCTTCTGTATGAATCTTTACTTCATTAATACCTTTATCTATTGAGAGAATTGTAAAAAATGTGCTGGCCAAATTAGTAAATGCAAATACAATTCCAATAGGAAGAACCTTATTAATCATAAGATAATGAGTTCCTTTTTCCAAATTAGTCGGAACTGAAACTACATGTTCAAAAATCAATACAAGTGAAGCCACTGCAAGTATAATTACAATATTTGTACGTTGCCGGAAAGACATAAGCTGAACTTCTTTATAATGAGGAAGCCAGAACAAGGACCTTTCTACTTCTGCCAGCAGCATTACAAATCCAATCATAGAAAAACCAAATGCCAGTCCCCAGAGAACAGTAAACCAGGACGCAAAAGAATCTTTATTGTTGGCAAAATTATGAAACTGCAATCCAATCTGATTAGACCGCCAGATAACACCAACTGCAAGAAGTGCATATAAACCTAATACAATTCCAATATTTATATTGTACCAGAATTTAAAATACAAGTTTGTTGAACGGATTGATTTTTCTGAACCATCATAGGCAGAGAATTTTTTCCGTAAAAGAGTGTACATTAAAAGAGGAACTAGAATAAAAGCAATAACAGCAAGGAAATCAAGAAGAGGATCAAAAGCAAGAGAAACATATTCGTGAACATTTACTGCTTCGGTAAACATGGAAACTGGACCGAACAAAAGTACAGGCGCAACATAGCAGAGAAGCAACCAGCCAAAAATATTGAACTTAAACTTTCCACGATTTTCAAATGTGTGCTCCATATAGAACCTCCATTTTAAGTTGGTTCTAAAATTTTACACTCCAATTAACCATAAAACAACAATAAAACACCTTATTCCAATAATCTTTTGTTATATAATGATTTGTTATGATTTATTATAGAATTAATAAAAATTCTTAATATTAAAAAATCATTGATGATTATTTTATAAATGTGTGTTATTATTTAAGAGATTATGATAACAAAACCTTTTGATTCAAAAATTGAATTAACAAATGATGGTAAACTTTCTCTCTTTTTTATTGGAACAGGCAGTGCTTTTTCAAAAATTAATTTTCAGACAAATCTTTTGATTATAAAGGGAGATACTCACGTTCTTGTAGATTGCGGTTCTTTATGTCCTTATGCGCTTGAAACTTCCTACAATACACGACTTTCGCAAATCAAAAATCTTCTTCCAACTCATCCACATGCTGATCATATTGGCGGAGTTGAAGAGCTTGCCCTCACAGCATATTACGTAAACAAACATAAACTTAACGTTGTCATAACCGATGAATTAAAGAAAAAACTCTGGAATGAAACCTTAAAAGGCGGCTGTCAGTTCAGTGAAAACGGCAAAATGACTTTTGACAGTTATTTTAATCAACTAAAGCCGGTTCGTATTCTGAAAAAACCTTTTGAAATGTTCGAAATAAATGTCGGTCCAATAAACCTCAAGTTATTCAGAACAAGACATGTTACAACAAGGCAGAACAGTCTTAAAAACTCAATGGTTTCTTATGGTGTTTTAATAGATAATACAGTTCTTTTTTCTGGCGACACGCAATTCAATAAAGAACAGCTGGAATGGCTTTTGAATAAATATCCAATAGACACAATTTTCCATGATTGTGATTTTTCCGGTTATTCAGAAGGTGTTCATGCATCTTACAAGCAGCTTAAGACCCTGGATGCTGCCATAAAATCAAAGATGCTGCTGGTTCACTACAACAGCGTTGCCGAAAAACATTCTCCAATAGACGATGGCTTCCAGGGCTTTACAAAACCTGGAATCTACTACGAGTTTTAAGACAATTCTCGTTAAAGTTAAAAAAAATAATGACTCCGATGCGATTCGAACGCACGACCTTCCGCTTAGGAGGCGGATGCTCTATCCAGCTGAGCTACGGGGTCAAAGAAAAAATATAATGCTAGAATAATCCTGAAATTATTCCGTCATCATCAACATCAATATCCAATGCAGCAGGCTTTTTAGGAAGACCAGGCATTGTCATAATATCACCTGCAAGCGCAACTACAAAACCTGCACCTGCATAAAGCTGAACATCTCTTACAGGGAAAATATATCCTTTAGGAGCGCCAATCAATTTTGGATCATGAGAAATAGAGTTCTGTGTTTTTGCAACACAAACCGGCAGACCGCCATATCCATTTTCTTCATAAGTTTTAAGCTTTTTCAAGGCAGCTGAATCAAACTCAACATCTTCTGCCCTATAGATTTCTTTTGCAAGCTTTCTAATTTTTTCTGCAAGAGGCAAATCAAGTTCGTAGAGAGGATGATACTCTGATTTTGCATTTTCTACAATATCTACAACAGTTTTTGCAAGTTCAGCAGCACCTTCACCGCCTTTTCCCCAGCCTTCAGAAAGAACAGCCTTTGCGCCTACCTTTTCACAAAGCTTTTTCAAAAGCTCTACTTCTTCATCTGTATCTGTAATAAACTTGTTAATTGCAACCACAGCCGGAAGTCCAAACTTTGCAATATTTTCGATATGAACCTTAAGATTTTCAAAACCTTTTTCGAGAGCGGCACAATCCTCTTTGCTCAAATCAGCCTTTTGTACACCGCCATGCATTTTAAGAGCGCGAATTGTAGCAACAATAACAACAGCATTTGGCTTAAGACCGGCAGAGCGGCACTTTATATCAAGGAACTTTTCAGCACCCAAATCAGCAGCAAAACCAGCTTCGGTAACAACATAATCTCCAGTTGCAAGGGCACAAAGCGTTGCATTCACACTGTTACAACCATGTGCAATGTTAGCAAAAGGTCCGCCATGAACAAAAGCAGGATTTTTTTCCAGTGTCTGAACAAGGTTTGGTTTAATAACATCTTTAAGAAGAGCTGCAATGGCGCCTGTGCACTTAAGCTGTCCAAAGGTTACGTTTTCGCGGGCATAATTCTGACCGATTACAATACGGTTTATTCGTTCTTTAAGTTCACCAATCGTGCGGCTCAAGCAAACAATTGCCATGATTTCGGAAGCAACAGCAATAGAAAAATGGTCTTCTCTAGGAACTCCCTGAACTCGTCCACCAAGACCAATCACAATATTGCGCAAAGCCCGGTCATTCAAATCAACACAACGTTTCCAGGAAATTGTGCGTGGGTCAAGATTCAACTCGTTTCCCTGCTGAATGTGATTGTCTATTAAAGCAGCAATAAGATTATTTGCAATGCTGATTGCGTGGATATCGCCGGTAAAATGAAGATTGATATCTTCCATTGGAACAATCTGAGCATATCCGCCACCACAAGCACCGCCTTTTACACCAAAACAAGGACCCAAGCTTGGTTCGCGTAAGGCAACAACAGTTTTTTTACCGATTTTGTTTAAGCCATCAGCAAGTCCGATTGAAACCGTAGATTTGCCTTCGCCAGCTGGAGTTGGGGTGACAGCAGTTACAAGTATTAACTTTCCAGGATTTTCAGCAGCCTTTTGCTGTAAAGTTTTTAATTCATCAAAAGTGATTTTTGCTTTGTATGAACCATATAATTCAAGTTTTTCAGCCGGAATACCTATTTTTGAAGCAACTTCCGTAATAGGAATCATTTTGTTGGCCTGTGCAATCTGAATATCTGTCATGCGCCTTCCTGTTTTCGTTTCTGCGTATTGCAGGAATTAAGATGAGATAATTTTATAATAGAAACGAAAGTTTGTAAACTATAGACATATTTTAGAGATTATTCTTCAATTTCTGGAAGTATTTTATAGCCACCACATTTTAAATTAAAATCCAAGGTAAGTTTTCCCATAGAAATGCGCTTTAGATAAGCAACTGAGTTGTTCACCGCTTTAAACATCCTTTTTACCTGATGATATTTACCTTCGGTGATTGTAAGAAGGGCGGCCTGTAAATTACAATTTTGAACGACCGTTTGTGTCCGAGCCAGTGCTTCTTTATAGGAAGAATTAGTCGTGTACAAATCAAACTCTTCCTGACTGCACCATTTTATTCTAGCAGGCTGACAAAGAAAACCTGCTTCATTGTCTTCAGGTCCCACCTCAATTCCTTCTGCAAACAATTTTTCTATCTGAGCCTTTGACTCGTCTGTTTCTGCGTGCTCCAGAATTACAAAATAGGTTTTATCTACATGCGTCTTTGGCGATGTGACCCTGTGTGTAAAATCCCCGTCGGTTGTAAAAAGCAGCAGGCCTTCTGTATCCATATCCAGACGACCGACCAAATGAAGTTTTTCCAGCAGATAGGGAGTTCGCAGCTTATCATCCAGCAAATCAAAAACTGTCTGATGTTCGCCGTCTTTTGTAGAAGAAACTGTATGCATAATTTTATTCATCATAATAAAAATGTTCTGATGAAAATCTACAAGCTCGCCATCAACCAACACTTCATCAACTGCAGGATTTATCTGAATTGATGAATCATAAATCTGCTTTCCGTTGAGCAAAACTGTTGCTGAGCGAAGGAGTTTTTTTATGTCTTTTCTGCTGCCATAACCCTCGTGGGCAAGAAGCTTGTCTATTCTTTCTGCCATTTCTTTTTCCTTTGAAAGCCTCTAGCCTACTGTCATAATCTGCTGGATTTTGGCATGTTCTGTTTCTGCTTTTGAATCCAGAGAATCATGAATGCTTGTTCTGAACGGAGCAAGAGGCAAGCCGTTTTTATTATAAATTGTAACAGGTCCATAATTGTACCAGGCATATCGGGCATAAAGCGGCTCTGGAACTTTTGGATTTGAAAGAGTTATTGTATTCAGACGGTCTTTTTCTTTTCCAAAAACAAATTGAGCCGGATAATAAATGCAATCACTTCCCGCAATTTCAAAACCAGTAAAATCAGCAGGTAGTGGAGTTTTTTGAGCAGCTTCCATTTCTTTATAGTAATTCAATTCTTCATCATCAGCCTTCTGAATAAAGCCCTCTTCTGCATTGGAAAAGGTAAGAGTGATTGACTTTTCATTTGCGTAATAAGATTGAAGCATTGGCGAATAGGCAGCCTTTTCCTCACATTGATTATAAACTGAAGACAAAGCAACTTTTTCCATTCGCTGACCAAGAACTTTTTTTGCCTTTGGATGAATGTCGTTATATTGTCCCAAGTCCAGGGCGCAGGTCATAAAGGCATTTTTTACCGTGTTATGAACCTTTTGCTGAGCTTCGCGGATTAAGCACCAGTGTTTAAAATCTTTATCTTGTTTGTATCGGTGTTCCGGCAGCTGTACAAAAACAAAAGGAAGATTTGCTTCATTCCAGTCAGTACGCCATAAATCAATCATTCTGGTAAATAATTTTGCGTAACTATGAGGCTTGTGATCATCACTTTCTCCCTGATACCACAAAACTCCTTTGAGCGTATAAGGAATAATCCTCTTTAACATGCATTCATACAAGCCAGTCGGTCTATAAGGATTTTTACAGGATTTTGGTCCCGGCCAGGGACAAAGTCCAATTCTCTTTTGAACTTCATCCCATTCAATTCCTGGCTCAGAAGCATAAAGTTCATTGCACTTTTGCTGCCATTCATTGTTTTTTATTTCATACTCATCATATTCACGACACTGCTGCTCTATAGATTTTCCTTTTGTTGCTTCTTCCTGCTCATCAAGATAGGTTTTAAGCTCTGCATCTGTTTCTAAAGTTTCGCGATTCATCCAGGCACTTGCACTTGTTCCGCCCCAGTTGCAACCGATTACACCGACGGTAACTCCAAGGTCTGAAGCAAGTTTTTTTGCAAAGAAATATCCAACAGCCGACCAGGATTTTTTCCATTCGCTATCCCAGGTTTGCCAGCAGGTATTACGCTCGGCTTCAAAAAACTTTTTGTTCATCCAGGCAATTTTATTTGTATAGTAAAAACGCACATTTGGATTTTCCGGATTTTTAGACGGATTTAATTCATCAGGCCCTTCTGTACAATTCTGTAATTCAAACTCCATATTTGACTGACCACCGGCAAGCCAGACTTCACCGATTGCAACATCTGTAAAAATCTTTTTGAAGCCTTCAGAACTGTCTGCACATTCACAAGAAGAGCATTCACATGTAATTATCAGACTACAATCATTCTGAGCCTTTTGCGGCTCTAACTGAACCAGCCAGCTTCCACCCTTTGCCCTCGATTTATTTTTTGCTAAAAGACTTTGCTTCTGGTCATATAATTCTACAGAAACCTTACAGCCGTCTCCCGCGCTGCCAAAAACTGAAATTACCTTATCTCTCTGTAAAACACAATGATTTGAAAATACCGCTGCAACTGAAAAATCTGACATAAAAACCTTCCTGTGATATAAAGTGACGAACTCTCAAAACGCTTTAATTTTTCTGCAATCATTTTAATAGATATACATTTTTTTTCAATTATGGTTTATATTTTTTTTATGGACTTTTTCACTCTATTTTTTGCAGTTCTTATTATAATCATCCTGCTTACTGGAATTCTCATTTATCTTAATAGAAAAAAGCGTGCCCAAGCCCTGAAAGAAGCAGAAAAACTAAGGCACAACTTGCAGCAGGTAAAATGTCCAGTCTGCCAGAGCGGACTTTTTAAAGGTGAAAATATAATTTCAAAAGTCTATCGCCCCAGAAATGTGCCCGACCAGTTATGTACAATTTCCGGCTGTCCTCACTGCTACCCGGGAACCGAACCTGGAGTAAGAAGAACTTGCCCTGTTTGTCATGCAAATCTTGCCGCAGATGAAGCTCTAACCGCCAGATTATTCAATAAATCAGTCTCAAAAAGTCACGTTCATATACTCGGCTGCCCTCATTGCCGAAAAAATTCCCAGACTATCGACTAAAATTCTCTGATTTTTCCCCAAAAAAGCAAAAAAAATTAAAAAATTTTGTTTTTTTTTCTAAACTTTTTTTTCCCGTCTCCGATTATCAAGTAAAGGGTGGTGGAAACCCGTGAGGTAAAGCACGAGGTGTTTTTTAGCCACGTTGTGGTTAGAACAATACTTACAAAAGTATTCCCCCCACCGAAGTGTTTTATCTTTAATAAACCAAAGAATAAGGAGATTATTATGGTTATTAATCACAATATGAGTGCTATGTTTGCTCAGCGTTCCCAGGGAATTCAGGATTTAAATCAGCAGAAAAGCATGGAAAAGCTTTCTTCTGGAATGAGAATCAATCGTGCAGGCGATGACGCTTCTGGTCTTGCTGTATCAGAAAAAATGCGCGCACAGATTCGTGGTTTGAATCAGGCTTCTGAAAATGCTGAAAATGGTATTTCATTCATTCAGACAACAGAAGGTTATTTGCAGGAAACAACTGACATCATTCAGAGAATCCGTGAATTGGCAGTTCAGTCTTCTAACGGTATTTATGCTGCAGAAGATCGTATGCAGATTCAGGTTGAAGTTTCTTCTTTGATTGCTGAAGTTGACAGAATTGCTTCTTGTGCTCAGTTCAACGGTATGAACATGTTGACTGGTCGTTTTGCCCGCCCAACAGGTGAAAATGTTGTTACAGGTTCTATGTGGTTCCATATTGGTGCTAACATGGATCAGAGAACTCAGGTTTACATTGGAACAATGTCTGCTATGGCTCTTGGTCTCCGCAATGTTGGTGATGAATCTATCATGACTTTGGAAACTCCAGATGAAGCTAACCGTGCTATCGGAACTTTGGATGAAGCTTTGAAAAAGATCAACAAACAGCGTGCTGACCTTGGTGCATACCAGAATCGTCTTGAAGAGACAGTTAAAGGTCTTGATATTGGTGCTGAAAACCTTCAGGCTTCTGAATCACGCATCCGTGATACAGACATGGCTTCTGAAATGGTTGAATTCACAAAGACAAACGTACTTTCTCAGGCTGGTACAGCAATGCTCGCTCAGGCAAATCAGAGCACACAGAATGTACTTTCTCTTCTCCGCTAGATATAGATTTGCATAAAAAAAGCGCTCCGTATGGGGCGTTTTTTTTTGTCTTGATTAAGTTTCTGTAAATTGTAATTGAATTGTAATTTAATTGCAATTGAATCACAATTGAATTATCAAAGGGAACTTCTTCCCCGAAAACTCAAAGCTAATGTTCTTTTATCAATATATTCCAAATCACCACCAACAGGAATACCGGTTGCAAGCCGTGTAACCTTTACAGGATTATCTATACCAAGCTCCAGAATCACTTTATTCAAATATAAGGCTGTTGTATCGCCTTCAACCGTAGGATTAGTTGCAATAATAACTTCTGCAACTTTTCCATCCCTTATACGAGCCAGCAAGGGTTGAATTGCCAGTTGAGCAGGACCAATGCCATCAAGAGGACGAATAAGACCTCCCAAAACATGATAAAGTCCTTTATATTCACCGTAAGCTTCTATTGTTGAAACATCCTGCGCCTGCTCAACCACACAAATCTGGGAATTATCTCTCAGAGGATTGGAACAAATTGGACACGGATCTGTTTCCGTCCAGGTACCGCAGATTGAGCAAGGTTTAACTTTATCCTGCAAACTTCCAAGATTCTGGGAAAACTTCTGGACATAGATTTTATCCTGTTTTAAAAGCCAGTTTACAATTCGGATAGCACTTTTTTTACCGATTCCCGGGAGTCTGGAAAAATTGTTGGTTAATTCATCAAAAGCATTCATAATACAAAATAAAGATAGTCGTCGTTCCTTGCAAGAACAAACATTACAAACCGAACTGAGATAAGTCCATTCCGCCAAGAAGCGAAGCAGTTTTTTCTTTAATTTTTGCCTGAATGTTTTCCATTGCATTATTGTGGGCAGCAACAATTAAATCTTCAAGCATCTGAACATCGCGGTTATCAACACAGATTGGGTCAAGCTTTATTTCAAGCATTTCAAAATGACCGTTAAGCTTTATCGTCACCATTCTTCCGCCAGAGGAACCTTCTGCGGTAAGCTCTCCTAATTCAGCCTTTAATTTCTCAGACTGTTCTTTTATTGCGCTTGTGTTTTTTAAAAACTCAAAAGGATTCATAAATCATTTCTCCCATATTTTTTATTTTTAAGTTTTTATTGTTTTCCTGTTACAATCGTACCCCTTACAGTTTCCAGCAGGATTTTCACTTGCAGGGGAAGCTCGACTTTTTTTGAGTCTTCATTCTGCTTGAGTAACTTTAACTTAAAAATCATATTTTTTCCACAAACCTTAGATATTTCTCCATTCAAAACAGGAATACATTTTTGAAGGATGGACATATCATATTCGGATGTAACAATTGCTTCTATAAAATCTGATCCGCAAGACCATTCGCCGGTACGTTCCAAAGCAGCGGCTGTAAAAGTATCATTTACAGAAAGATTTGCAAGCACTGTTCCTTTAAGTTGATTTACAGGTACTTCCCTTCCATCCGCCATTGTAATTTTTGAAGCACTAGATGAAGCATCAGAAAAAGAAGATATCACTTCTGGTGAAGGGGCCTGCTGTTCATAATAAGATTCAGCTTCCTGATTTTCGACTTCTTCATAAGAATAATCGTCGTCAGGAGGGGTGTCCGTATTTGCCCAGGAATCGTCGGATTGAAAATCATCGGATGAAGAATCAGGTGCATAATTGAAGGAAGCAGAATCCATAGTCGGAACATAAACGGTAGGAACCACTTCGTCACCAATCATATTAGCTTCGGGAATATGAAGTTTTAATCTTTCATCCAGTTCTTTTTCAACCACCTGATTTTTTTCTACATTCTGATTTTCAGAATTGCTCACTGATTGTTCAGGCGGCAGTGAACCGCCATTATAAAAAGGGTTGCTATTTCCCCCATCAGCAGCGCCAGGTATAGATGCACTTTCATCCTCATCTGGTTCATCAAGCCCTGAAAGCCTTGGCAATCCATTTGGAATAGGATTTATACTAAGAGCAGGTTTTGTACCAGACGAACTTGGAGTTGAAGTGGCAGCAGGAGCGGCGATTGAAGCAGCAGGACTTGCAGAAGCTCCTGTTCCAGCAGCAAGAGGAGCGCCAGCCAATAAGGCCTGAGCCGCATCAATTGTCTTTTTAACCTCTGCATTTGAAACATACTGATTTAGCCAGCACAAGCGTGAATAACTCAATTCCAGCTCATAACGCGGAGAAAGCGAATATCTTATATCTCTATATAATTGAAGATAAATAGACAAGGCTCTTTCAAGCTGAACTACATTCCAGCTATTTAAAACTACAGAACTATAGCGTTCAACAGAGTTTCCCAGCAAAGCTTCCTTTGTAATTCCATTTTTTATCAGCAAAAGACTGCGCAGATAATCAGCGGAATTGGAAATCAACTGCTCAATAGAAACACCCGCCTGTAAAAAACTGTCCAGAAGATTTAAAACTTCATCAGTTTTTCCTGTTGCACAGGCTTCAAAAAGTGTGTTTAATCTGTCTATTCCGACAAGTCCAAGCTTATCTCGGATTTTATCATAAGTGATATAGCCGTCACTAAAGGCAACAACCTGATCAAAAAGCGTATAGGCATCGCGCATAGAACCTGTAGATTCGCGTGCAATCCAGAAGAGAGCTTCATCATCAGCTTTAATATTGAGTTCTGCAGCAGCCTGAGCAAGACATTCCTTTACTTTATCAATACTTACCAGTCTGAAATTATACTGCTGGCAACGTGATTTAATTGTAGCCGGAACCTTCTGTAATTCTGTTGTCGCAAAAATAAAGATTACATACTCTGGTGGCTCTTCGATTGTTTTAAGCAGGGCATTGAAAGCGCTTACCGAAAGCATGTGAACTTCGTCGATAATATAAATCTTATAACGGCAGTTTGAAGGTGGAAACATTACTTCATCTTTTATCTGCCTGATATTTTCTACACTTGTGTTTGATGCACCGTCTATTTCTATTACATCAAGACTTGAACCCTTTGTAATTTCCTGACAGTTTGAACACTGACAGCAAGGTTTATCTGTTGGTCCGTTCTGACAATTCAATGCTTTTGCAAGAATACGGGCTGTAGAAGTTTTTCCACAACCACGTGGACCAGAAAATAAATAAGCGTGTGCAATTTTTCCCGATTTTATTGAGTTTCTAAGCGTCTCCGCAACAAACTCCTGTCCAACAAGATGTTCGAATTGCTGCGGTCTACGCCTTGTAGCTGTTACTTCGTAAGACATAATAACAGTATAAAAGGAATTGTTAGAAAAATAAAGTGGCTTGAAGCAATACTAGGTCGAGAAAGATTAATAATATAGCTATTTTTTCATTGACTTTATAGCTATCTAATTATATTCTTTTATTGGAGGTATCGCTATGAATACAGTTCCAATTTTCGAAGCAAAAAATAAACTGCCGTATTTTATACATCAGGCAGAAACTGTTGGTCCTGTTTTTATTTCCCGAAGAAATAAAACTGTTGGAGTTCTAATTTCGATTGATGAGTACAATAATTTTATTGCCATGAAACCCAAAGCCTCAATTCTTGATCGTGCAGCTGAGTTCCGTAGAAAAACAGCCGGGCTATTCACTGATAAACAGATTGATGAGATTTTTGACGTTCGGGACAATACACCTGATACTTACGAAAGCCATATTTTTGATGGAGTGTTTGACGACTGATGATAAATTATAATGAAGAAGAACCTCACTATCTTTTAGATTCAAATATTGTTTCTGAAATTATTAAGCATGATGCAGATTTTAACGTAATTAAACAGATTGCTGCACATAATTCTGACTGTGCAATTTGTACAACAGTATGGCAGGAACTATTATTTGGGCTTTATAGATTACCAGATGGAATTAATAAAAAATATCTTGAAAGTTTTATAAAAGATGATGTTTATGAAAGTTTTAAGATTAAAAACTTTTCTGAAAAAGCCGCAGAAATACAAGCACAACTTAGAGCCAAGCTTGAAAAGATTGGACGACCGTCCCAAAAAGAAGACAGCATGATAGCCGCAATTGCACTTGCAAATCACATGGTACTGGTTACCCGCAATACAAAACATTTTGCGGCAATCCAGGAAGTAAGTGATTTGCAAGTTGAAAACTGGTTTGAAGAGCTTGCTCCTGCTTAATTCTTTCTACCTCTTCCAAGCAAACGCAAACTGTTCAAAACTGCAAGAATTGTAACACCTACATCACCAAAAACGGCTACCCACATATTTGTTACGCCAAAAGCAGAAAGAATTAAAATTGCACCTTTGATTGCAAGCGAACCGATTAAGTTTTCGTGAACGATTCTTACTGTACGGCGGCTTATTTTAATTCCATCTACAATCTTTGAAGGCTTATCTTCCATAAGAATAATATCAGCAGCTTCGATGGCGGCATCGCTTCCCATTGCACCCATTGCAATTCCAGCATCTGCCCTAGCTAAAATAGGAGCATCGTTTATTCCGTCACCAGCAAAAATTAAAGTTCCACGCTTCTTTCCATCTTTAGACAAATCTTTAAGAAGTTCTTCAACTTTAGAAAGCTTGTCAGCACTCAAAAGTTCACCATAGGCCTTATGCAAGCCAAGACGTTCTGCAACTGTTCTTGCGGCACGACTGTTATCACCGGTAAGCATTACAATATTATCTACGCCAATCTTTTTAAGATTATCGATTGTAGTTTGCGAATCGTCCTTAATTTCATCACTGATTACAATGTGTCCGGCATATTTTCCGTTGCAAGCAACATGAACAACCGTTCCATCCTGATGTTCAGGACATTCATCATATTTTATAGCAAACTGATTCATAAGCTTGGTGTTTCCAGCAAGGACTTCCTTTCCATTAACAATTGCTTTGATTCCTTCACCTGCAATTTCCTGAACATTTTCCAGCTTAACCTTGTCGCAGCATTTGTCGTGATGTGCCGCTTTTAAAGAAGCTGAAATCGGGTGGGTTGAAAACATTTCGGTGTGGGTTGCGATTGCAAGAAGTTCGTTTTCTGAAATTGATTCATCAATTGAATGAATATGAGTTACAACAAAATTACCCTTTGTTAAAGTACCAGTCTTATCAAATACGGCAATTTTTGTTTTTGCAAGAGCTTCAAGATAAGTGCTTCCTTTGATTAAAATCCCCTTTCTGGCAGAAGCTGTAATTCCACCACAGAAAGAAAGAGGAATTGAAATAACCAGAGCACAAGGACAGCTTACAACAAGGAACATCAAAGAACGATAAGTCCAAGTACTCCAGTTTTCGGTCCAGGTCCAGTTACCAGTCATAAATCCAACTACAAGGCTTGGAATGATTGCAAGGGCAAGTGCTGCACCAACGACAATCGGTGTGTAAACCTTTGCAAAACGGGTAACAAACTGTTCAGACTTTGTCTTGTTTTCGGTTGCATTTTCTACAAGATTAAGGATTCGGCTCAAAGCTGATTCACCGGCAATTCTTGTAGTACGGATTTCCAAAACTCCCTGCTTGTTGATTGAACCAGAAAGAACTTCATCACCAACAGAAACACGTCGAGGAATGCTTTCTCCAGTAAGAGCTGAAGTATCGATAAAACTTTCACCATCAACAATCACACCATCAATTGGTATTCTGTCGCCAGGTTTTACAATGATTACTGAACCAGTTTCTACTTCATCAGGAGATTTGTTTACATCACCATTTTCGGTTTTAACAGTTGCGTGGTCTGGTCTAAGTTTGGAGATTTCTTCGATTGAATCGCGGGATTTGTCGACTGCAAAATCTTCAAACTTTTCACCAACCTGATAGAGAATCATAATTGCAACAGCTTCTTCGTATTTTCCAAGGATGATTGCACCAACAGAAGAAATTGCCATTAAAAACTGTTCATCCAAAAAGCGTCCATGAATAATATTTTTTACTGCTCCAAGAAGAATGCCTTTTCCGCAGATGATATAAGCGGCAAAATACAAGGCAATCATTGCACCTTCAAAAATAAGGGCATTAACCGAAGGCAGCCATTTTTCAAGCGGAAGATGTTCGAGTATAAGGCCGAGTCCAAAAAGAACTGCGGCAATGATTATCTGTTTTACGCTAAGTTCGTCCTCTTCTTCTTCGCCATGGTGATGTCCGTGTTCATGACCGCAGCTGCAAGCGTCGTGATGGTGGTGGTCATGCTCGTGGCCACACGAGCATCCATCGTGTTCATGCTCATGATGGTCGTGAACATGTGTCTCATGCTCAAGTTTGTCTAATTCATCTTCTTTTTTTAATTCCTTTATATCCTGTTCCATAAAAAACCTCCGTAATTCAATGGACAATTTGCAATTGATAATTGACAATTATCCATTGTAAATTGTTAATTCTTAATTTCCAAAATGTGTTCTAAGCCACATTCAATAATCTTCTGGACATGTTCATCGGCGAGAGAATAATAAATTACTTTTCCTTCGCGGTGAGTTTTAACAAGGTTTGATTCCCTGAGCAGCTTTAGCTGGTGTGAGACGGCAGAAATTGTCATATTTAGTAAGGAAGAAATATCGCAAACACATAGTTCGCTTTTGTCGAGGGCATAGAGAATCTTTATTCGGGTACTATCACTGAAAATCTTGAAGAAATCAGCCAGATTAAGCATGACTTCTTCATCAGGAAATGCATTTTTTACATTTTCAACTGCTTCACTGTGAATTACGAGGCAATCACAGGTTAATTCATTTTTTCCCATAAAAAAAACACCTTCATTTTTTCATTTGAATGATTATTCAACTGTTTTTAGTATACAGTCATTTGAGTAATTGTTCAAGTGTTTTTATGAAGATGTTTTTATAAAGCTATCTAGCAAAAAAAATCAGTGAAATAGAGCCTCAGCACTTAATCTGGCCCAAAACTTTACCAATGGAATCATGAATAACTAAGTTGCAATAAGAATCCTGAGTGGTAACGGACTTGTTTATCATAACCAACTTATCACCGCGGAAATAACGGATAAAACCAGCTGCAGGATAGACATTCAGAGATGTGCCGCCAATAATCAGACAGTCAGCATTAGAAATTGCATTCAGAGCACCACTGACAACATCATCATTTAAACCCTCTTCATAGAGAACGACATCGGGTTTTACAAGACCATTGCATTTTGTACAATGCGGCAAAGTATCTGGAGCTGAAGCAGAATCCTTTATAAACTGAGCATCGTAAGGAGCCCCGCAATCCAGACAGAAATTGCGCAGGGTACTACCATGAAGTTCATAAACAACTTTGCTGCCAGCTTCCTGATGAAGGCCATCGATATTTTGAGTTACAACTGCTTTGAGTTTTCCTGCTTTTTCCAGTTCTGCAAGCTTGTAATGGGCAGGATTTGGTTTGATTCCTACAGGAAGCAATTTGGCACGATAAAATCTATAAAACTCTTTTGTATCTCTATAAAAAAAGGAACGACTTATGATTTCTTCCGGCGGATAATCCCATTCCTGATTGTAGAGACCATCGACGCTTCTGAAATCCGGGATTCCAGATTCTGTAGAAACGCCTGCTCCTCCAAAGAAAACAATGTTGGAGCTTTCATCGATAATTTTTTGCAGTTCTTCTATTTCATTCATAAGGACCCTCTGTCAAGCCGGTCAAAACCGTCGGTAAGTTCTTTTGCAATGGCAATCAGCTTTTGTAAATCACCTTTGCGGGCACCTTCGATATTAAGTGGCATAACAGGATCGTGAAGACTCATTCTCAAAAGCATCCAGCCCTGAACATCCTCGCCCTTAAAGCTCAAGCGGATTCCTTCGTAAGAATATGGCATTTCGTAGCCCTTTGCTTCTGCGCGTTTTTTGAACTCGCCAAGAACATTCTGTCCGTATTCCTTAAAATCTTCTCCAGAAATCTTAAAGCGGAACTCACCTTCTTCAACAAGAGGAGGAAGTTTTTCGATAAGACTATCCAGCTTTTTACCAGATTTAACGGCAGCGGCAAGAGCGATTACCAGTTTTACAGCAAGGAAAGCACCATCATCCAGATAATAATTATCTTTAAGCGCACCATGACCGGAAGTTTCCATTGCAAGTGGAGCGACAATTCCCTGAGCATTGAGTTCCTTCTGCTTGTTGATTACGTTTTTATATCCGCGCATATAACAGAGATGCTTTAAGCCAAGAACTTTTTCAAGGAAGTATGTAAGGCGGTCAGAAGTAACTGAATCGGTAATGATTGTGCTACCTGGATATTCCGGGGCTAAAATTGCAGAAATCATAGCGATGATTGAATCACGATTTACTTCGCTTCCATCAGAAAGAACGGCAGACATACGGTCAACATCGGTATCGAAAATCAAGCCTAAATCAGCTTTATTTTTGAGAACGGCAGAACGGATTGATTCCATAGCTGCTTTATTTTCGGGATTAGGAATATGATTAGGAAACATGCCGTCTGGTTCAAGGAACTGGCTGCCTGTAGTATCTGCACCAAGTGGCTGTAAGATTTTATCTACAAAGAAGCCGGATGCACCGTTTCCACTATCAACTACGATGTGAAGTCCTTTTAGAGGTTCATCATTGGCTGTAAAACCATTGTCTTTTGCAATTCCATCTTTAATTTTGTTTTTAAGATATTCTGCATATACGTTAAGCAAATCAAAAGACTGAACATCAGATATTGCAGATTTGCTCATTGCCATTTCGATGTATTCTGCAGGAACTTCGCTGGCAATTTTAAGGATTTGAGTGATATCATCATGTTCAAGACCGCCGTCCTTATCAAAAAACTTAATTCCGTTTCTGTTAAAAGGAAGATGGCTTGCAGTAATCATTGCTGAACCGTCATATTTTGTCTGTTCAAAGATAATTGACATGAACATTGCCGGAGTTGTTGCGAGATTGCAGTTTATAACTTTGGCACCTGTGCTCATCATTCCAGTAATCAGGGCATTTGCAAGAGAAGGACCAGAGATGCGTGAATCACGGCCAACTCCAATTGTTAATTCTGCCGCTTTTTTACCAGTTTTTGTTGAAAGCCAGCTTATATAGGCACAGCCGATTTTTAAAGCGATTTCTTCTGTAATATTAACGTTTTCGCCTTCAACGCCTTCTACAGCGATTCCACGGATATCGCTGCCATTCTGTAATTTCATAATATCATTCATATATATCTCCTTAATTAAGTCCGTATTAGTGGCCTTGTATTATTTATTCATTAACTCTTTAATTTTTGCTGTTAATAATGCGGCGGCTTTTGCATGTGTTTTTTCTGACGGATGCCAGTCGGCCGCAATTCCATCACCCATATTTTGATTTGCAAACTTTAACGGTGTTACTTTTAAATCACCCGTTTCTGCCTGATATTCACTTACTGCACTTTCGATTGCCGGATATAAATCCTGTCCCATAATTCCAAGAGAACAGATGATATGGGCGTCAGGATTTTTTGAGCGGATATCTTTTAAGAAGGCTATGTAAGCATCCTTATATTCTGTAATTTTTTTGCTGTCACCTTTTGTATAACTTGCATCGTTGGTTCCAAGGTTGATTACAATAAAGTCAGGAAGAAAGGAAGAAAAATCCCATTTTACGGCTTTTGGGTCTACGGCAACAACAGTGGACCAGCTTACGGCAAGTCTGTCATAATAGCGTGGAATCTGCTGAGATTCCTGTTTTGCCCCGTTGCCAGAATAACCGGAAATAATTCCCCAACCACTGGCACTTACCATTGAGTAATCAGCATTGAGATTTGCAGCAGTTTTATAAGCATAAGTTTTTGAATTGTCTTCGGTAGAAGTTTTGAAATGGTGATTTCTATCCAAATCATCAACACCATAACCACATGTGATTGAATCACCGATAAACTCTATTTTTAAATCTCGCGGAGCTGTAGGAGAAATTGTACCATCTTCATCAACTGTGATTTTGGAAATTGCAGCTAGAGAACTTGTTGCTTCTGAAACTTTGATTATACGTACTTCGCCTTCGATAAGTTCTTCGCCATTGAAAATAGTATAATCCTTAGATTTTGACAAAATCATTGTATCGAGTTTGCGTTCTCCATTTACAAAGGCAACTATTCGTGCGGCGGAACCATTATCACTTCCGCTGACTCTGTTATCTCCAATGATTGTAACATCAAGGCGTTTTGCTTTTACATTGAACTCGGCTCCTGTAGAGGAATAGCACATTAAAAGCTTGTCGTCCATAAAGAAAGAACGACCTAAATGTTTTACATGATCAGTATCTGGCAGAAAATCGATTGTTTTTGGATTTAATTCTGGAGCCTTATCTACCTGGGTAGCCTGAGTGTCTGTTTTTTGGGAAGGATTGCCTGAAACAGCAGAGTTTGAGGCACAAGAAGAAAAACTGCTTATACAAAGCAGCAGGAACATTCCAACAAGAAAGCGGATATAATAATTCTTTAGATTCATAGGGTAATTATAAACGCTAATGTGCCGAATGTCGAGATTTTTAGTATTTTGCGACAGGTGGGTATCACTGACGAGTGCTGAATATCACAAGTGTCTATCACACTTTGACAGTGTTCTTTTGTTACACTAAAATCAAGAGGTAAAAATTATGGAATATTTTGCTATAGATTTTGAAACGGCGAATGATTATCAAAATAGTGCGTGTTCAGTTGGCGTAGTTCGTTTTGTGGATGGAGTTGAAAAGGACAGTGTTTATTCGTTGATTAAGCCTGCTAAGATGTATTTTCGGCCAGATTTTATAGATATTCATGGAATCAGTTATGGGGATGTTCGGAATAAGCCGCAATTCCCGGAAGTCTGGCAGACGATTGTTGAACCTTTTTTGTATTCTTCGGTTGAAGATAAGGGACTTCCAAAAGGAACTTGTTCTAAAAATAAGATTATCAATTTTGTTGCACACAACGCTTCTTTTGATATGGGAGTTATCCGCGGGTGCTGCAATTATTATGGTATGCCGCTGCCAGATGCAAATTATGCCTGTACACTTCAAGCTTCCCGAAAGGCTTGGAAGGAATTATGCAGTCACAGGCTCACTTTTTTGGCTGAACATTTTGGCATTGTTTACGACGCTCACAACGCTTTGGACGATGCACGTACTTGCGGAAAGATTTTTGCAATGGCCGCAGAAAAGCTGGGATGCGGAATAGAAGATTTGTTCAGACGTGGTGAACGTAAATTGTGTGAACTTTAGTTTTCACAGCCAACTTCGTCACAATTGCAGTCGCCATTGCCGCAGCCACCTTCGCAAGCGTTGTCGCCTTCACCACAAGAGCCACAACCGCCTCCACAACCACCGCAGCCTCCGCCTCCGCAGCCGCCACATCCACCGCAACCACCTATAGAGTTTTGAAGGGAGAGTCTTGTTAATTCATTTTCTGTTGGTTCACGAACACTAACAATTTCAACATCAAAATAGAGAACCTGACCAGCAAGGGAATGATTTCCATCTACTGTAATTTTGTCACCATCTACATCAACGACAGAAACTATCGAAAGACCTTCTGCGGTCTGAACCTGGAACATCATTCCAACTTCAATTGTTATGCCGTCTTCAAATCTGTCACGGGAAATTGAAAAGACTCTTGCTTCATCCCTAAAACCATAACCATCTTCCGGTTGAATTACACAAGAAAATTTTTCACCTTCAGATTTGCCTTCAAGCTCTCGCTCAAGTCCGGCAATTAAATAACCGTTTCCATGAATGTATTCAAGAGGTTCAGCACCAACAGAGCTGTCAAGAACCTTTCCATCCTTATCTTTAAGTGTGTAATTAATTAAAACAACCTTATCTTTAGAAATAATCAAATCCGTTTTCTCCTAAGTCGGGTGCATTATCCTGAACAACTTCTGTAATTTCTGGACAGGCATCTTTTAAATACTGTTCAACGCCCATCTTCAAATCCATAACAGCCATAGGACAACCACCACAGGCACCAAGCATCTTTAAATGAACTCGGTTCTGTTCATCTATTCCAACATATTCTATATCACCACCGTCAGCTTGAAGCATTGGGCGGAACATATCCAGAGCTTCTTTTACAAGATTCTCATCCAAAGTCTTTTTTTCGCCATTTTCTATATTATTATCAGCCATAAAAACCCCTTTGAAAAAATTACGTTTTAAAGATAATAAATTTCTTTTGAATAGTAAATATTATTTCTAATAACATTAAATTATAAATACAAAACTCTCTCTGATCTCTCCAGCATCCCCTCTGAAATACAAAAGGTTATTTATGCCTAAAATCATACTTATTCTAATTTTTTTTGGGTCAAAAGGTCTCAGTTTTTAAGTTGAACACTTATAAAATGGATAAAAATGTGCATTTTTCAAATCACAAAGAAATTAATGGGAGTGATTCTTTTTATATCAGTTATATGAAAAAGTTAAAATCCGAGTAAAAATGGAAAAAATATATATTTTAACGACCTGAAAAACACTTGGCATGATAATTGCTATATATTAAGTGTAACGAGAACAAGTTTAGCTCCCAGTTACAAGGAAACCGTAAAGCTTCCGACATATTCAAATTACAAAACTTCGCGACACAGCCGCGAAAATCAGGAGGTTCTTTATGAACGAATTAGCACTTTTTAATGATTTATTTGATGGATTTGGAGATGACGGATTCTTAATGCCATCTTTCAATTACAAGAAAGCTTTTATATCACCTAAGGTTGATGTAAAAGAAGCCAAAGACGCTTATATCATGGAAATGGATCTTCCTGGAAAGACAGAAAAAGATATCAATATTGAGTTCAGTAACAATGTTCTGACAATTTCTTCTGAAACAAAATCTGAAAAGGAGGAAAAGAAAGAAGAAAAAGCCGAAGCCAAGGAAGCTCCAAAATATCTGATTAAGGAACGCAGCTATTCAAAGTTCTCAAGAAGTTTTACACTTCCTGATGATGTACAAGCTGACAATATCACTGCAAAGGTTGAAAACGGCGTATTGCACATCAACTTGCCACGAAAGGCAATTACTGCACCACGCAAGATTGCGATTACTGCGGCCTAAGGCAGGTAATTGATTCAAAAGCCAGCCCCTGTAAACAGATTTTGTGGATTTTGTAAATCTTATAGATTATATAGATTTTATGAAAACGCAAATCCATTCACAGGGGCTGGCTTTTTTTATCACTTTTTATAATTATTCAGGTGCACTCCATAAAAAAATATAATATAATCACTGATATCCGTAGCAAAGCATAAGGTTTTAAGGAGTTGCAAATGAATAAAGCAAATAATTCAGCGGTTAAACGTTTAACAAACATAAAAGCATTCGGACTTGGCGATGTCCTGCTGAAAGATGAATATCTGCTAGATGTAACACAAAAGGATGTAGATTTTATCAATACCTTTGACGTTGACCGCCTGCTCTATAATTTTAGAAAAACTGCTGGTTTGCCGGAAAAAACAAGTAGCCCTTACAGCGGTTGGGAAAATACAAGAATCGGTGGACATACTCTGGGACACTATCTTGCTGCAGCGGCTCAGGGAATTGCCTCTGGTTACGGAGAATGCAGAGGCAATGATGGTAAAAGTCTGAAAGAACGACTTGCAGCCTTGATTAAAGGTCTTGAAGAATGTCAGGCTGTCAGCGGAAAAGATGGCAGATGTAAAAACGGATTTATTTTTGGAGCTACCATGGCAGATTCTGCCAAACCTGAGCTTCAGTTTGATAAGCTGGAAGAAGGAAATCAAGCTGATACCTGGGTACCCTGGTATACAATGCATAAGCTTATGAATGGTCTGGTTGAAGTTGCCAAACTCTGTGAAGATCAAACCGGCTTACTTGCCCTCCAAATTGCCGAAAAGCTTGGGGAATGGATGTACAACAGAACTTCCCACTGGACAGATGAAGTGCGAAGACGAGTTCTCTCAGTTGAATATGGTGGAATGAACGACTGTCTTTATGAACTTTACAAATGTGCAAAAAACGCCGGATATGAACAGGCAGACCACTTTATGAAGGTTGCTCATACTTTTGATGAAGAATACCTTTTTGATACAATTCTTAATGCAAGTAATGTTAGTAAAAAATCTGGCAGTAAAGGACAAGCAGCAAATGTACTGAACAATCGTCATGCAAATACAACAATTCCAAAGTTTGTTGGAGCAATCAACCGCTGCCTAACTTTAAAGGAAGAAAATTGTGCCCTTACAACTGAATCAGAACAAAAAAAATATCTTGAATACTGTAAGGCCTTCTGGGAGCTTGTTACTCAGCATCACACTTATATCACAGGCGGAAACAGCGAGTGCGAACACTTTGGCAAGGATGATATTCTTGATGCAGAGCGAAGTAATACAAACTGCGAAACCTGTAACGTTCACAATATGCTGAAACTCACCCGCTCACTTTTTATGCTGACAGGCGAGCGCAAATATGCTGATTATTATGAAAACACTTTTATCAATTCAATTTTAGCTTCTGTTAATCGGGAAACAGGAATGACAACCTACTTCCAGCCAATGGCTACCGGATGTTTTAAAACCTACTGCAATCCTGATGTAAATAAAAACTACTTCTGGTGCTGTACAGGAACCGGACTTGAAAACTTTACTAAACTGGGCGACAGCATTTATTTCCATGATGATGAAAATGCAACTCTATTTGTAAATCAGTACTTTTCTTCTGTAGTAAATTGGAAATCTAAAGGCATAAAACTTAGTCAAAAATCAAATATTCCTATGGAAGAAAACGTTTCCCTTATAGTAGACATAAAGGAAAATGATGGGACTTCTGATTTTACTCTTGCCCTCCGTATTCCAGACTGGTGCTGCAAATCCCCTTCCCTTTTGATAAATGATAATGTGGCTGATGGAAAACTTTTTACAGAAAAGAATGGTTATTTTATTATCAGCCGAAAGTGGCAGACTGGAGACACAGTAACCTTGACCTTCCCAATGGAAATAAAGGCATATACTCTTGCTGACAATCCAAAGGCTGCGGCTTTTAAATATGGTCCTGTTGTTCTTGCAGCTGAACTTGGCCGTGATGAAAAAATGAAGCTGCGCCAGGTTGGGGTTCAGTGTGATGTTTGTGCCAATAAAATCATCCGCGGAATTGAGCTTCCTCTTAACGGAAATTACGGCGGCACAAACGGCCTTAAACCTCTTTTGCCTGAATACATAAAAATCAAAAATGCAGAAAGCACAGAGGATTTTCTTAATAATATCAACTCCCATTTTGAACGTCAGCCGGGAAGTCTCAATTTTATTCTGAAGGATATTGAATTGAACAATGGAAGTTCAGACTCTTCTACTACACTCGCAAACAGTTCTTCGACGGAACTTAAGTTTTCTCCATATTATCTCATCAACAATCAGCGTTATGGAATTTACTGGCTTTATGTTACAAAGCTACCGGAAAAATCAGAAGCTGATGACGCAGAAAAAGAACTGGCAAAATACACGTTTATCGAAGGAATTGGTGTTGGTTACGGGGCTCAGACCGAGGGGAACGAAACGACTCCTCCATACATGGAAGAGACTGGCACTGGTTCTGTTGGAGAGCCTCATGCTTTAACCCGTTTTGCAAAGGATGGTGGCAGCTTCTCTTATGTATGCAAGGTTATGCCTGATAAAAAGAACTTTCTCCAGTGTAATTTCCTCAGGGATGATAATGGCAAACGTATCATCATCAAGGCCACAGAAACAGACACTCTGATTGCAGATTACATACTTTCCTGTGATGGTTCAGAAGAAAAATTCTTTAAGATTTTTGAAATCCCAGAAGCTCTGACAAAGGGGAAATATAGTCTTAGAATAGATTTTTCTGCACCAAGATGGTCTGATTCAGCACGTCTGGCAGCACCACTAAATACTTTATTTCAGTAGAATCATATTTTCACGGGCTCACGAGCCATAAAAAAAAGCGTGTTCCGTACAGTTTGCAGGAACACGCTTGAAAAATGTTCTTTGTATTTATTTAGTCTTCTGTTATCGACGAAGCCCAGTCAGGACTAGCTATTACAGCTTCTGTCGTATTATCTGTTTTTGTTACAACAGCACTAAGAATCTTTACACTAAATCCTTTTATAGTTTTGTTTTGAACATTCAACTTTGAAATTTTTGTAGCACCATAAGCCAATAATGACGAATCTGCAATAATTTCACCATTTTCTACATCATTTTTTGTAAGCCAATCTGCAAAATTAAATGACATGCAAAGTTTTGCTTCTTGATATTTCTGGTAATAAGCAGTTCCCCAGGATTCTTCGGACTCAACTGAATCAGAAACTACAACTAATTGTATATCATCAAATACAGTATTTGGGTCAAATACAATTTCTATTGATTCCCAGTCATCTTCTACAATAAACTCACCTGCAGACCACTGATAATTACCGCCACTGTCGCCCTTATAAATTATTGAAAATGGCCTATCACCGATTTCTACCCATTTTGAATACAAATCAGTCATATCATCAGTAATTTCTGATACAGTAACTGTATAATCAATAGATGAATACCAGTCTACAAAAACGTAGCCTTCTTTTGCTGGTGTTTTTATTGCTGATACACTTGTTCCTACATAAACCTCTACTGTGCTAAGTTTTGTTTCACCATCCATAAGTGCTACACTAACTTTCTTTTTGTCCCAGGTTCCATTGTCAACAAAATTACCGTCACCATTTTGTTCCTGTAATGTTATTGTGTCCTCGTCTATAATTGTATATTTAAGGGTTGCAATAGTTTCACCTTCATACAAAACAGTAAAAATACTTGGATCTTCAACATCTACAAGATATTTACACTCCTGATCGTTATAAAAAATCTTACGGCTGTTAGCATAGAATCTTATTAATAGGTCATTTTCAGAATTGAAATAAATACCTTCAATATCGAGTTTAGATTTTGTACTGACATAATCAACTTTTGTGACATACCAGTTTTTTATAGAACCTATATACAAACCTGAAGATTTAATATCTTCAATTATACTTGAATCATTTTCAGTAAACTGATATTCGATAATTTTTGTTTCATGTGGTCCAAAAGATTCAATATATATACTCTTATCATATGTAGAATAAGATCTAAAGGTAAAATAACCATTATCATTATCTCGGGTCAAAGTATTGTATACGGTAAAATAAAGAGTATCACCTACATCAAGATCCTCAAATTTTGACGAATCTATCTGTAATTTGCCATCATTTAGATAGCCTGTCCATAAGGTTTCTGTTTTCTTAATTTTTACATATACATCAATATCCTCTGAACCAGCAGAACCATCCCATTCCTTAGTCAAGTCTGAATCTGTATAAATGCCTTCAATAATACCATTATTTATAGTTATTGAATCTACAGAAACTTTCTCATTTGGAATAGTTTCATATGTCTTTAATAATTCACTGCCATTGTAAATCTTTATATTAACACGTGGACCTTTGCTATAATAAATATTCTTAAGGAAGTGACCATAATACTCTCTTTCTTCACCCTCGTAGTGGTATGTTGGATCAATGGTTAATAGTAAATCATTTCCTAATTCCTTCTTGAAAGAAACCGGATAAGCAAAGAGTTTTGTTTCTCCTCCATATATTAAGGTATCCATTTGTTCTAAATATGGAGAGTACTGATTAATACTTATATCGTATTTTGTATTTGTATCTTTATTACAATAAACTTCAAAATACAATGTGTCACCTGTAGCCAAAGTATCTAGAGGAACATCATCTGAAACAAATCTTACAGACAAACCATCTCTGTCGTTCATTTCTTGATTTCCATTCCACCACAGATCAGCATCAACCCATTTTGCGTAAACGGTTATATCGCCATATGTTTCAGTACAGAAAGGCTTTGTACAATCTTTGTCAGTGCACCAGCCAGCAAAGAGTTTTCCATCAGTATTGTCAAGTTTTGTCGTAAGTACTTTTTTAACAAGACCATCTTTATTTCTCTTTATATTAAACTTTTCTGTACCAATTACAGTTGTTCCATCCATCAATGTTGCTGTGTATGTCGCTGTAATATTCGGAATAATAAAGTCAACATATTCAACAACTTCACCGTTAAAACTTATTGTATAATCGCCATCCCACTTTTTAGGAGCAGAATTATAAGGGAAGTTTATTCTGTCACCTTTGCGGTTTTCCCAATAATTGAAGGTTGATTTACCTGTTGCAAAGGCTGGCAGACTGATTGGCTCTTCAATAGTTGCGTCGTAATCAACAACCATATAATTGCAATTCCACTCGTAATCTCTTCCTTCTTTATTAGTAAGAGTGAGAGTAACTGGTTCACCCGGTAAATCAGAAATTGCAGGAACATCTTCTTCATGGAAGTCGCCGAACAGAACGTAAACCTTTGTTGGAGAACCGCCCCAACTGCCGACAGATTCTTTTTTGTCGTTCATCTTAAAGTAGGTCTGTCCGTTGTCTGTGTAACCGCTGATTACAACATAAGTTTGACCAATAGCCCTATATTGATGACCACTCATTCGGGCAGTAATTTCTTCTGGAGATTTCCATTTGTCTTTACCATCAGATTTATCCAATAATGACAAAGTGCCGTTAGTACTATCAAACCAGCTTTCCTGATTATAAATCCAATCCCAGTCGCCGTTATCAGCTTCGTAAAGCTCGTAGAATACACCCTGCTTTGCAATTCGTACATTACTGTTTAAAGTGAATTCCGGTTTAGCAGTAAAGTGAACAACTTTGTCGTTTGTAAGCTCAACATCATAATCTTCTGTGTTTTCAATCTTAAACTCACCAAGACCAGCAGTTGCTGTAATAGTAAAGTCTTTTTCGTACAAAGTATGATCGCTCTGTGAAACTATCAAATTGAAATCATAATCTTTTCCAGCCTCTACAAACGGATAAACCAAAGCACACTTATTCCAATCAGATTCTTTAACCCAATCACGAACCATTTGGATTCCGCTTGCTTTTTCGGTTACAGTAAAGGTGATTGCCGTACCCTTAAGAACAGTCGTTTCAAATTTTACACCACGGTCCGTTGCATTTACCGAAATATGAGAAACCTGAGTATCTGTAACAGGAACTTCAATATCTGTCAGATAATTCTGAACTTCGCTTCCACAATTTAAGGTTAGATTGTTAAAGCTGATTGCATATTTAACATCTTTATAATAAATCCAGCAATAAGGATTCAAAATAAAGTCTTTTCCATACAGTTTGCCTTTTTTAAGAATATCATTCAAATCAAGCGTAATATTCTCGGATGGAATAGTATTTAAGTCTATTTCATCAACAAAATTATCCCAATCCTTCCAAATCTGGAATACATAAACATTCTTTTCATATATACCAAGCTCAGAATCTGGTTCAAGAAGAGGCATACCATCAGCATGGAGAATTCCATCATCCCCAATACTAAACTCAGGATCTTCACGGAAAATATAAGATTCACCCAAACCTGTAGTTGGAGTTACAGCAAGAACATCTGTCTTGACACCATCTATTTCTACCCAATATTCATATTCTGTTCCAGGTTCAACAAACGGATAGTTATATTTATTACCGTAGCTGACAAATTCTTTGTAATACATCCATGTACCGAATATATAACCCGTTTTTGTGTTTCTAAGCTGAACATAGAAGCCTGTTTCTAATCCATTTTTAGATTTTCTGATAGCTGCATCTGTTTCTTCCGAAACAACTAAAGTAATACCATCTTCTTCAGTTCCGTCTTCCAAAATCAAACTGAACTGATCAGAAGAAGTTTTTACCCATCTTGGGTAAATAACAAGTTCCTGCAAAACTTCTTCATCAGAATCATCTTTTACAACAGGTGTCTTTGTTATTTTTGAATCTGGAGTATTATCCCAAGTTGTAAACCATCCCTTAAAATCA
The DNA here is from genome assembly GCA_902802305.1 of uncultured Spirochaetaceae bacterium. Classification (GTDB taxonomy): domain Bacteria; phylum Spirochaetota; class Spirochaetia; order Treponematales; family Treponemataceae; genus Treponema_D. Next base: position 32,405 of record CADCLG010000015.1, read on the forward strand.
TACCCATCGCGAGTAGGAAGAGGTAAAGCAACACTATCTTCTTCCTTAGGAGAGAAAGAAGCAGGATAAGTAGCCGGCAGATTGTATTCATCCAAACCAACATAATTGATTGGAATCTGCATGTTAAGCTGACCATAGCTTACTCTATCATGCCCAGACGTCATACAATCCGGAGCAACAACAACAAAAACTGGATACTTGCTTGGACTTGCAAAATCCAAAGTTGGAGAATGATAAACAAACTTTACGTTAATTTTGTAGTTACCACCAGGAAGTGCCCCGTAAATATTTACTGAATCCCCTTCTTTAGACATTACTACTGTAGGATTATAATCAAGCACTTGTGAAGTTTTTGCATCCAGAACACTTGCATTTACAGTCCAGTAGTCGCTCTTAGGAAAATCCAAAGTAAAATTGTAGAAACCGTCGAGCTCGCAATCTTTAATCTGAGAAAGACTGAATGCAAGTTCTGTAGGTTCTTCAATCGTCATTGCCTCTTTACTTTCGCCCAAAAGAACTGGAATTATGTAAGGATTTTCAAAATCATCATCGATATAGTCAACTTTATTTGCCGTAAGAACAAAACGCCAGCTGCCTTTTTTGATTACAAACTCTGAGCCAATCATAGAATCATAGTTATTCCATTCCTTTATAACCCTTAAAGTTTCTGCACCGTCGTAATAACCACTCAAAACAAAGGAATAATCTTCATACACACTTGTATCGGGTGTAAAAGCTGTTCTTCCTAAATTAACGGCAGGAATTTTTACGACAACAAGTTCCGCTGTATTGTCAGTTCCGTTAACATCAGGCTTTTTAGAAGGATTATCATTTACATCCTTATAAGCCGAACCAAGATTACAAGAAAACAAAGTTGCCAACAAAAATAAAACCGCTGTGATTCTTCCTAACTTTCTCATTTGCTTTTCTCCATTTTACTTAGAAATATATATTGTGGCATCTGCAACGATACCGCTCTTTGTTTTTATAAATACTGTAAGACTGTAAGTTTTTTCTTCCAGCTTCAATTCTGCAATTTTTTCTGAACTAAGTTCAAAGCTTGTAGTCTCAGAAACAACTTCTTCATCATCACTATATGCAAGTGACCATACGCAGAAGTCATAATCCGCATACTTACCAGCTTCATCATCAAGAGTAAAGAGGATTCCACCGTCTTTAGTATTAGCCTGCTTAATCTGCAAATCACCTGTACTATAAGTTGGGAATGAAATATTTATACCGTTTCCGCCCTCTTTATCCTGAATAGGCTTTCCACCTTCGTTTGTAACTTTTACATAAGCTGTTGCTGCATACATATTATTCTGCTCGTCAAAGGCAGTAAGACTGAGCGCATACACACCATTGTCCAAAGTTGAAGAATATACTTTTGTAAATGTGTAAGTTCTGGCTGTAGAAACTATTTCGTCTTTATCAGGAGTTGAGAATGACCAGATGTAAGAAACAAGTTCTACAGCAGAAGTTCCGTTTGCAGAAAGTCCACTTTCATCAGCAGAGAAGATAATTTCTGATGATGATTCTGTCTTTTTAATACCAAGCTCGCCAGGCTTATATTCCGGGAAGGTAACATCAACGCTGGATTCTTCCTGAATATTTTCTACAGGAGCTCCACCTGCATTGCTTACTGTGATATAGGCCGTTGCCGCATACATGTTTTCTCTTTCGTCAAAAGCAACAAGACTCAAGGCATAAACACCATTTTTAAAGTCTGCTTTTATTTCATCCGTAATTGTACAAGTTTCTTCAGAAGAAAGAGATTTTTCCTCATCAACAGAAGAAAGAACCCAGTTATAAGAAGAAAGAAGAAGGTTATCATCAAGCCCTTCTCTGTCACAGGCAAAGACAATTCCCTCATCAGTGGTTTTCTGAGAAATAGAAATGTTGCCGCTTTCATACTTAGGAAGCTGTACAGTGATTGTCATTCCTTCTGCAAATACCATTGGAGTATAAGGAGTTTCTTCCGTTTTTAGTCCTTTTGTATAGAATGAACCTGAATAAGTTACCGTTTCACCGTCTTTATCTTCAAAAGAATAATCGTAATCATAATCAGCTATCTGGATTTTGTACTTAAACTCTGCCCAATAAGTCTCGTGGCTTGAGAACTCTTCGTTCAATTTTACAGGAGATTTCCACAATCCAAGACGCTCATCCATAAGGTTTAGGCTACCGTCTTTTACAATTGCTTTATAGAAATTATTTTCAGTAATTGCTCCACCGGCTATATCCTCAATATAATCTGTCTGACCATAAACCCAGGAAGTATTATCTGACCAATCCCATTTTCCGGAACAGAAGGTAATCTCATAAGAAATTACCGCCACATCCAGTTCCATTTCTTTATACATTGATTCATGCAGGCTTGTAGTAAAGTTTTCTATATTGAAGTAACGTCCCAAATCATCTTCGGTAAGAGAAAGATTTATCTTGTCGTATTCTGAATAATCAAGTTCACCCTTTCCACCGCCTGCTGTAATTTTGCCTGACTCCACGTGATAAGGTCCATATTCTGTGCCTTCTTCTTTAGTATTATTGTAGCCAAGAGAGAAGCGGTATGTTTTACCAGGTTTACAGAAAGGATAGATAAAGGTGATTGTATCAGTATTTGCAAAAACTTGTTCCGGTATGCGATACTGTGTTCCCGATTCTTCTTCTGTAATATCAATATTATCTTTCCAAATCGGGTCATCTTCTTTACGGGTGATTGTAATCTTTACACCATCTTCGCAAGATTCAAGAAGCATGTGTTCTGTTTCTTTACGCTCAATAAACTGCTTTTGCGGTGAATACATTGTTGCAGCAGCAAGGTCGGTAATTGTTGCAGGAGCTGAAGCACTTGTAGTAGAGTAGAAGATAAAGACATATACATTTTCAAAGCTTTCAAGTGATTGAGTTAGAGAAAAATCAAAATGTCCGCTGATTTCTTTATTTGCAGAAATTGAGATTTCTTTTTCAGTTTGGAATTCATTTCCAAGCTCATCTTTAGCAATTATAGTATCTGTCAGAACAGAATAGCCGACAATATCCTTTTCATCTATATTTGAAAGCAAATCGCTGAGAGATAAAAGTTCACCAGACTCAATATTAATCAATTGTCCTTGCAGAGATTTTATGTCTGCATTTGAAATACCAGCTATGTCTATAGTGTATACATCATCTTCCTGCATATCGCTGTTCATATAAGCAATAAGGTCTGTGTCTGTAAGCTTGAACTTTGCTCCGTAGATTTTGAAATTGCCTCCCTGTGCTTCCGGCATATTATAGGTAATATCCTCAAAGTCTACCGACTCAAGTCTATTGAACATAAAGCCATCGTCTCGATAAAGACTAAGAGAATCATTCTGTCCATAAACACGGAAACTAAAGCTTGAATCTGTAAGAGTGAAGGAATCAAAATCAGGCTTTGTTTCTGGGAACCAGTTAATTGAGATTCCACACTCTTCTGCCGAAAGTGAATCTTCTTGAATATTTACAATAAAGAACTGAGTGAACGGCTCTTCAGCTTTAACAGGATATTCATAAGCAGTGTTATAATCTCCAATTTCATTAATCCAGGCCTCACCTTCAAAATCTGCAATCTGACAAACAAAACCACTTAAATCCACAGGAGAAGTTCCCGTGAGCTTAACAATAACAGTGTCGCCAGCTTTTAATGGTTTTGTCAAATCATAATCAGGATTTATAGCAGGGATTTTGCGAGTACAAGAATAATTGAAGCAATCCTCACCATCGATAACGTAAGAATTATAATAGAAGGTAAGCTTATCTTCTTTTTTCCAGCAGGCATAGAGAGTTATATCACCCTTTTCAAAATATTTCTTTCCTTCAAAAATACCATATGGTTCTATTTCAATTTCTGCTTCGGCTTCACCTTCTGCAACATTATTTACAGGACTTGTTGTCCATCCTAAGAAGTCGTAACCCCTGCGAACTGGAACAGGCAACATTATAAATTGCAAATTGCTGTATGTTCTTGGAATTGCAGCTGCTTCTAAATCCTCACCAAAACTTGCATCTTCTGAACCCAAATCATAGCTGATTTTGTTGAGTGAGTTCATTCCAAATTCCTTAGGGATTTTAAAGTTTGAAACTGTAACCTTTTGGGTGATTTCAAGGATTTCGCCACCGTAAGTCGCAACACTTCCCAGTACTGTTTTTTCATCATCATCGTAAACTGTTTGATTAAGCGTAAAGGAAAGATAATATCTTCCGGCATTAAGACTAGCAGCAATTTTATAAGCCTTATACTTTTGCGAAGTTTCATCTTCTGAAACTATTGGAATTACATCTTTTGGATTACCAATCGGTTTTTCTGGACTTATGACAGGTCCATTATAACCAGCAATATATCCCAACTGAATAAACTGCTCGGTAACATCGGTAATGCTGGCGGCCGGAATATCATTCCATTCTGCACTGCCCTTTAAGAAATCATCAAAAGCTGTATATTTTGCCGTCACTTCGACAGGTCGTATCAAAGAAAGATTTTCCGGGAGAAGTGCAACTATATAGTAATTAAAGTCGCCACTTTCTGTAATCAAGTCATCATCAGAGGCTTCAATAGCCTGCATTTCAAAATTGACAGAATAACTGATTCTTGGATCATCAAGCGTATAATCTGAAACTTCTGCGACAAACAACTTGTTATTCTCAGTATAAAATGGAGCTAAATACTCTTCGAGTTGCTTTGCCGTTAGACTTTGACTGGAATCTGAAGAATCTGCAGAAGCTGAAGGATACACAATTGCCATATTTGATTCATCAACCACAAACTGATAAGCAGAAAGTTCAAAATCCCAGGTGCCAAGTTCAAGTGTAACCGATTTATCTATATATTCACTTCTAAAATCAAACATTTCTGTCAACTTAAAAGTTTCAGTTGCGCCGCTTTCCTTATTAGTACAGTCCAGCTTATACAAAAGCGTATCTGTATTAGGATTAAACTGAACCACTCTTGCCGCAAAATTATCCGCAAATAACTTTATGCCGTCTATTGTAAAAGAAACCTTTGCTTTTTCCGTGGTCTGTTCTTCTTTTGGGAAGCTTAATCCATTTTTGCAGGAAGCTAAAGAGAAAATAAGGCCGAGCAGTGCAACAAAACCCAAAGATAAAAATGATTTTTTTGAAACTATTCTTTTCATCGCTCTATCTCCTTATTTCCTAATCAAGTATTACCGGGTCAGGACTATCTATGATGTCTGGATTATTTACTAAGTTATACACAGTCAGATAAAAATCTGCTTCCAGAACTTTCTCTTTGCCGGCTTCTTCGTATGTTGCAATACACTTTGCATCGTAGATTTTTGGTGAATACATTGATTCATTTAGATTCAAAATGTTGTCTGGACCGTGCTGAAGGAGCTGATTGTCTATATACCAGTAGTAAGTAACATCATCCTCTTGCCCGCTGATTTGAGCAGTAAGATAACTTACCCTTGTACCGTCTTTCAAAATCTGTGAGTTATAAGTTACATAAAAATCTGGAGTGTAGTTTTCTGGATAAGAGATTGAGATAGAAACCTTTGCAGGATCATCCGGGAAGATGTAAGCTGTATATGGAGTTTCAGCTGACAGAATCTCCTTACCGAAGAATTGACCATCTTCATAGCCATCAAGCATAAAGCAGCTTCTCATTCCAATAAAGAAAAGATTTCTTTCCGAAAGTGCTTTGTTTATCTGTGCAGGAGTTTTCCAGTTATAATAATCTGTAAGGATATTGAACTTACCTTTTGATTGTAATGCTTCATAAATAGTTCCGTGAGACTCATCTTCAAAATGATAATTATAGGCATAAACAAAGGCGGTATTAGACCAATCTTTTACACCAGAAATGAGTGTAACTTCAAATCCCTGATTATGTACCTTATCCAAAAGCTCATTGGACAGATTAAGAATATCGTAATTTTCAACATCAAAATTATTGATTACAACATTTCTTTCTTCTTCTGCCGTTTCAAAAGAAAGAGACATCTGGTTGTAATTTGAATAATCTACTTCTGTTAAACCGCCGCCTGCTATACAGTGGGTAGCTTCATAATAATCTGTATCATCCTTATTATTGTGATATTTAAGTTCAAGATTATAAAGTTTATTTTTTGTACATAAAGGCCATACAAAAGAATAAGTACTTTCGCTTGTATTTTTAATTACATCATCATTAAGTCTGAACTGGGCCTTTGAATCAACATCTTCAATCTGAAGTCCGCTAACACGAGCGCCGTCAACAATCAGATTTGCAGTAACCAGAATACCATCACTGTTAGTTTCAAGAGTCAGGTTCTTTGTACTGTTTGATTCTGGACTATAATCGAGACCATATTCTTCGCCATAAAGAGTAACCTTAAAATCATTGATTGTAATTGGCTCATCGCGAGTTTCATAATCATAATAGAAGTTGAATAATGTTTTTTCCAAATCAACAAGACTCTTATCTTCTGGAAGCGGCAAATTATAGTAGAGATTGAACTTTTCACCTTTTTTAGCATTCACATACATGCGTTTCATAGTGAAAATATCCCATTCATCAGAATTATCAGCGAGCTCAAGGCCAAGATTTCCATCAAAATCATCACTGAAAGAACCTTCAAGCATAAGATTAACAGTTTCACCGCGAGCAGGAAGAGTATCAAAGCCTTCAACAATCTTTTCGATTACAAAACTGCCGCAATAATTATAATATCTGCCGGCTGAAGATGGATCTCCAAAAACATTCTTAGCAAGGTTAAGACTCAATTTTGCATAGAAATCCATTGTCTCAGTATTTTGTGAAGCTGGAATCTTTGTAACAGTATTACCAGTAAAGTCTTTGTCTTTATACCAGCCGTCCAGACTAAATGCCCAGATAGAATAATTTGCACGTTCATTAATATAATCATAATCAGGCAAAAGGAAATCTGCACCTTTTTTGCTGTAAACCGTATAAACATTTGTACCTACATGAATATTATGTTCAAGAGCCGTAAAGTTTGGTTCAAAGTTAAATTCAATTGAAAAGTCATTAATGGTTAGCTCATCATCATAAGAATCAGGTTTATAGTAGAGATTGAATTGAGTATCTGCTATTTCAAGGGCATCATCGTCAGCAATTAAATCAAAAATAAGAGTGACTTCCTCCCCAGCATTAAAACTAACATTTCGGGAAGACTTAGCAATCTGTGACCAGGTATTATGGTGATAACCCTGTGCAAAATGAGCATAAATAGTTCCATTGAAATCAGTATTTGCAAGACCTTTGAAGGTTACCGTAGCGCAATCACCTTTTTTAAGAAGCTTATCAAAGTCCGGATATAAATCCTTGACATCAGCCCCCCAGTTGTATTCATATTGGCCGACTTGCACATCACCCCAAACATTCTTTGTGAAATTAGCCGCAGAGACACGCCACATTCTAAGGAGTGCATTTGTTGTTCTGTCTGATACGACAGTAGTTTCGGTTGAGCCATGGTAAAGAGGAAACTTTCTGGTAGAGTCAGAAGAATTATAGGCGACCGCATCAATCCGATAATTGCCTTCATCCAGTAATATGCTGATTTTTTCGCCACTTTTCGCGGTTTTTGTCATCGAAAAATCTGTGCTGCCTGAAATAGTAAGAATATAATCAAGATTATCTTTGTCGACAGTCAAAGCCTTTCTCGAAAGTGCCGAATCACCATAAGGCAAAACAATTGAAACACGACCTTGCCCAGAGTGAGATTTTAGAAAATTAGAACAGGATAGGAAAAGAACACAAAGTAATGGAATCAAAAACGCTTTTGTTTTACTTTTCATATTAACTCCCTTTTTATAGCAATAGTTAATTGTAAAACATGATTTTTGATACGTCAAATTTTCATTTTATAACTCTTTAATTATTATAGAAATAACAAAAAATTATTATTTTTTTCAAAATTTTTCGGCGTAATCTTCATCTGCATTCCAGATGTTTTTGAGAAAGGTCTAGCCCGATACAGCTTTGAAAACTTATGTCGTGAAGATACCAGCATTCACCTGAACGACAGGGCTTATAAATACTTTTTTATTGCTTCGAACTGTGATAAAATATTGAATAAAAAGCAGAAAGCATTTTTGAGGGTTGTAGTTGGTCAGAATGCCAGCGACAATTTTTCTAAGAAAATTGAAGAATTGACGGAAGAAGCCAAACATAACACACAATGGAGGCATCAGTATATGGAATGGGAAAGACAAAGAACTTATGATTTTGAAGCCGGCAAAGAAGCTAAAGCAAAAGAATCTGCAATTGCACTTCTAGAAAAAGGAATCTCACCGGAAACAATAGCTGAATGCGTAAAACTCCCTTTAGAAAAAGTGCTTGAACTGCAAAAAGGTATTCTTGTTGTGAACGAAGGAATTTAGCTAAAAATCTGAAATAAAATGTTTGATTTGTACTCTATTTTTATTGTTGAGCAGTCTCAATCAAAATACCAAAAACTTTTTTTTGTGCATTTGTAATAGTCACAGCCTCTTCTTTAGTTTCATGATTAGCATAATGTTCTAAAATTGCAGCTGTCTTATGACCTGTCTGTTTTTGCAGTGTTTTCGGATTAATTTTATCAGACATATAAGTTGCATAAAAATGTCGCCAGGCATGAAAAGTTATATTTTTTACCTCAGCTTCATCCATATTAATCTTATTTAAAGCCCTTCTCAAATTTTTTAACAATACTTTTTGTCCTAAAGGTTTATCTGGCGTATTACTTGCAAAGATGTATTTACATCCATTTTTATGAATATTCACCATCGCATAATATCTCAGCTGCTCCATTACAAAAGGAAAGGGGACATAAACAGTTCTTGATTCCCCATTTTTCGTACACTTTAATCCTTCCTTTGTATTATAAGAATGACGAACAAAAATACATTCATCCCCTAAATCATTTTCAGTAAGAGCCTGAATTTCCCCACATCGCATACCTGTACACATTGCAACTAAAGAAGCAAGTCTAGCCAGCTGATTATCCCACTGTACACTAAAAAGCTTAATCGCCTCTTCCATAGAAAGAATTGTTCTCTTTTTATATTCTGATTTGTACATAATCCAACCGTGCGAAATATCTTTAGTAAGCAATTCATTATTATATGCCCATTTTAAAGGAGTAAGGACAGCCCTTAGAATATGATTTTTCGTATTTCCATTAAGTTTCATGTTATCCAGACGATTAAACTGTTTCTGAATATCAAAGCGATTAATCTCACCAAGCTTTTTTCCATTAAGAATTTCAGTCCAATGATTTTTTATAAATCCTTGAGAGTTTTCGACATGTTTTTTATGAACTACATATCCTTTACGCTTTTTTTCATGTAAATACACTGATGTTTCAGGATTCCAAAAATCAATAAACCATTTAAATGCAGAAGAAGATAAAATCCCTCCATCATTGAGTATGTAGCTTGAAAGAAATCCCTTTCGTATAAAATCTTCCAGAAACTTTTGAACATCTTCTTTAGTATATTGAGCCTTTTTTATTGAATCATAGAACGATAATCTGTTAATTTGCTCAGCTTCATTATTATAAATATCCCATGCCTTACGTACAGCCCGATTATAATCTCTTTCTTTTGTAGAAAGCCACGTCATAAATTCTCCAGTCTGCTCATTGCGAAATCGAACATAAAAATATGGAGAATCTGCCCTTGTTGTAATAGAAAATGGTAATTTTTTCATTCTAAAACCTCTATAAAATATGATTTTGTTATATTGATGATTGCACTTCATATTTACAAGATTTGTACCATTTTATGTACCAATCATGATTTTTGTAATCGCATAGAATTACTTTATAATTTATATTTATTATAAATATATATAATATATAGATATAAATTGTCATAATATTTCCTATTCAAATATATATTACTGCGGTCAAAGCAGTAGACGCCGAGGGTAAGATTACCGATGCTGTAGATTACACAAGCTATTACAGGATGGATGTTGTGCCGTATATTATAGGAATCTATAGAAATAATACTTATAACACTAATCGAGCAAGTTCTGGTGCAACACCTCTTCTTCGTGGAGAAGAAAATAACACTATTGAAGGTTTCAATTTGGATAAACCGGATGGTTACACACTTGGAATAACCTTGAATACAAAGGCTGATGAAACTGGTACATCTTATACTATGACAGATCCAACTGTAGTAACTGCAGGTAGAAAACTTTCATTCACAATGCCTGCAACAGCAAAAGACGGATATCTCACAGTAGCATTGTCAAAAACAGCTAATGGCACTACAACAACAATTAAGTCTTTGAACAACTTGAATGATGACAGCCTTGCCTATAACAAGGAAAATACAGCAAATGTTTCTTCAACTGACAATTGGACTGATACTCGTTATGTACGCGTATGGCAGAGTAATACAACAGATTACTTTAAGGGTAGTAATTTACCGATTTATCCGTCAATGACAATGGGTACTGGTGGAACTTTGTATGCATCTTGGAGTAACTATTCTAAAGCTGATGTTTATTATGCAGCAATAACAAGTCAGACAGCTACACAAGTTTATCATGGATATGACCCACCTGAAGAAACAACTATTTCTGTTGCGGGCACTAATAAAGTAAATGTTTTCTATTCTGCAAATTATCATGGTGGAAATTCATATAATTGGACTTCAAATTCTAGTAGCGCCGGAGGTTTATATGTATGGGATACTAATGCACCTTCCGTCAATTGTTCACGTCAATATAATAGGGCATTACGATTTGAATTATTCTATCATAATCAGCAATTACAGCAGTTCAAAAATTTGAATATAAAGAGGGCAGATACAGCTAATAATGGAATTATTCATGTTGCTTATTATGATACAGTAACGAATTCCATTCATTATTCTGAAGCCGCTGGTAATTATGCACCTGCTGATGGAGCTGATTATCATGAATTGTCTTGGGTTAATATAGATGGAAAACCTGATGCACAAGATAATAGCTTCCCAAATACTCTTTCTAGTAATCGATTAACATATAGAACCGATGATGGTTCTGAAAATTATTATTTGCGATTTGATGGATATAATTACTCATTAAACACAAATCAGTTTGAAGACACAGGTCGAACTGAAGCAACGGGAGAGTCGTTGTCTCTAACTTTGACAAATTCAAATTATCCTGTAATTGTATATTATGATGCCGATAATAGTGTTCTTAAAGTTGCTCGTGCCTTAAGTACTACACCAAAAGGTGGTGCTGCTACATGGAAAGTTCAGGATGTGTTATCTTCAACGGATCCTAATTATAAAACCATGGTAGACTACATTGCCTGCGATATTGATTCGGAAGGTAAATTGCACATTGTATTCCAGAATACAAAGGGTGAATTGTGCTACATTAGGTCAACAAATGCTTCTGCAAATGGGGCTACAAAGTACACCTTTGAACAAAGTGTTGTTGTTGCTGATTCGGCTACAAATACCGATCTTGCATTACATGGAACAACACCATACATTTCATACCTTACCCGTGTCAACAGCTTTGATGGAATGAATATTGCCTTCTGGGATTCAACTCTTGACTTGGATTGCAATGGTACACCTGAGGGTGGCTGGGAAACAATGACAGCTCCATTGAACTACAAGGTTTCAAATGTTAAATCTTGTATTGAAGCTAATCCAACACCTGCAACTGCAGCCTGGGAAGCAGCCGTTGGCTTTACACCAGGTAATCTTTATCGTGTTGCATACTATGTAGGAAACGGTAGCGGACACTAAACATAGTAAAAAAATATACACCTTGCCAATCCCGGCAAGGTGTGTAACTTAATTAGGGCTCGTGAGCCCGTGAAAATATGAAGCGAAGCGAAATATTTTCACAATAAACCACCTGCTATGCGGGTGGTGGACAAAAGCTTATAGCTATAAAAACTTTCCCCCAAAGCGATACAATGAGATTGTTCAAGTCTATTGCATAATGCCAAGGAGGAAAGTAAATGGCAAATATAAGAGATTCGTTGAGCCATACGAAATGGCTGTGTAAATATCATATAGTATTTACACCGAAATACCGCCGCAAGGCAATATATGGACAGTACAAGGAGAGCATAGGTCAGATATTAAGACAGCTTTGTAAATACAAGGGAGTCGAGATAATTGAGGGACACCTTATGCCAGACCACATACATATGCTAGTAAGTATACCACCAAAGTATAGTGTATCGCAATTTATGGGATATTTAAAAGGCAAGAGCAGTCTGATGATATTTGATAAACATGCGAACTTGAAATATAAGTTTGGGAATCGCCATTTCTGGTCAGAAGGTTACTATGTAAGTACGGTTGGGTTGAATGAAGCAACCATAAAGAAGTACATACAGGAACAAGAAGCCTATGATATAGCGATGGATAAGGTTACTGAAAAAGAATACCAAGACCCTTTTAAGGGTAGTAAGTAGTACGAAAGCCCTTTTAAGGGGCTGCGGGTGACAAACTGCAATAGGCTTGAACGTAAGTGAAAGCATGGGACTTAAGTCTCAGCTTGAGAACCTAGCCTTATAGGCTAAGTGCAAACCACCCCTTTGAGGGGTGGTTATGATTTCTGCAAAAATTTGTTTTGTAGACTATTGGAATTATTTGTAGTATACTATACATAATGAGGAGGTTTGGATAATGATTAATGTATTTATTGATGAATTTACACCTTGCCTCAAAGATAATAAAACTGGTGAACTTGTACAAACAGAGGTTCTTCGTATTGGTCGAAAATCATTTTTGAAAAAATATAATGAGAAAAATGGTTGGTATGTTAATTGGGACGAGCTTCTTGATGAAAATGAAGTTTATGCTCTTGTTGTAGAAGGGTCTGTAGATATTCAAGGTCTTGTTGCTTTGCATAAAGATGATTGTGCAAAGGCTGTATATGTAACATGGATGTGTGCAAGTCCAGAAAACAATCACCAGATAAATCAAGAAACAAAATATAAGGGTGTTGGTGGACATCTATTTGCAATAGCTGCAAAAAAATCCATTGAATGGGGATATGATGGTATGTTGTACGGATTTGCCGCAGACAAACCACTTCTTGAACACTACATGATGGTTTTTAATGCAGAATTTATAGGTATTCAACATCCATTTCACTTTCTGATTGATGAAGAAAATGCAAAAAAAATAACGGAGGTTTACACTTATGAATGGACAGATGACAAAATATAAGGAAAGCCTTTCCAAGACTCTAAAACCAATTCCTTTTAGTGAAATAAAGGGTACGATGGATTATCGTGGACTATTAGCCTATGCAAAATCAAAGGGTAAAAAAGTTTCCGAGCTAACTCAACAAGAAAAAAAGAAGTTTTATAAAGAGTAGTATATAATTTAATTAGTATCTGTCAATTCTAGCTCAAGCCACTCTCCGCGGAGTTCGAATGGTGTAATTTCGATGTTCCATGGGAGAAGTTTTTCCCAGTCGGATTCTGTTTGGGCATAAGGAGCCTGTTCGAAAAGATTGCACAGATTGTTAAAATCAAGTATCCGACAAGGGCATCTAGATTCATTTCATTTCCGATTATAGAACACAATCTCGAAATTTAAGTCTCTTGCTTCTAACAGCTTTTTATACTGAACTACAAGATTTTGTATTAGGCTAGAATTGACGGAAACTATCCAATTATTTATTCCTAGATAATTACTTTTCTCTATGTTATAATGTCAATTATGGAAGAAAGATTTTTACCGATTGGCATTCAGGATTTTGAAAAACTCAGAAAAAATAATTGTGTTTATGTAGACAAAACTGCATTTGTATACAAGTTGGCCAGATCAAAGTGTCCTTATTTTCTTTCCCGTCCCCGCCGTTTTGGAAAAAGCCTTTTTCTTTCTACACTTGAAGCCTATTTTTTAGGAAAAAAAGAATTATTCAAAGGTCTTGCAATCGAAAAGTATGAAGCCGAAAATACTGAAGCTTGGGCTGAATATCCTGTTCTTAAGTTTTCACTGGCAAGCGGTGAGTTTACAAAGGAAAACGGACTTCAAAATGCATTGGTTTTCAGTCTTAATTTTTTTGAAGAAAAATATCAACTTGCTGCACATTCTGATTTATCTCTTCCGGAAAGATTTAGAGAAGATTTAATTCTTGCCTTCCAGAAAACAGGTCGGGGTGTTGTTGTTCTTGTTGATGAATATGATAATCCCTTATTAAAAAATATAAATGTAAACAAAGAGCAGGAAGAAGCAAACCGCGCACTTTACAAAGGCTTTTTTGCAGTTCTTAAGGATTGCGATGCCTATCTTCGCTTTGTATTTTTTACCGGAGTTACAAAGTTCAGCAAAGTCAGCATTTTCAGTGATCTAAATCAACTTAAAGATATTTCACTCGATAGAAATTATGATGCAATCTGCGGAATTACCCAGGAAGAGCTGGAAGAAAACTTTGTACCAGAAATTGAGGCGATGGCAGCAGAAAATGATTTTACAAAGGAAGAATGCCTGACAGAACTAAAGCGCATGTATGACGGCTATCATTTCTGCATGAACTGTCCAGATATTTATAATCCTTTCAGTCTTCTTAATGCCTTTTCAGAAAATAAATTGGGTTCTTATTGGTTTGCAAGCGGAACACCTACTTTTCTTATTAATAAATTAAGTGCAATTAATTTTGATCCACGTTTTTTTATTGAAACCGTAAAGATTTCAGAAAAGAATATATCCGATTACCGACCAGACAATCCCGACCCGATACCTCTTTTTTACCAGAGTGGCTATCTTACAATCAAGGATTGGAACAAAAAACAGCTTTCCTATAAGTTGGGCTTTCCAAATGATGAAGTAAAATATGGTTTTTTAGATTCTCTTGCGCCTACATATCTAAAAGTTGAGAACAAACCGGCTCCATTCAATATTGATTTGCTGGATGATGCTGTTGAAGAAGGCGATACCGATGGAATCCGCGACTGGTTTAAGTCTTTGTTCGCGTTGCTTCCATATCCGACTAGCGGTGACTTGGATAGTGTTACAGAGCAAAGTTTTCAGAATGTAATATACATTACCCTTGTTGTTCTTGGAAAATATTGCCGCACCGAAGTTCATTCGTCAAAGGGACGGGCAGACTGCATTGTTGAAACCGATGATTACGTTTACATATTTGAGTTTAAGCGAGATTCATCAGCCAGAGAAGCTCTTACACAAATTGAAGACCAGGGCTATGCCATTCCCTATACCGCTGATAAAAGAAAGCTTTTTAAGATTGGTGTAAACTTTTCCAGCACAGAAAGAAACATAAACGAATGGGAAGTGAAATAATTTTTTATTAATCTAGCATACACCATACAAAAACAAGTTATTATTTCTTTGTAAAGATTTCTTGTGTATATATGAACTATATGGTATATTAAATATAGTTTTTATTTACTGAAAAAATATTCTGTGAAAAAATATTCAGTAATATGGAGATAAAATATGTTTCTTGGAAGGGAAAAAGAGCTTTCTGAATTATGTGCGCAATTTAAATCAAATAAAAAAACAGCAGTGCTTGTCTATGGAAAGAGGCGTGTTGGGAAATCAACTTTAATAAAGGAAGCGGCTAAGAACTTTGATGGAACAGTTATTAATCATTTATGCGTAAAAAGCAGCTACGAGGGAAATCTCATGCTTTTATGCAGAAGTGTTTCTATGTCATTAGGATTGCCTGATATATCATTCCCAACAATTTTTGATTTATTTGAATTCCTGAAAAAACAGTCTGCAAAAATCCTTCTTATTCTTGACGAATATCAGTATTTTAAAGAATCAAAAAAAGATATGGAAGTTGATTCGTTTATGCAGATAATTGTTGACGACCTTCCAGAAAATATCAAGATAGTTTTTTGCGGGTCATATATTGCGATTATGAAGGAGCTTTTGCAAGAACAGAATCCATTATTCGGCAGATTTACGGCCGTAATGCGCATAGAGGAGTTTGATTATTTTGAAGCATCACAATTCTATACACAGTTATCCAACCGTGAAAAAATCAGATTTTATTCTGTTTTCGGTGGATCTCCTTATGTTCTTTCAAATCTGGACTATAATAAAACTTTGGAAGAAAATATTTCAAACTTATTGATTGAACAAAACAGTCTTTTGCGTACTTATATAGAAAGTATTATGCTGAGGGAGATTCAAAAAAATTACGATATCAGAATTCTTGAAATAATAGGGAACGGAAAAAAGAAATATAAAGAGATTTCGAACTTTTTAGGAACAGTTGATACTGGTTTACTGGATAAACAATTAAAAAATCTCCTGAATATGGAAACCCTCGTAAAAGTTTTTCCTATCAATAAAGCTGGTGACAAGAAAAAACAGTTCTATGAAATAAAGGATAACCTGCTTCGCTTTTATTTTACGTATATTTTTTCAAAAGATACATTAATTGAAAAATTCGGAAAAGATGCTTTTTTTGCAAACAACATACAAGATTCTTTGAATACTTTTATAAGCTATCGTTTTGAAGGAATTGTGATTCAATATTTTAAACGACTTGCACATTCAGGTAAACTAACAGGAATAGAGGATTTTGGAAGCTATTGGTATGATGATTCAAAGAGTGGTAAAAATGGACAATTTGATTGTGTTCTAAAAGAGCAAGAGGGTTACGATTTTTATGAAGTGAAGTTTTACGAAAAGCCAATGGCCTTGAATGAATGTGAAAAAGAAGAAAACCAAATACGTTCTATAATCGGACTCCCTTGCAAGAATATTGGTTTTATATGTTCTGCCGGCTTTAATTTTGAAGAAGAAAAATATAAACTGTTATCAGCAGAGGATTTGTATTTGTGAGATTTTAATTCTTTACTATAAGGCATTGCATATCCCTTTTGAGCAAGAGCTTGGAAAATAAATTGATATTTTCTTTAAGATAAAGTCATTTTATGTATTGTTAGAAGATTTAGAAGAAATCGTAAGCATCGAATAAATGAATAAAGCCCGAACACAAAAATGTTCGGGCTTTATTCGTTTTAGCAAGGCTCCTGCAACCTGTGGGGTTTACAGGTTGCAGGGAATGATGTTACTTCCAAAATTACTCTGGACGCTGTTTACCAAACTCAAGGTTAGATGCTGCATAGCCAACTACTGGTGTACCAGCATTATCAAATCCAAGACATACATTCTGGAAGTTTGGATTACCACCCTGAGGAGGAGTAACAGCAGGAACTGTCATATATTCCCAACCACCAAGAGTATAACCTGTTCCTGTCATTAGACCAGGAGCTACATCTACACCAGCAGTTACAGAACCTGCAGCTGCTTTTGCGTAAGCAAGCTTAATACTATCGCGGCTTCCAGTTTCTGTTGAGTTGTAGTAAGCAATGTATGGAACATTAGAACTATTTACTTTTACCTGAGTCCAGTTTCCTACAGCACTTGCCTGATCTACTGTAACTTTTGTCAAATTTGTACTTGAATAAGATGGAAGATACATATAAACCAAGTTAGAATCTGTAGCATCAAATGCAGATATATGGAGTCCATTGTTGCTGTCCAAATCTAATGAAACATAGTTTCCAACATATTCAGGGAAATTAACAGTACTGTTAGTCCATGCAATTGCTGTTGTAGGAGCACTTCCTGTAACAGCATTAGTTGAATAACGCAATTTCAATTTAGAGTCATTATCATCATAGTATATAAGAATAATATGATAATCACTTGTAACTTTCATATCAAAGTATTTAGAAGCAGAACCTTGTGGAGAACCATCCAATCTACCTGTTGAATATGTATTAGATCTTGTAGTAGATGTAGTAGTATTTCCTCCATTTTCCGTAAAATTAATTTTCTGTGCATAAGTGCTTCTTGTAGTTACCTGACTGTCATAATGATTTAGTAAATCTCGACCACTTGTTGCCAAATCATATGACGTGCCAGACACAGTAGTACCAAGTTGGAATGTTCTCATTATAATTTGCTGATAATAATCATCATAGTATGCAGAATAAACATATGCTGTAGCATCTTTTGAACGACCTTTAGCAATTATTTTTGGATATTGGTATCTTCCTGCCTGTAAGCCACCAAGGTTTACTGTTTCCAAACTAATACTGTTATTACCGACAGATTCAGTATATGCTCTTATTGTACCTATAGTTATACCTGGTCCCCAAGCCATACCATTTGTAACAAGCTCTGCATATCTGTCATAAATCATGTACATTCCACATCCTCCACGATTGAATACTGTTTGATGTATATATCTTCCACTGTCATCACGTCCAGTACCCATTTGATCGCCAGCAGACATTTTTGCTAAATACTCTGTATATGCTTCAGTACCATCTTCATTAAACTTTATACGTTGAGGCATAGCATATTCTGGGTAATTTCCACCAGAACTAGCATTACCAGCTCCTGTTCCAGCTCCATCGCCATATGCCCCGCTAGGTCCACCAGATGGATTGAAATATCCAAATACAGGATCATTTCCTTCCATGAACATAGTTGGATAACCTCCATTCTTTGTACGGTCACCTCCGTTATGCATATCCCACAGAATCAAGTACCTGTCATCTGTAAGCAGTACATTCTTTGTTGTATAATAATCAGGCTCGCGGTTGTATGCTTTTTCATAATCATTAACAGTAGCATTACCAGAAGTAAGCTGTGCATTAGAAGTATTCGTTGCTGTACCGTAAGAATTATTGTTGTTCACATTATTCAGAGAACGGACATAAACAGGAACCGCTTCTGTTCCTTCATTTACAAATACTTCAAGATAACCGCTCTTACCGATGGTATTTGCAGCACTGAATCCTGTATAGTCAGCTGCCGTTCCTGAGAATGAAACTGTTGTGCCGGTCGGTCCTGTCAGTTTAGTAGCTGCAGTTGCTGTATCAACAATTCTTACTGCACTAGGATTCAGGTTGAATCCGCTTACCGTAATAAAGTCTGCTGCATAGGTTGCTGCAGAGGTATTTGCTGCATACATGATACTGTACTTACCGTTTGCAGAACGAATGTTGTTATCTTTCAAGCCGCCTTTCTTACGGTTCTTGGTCTGTATCTTTGTAATATAAGGAACAACATCCGTCCTGTAATAGCTTGTGTAATCTACAGCATCGGTAATCTTACCATCGGCGTTTACTGCTTTGACCGCAGTAACCTTGTCACCAGTATGACCTGTAGTATTTGTTGTATAAAGAAGCTGACCTACTGTGTACTTAGCTCCAGATACACCATTATACGTAGAGATAACTGTATCCATAGCTCCAGAAGCAGTATTTGTTGTAGAAGTAGTGTAAGAAGACATCTGGTTAGTATATACAATGTTATCTTCCGTAGCAGCTGCTATTGCATCCCCTGTAACATTCAAGCCTACTGTACCACGGTCATTTGCCATAACCTTAATAGCCTTATCTGCACCAGCAACACCAGAAATCTGTGAAGAATCAAAATGCAGTTTGAAGTAAATAGTATTTCCACCAGACTGAGTAGAATCTTCTCCAGCAAATTCCCACTTGATTCCGTCTTCAGCCAAATCATCAGCAGCACCAGTTGCAACCCAAGATGTACCACTTCGTACACCAACTTTAACAAAGTCAGTATCCTCATATCTGTAATCAGCCAAAGAATCAGTTCCTGAAGCAGGCTTATTTGTCAAACCATCAACACTTACGTAAATCTCATCTACGAATACATTGTCGTTTGCAGCACCTTCGATGGTTACCTTACCAGAAACCTTAGGATCTTTATCGTAGATACCATTTGTTGCATTACTGTTATAGCCAGTTGCATTGAGCCAGTCACTTTCGAGTTCAATGTGTCCCTGTAAGTTTGCTACAGTTGCAGAAGAAGCCAAAGTAGAAGATCCATAAATTGAGTTATGAGTCAAATCATCCCAGTAGAATGGTTTAAACCATGCTTTTGGCGCTTCACCATCTGCAAGAACAAGATTGATTGGTAACGACATAGAAGCTGTATTAGTAGTAAATTCATTTTCTGTAAAGTCATAACCATAACCGTAACGATAACCATTGGTTCTATCTTCTGCAGTTGCTGCTTTACTAGAATCATATACTGTCTGGTCATAGATAGTAAATGCCAATGTAGAATTACCTTCTGCTATCTGATTCTTTAAGAATTCCAGTACAGAAATTTCAATCTTTGTATCGTTATGAGCTCGTTCACCGGTAGCATGACCGCTTGCCAGAGTCTTAATTGCTGTTGAACCAGAATAATCTGCAACTGCTGTGCCAGTGTCGCCTGTTTTCTTATATTTATAAGAATATCCAAGACCATTATTACCACCGACAATTTCAGGTATAACAACTAATGGACCCTTTACATTAATACGAGCGTCGACATTAAGAGTAGTTTTCTTAAGACCAGTATATTGATTTTCATAACCACTTACCCAAGAATCCCACTTTCCATTCAATTCATCTTCACCTACTTCGCCATCACCATTTTCATCAGTACCATACATTATACCGGCAAATCTTGGTCCATTGTTCTTTGCAACACAGTCGTAAGATATTTGTGTATTATTGCCAGCCTTATCATAAGCTACAAAATGCATCTTAATGGCACCATCGTAAAGATTAGATGAGTCAAATGAAGCGATCCAGTTTCTGTTTGCATCAGTACCAGGTGCACCTTCAATCATCCAGTCACCATCATCATTCAAAATTACTTCTGTACTTTCACCTAAATCATCTGGATCCATTGCAGATATAATATTCTTTGTACCATAAATATATGAAGCTTCGCCTGATCCACCTTCCGTTGTCTTATTATCAATAATAAGAGCCACACCAATGTATACAGTCAGGTTATTCTTATTATCAAAGTTAGTGGCAAGTGTAACAGTTGCAGATGTATGTCCTTCATTCAAAGTAACACCCTGAATTACATAAGGAACATTGTCTATCATACACAAACTGCCAACTCTTACAAGTTTATCCTGCTTCTTATCGGTATCTATTGGAAGAGTAAGCTGCGTTCCTGCTATGCTTGCTCCTGTTATTTCGCTCCAATACATACCCTCCTTTTCTTCCAAGTCAGATATAGCAAACCAGTTATCTCGACCACTTGTTCCAGGTGCAAGCAGAGGATCTACAATATCAGTATCATTTTTTGTAAAGAACATTGCAATTCTATTAAATCCAGATTCAGTTCCATTCTCAGTAAATGTACCGCTTACTGTGTATGTACCATTAGACTGATAGATTTCGTTGACACCACTTGCAGTCATAACTGGTTGAGAACTTGCAGATGTAGCACTTATAGATGGACTCGTATTGTCATAGTTGAGCTCAAATGTACTACCTCCTGGATGAGCTCCATTAGACAAACCATCTGTTATGTCAATCTTATATGTAAGTGCACCCGAACCTGTAGTTTTTCCAACAGGAATACTAAAGTGATATCCAGAGTAAGCCGAATCTCCAGTTCCCCATGTCATAGCCTTCACATAGATACTTGAACTTGTAGAATCATAACTTCCCTGTATTGTTTTATTCTGTACTAACGTCTTTCCGCTTCCATCTTCAGTAAAGATAAAACTGCCTATACCAGAATCATCATCTACAGAACCAGTTAAGTACCATTGTCCCCTAATCCACATACCAGAAGTAAGAGATTGTCTTGCAGTGATGTAAGCAGGGTCGTGAATATGCTCTGCAGCATACTGTACAAGTTCCAAAGCTTCTTTGTTACCAACAAATGGACTATCAGGGTCAATTGTAAAGTAAACTAATACAGGGTCACTAGCAAGATGTCTATCAGAAGAACCTACAGCATAAGCCCTTACAGCAACAGTTCTAAATAGGCCATTTACCTTAGAATTAAATTCTCCAAGCTGGTTCAAGGCAAGGTTCCAGCTTACAGTAGAACCAGTAGTTGCAATACCTTTTCCACCCGGCAAGTATGAATTGTTGGCAATGCTATAAGTTATGCCATTTCTTTCATCCATTAAGGTCTGAAGTTTCTCAGCCCATCCTTCACTATCAAATTCTCCATTATACGCAGGGTCAATCTGCAGGTAAACACCTTCTACAGTACTACTCTGAATATTAGAAGAACCCATTATTCTTATAGTTCCACCGATAGCTGAACCGTTATCCTCTACTTTTGGATATGTAATTTCTACAGTCGGTTTATCTCCTAAAGGAATTACCTTTAACTTATGTTTCATATCATCAGATACATTTCCAAGAGCATCTATAGAATACATCCAAATACAAAGGTCAGTTATATCACTATATGAACGCATTTGCTCAGATGTCTTATTATACAGAGTCTGAATATATGTATTTAATTTTGGAGCATGATAAACCATAGCTGTTCCATTTGCTGTTCCATTTTGTTGATCATCAAATGAAATTCTCCAAGAAGCAATTGCTATACTACTAAAGTATTGGTCAATTTTTGTAAAGTCATCAGTTGCAGGTCTGGTGTTTTCATCTTTTGCTATAGCAAAGTAAAGTTGAGGTCCATTTCCTTCTGTTATAGATCCTGTTAAAGCTACAGTCTGATCACCATATACCATAGAACCGGCTGTCGGACTTACAAACGTTACTGTAGGCTTTGTATTATCAAACGTTATAGAAGTAGTTCCTCCACCTGTTGTACCTGCTGCATCTATTGCAGAAATCACAAGCGACTGTGAACCAGTAGCTATGGTAGAAGTATCAAGTTCAAAAATTACATCCTGATAACTTATACCATTAACAGTATCAATAGTATAATTATTGTATTTAAGTGTATAAATACTATCGCCAGTAGCTGTAGAGTTTTCAGCCGTAGCAATAGTTACAGCTTTTCCATTTACCGTAATTCCAGAACTGATAATTCCGTTTGCATCAGATGCTCTATACATAATGTACATCTTACTTCCAGTTCCACCAAATACAGCGTTAATATCTATATTTGTAAGATCAGACCAACCACTACCTGAAACTGCAGCTGTTGTTATAACACTAGCATTCCATGCATAGTCATTTGGTATAGAAGTTCTGTAATATCTGTTTGAAACGCCAGGATCTGTTGTATCTATCTTAATATATACGATGTCATCATCAACAACATCTGCGTATCCGTATCTCTTTATTCCGTCACTTCCAATAACTTTTGGTCCATAAGAACCTAATGTTGCACTTGTTGTGCTGGATGTAAATACTCCGCCTTTTGCATCAGTTACCTTAAAGTACAAAGTAGTAGCACCATCAGATTCAAAATTATATTCCCAGGCACCATTATCAAAAATATTATTTCCATAAGTAGTTCCATCCGTAGAAATCTGAAGAGAAGTTATTTGACCGTCATCATCTGTAACAGTACCACGAATCTCTTTAGATTTATGCATAATACTGTCGCTGCTTGACATATAAACTCGTTCATTTTCAGGACCTTCGTCAAGGTCTGGATGTGGCAGATAAGTCAGTTGTAGGTTATTAAACTTAATAACCGGTCTGTCTGAATCCTGAGAAATAATTACAGTTGCATACTGAGCAGCATTATCTCCAGTTCCATAGATATTTCCATAAGCACCATAAGAAGTTGATTCTGTAGTAGTTCGAGCTGAATTAGAATTACCTACGTTACCCGCTTTGTCTGTTGCGACAGCTCTGAAGTAATATGTATTGCCATTTGTAAACTTAGTTGTATCAGTTGTATCTACATTTACAGACCAGGCTGCCGGATTCTCTGTAATTGCAGAACCATAATTTTCCCATGCTGTTCCATCATCTGAGTATTGCAGCTGAACACTTACTATACCCTGGTTATCACTTGCTGTACCGCTGATTGTTGTAACACCATTAATCTGTGTACCAGTAACATTAGTATCAGCATCGGTAATACCGTTTATAGTTACCTTAGGATAAGTAGTATCTCTCTGTAACTGGAACAATGAGAAGGTAGCCTTGTTTCCAACCATATCCTCAACTTCAAATGTTGCTGAACCGTCGGCATTTACAGCAGTTGCAGGAATAGTTACAGTCCACTGTCCTGTTGTTGGTGTATCTTTTTGCGCAGTAATACCATTTGGATATGTAGTCTCATTAAGTGCAGTATTACCAATCTTTACAAACTTAACAGACTTAACACCAGTTCCGCCACTTGTATCACTTGTTGTTAATACAGCATTGTAACTTGTATTTCCAACACCATTGATATTTGTACCATTTGTAAGAATTACGTTTACACTTGAATCTACAAGCTCAGCTGTATCAGGAGCGTTTGTATCAACGTAAATTGTCAAACTACTTTCTGCACTTTCGTTTCCTGCTTCATCAGTTGCACGTACTGTGATTATATTAGCACCGTTTGCACAGCTTACAATTCCACTATAACCGCTTGAACCTGCTGCCAATGTACTCCAGGTTGCAGAATTACCAGCAGAAGCATTTGTTGAGTATTCAACCTTCTTAATGCCAGTTCCACCAGTATTATCAGAAGCAGTAACATTTATTGTAATATTTGCAGAACCATACCACTTCCTACTTGAACCATCTTCATAATAATCTCCAGAAATTGTAAAGCCATCAACAGAAGGTTCTTCTGTATCAACAACTACAGTTCTCTGAATTTCTGTGCTCTTACCAGCTGTATCGTAGCCAACAATCTTGAATGCATGTGTACCATCTGCAAGCTTGCCAGATTCAGTTCCGAGTTCAAATGTTTGAGTCCAGTTAATTGGGGTATTCTTACTATTTGTAACAGTCTCGTTAGGATATGTAAGAGTCTTTGCAGTAATTACTGAATCAGAAACAGATGTATCTGTAAACTCAATTCTTGCAAATTCATTAGTATCCTTTGCTGTTCCACTGAATGTTACAGTTGCATTCTGTCCGTAAGTCTTTCCGCTTGCGCCTACAGTTGTTTCTGTAAATTCAGGTTTTGCAGTATCATAAGAGAATTGGATTGTATTATCTGCATCAACTGTTGTATTTCCAGCAACATCGGTTGCAGTAATTATGAGATACAAAGTTCCTTCTGTAGAACCAAATGACAACCTCTCAATATTTACTCTTGAACCAGAAAGAACTAAATCATCAACAGTTCCCTCTGCCTGTCCATCTGCAACAACTGGACCGGTTGTAGAACCATATCTGAGCTTATAAGAAGCTCTAGCAACACCAGCACCTGCATCAATAATAGTTCCACCTACATTATCAAGATAATTATCACCAAAGTAATCACCATCTGATAAAGAAGTAATATTGATTACAGGAGCAGCTGTATCTTTGTAAACATTGTACTTGTATGCTGTACTTGTCTTACCAACTATATCTTTTACAGTTACAGTGATTAAGGTCATTTCATCATACTTAATACCACCTGTACCACTTGCAGAAGTAGGAATTGTAACAGACCATGCACCAGTTGATGTATTTACACTACCTTCCAAGCCATCTGCTTTGATTGTTGCAATTGTTGAAGTTGTACCTCCAGCTGTCTTAGTAATTACAACTGCAGCATTTGAATCAAGACCATGAGTTTCTGTAATTGTACCGGCAAGAATCAAATTATCTGTATTGAAGTAGACAGGGTCGTTTGAATTAATTGCGTTTCCATTTGCAGTAACTGTAGTCGTAGGATTAGCCTTATCTACTATGAACTGACGTACTAACTCACTAGAAGCGTTTCCAGCCTTATCAATACCAATTACATGTAAGTACCAGGTTCCTTCATCAAGAGAATTAGCGCTTGTATTTTCAGAATCATAAGCACCATGGTTAATAAGATTCATAGCTACAAACTTGTCGCCATTAATAGCCTCATTATCAATAATCCAGCCATCGGTAACAGGAGTTGCACTGTCTGTAAACTTATACTTTAAGGTCTTTATACCAACACCAGTTCCATCATTAGCATTAATTCTGAATGAATAAGAATCTGCATCCAGTGCGTACTGTCCGCTTGTTATGTCGTTTTTAGGATTCTCAACTTTAATAGTAGGACCTTCATTATCATATCTTACTACAATTGTACTTGTTGTTTCGTTTCCAGCCAAATCCTTAAGAGTAAATACGTAAGTATGATTTGCTTTAACTTCTCTGACAGTCCATGCACCATCGCTATAGTCGCCAACACTGCTTAAAGCAGTAGCTGTTCCAGAGTCAACTTTAAGAGTTGAATTAGCAAGATCTAAGTAATCTTCTGTAATTGTAGCAGTAATGTTATAACCAGCCGTAGCAGAACTGTAGTATGTATTACCAGAAGTAAGAGTTTCAGCAGATTCAAAGGCTTCGTTTGTTACGTTTGTTGCACTGTATTCAATTTCTGGTGCTACGTTATCTACAATAATTGTACCCGAAGTTGCTGTAGCAGTGTTGTTAGCCTTATCTGTCATTATCAAGTCAACCTTATGGTTTCCATAAGAAA
Source organism: uncultured Spirochaetaceae bacterium (assembly GCA_902802305.1). Lineage (GTDB taxonomy): Bacteria > Spirochaetota > Spirochaetia > Treponematales > Treponemataceae > Treponema_D. Next base: position 58,718 of record CADCLG010000015.1, read on the forward strand.
GACCAGTTGCAGGATAAGTCCAAGTACCGTTACTTGTATTTACGTTTACTGTTGTTGGAGCCTGATCTACATCTCCATTGTAAAGGATAATACTTGCACCATGGAGATTAGTATCTGTTATAGTACCGCCGAATACATAAGTAGTATTGTTTGTATACGAAGTTGTTCCAAGTGTCATACCTTCGTTGAATGTATGAGTTGGTAAAGTAGAGTCGTATATAACAGTAACAGTATATTGCTGAGTATTATTTGCAGCATCCGTTAGCTTAATAATATATACATGTGAACCTTCTGTTGTACTACCATCATTAAAGCTCCAGCTATAAGTTCCATTTCCGTTATCAGTAAGAGGAAGAGGTGTAGGAGAAGCAGTATTACCATTGTGTATTATCTGAGCACCAGACATTCCACGTGCTTCTGTTATTACACCACTCAAAGTATACTGACCAGATGCCATAGCCTTTGCATAATATGTACTTCCGGTACTAAGTTGTGTAACTGAATCAACAGTAATATTATTAGGTTCATACAAACCTGAACCAACCAAAGTTGTTGTTGGAGGAGTACTGTCTACATATACTCTTTTTCCACTTGAATTTACTGTATGGTCCTTACCACCACGGTCATAAGCAGTAACTACTATGTAGTACTCATTACCACTTGCAAAGTTATAACCTGCGTAAGTCCATTCATGTTTTCCAGTAGTGGCGTTCTTAGTTGTTGCCAATGTTTGAGTTTCATTTACAACTTCATCATGTCCTGGATCTTCACTAATTATTCCGTCTACATATTTGTATGCAGTTACAGTTGCTCTAGAAAGATTTGCTTCTTCTATTGTACCTGCAAATGGATATGAGTTTTGATTTGTAGAAGCTGTTGCGGCTGGAGTTGTTATTTCTACAACAGGAGCAACACGATCTATGAATACGTCCTTATATACAGGGTCAGAAGCACGTCCTGCAATATCGTAAGCCTTAATTACCAGAGAGTGACTTCCATCGGCCATATAATTAGCTTTACTTGCATTTGCAGAATCAGTAGCTCCAACAACAAAAGTTGCAGTCCAGTTATCACTTCCAGGAGCTGATGTAGCCTGAGTAAGAGTAATAAATGCACTTCCAGAAGCATTGTCAGAGCCATCGTAAGAACCATTAATCCAAGAAGCATTAAGTGGATCCCAAGGATTATTGTCTGAAATTGTGTTTGGAATCATATAACTGTAATTCTTGTTTGGATTTACAGATGTATCAACAATTTCGATTCTTGAAACAGCATTACTATCCCATGCTGTACCAGAAAGAGTAAATGATGTCTGATTATTACCAGGACCGGCTATCGTATCTGTTTCTGTAAGAGTAGGAATTGATGAATCATAGTAGAAGTTTACGCTTGTTTCTGCTGTTCTACCAAGCCTGTCAGTTGCTCTTACATAAACTATAATATTACCTTCAGTACCAAGAGTCTGTGAAGTACTCCAAGACTGTCCTCCTGCAGTGAAACTTAATGTTTCATAAGCATCATCACCTGCATGATATTCAATTGTAGCAACTCCAACACCTGCATCACCTGTTGTACCGCGTACAGTAATACTCTCTACATTATAGTTAGAACCTGCTGTCGGAGATTCAATTGTTACTGTAGGATCATCAGTATCTCTGTAAATTGAGTAATACTCTTCATCTACCTTTCCTACAACATCTGTTGCACGTACTGTAAGAACATATGAAGTATTTGCAGTAAGTTTTCCTGTATTGTCTTCAGAATCAAAATCAATTGTCCACTTGTCTGCATTAGTTCCTGTACCCCAGGTAGCATTCAATTCAGTATTTCCAAGCCAGAATGTAATCTTTGGATAATTCTGGGCATTAGAAGAATCAGTTGCACTTGCTATTCCAGAAAGTCTCTGGTCAAAGTAGTAAACGTTAGAAACATTAACTACAGAATCTGTTTCGTCCTTAGCAACTTCTGTAATTGCAGATGTAAGAGAAGGATTTCCCTTATCTACCCAGAAGCTTCTTGTTGTTGCTACAGTATTATTACCGGCATCATCAGTTACGTAAACATGTAAGTACCAATGACCTTCGTAGAGAGAATTAGCTAGTGTATTTTCACTTGTAAATGCATTACCTTCTATCAACATTCTCTGCAATTCCCAGGTAGTATCTGTAGTTGCTACATTTGTCCATGCTGCATTTCCAATTGCAGGTGCAGTTGCTGATGTAGAGAATACATAATGATAACCTGCTATACCTGAACCGCCTTCATTATCTTCTATGCTTCCACGGAATGTGAAAGAAGCAGCAGAGAATGCTCCGGATTCTGTAACATTGTCTTGTGGATTAGTAATATTATTTGTTGTAGGAGCGGTCTTATCTACCTTCGTTGTAAAGCTGGAACTTGTTACTTCCTTACCAGCTCCATCAGTTGCGATAATAGTGAATACATAACTTCCAGTACCAGAAAGTTCAAGCGCACCAGTATTGTCTGCATTTCTTGGAAGATTAGCAATATTCAATGTTTCGCTTGTTCCGTTTCTGCCTGTTATTGTTTCAATTTCAGTATCACCCTGCTTTACAACTATACTTGCAATTCTGTAATCATCAGTTACAGTTGCATTGAGAGTAAAGTTATTACTGATGAATACACTTGGTGAAATGTTTCTTGAATCATATTCGCTGTTGAGTTTGTAATTGTCCAATGTAACTACAGGGTCTGCTGTATCGTACAGGAAGTATCCAGAACCGATTCCGTCTGCATTGTTTACATTACCGGCTGCATCTACAACCTTAACAAACATCTTCTTGTAACCGACATTAGGATGCTGGAGTGTTCCGAATACAGGGCTCAAATCAGTGTCGTGGAATACAGCTGTATATGACCAGTTTGTAGTACCAGTTGCATCAAGCCATTCTGTTGTTGCACTTGCTACTGCATTTTGTGCATTACTTGGATAAGCTTTGAACATTACCTGTACTCTGGTAACTCCAGAATCATCGGCTTCGTTTCCATTATCACCTGCCGTGCTTGTAAATCTGAATGAAGTATTTTGTGTATCATCTACACTTGGCATTGTCGGCAGAGTAACTGTAGGAGCCTGAGTATCTATAAAGAATGTCTTTGTAAGAGTTGTCGTATTCTTGCCGGCAGTATCATAACCTGTAATTCTAAAGTTATGGAGTCCCTCACTAAGAGCATTTCCACCCTGAGCTGTTGAGAATGTAATACTCCATTCCTTTGCCTTGTTATTTTCAAGAGTTGTATCTCCGTTTTCTGCCAGTACACTTGGATCAGAAGCATTTACTGTAACAGAAGTATTTGACAATGTTACTCTTGCAGAACTTGAAGAATCCAATTCTGCGTTGCTTGAATATGTTGTATTTCCGTCTGTAATAGTTACATATGCAACTTCATTTGTATCCCATACTCTTCCTGAGAGGGTGATGTTGTAATTTCCATTTACACCATAATATGATGTTGCACTGTTTCCAATAGTATCATCTTCTGTAATTGTAGGATCACTTGTATCACTAAAGAACTGTCTGTCTATAACTGTAGATGTCTGTCCAAGTTTATCTGTAGCTCTTACCTTGAGGTTGATTGTTCCTTCTGTAAGATTATCGAGATTCTTAGTCCATGAAGTTCCGTTTATAGTTCCTACAGAAGTCCAATTTGTTCCGTTATCGGTTGAGTATTCTACGCTTGTAACTCCAATTCCTGTATCACTTACTGTACCACGAAGCTCTACTGCTGTTGCATGGGTAGAACCTTCCTGTGGGGCTGTAAGAGCAAGTACAGGTGCAGCTTTATCGTAAATTACAGTGATTGTATAACTATTATTGTTAGTAGCCTGATCAATTACAGTAAACTTATATGTGTTTGTTCCTTCTGCAATTGAAGAAGATTCTATTGATGGTGTGAATGAAAGTTTTTCTAACTGTGAACTCCAACCTGCTTCTGAAGTTGAAATTGTAGTTGTACCCTTTTCAACTTTAAGGTTTTCTTCAGAATATTCAAAGTTAGTATCTGTTACACTTGCAGTAATTGTAGGTACAGCCTTCGCATAGTAGATTCCGTTGTCAGAAAGATTTGCTGTTACTGTCTGTCCATCTTCATCATACAATCCGCTTGATGTGAATGTAAGAACAGGTTTTTCTGTATCAATAGTAACAGATGACGTTGTTACTTCAGTTGTGTTTCCAGCTTTGTCTGTTACGGTTATCTTGGCTGTATATTCATCCTGTGTAAGATCATATACCTTCCATGTCCATTCATCATTTGAAGAATCAGGTACAAGGGTAGCAGTTGTAGTTGTTGCAACACCGTTCTTATACAGAACAGCTGTTACTGCATCACGGTTATCATCACTTGCAGTTCCCTTGAATTCATAATTTGCAGAATTATTAAATATATTTGCAGTTGGTGTTGTAACACTTACAGTTGGAGAAGTCTGATCTCTATATAATGTAAATGTCTTTTCTGCACTCTTTCGTCCTACACTGTCTACAGACTGTACTTTTACAGTTGTTTCAGCATCTGCTGGTATTGTAAGAACTTTGCTCCAGCTTGTTCCATTCAAAGTTGCTTCTTCTGCTGTTCCGTTTCCAATTGTTACATTTACTTTTGCAAGACTGAGAACATCACTTGCAGTTCCACCAATTGTATAAGTATTTGTTCTGTAATAATATGTTTCACTTTCAGACAGTGTATTTACTGTAAGAGTTGGTGTACTCTGGTCAACTGTAAAGCTTATACTTGCAGGTGTACATGTATTATCAGCCTTATCAGTTGCCTTAACAAACAAGTACCAGGTTCCTTCGTAAAGTACATTAGTTCCAGAAGTTCCACTTCCGAGGTTATAGTCAAAGTTCCAAGGACTTGTTGTTGCAGTTACTTCTGTCCATTTTGTATCATTGTCAGCAGGTGCTGTATTTTCTCTTGTGAATGCATAATAATACTTAGCAACACCACTTCCTGTGCCGTCATCAAATGTTCCGCTAAAGTTCTTTGATGAACCGCTTACTGCATTAACATCTGTATCATTTGTAAGAGCATCTACTGTAATTTGAGGTGCTGTTGCATCATAAGTTACAGTTGTTTTGTATGTAGAAGCATTTCCAGCCTTATCTGTTACAGTCAATGTGTATACATAAGTTCCTGCGCCTGTAAGTCCACCAAAGCTCCATGCAGAAGTTGTCTTTGTCGTAAATTCAGGAGCAGTTACAGCAGTTCCGTCTTTTGTTACAGTAAGAACTATATCATCTGTATTAGGGTTAGTTTCAGTTATAGTTCCACCTATTGTATACGCTGCTTTTGCATAATATGTTCCGTTATTTGCAGCGCCATTTGCAACAGATTCAAGAGAAGTATTTAATATTCCGCTTGAACTTGTTGCTGTTATTACAGGAGCCGTAAAGTCTGTAGTCAATAAGTTAGCACTTGTTGAATCAGTATTTGTATTGCCTGCTCGGTCTGTTGCAGTAACTATTACATAATATTGTGTAGCATTTGTAAGTCCTGTGAATGTATAGTTCCAGCTGCCGGAACTTGCACTAACTTCCTGTGCGGTTCCTACTGGCACATCATTTGTTCCGTCTACATGCTTATAAAGCTGTACTCTTACGCTGCTGAGTCCAGACTGATTAGTAGTTGAATTGTCATATACATCACTTGCCGTTCCACTGAATGTACAGCTGGAATCATTTATGAATAATGACTGAGGTGTTGCTGCTGTTACGGTTGGTGCTGTTTTATCAATCATTACAGTCTTTGTTAATTGTGAAGACTTTCCGGCATTATCATAAGCCGTTACAGTAAATGTATGACTTCCGTCTGTAAATGTTCCAACTGTTTCTGCATCAATTGTCTTGCTCCAGTTGTCAGTTGAAGGTGCAGACTGAGGAGTTGAACTTAATGTAAGTGTTGCAGGATTTGCTGCACTTGAATAAATGTGTGCATTTTGTCCTTCGCCTTCTGTAATTACAACTCTTGAAAGTGAGTTAGAATCCCAAGCTTTACCACTTAATGTTAATGAATCACCTTGTTTTACATACTCTGTAGTTGTACTGATACTAACTTCAGGATAAGCATTATCGTAGTTGATTGTTCTTGTAACTACATCACTTACATGACCAAGCTTATCTGTTGCCTTGAAGCTGATTGTATTGCTTCCTTGTGTTGTAAGGTCAATATCCTGAGTCCAAGTTGTTCCACCAGAATAACTTACTGTCTGCCATTCTTCGTTTCCAAGCTTGTACTGAATACTTGCAATACCAATTCCGTTAATGCGGCTTTCTGGATATGTTGTATCATCTGTAATAGTTCCGCGTACATTTATAGAATTATCACTAATTACCTGATTGTCAGTTATATTAGAAACGGTCATTACAGGATCTGTTGCATCATAAATTACAGTTACTGAATAAGAGTTCTGGTTACCAGCCTTATCTGTAATTGAAAGTGCATATGTATGAGTTCCGTCTGTTGTTGTTCCAGTCTTACTCCAGTCAAGAGTATTATTAGTCCAAGCTGCATCTGATGCTGCGCCTGTTGTCTGAGGTACTCCAAGCGTATCTGTTATTTCAGTTGCACTACCATCTGTTGTAATAAACATTCTAGCAGGATTAACTTCGGTAATTGTTCCGCTTATTGTATAAGGAGGATGATTCTGGTTTTGTTGTATCAATTACAACTTTAGCACTAGCTTCATAATCATCATTTTCTGCCTTATCAATTGCACCAACATAAACCTGATACATAGATCCATCATCAAGACCGTAAAGTCTCTGACTCCAGTGTCCACTAGAAAGTGTAAGATCTGTTTTTTCTTCTATATCAAAATGCTCTTCTGTATCCCAATTTCTTCTGATAAGTTCTGCACGGGCAATTCCAGATTCACCGTCAGCAACCCTTCCTGAGAATAAGAAGCTGTCGCTGTTATGATATACAATTCCATCTCCTTCAGGACTTGAAATTTCTACGAAAGGATCTGTTACATCATGATATACAGTATAAGTACTTACTGAACTTTCTCTTCCAGCTTTATCTATAGCCTTAATTGTAAGAGTCTTGTTTGCATTAGTTTCAATACTACTGATATTCTTACTCCAAGTGAATGCCTTGCTGTCTGCTCCCTGTCCTTCATCTCCAACATTTATTTCAATATCAGAAAGTCCAGTTACAGTAATAACAACCTTATCAATTCCATAAGTATCGCTTGCAGTACCGCTTATAGAAAGTGCAGTTCCACTAAAGTAATTGATTCCGCTGCTTACACCAGTTATTCCGCTTACACTTGGTACGCTCTGGTCAACCTTGAAGCTTGTACTAACTACAGAACTTACGTTATCGGCTCGGTCTTTTGCCTTAACAAATACATACCATACACCCTCGCAAAGAGCGTTAGATGTTGTAATCTTACCTGTAGGAGCCGTTGTTCCGCTTGTAAGAGGCTGGTTCAATGTCCATGTTCCATCGATTACATTTACATCTGTAAATGCACTGTCTGCCGGTGCTGTTGAGCTCTGGCTGTATGCATAGCTGAGCTTAGAAATACCAACGCCGCCATCGTTATCATAGATAGTTCCGCCTATTTCAATTGTTGCACCGTCATAATATGTTGCATTCAGAGCATTTATAGTTAATGTAGTTGGAGCTGTTGTATCATAAGTTACTTTAATGTTATAGATTACGCTTCTTCCGGCACTGTCTTCTACTCTTAATGTATATGTGTATTCTCCGGCTTCTGTAAGTCCGTTGAAACTCCATGTCTTGTCATCTTCTGCGCTAAAGGTTGGAACATCTACCGTAGTATTTACGTTTCCGTTCTTTCTTACGGCTGTAAGGGTTACCTTTGTCTTATCATAGTTTTCTTCAGTTACAGTTCCGCTGATTGTATATGCACCCTTTGCATAGTATACAGTATTTGCAAGAATTTCTTCTGCACTGCTGCTTCCTATTGGATTAAGGGATGTATCATATACATTCTGTGCCATTATTTTTGATTCTGGATCTGTAAGGTCTATCTTTACTGAACCTGTATCTGCATAACTACTGTTACCGGCTGTATCAACTGCCGTTACACGAATCTTATATGTCTTACCGTCTTCAAGTCCCTGCTGTCTCAGCTGCCAGCTGTCGCTTACAGTAATACCGGCAGTCGTTTGTGTCTCTGAACCATTTTCATAAAGTACGTAAGACATTGCATTTACAGAAGAACTTGGACTTTCATCGCTTACAGTTCCTGTAAACTGATAATTACTTTCTGTTGAGTAAGCAGAAACTATACCAGGTGTAACTACAGGAGCTACTGTATCAACTACAACAACTTTCTGCTCTGTTGAAGAAAGTTTACCTGCTGTATCTGTTGCATAAACCTTAAATGCATGCTGTCCTTCGCTCAGATAGTTTGCTTCACTTGAATTTGTATTTCCGACAACAAAGTCTTTGCTCCAAGAAGCTGCCGTAACACTTGATTTTGCAGATGCAATATTAGTTACACTAACTTGTGAAGATGAATACTTGAATGTCTTTGCTTCATCGTCATCTACAACTATTGTTACGTCTGTAAGCAGGTTTGTATCGTAAGCAGTTCCTCTTAAGGTAAGTGTCTCTCCTTCCTTAACATAAGAAACAGTATTTCCGATTGTCAGTACAGGATTAGCAGTATCAAACTTAACTGTCTGGCTGTATGCTCCGTTTGTCTGGTTAAGTTTATCTGTTGCCATCAGATAAATCGTCAGATCACCTTCATCAAAGTCATTTGGAATTGTGATAGTCTGGATAAAGCTTGCGCCGCCTGTGTAAGTCATATCAGCATAAGCTGTTGTATAATCTGCCCCGTTCTTCTTTCCGCTCAACTGATACTTGAAGCCGTGCTTGTTGTTTTCGTTAGTTACACCAATTCCATCCTCTGTTATGTTACCGGATACAGAAACTGAACGTGTGCTTACTGCCTGATTCAATACTGGTGCAATAATTTGAACTGTTGGTGCTGTCTGGTCATAGATTACAGTTACAGTATAGCTGTTCTTATTTCCAGCCAAATCTTCGAGGGAAATCTCATATTTACAGCTTCCTTCGGCAGGAGATGTTACTTCATATTTCCATGCTCCGGATGCAGTTGCAAGAGTAACAGCATCAGCAGTACCAACCTTTATCTTAGCTGTTTTAAAGTTTGCTTCCGTAATTGTTCCGCTCAGCTTATACTTGTAGCCTGATGCAACCTGTCTTGCATAATAAGTCATTCCGCTTGTAAGGTTTGTTACAGGAGTTCCGTCAGATGAATATATTCCTTCTCCTGACAGGCTTGTTTCAGGCTCAGTCGTATCAATTGTAACTAATGTATTATGAGTATCATTTGTAACTGTTCTGCCTGCTTCATCTTCTGCAGTAAGCACAATGTAATACTTGCTGCCGTTTTCAAGTCCAGGTACTCGCCAGCTGAATGTCTTTGTAGTAAAGGCCTTTGAATCAAACAGTTCGTCATGTCCTTCTTCGTTGCTTATCGTACCGTCTACATATTTGTATACTTTTGCATTCAATGACTTGAAGTTTATTTCTGTTACGGAACCAGTGAATGTGTATTCTGTACTGCCTGGATACTGTACTGCTGTTGGTGCCGTAATATTGATTACAGGATCTATGGTATCACGGTATATTCTATATAATACAGCGTCATTTACTCTTCCTGCAGCATCTTCTGTCTGAACTGTTATTGTATTTTCCTGATTTACAGTAAGACCGCTGAGTGATGTAGACCATGCACCGTCGGATGCAAATGTTGTTACTGTGGCAAGAACATTTTCGCCCTGTTTAATCTTAACATTTTCAACACCGTGTGTATCTGTTGCTTTTCCGCTTACTGTTATTGCATCTGTTGTGTAATAATTAATTGAGTTTGCACTGATATTTACATCTGTTACTACAGGTTTATTTAAATCTACCCAGAAACTGATTGGAGTTGTTACTGCTGATTCATTATTTGCCTTGTCAGTTGCCTTAAGATAGAACCACCACTTTCCTTCCTGTAATGCATCTGTCTGTGCAGCTGTTCCTGATACAAGGTTCTTTGTTATTGTTACTTCTCCGCCAGATGTTGAATAATCTTTCCATGCAGTTGCAGGAATTGTTGAAGCTGCTGGTGCAGTTTCGCTGTTATTTCTTACAAATGCATAAGAGAAATATGACAGGCCTACTCCGTCATCATTATCTTCTACGTTTACTGTAAATGATTTTGTTGCTCCACCAAATGATGATTCACCGTTTCCAACACTTTCTGATGGATTTACATATTCAATAGTATCTGGTGCCGTATTATCAAAGATAACTGTATATGAATACTGTGTTGAATTACCTGCTCTATCTGTAAACTTGAATGTATAAACATGTCGTCCGCTTTCATTTCCTGTTATAGACCATGCTCCTGTATCTGCTACGCTAACAGGAGTTTCAGGACTCTGTCCGGAAGTAAGATTAATTCCATATACTGCGCTTGCAAGATTTGTTTCTGTTAATTTACCGCTTAATGTATACTGTTCCTTTGCATAATATGTAGAACCTACTGTAACAGCCTCTGCTGTTGTTGCACCAATTGCTCTAAGAGATTCATTATAAAGTTTCTGTCCGAGCAATTCAGAAGAAGGAGGTGTAGTATCAATAGTAATTATATCTGTATACAGGTCTGCTGCTGAAGAGTTTCCAGCTTCATCTGTCGTGCTTATTGCAAGTCTGTATGAGTGTCCGTCTGCAAGGTCATAGAATTTCTGTGTCCATGCTCCGTTGCTGATTGATGCCGTTCCGCTTGCTCCTGTTATTTCTGATGGTGCCCATGCAGGAGTTGCTGCTGAATTGTCTCTTTCATAAAGTGTATAGCTTACGCTGCTTATTCCTGAACTTGGTGATGTATCACTTGCTGTTCCGCTGAACTGATATGAACTTCCGCTGATGTAAGAATCAGCTTCTGCTATTGCTGTTGCAGTTACGCCTGGATTTACTGTATCTACTGTTACCTTTACGTATCTCTGCTTTGTCTTTCCTACGTCATCGTATGCTGTTATCGTAAAGTTGTATGTTCCGTCTGCAAGGTAGTTGCTCTTTGAGTTGTATGTACTGTCCCTGTTTGCACTTCCTACCTTGAATGTCTTTGACCAGGTAGTAGATGAAGGCTGTGCATTTGCTGTTACTGCTGTAAATGTATTGAGGTCACCTGTTGTATTTCCAGTTGCTGTACTTGAGTATTTCGTACTTCCCACTGCAATCTCTACAGATTTCATCTTGTTTGTATCCCAGGCATATCCTGAAAGGGTAATTTCACCGTTGGTTACGATTGTTTCGTCTACTGCAAGTTCAAGTTCCGGATTATTTAAGTCACAGCTGAATGTTACAGGAACTGACAGTTCCTGACTCTGTCCAAACTTATCTGTAGCTTTGGCTTTAAGTTTTATTGAACCTTCAGCCGTTACGTTGTATGAAGCACTCCATGTTGCTCCTGAAATTGTTGCAGGAATCCAGGCTCCCCATTTATTTCCACCGTCAGTAGATGCTGCATATTCAATTGTATCTACTCCAACTCCGCTGTCAATTACATTTCCGGATATTCTTACATCTCCTCTAGATGCAACGAATGCTCCTTCCTCAGGACTTGTGATTGAAGGTTCAGGTGCAAGGGTATCGCGGTGTACTGTATATATTTCACTTCCTGTATTTTTTCCGGCCAGGTCAGTTGTTTCAATTCTGAATGTTATGTCTGCATTCTGGGTGAAGTTGTCGCTGCTTACTGTCCATGTATTTCCGCTGATTGTAGGTGTTACCGTGGTTCCGTCTACCTTGAATACTGTTTCTGCAATTCCGTATGTATCACTTACGCTGTATGTACCTGTCAGATCACCATTAAAGTAATACTTGCTGTTTGAATTAATACACTTATTATCACCTGTTGTTGATGTTGTAATTGCAGATGTAATTGTCGGTGCACTCTGGTCTACCCAGAAACTTACCATTACTGGCTCTGTCGTATTTTCAAGTGTTGTTTCATTATATCCGGTTCCTTCGTTTCCTGACTTATCTGTTGCCTTTACGAATAAGAACCACTGTCCTTCATAAAGCTTGTCGTCGTCTGGTTCAGTTCCGCTTGTGAGTTTTCGTGTAATTGTCCAGTTTCCGTTAGAGGCTGGCACATCTGTCCAGTTAGCTCCAACTAACAACGGTACTGTATTTTCCGCTTCATCATCACTTCTTCTGATGAATGTGTAGCTGTAGTGGTCAAGACCTGCTACTCCGTTATCATTTGCACTTCCAGTGAAGATATATGATGTTCCTGAGAAGGCATTATTGCCTTTTCCTACATTAGCTGATGGTCCGGTTATTTCTACTGTTGGTACTGCAACATCGATTGCTGCATTTATCGTTACAGACTTCGTCTTTCCGGCCTTATCCGTTACTGTTACTTCATATCTGTATTCACCTGATACAAGTGCGTGAGTTGCTGGTGCTTCAGGATTTCTAGGAAGATTTCCAAGACTCCAGCTCCAGTTTTCGCTTCCGCTTGTGAACGTTGCTCCGCTTATTGTCGCACTCTGTCCGTACTGTCCATTTGTCTGCTTCTTTGTCTGTACTACGCTGATTGACTGTGCATTTTCAAATCCCCAGTCATCACTGGCTGTACCGCTTATTTCGAATGCTGCGTTTGCACTGATGTTTGCATTTGTTGCACTGATTGCAGGTGCACTTGTATCATAATCAAATGTCTTTTTAAGCCAGTCAGACCAGTTTCCTGCTGTATCTTTTGCTCTTACCCATACATTCTTTGTTCCTGATGTTGTAAACTCGTCTGCAAATGTTACAAGGTAATTCCATCTTGCACTTCCGGTTGCTTCGTGTATGTCTGAAGCTGCTGCACTTGACGGATTCTTGAATGTTACTTCTACGCTCTGTACTTCTGTTGTAACGTCGCTTGCAGTTCCCGTCATGTTGTATGTTGCATCCTGGGTTGCATATACAGAAGGTGTACTGTAGCTGTCTGCTACTACCGGCGCTGTCGTATCATATGTTACGCTTCTTGTTACGCTGCTTGTCTTTCCTACAACATCCTTTGCAGTTGCTATGAATGTCCTGCTTCCGTCTGCAATATCGTTTCCTGTTCCACCGAATAATACTGTCCATGTTGTTCCGCTTACTGTTGCATCGTATTCTGTTCCGCTCAATGAATCAGTTACCTTTACTTCTGCAAGGCCTCTTGTATCGCCTGCTGTTCCCTTAATTTCGAATGCTGCGTTTGTAATAGATGCTACGGTTGATGTATCTGTAATGCTTGGATTTGACATATCTACGTCAAATGTCTTTTCTGCTGCAACTGATACGTTTCCGCCTCTGTCTACTGCGTATGCATATATCTTGTATTCGCCTTCAGGAAGTCCGCTTCCGCTTGCTCCAGTTGCCTTGAATGCCTGGGTTGCGTTCCAGCTTGTTGTTCCTGTCGGTTTTGTCCAGCCTGCTCCTGTCCATGTAGAATCTGCGAGTGTATTTGATGCTGGTGCTGTTGGTGCTGCTTCTGTAGATGCGAGTACCTTGTACCATACTGCGTTGATTCCGTTTGTATCAGAAGATGTACCGTTCATCAGAAAGTTTGTCTCGCTTACTGAACTTGTTCCTCTTTCTGCTCCTGTAGGCTTTGTAATTGCGGCTTCAGGTGCTGTTTCATCATAAATTACTGTAATTGTCTGGCTGCTCTTGTTTCCGGCCTTGTCTTCAAGTGCGATTACGTATGTATGAGTTCCTTCTGCTGCTTCTGAAACATTATATGTCCATGCGCCTGATGCGCTTGCAAGAGTTGCCGGTTCTGCATCATCAACCTTGATTGCCGCACTCTTGAAGTTTGTTTCTGTGATTGATCCGCTCAGGCTGTATTTTACGCTGTCACTGTATTTCTTTGCATAGTATGTACTTCCGCTTGTCAATGAGGTTGCTGTTGCACCTTCGCTTGTGTACAGTCCTGTTCCGTTTACTGTCGTTACAGGAGCAGTTGTATCGATTGTGATTTCACTAGTGTATTTGTTTGCTGCTGATGTATTTCCAGCTGTATCTGTTGTACTTACAAGAACTTTGTATGAGTATCCATTCTGTAAGTCATAGAATCTCTGTGACCATGCTCCTTCATTATCGAGTGAAGCTGCTCCACTTGCGCCTGTTGCTGTAGATGCTGCCCATGTAGAGTTTGTAGCTGAATTATTCTTCTGATAAAGCGAATAATTTACTTCGCTTATTCCTGAGCTTGGTTCTGCATCTTCTGCTGTTCCGCTGAACTGATATGAGTTTCCGCTGATGAATGAATCATCATTTGCTATTGTTGTAGGTGTTACTACCGGTGCATGTGTATCATAGGTTACGTTTCGTGTGAATGAAGTTGTTTTTCCAACAACGTCTGTTGCAACTACTGTAAATGTCCTGCTTCCGTCATCAATTGGATTTTCTGTATTTCCAAGTGTTAATGACCAGGTCTTGTCAGCAGCTGGTGTTACAGAATATGGTTGTGTGGCGTTCAAAGAATCCGTTATTGTAACTGATTCAAGTCCGCGTGTATCACTTGCTGTTCCCTTGATTTCGAATGCCGCATTTGTTACCGAAGCAACTGTAGAACGGTCTGCGAGTGTAGGATTTGACATATCAACGTCAAACTCTCTTACTTCTGCATTAGAAACGTTTCCGGCCTTATCTACTGCTCTTACATAAAGTTTGTAAGTTCCTTCTTCAAGTCCACTGCCAGTTGCACCCTTTGCTTTGAATGTTGGGTTAGCATTCCAGCTTGCTGAAGTTGTAAACTTTGTCCATCCGTTCCATGAGTTATCTTTAAGTACATCTGATGCTGGTGCTGACGGTGCTGCAGCAGATGACGGAAGAATCTGATACCAGACTGCATTTAAGCCGTTCGGATCAGAAGCAGTACCGTTTATTCTGTAGTTAGTAACATTAATTGCATTGATTCCAATTTCTTCGGCTGCAGGTTTTTCTATTACAACTACAGGAGCACTAAGGTCTACGAGTGTTGAATATTCAGATGAACTTACAACATTTCCTGCAATATCAGTTACTGTAAGCTGATATGTATATGTTCCGTCTTCAGGTGTAACAAAAGCACCTCCCATGTCGAACGGAACTTTTACTGTCCAATTTTGTGTTCCTGTCTTAATAGAAGGAGTTATTACTTTTGTAACTATATCATCCGAATCATCTTTCTTCTGTGTAATCTTAAGTTCACTGATTGCGTTTGAATCATATACAGTTCCAGACAAATTGAGACCATCAACCTTCATATATTCATTGAATGATGAAGCTGTCAAAGTGACTGTTGGATTTGCTTTATCGTAATTGAATGAACCTGTAACATCGCATGAGTTTCCAGCAAAATCAGTTGCTGTAACAATTACATCCTTTTCACCTTCATCTTCAAATGCATTACCAGATTCTTCGTAAATTACAGTTGCGTTCCAGTTTTCTGTTCCATTTACAGTCTGTGTATATGTTTTACCAGGAGAAGCTTTGTCTGTTATAGTTACAGTTACACTCTTAACACCTGATGTTGCATCGCCAGAAGTTCCTCTGAATGTAAATGAATTAACCTTTGTATCATCCTTATTAGGCATTGCCTGTACATTAAGAGTTGGGTCAATTGTATCAGTTACTACAGAGAACTTTTCTACATCTGTCTTACCTGATTCATCAGTTGCAGTTATTACGTATGTGTGTGTGCCCTGTGAAAGGTTTGTTTCCTCAACCGTCCAGTCTCCTTCTTTTGAAACGCTATAAACTGGAGTAAGAGGAATATTACTGTCGCGTACTACTGTTATAGTTACGTTAGTACCTGTATCTTTAAAATGTCCGCCAAGTTCAAATGAATTGTAATTGACTGGATCTACAGTTCCATCCACATATACTTTTGCATGTTCACTGTTCTTAAAATAAAGTCCGCTTAATTCAGGTGCAAGAACATCATATACTATGGTTCCTGTAAGCGTATTTGTTTTATTTCCCTGATTGTCTTCAGCATAAACTTTTATTGTTACATGTCCCTGTTCATTTACAGGCAATTCAAACGACCATGTTCCTTTTGCTGAGTCTACAGTTGCCTTACCAGATCCAGATGTTGGATTTGAGCCATCTGTAGTATAATAAACTGCCTTTACGCCGCTTCCACTTCCATCTTCAACATTTCCTTTTACTGTAAATGGAGATGTTTCTACTGGCTGATTTTCACTTGCCGGATTTGTAATAGAAAGAGAAGGTTTTGCAGTATCACGGTATATCTTTCTTGAAATGCTTACTGTCTTTTCTGCCTTATCTTTAGCAGTGATTGTAATGTTATAGAGAGTATTTGCCGTTACTTTCGAGTTATCTATATCAATTGACCATTTGCCATTTTCATCTACTGTGTTAGTCCTACCTAACTCTGTATTTGCATTAGTTACTGCGATTTCTTCTATGCCGAAGGAATCCCCCGCAGTTCCTTTGAGAATATATTTTTCACTTTCATTGTAGAAAGTAGTTCTGTCTGAAGGAATGTCTGCATCAACAGTCGGGTCTGCCTGATCTATCCAGAAGCTTCTCTTAACTGTTGAAGATTCGTTTCCTGCTTTATCTTTTGCCTTTACAAAGAGGTTCCATTTTCCTTCATGAAGTTTTCCGGCACTTGGCCTTGTTCCTTCTATGAGTTCTTTTGTGATAGACCAGTTACCGCTT
>CADCLG010000016.1 GCA_902802305.1 uncultured Spirochaetaceae bacterium
CCACCGATATAAATCAAGCCCGCCCACTGTTTTGACTTTCCGCTTAAATCAACAGAACTTGTTTTTTCAAAAAAACTTAAAGCTTCTGAGATTCGGGAGATTTTACAGGCCAAAAGACCGTACATGCAGGCACTTAAGGTTGAACCGTGTTCTGTGCGGGGATTATAGTATTCATAGTTGGCTTTCAGACATTCTTGAGCATAATCATCAGAAAAAAGGTTAAGCATTGTAACTGTATCTGCCTGCTTGATAATCTGCGTATGAGAAGCTACTCCATTTGCACCGCCCCAGTATTCTTTGGGATTCAGTAAGCGCGAACGGACTGTTTCAAGAGAAGTGTCTTCAAAATCAAAATATGAATCAAACTGAGGAATTACCCCTCTTGTTTTTTCTTCTTTTGATGGGGAAGGAATATAGATTTTGTTACAAACATCCTCAGCAAGCTTGATAAAATCCTTGAAACCTGTTTTTTCTGCAATTTCAGGGGCTTTTTTTGCAAATTCAAGGGCTTTTTGCAAGCTGAATAAAATCATCCGGTTTGTATAAGCATTATTATTCACCCGCTCATGGTATTCATCTGGTCCAATGACATCATGAATTTCATACTGATTTTTTAGAGGAAGATAAATGCAGCGGGAAAGATAAAATTTTGCACATTCAAAAATTACTTCATATCCTCCGGCTTTCAGAATCGAATCATCAGCGGTGACTTCCACATACTGACAGATTGAATAAATAATAGCCGCGTTTATGTGAATCTGCTTGTCTCTAAAATAGGTACGGACTGGACGTTCTGTAAAGACATCTGTCACATTATAATCTGAACAGGCATCATCACCATTTTCCTGGCTTTCCCAGGCATAAAAAGCTCCTTCGTAACCGTATTGTCTGGCCTTTCTTTTTGCGCCTTCAAGAGTTTTTATGCGATATTCAAGAAATTCCCTTGCTACAGCCGGCTCTGTATATAAAAAATATGGAAATATAAATAATTCTGTATCCCAAAAAATTGCGCCTTTGTAGGTTTGGGCAGAAAGTCCTCTGGCAGGGATAGAAAGGGCTTTTCGGCCACGGGGAGCAATGCTTTGCAGGTGGTAAAGACTGTAGCGAAGATTACGCTGGGCTTCTTCATCCCCTTCAAGCTGAACATCTCCGTCTTCCCAAATTAAATCCCAGGCAGCTTTATGATTTTCAAGCAGCTCTTCAAAATCATTTTGGCTTAGGTCAATTTTCTGCTCCAGCTTCTTGTAATCATCAACCTTTCCATCTAATTCTGTAAATACTGTGGCATAGGTGTTGATGATTTGTGGCACCCCTGCCTTGAGCGAAATTGAATTATCCGAAAGATTTGTAATTCGGGAAATGGCAAATTCTTTTTTATTTTCAAGAGTTCGGCAGAGAAGATTTTCGTAACTTTGATTTTTCCCTTTATTTTTTTTACTTCCTTTTGCAAGAATTTCAAAATGCGGACCGTTGGCATCATAAACCTCAGCATTTATCGAAAAATCTACATCCAGCAAAATATCCTGGGAAGAAGTAATTTTATATTGAAGACATAAAAGATTTCTCTGCTTCATGCTCAAAAAGCGACAGCTTTCTACAAAGATACTAGCTTTTGAATCAGGTCTTTTTATACTCCACTCTGTTTTACGTTCAAAAAGACCATAACGAAAATTCAGACTCTGCTGATGCTTTTTTAAGGTCTCACTCCTCAGCGTCAACCCTTCTCCACAATATGAAAACCTTATAAAAAGCGGATTTGGAAAATTCACAGGCTCCCGCCATTTGTCACCATTCCGGTCATAAATTCCATTTACAATCAGCCCGGTCATGTCCCTTTTGTCAGCTTCATCCACAGTTCCACGAAAGCCCATAAAACCGTTTCCAGTGAACATGCGGTTACCGTTTTGAATTATGCTTTCCTCTGAAATGCCAGAATCTTCAATTACCCAGTCGGAATTATACTCATTTTTCATTTTGCTTTCTCCAGAGGATTTTTCAAAGGAATTTTAAGGGGAACTTCAGAAATAAGATAATTCTTATCGTAAATTCTCAGTTGAACAGTTTTTCCTTCTGCCAGACTTACTACAAGACAATCCCTGCTTACATTTACAAGAACAAGAGAATCTTTATAAACAAAACGGAAGGAATAAGATTTCCAGGAAGCCGGAAGAATTGGATTTATTGATAGATTGCCATTCATATCCGGATCAGAATGAAGTCCACCAAAACCAAAGACTATATTTATCCAGGCTGCTGCAATACTTGTTGTATGAAGCCCTTCCCGCGTGTTACGATTGTAATTATCCAGGTCTAGACGGGTTGCAAAGCTAAAGAAATTCTGAGCTTCATCAAATTTCTTTAAATCGCAGGCAAGCACGGAATGAACCGACGGTGACAGTGATGATTCATGGATTGTTTTTGGCTCATAATATTCGTAATTTGCCTTTAAAATTTCCTCTGAAAATTCTGATCGATAAAGGAAAAGAAGCATAAGAACATCAGGCTGCTTAATCATATCAGTTCGGTAAATTCTGTCATAAGACCAGTGGCCATACAAAGGAAAATCTTCTACAGGAATTTTATTCACATCAATATGAGGAAGAGAAAAATATCCTTCATGCTGTTCAAAAAGTTTTGTCTTTTCGTCAAAAAGGATAATCATTTTTTCCGAACACTCCCGAAGATTTTCAGCCTCCCCTTCTGTAAAATTTGTTTTTTCTACAGTTTTTTTGTATAAAGCAGTATTATCAGCCTGTAAATCACGTAGAACGTTCAACGTAAAGTCAAAAGTTTTTTTGCACATATAATTTGTGTAGGCATTGTTATTGACCATCATGTGAAATTCATCCGGTCCCATAACAGCATAAATACCAAAACCACTGTGATTTTGATTCCAGGCTCCCCTGCTCACTAAAAAACGACTGATTTCAATAAGCATTTCAATTCCATGGCCATAAAGAAAATCCTTATCACCAGTCAAAGCATAATAATGAGCAATTCCATAAGCGACCCCACTGCTGGGCTGAAACTGTAAACTTGCATGCTGCCACAAATTGCAGGCCTCTTCTCCATTCAAAGTTGCAACCGGATAGCAAGCCCCTTTACAATCAAGCATCTTTGCTCTTTCTCTTGCTTTGTCCAGAGTGCTGTAGCGGAATTCAAGAAGCTTTCGGGCAGCTGAAATATTTGAATATAAATAAAAAGGCAGACAGTAGGTTTCTGTATCCCAAAAAGCATGACCATTATAGGCTTCTCCTGTTAAACCTTTAGCGCCGATATTGTCACTATCTTCAATTCCATGATAAGTCTGATTCATCTGGAAAATACAAAAACGGATTCCCTGCTGATTCAAATCGTCACCTTCAATCTGAATATCGCTATAATCCCAGATTTTTTTCCAGTACATAGACTGATTATATTCGGCCTGAGCAAAAGTGATTTTTTTCTGCTCATATCCCTTTTCCAGACAGCGCTGCAATAATTCTTCTGGACTTTCTGAATCTGTCTTATCAACCGCAAAAGTAACTTTTTTTACCAGAGTCGAGATTTTCTTTTCTTCAAGATTGACAGTAAATTTCTTTCCAAAAATGCAATTACCGTTAAAATCGCTACTAACTCCGCGAGTTCCTGCAAAATCTTCACCAGCAAGCGGAAAATCTGCTTCCCAGGACATATTTATGCATAACTTTTGCTTTGTCGTCTTAGTTTTGACCATAATGCTTGTGGCTTCACAATTTGTATCAATTACATCCCAATAACACTTTTTCCGTCCCTGATGAATAGGTTCTGCATCACAGGCAGAAATAAGCTCAATTTCCCCCGAAAAGTTCAATGGCTGAAACTCAATTTTCTGATAGGCATAGCAGGGATTTTCCATATCCAAAATGCGCGTAAAAAGAAGACGCAATTTTTTCCCACTTTTTGAAATCCATACAAAACTGCGGACAAGCTTTCCGTGACGCATATCAAGAATCCGCATAAAATCAATAGTATTCTGCCTGGAAATCTGAACCTTTTCTCCATCAACCCAAATTTGCGTCCAAAGCCAGTCAGGAGCATTTATCATAAAATGTGTGTGCTGAACAATTCCCTTGTAGGCCGTTCCTTCCGTTTTTTCAACTTCATACATTCCATTAAAATAAACTCCCCGCAAAGAAGCAGCTTCTTCAACAGCCGGACTGCCTTCATCAAAAAAGCCCCGAACGCCTGTAAACTCATTCGCCAGCGAAAAAATAGATTCAGAAACCTCATTGTGGTCAGGGCTGAATCCTTCTTCTATAATATTCCAGGCATCTCCCTTGAGATATATGTCTGCATACTTTCCCATTTTAATCTCCTTCTGAGTTTTTTATCTTTTCCTTCTGCTTTGTTAATTCTGTTTTGTTATTCTGATTTTCTATCCTTTTATTCCTGATTGAATCGTTACCTGAGTAATCTGTTTCTGGAAAATTATGAAAAGAACTATAGGCGGAATAATTGCAAATACAATTGCCCTCAGCATTTCTACATCATTAATTTTTGCACCCCTCATAAGAGAAAAAAGCTTTACCATAACCGTTTCAAAAGGAGTATTCTGCAAAAGCAGGAAAGGAAGCAAAAAGTCTGACCAGGCAGCAGTAACAGCATAAAGACCAACAACCATGATGATTGATTTTGAAAGCGGCACTACAATCTTAAAAAAGATAGTAATATTTCCAGCACCATCTATTCTTGATGCTTCAATATAGGATGAAGGAAGCGAATCAAAAAAGTTTTTAAAGAGAACAACATAAAAGGCGTTTGCTCCCATCGAAAGCCACAAAGGAATAAAAGTTCCTGTAAGCCCGATTTTTGTAAGATTCATAAAAAGAGGTACAATGCTGGTAGTTGCCGGAATAAGCAGCCCCCACATAACAAGTACTTCAAACACCTTTGAACCAAAAGGCTTTACTTTTGAAAGTACGTACCCAAAAAGTCCGTTGAAAATAATTGCACAGAAAATACTGCCCACAACCGATATTGCTGAATTAGCATAATATTTCATAAATTTAAGAGATGCCCAGGTTTTGAAAAATCCAGCTATCTGAAATTTATGTGGAATGATATTAGGCTCGCTGGCAAATTCCTTTATTGTTTTAAAGCTGGAAAGAATTGTCCACAAAAAAGGAAATACACAAAAAATCATAATCACAAGGCAGACTGCAAATACCATATAGTAAAGGAGTCTTACGTTCAGATGATTCATATCATATTTTTTAATTACGCCTGTATATAATTTATCATCATTATTTGCCATATTAAAAATCCTTCTTTTTATTCAATTTGTTGTAAGCGATAGTCAAAAATGCAAGGATAATACAAATGATTACCGCAACTGCGCTTGCCTTAGGATAGTCATATTTTTCAAATGCAAAACGATACATAAGCTGCATAATAGAAATAGAGGCATTATTCGGTCCGCCGTTTGTCATAACAAGAGGTTCGTAAAGAATCTGGAAAACTGAAATAATCTGAAGAATCAGCAGGGTTCGTGCCAGATTATAAATACAAGGCAAGGTAATATAACGGATTCTTCTCCAGATTCCTGCTCCATCAATAATTGCGGCTTCATACAATTCAGGGTCAATTCCCTGCAGTCCCGCAATATACAAAAGTGCCGTTGCACCAGCTCCTTTCCAGGTAAGTGCAATTACAATTAAAGGTTTTGTAAGCTTAGGATTTGTCAGCCAGGCACATGGCGGCAATCCCAGTTGAGAAAGAATTACATTCAAGATTCCATTTGCACCCGGCTTAAAAATAAAGCTGAACATAAGTACCATTGCCATACCAGGCATAATATTAGGCAGATAAATACCGACCTTAAAAAGTCCTTTTCCCCGCCTGATTTCGCTTATAAAAATTGCCAGAATAATTGGAACCAGAAAACCAATAAGCAGTGACCAGAGAGTATATGAAAATGTATTTTTCAAGGCTGGCAAAAAATCCGGATGATTGAAAACCTTGATGTAATTTTTAAATCCAACAAATTGATTCAGATTAACTCCCTGGGCAGAATAAAGTGAAATCCGAATACAGGAAATCAAAGGAACCCATACAAAAAAGCCAAATAAAATTATACTTGGAAGCATCAGAAGCCAACCCGAAATATTTTTTCGCCAGAAAGCTTTAGAAGCAAAGCCTTGTTCTTTTAATAAGTTTTTTTTCATAATATTCTCCCATAACCGGCACCCCCTAAAGAGGCCGCCAGTTATATTTCAAATAATCAGCTAAGAATAATCAACTAAGATTGATTAATTTACCTCTGAATCAAGAATTCCCTGGAAGTTTTTCTGAGCTTTTTTCAAAAGTGAAGGAATATCTGCATTCTTATCTGTAATTACAGCCTGCAAAACCTTTGTAAGTTCTGCATACAAATCCTGTGCACACATAGGCTCTTCAGTCTTAACATTTCCACTCTTCTGAACCATGTCGTAATAATTCTGATAAAGTCTCATATCAACATTGCGGTATGGTTTTTCTGCCTTGTCGCGGGCAGCTTCAAGAGAAGCGTCACTCCAGGCTGGGAATGGCGGAATAACAGGAATACCTTCGTTCATGCGGTTTGCAGCATCAGCAGACATACCTGCAACAGCTTCATTGGAAACTTCCGGTGATTTACCCATAATTTCAAGATATTTAAGACAAGCTTTTACCTGCTCACTACTTGCATTTGGAGAGAACATGTATGGAGTACCACCCATCAGGGAATACTGACCTTTTGGTCCGGCAGGAAGTGGTTCAAGAGCAAGACTTGTTACAGGAAGACCATTTACCTGTGTCGGCTGGTTTACAGCATCCTGAGCAGCAATGTACATTGCGGCTACACCAGTTCCAAGTGAACGGAAACCAGTTCCCCAGTCTTCATTTGTAGGATCTGCAGTAAGAACATCATACTTCCACTTCAAATCCTTTACATACTGGAAAGCAGCTGCAACTTCTGGAGTATCAATCTGAGCAGTCCATTTTCCCTTTTTTTGAACTTCAAAAACTGCACCAAAATCCCAGGCGATATTTGTAAAGTGCCAGCCACCTGCATTATCTTTAGCAAGAAGACAAAGTCCAGCAGCACCAGTTTTTTCTTTAATTATTTTGGCCTTTTCTGCAAGGTCCTCCCAGGTTTTTGGATAATCAGGAAGTCCATTTTTATCAACAAGACCAGCCTGCTTGAACAAATCAACATTAATCATAAGTCCAAGTGCATAGGCATCACGAGGAACACCATAAATCTTTCCATTATTTGAAAGAAGATCCAAAACACCAGGATTCATCTTTTTATCCCAGCCAAGAGCCTTTACTTCTTTTGTAATGTCTTTTGCAAAACCCTGACTAATGATTTTCTGAGGTTCAGTAAACCAGGTATCATAAATAGTAGGTAACTGACCACTTGAAGCCAAAGGAACAAAGTTATCAGTTGCATACTTATAATAAGCAGGAACAACCGTAATGTCAGGATAGAAAGTATTAAAAGTTTTTACATACTGCTCATGCATTGCAATATCAGCAGTGAGAGTATCTTCAGGCCAAATTCCCAGTTTAATAGAATTTGCGTCCTTTGATTTTTTCTTGCTTTTTGCAAATCCAGAACTTACAAGTGCCAATGCCATCAAGGCAATAACCAGAGATTTTTTCATAATATCCTCCTAAAAAAATCTTCAATTTTCTTTTTAATTTTCTTTAATTTTTACAATAGTTATTGAAACTAAAATTTTATCTCTACAAAAGTCTTGATAAAACCAAGGGAAATATCAGACTTATCAGAAATCAAGTTACCAGAATTCCAAACCAGTCCAATGACCGTATTTGAAATTACACCATCCAGTTTTAAGCCAATATCAGTTTTAAAAGCATTCTCACGTTCTTCACCGCCGCTATAAGGAATATTATCATAGCATAAGGTTATCCATGGAACCAATTTTCCGTTTGTCTTAAAAATACCAGGGATTTCATAGTCAAAATAAAGAGTAGCAAGCAAATCCCAATTTTTTTGTCCCAAATGTGTCATATCCACAATCATTTCGGAACCAATCTTGTAGAAAACACCATCATCACCACGAGGTTCAAACAAGGTAAATTTCACAGAATTATTCATTTCAGACAGGGCATTTGATTTGCCGTACATAGAATAAGCCAGCGACATACCAGGGAAAACCCGTCCATCTTTATTGAGAATATAATCAGTAAACCAACCGGCTTGACCAGGCCATCTCATAGTTAGACCGCAGGATGCTTCAAATTCAAAAGGCTCACTTCCCTGATTGGAAAATTTTAAACCGCCATCAAAACCAGCATAAGGTTCAATTGAAATATCTTCATTAAGAGGAATAATGTAACCGACGCGGCTACCAAAAACTAAAGGATCTGGATTTTCATCCTTTCCGTAATTCACTGAAGTTCCAGCAGAAGCAAACACTTTCAGACCTTCCACAGCAGCTGGCGTAAAAACCATATCTACCCCCGCAGCAAGACCGTTGGCATTCTTTTCTGTAATTGCTTCACTATCATAAGGATATTCAGTTGCAAATTTCAGATTAATGCCAAACAAATCTTCTTTGTTGTACAGAGCTGCAATTGTTGCTCCAGTAATATTCAATCCAAACTGATCAGTAGGACCACAAGCATCCTGCTGAAACTGAGTTACAACTTCATCTTCAGCTTTAAGTTCAGTGATTTTCTTTATTCGCTTTACATCAACCATGGAATCAAGATATGCCCAGGAAAACTTTACCTTATCATTGGTAAACTGAATTCCCTTATTCCAAGGATCCCAGAAAGGTTCATTTGCCCCAGCATTGAACTGTAAAATCCAATTCGGCAAGGCAATTCCCGCAAGAAATTCCCCCGTCTGAAAACGGTTTCTCATAAGATAAGCCTTCTGATCGGGAATACCGGCATTATAACCAAGACTCTCATCACTCATCAAATCAAGATTGAAAAAAGTAAGATTTATAAAACCAACAGGATCAGTGCTATTCACCTTGTTACTGAGTTTTTGATATGGCGTAAGATGCAATATGAAATTAAAATCAGTAAGCTCCTGCTTTAATCCATAGCGGTAAGAATTATCCAAATCCACCCCAAATGAAGTTCTGGACGTGATGTTGAACTCGGCAGTTAAATCTGTACTTGCTTCTCCAGCGTATAAGTAAAATATACACCCCAAAAGCGCAGCAAGAAAGTGGATTTTTTTCGAAAATGTATTAGTCATTTCGGTCTACTCCATACCCGCCGAAATCTCGGGAACTCATCATTCTGGGATTCCGGCAGATTTTTTATTTTTTAATAGCAAATATTATTTTTTTGTAAAGGTACGGAAAGTAATTGCTTTGTCAGTTTTAGGATCTCCAATAATTGGAATCAAGGAAATATCATCACCCTTTACATCTGCAGAAAGATTCTTTGCTACAAAGCCTACATAGATATGATCTACAAAGACAGAAGTTGCAAAACCAGTAATATATTCTTCCGGAGCTTCAGCAGGAGCACTTGCAGCAGCAATTTCACCGGAAGACCATACACCATCAGCTTTACTTCCTCCATCAAAACCCCAGTATTTTGTACCACTTTCAGGCTCATCAAAATTGAATACAGCAACAGCACCTTCTTCAGACATAGCATCTGAAGCAAAAATCTTATCAATTACAATTCCAACCTTTTTATCCGTATTCAGATTCTTTAAATGGAATCCTTCAAGACCTCCCAAATCAGCATCTGCAATGTTCAGATAATAAGTCTGAAACTCGTCAGTCATTTCTACATAAGAATCGTTTGCATCATTGTCACCATCCTTACCTGTAGAAGCATTATTGCATGACATAAATCCGAATACTGCCGCAACAAAAAGTACGGCTCCAGCTTTCAAAATTGACCTGTTTTTTTTCATAATTTTTTCCTCCTATTATGAAACTTTTTATTCCAAGGAGATTACTCCCCTATTTTCCTTTTATTGCGCCGCATAAACCTCAAGTTCAGCAAGCTGCCCGGCATTAGCTCCAGTATTTTTTGTAAAGACAAATCTTAAATATCTGGCCTTTGCATTAAGATTGATTAATACAGTGTTTGCATTTTCCAGCGGATTAAACTCATAATTTGACTCAGGAATAAGCATTGTAAAATCCGAACCGTTATCGCTGACTTCAACAGCAAAAGTCTGCACTCTTTTTCCCCAGATTTTCTGAGGATTCAATTTCATTACAGCAAAATCCAGCTGAACCGAATTAATCAAATCTACCTGCAAAGTATTAGGATATTTATTTGCAGCCCCTTCCCAATAAGTGTTTACATCGCCGTCAGCAGCCTTTGAACCAACAAAATCATAAATCTTATTGTTAGCAACGATTGGTGCGCCAAGAGCCAGATTTTTTCTTCCAGCCGCATCATACAAAGCCTCAGTACTTGAACTTTCTCCAGTCGCTTCATGAAGCACAGCCCTTACCGCAAAATCAACCGAAATCTTCTCTTTTGAAAGCAAAGCACGATAAGCAGCCTCATCCCCAGTAAGAATTGCATCCATAGCCTTACGAGCAGCAGAACGCTTTTCTTCAGTAACCTCATTTTCACCAGCCACAATCAATTTGTAGAGGGCAAGAGGTGCACGCAAATCAAGCTCAGAATAAGGGAAGTTTTCATCAAAACCTTTCTGCATTTTCTGCAGGGCTTCCAATTCCCTGTATCCATTTTGGACAGTTGGCTCTATAATTGTTCCCTCACCATAGTCATTCCAGGTAGCAACCTGAATAACATCAGGAAAAGCCCTCAAAGCAGCCTTTAAAGTTAGGTTGAACGTTCCACCTTCATAGTCATTAAGATATCCATAGCTTTTTCCACCAGCCTCAGCATAAATATCATGAAAACCAGAATAAACCGTAGCAGTAAGGAAAGGCTTATCATTCTGTCTCTGGTAAAAATTATTCAACTGTGAAACCACCTGAGGAATCGTCTTTCTGCCTTCCATATTGAACCAGTTATAAGAACCATCCGCAAAGCCTTCACTATGACCTTCCAGCGTAATAAAATAAGGTCTCTCGCTACACTCTGCAAATAATTCATCCCATTGTTCTCTGTAAAAGAAATACTGAGGTCCAAAAGTATAAAGAAGAGGACGCCCATCATACTTCAAATAAGCATCATCATTAAAGAAGTTCTTTTCCATGTAAGCAAAAACCTTTTTACCATAATCAAGAGCCTGGTCCTTAGCAAAGTTGCCGGCCTCAATCATTTTTCCAATACTCTGATCTTCATAACAAATTGCATATTTTAATCCAGCCTTTCTCATAACCTTGATTACTTCAAGCGTAGATTCCTGAATCTCTTTATAATCCAAAGCATTTTCAATTCCATACCAGTCAAAAATTACACCGTCAATTCCGGAAACCTTCATCAAGGCAGCCTGATATTCAAGAACATTTTTATCACGAGTATCATAAGGACCAGTAAGAGGATAATAATGTGAAGCAATATTCAACTGACCATTTTCAAGAACCTGATAAGGATCAAACTTTGCCCCACCCTGATGCCAGTGAAAACCATAACCGTCAGAAACAGGCGGAGCCTGAAACCAAGGCATATAATGAACAAGTACCTGAGGCTCTTTTTCTGTACGAACAGAAGGAAGAGGAATCCTCAGATTCTTTTCAGCAGATTCAAAAATCGCAGAATCATCTTCCGGTTTCTTATTTTTGTTACCGGATGTAATAGTAGTTGTGCAGCCAAAAAGCGAAATGCACAAACCCAGTGCAGATAAAATACCCAGCGGCAATCCTAAGCGTTTTTTCATAAAAGCCTCTCTAATTTTTTAATACATTATTTTACATACACGTTGAACGTTCAACGCGTATGTAAAATAAAAAAGTTGAACAAGTCCCCAAAAAAAAGGAAAAAGTTTTATATTACGTTGAACGCTCAACGTAATATCAGAATAATATGACTTCCTCCAGCTGTCAAGAAAAAAATTCAAATTTTTCGATTTTTTTTTTTATTTTTTAGTTTTTTCGAGGTTCCGCCACAGAATTTCTCTCTACCAGGCTTACAGGCATAATAAATTCCCTATCCACAGCTTTTTTTTCAAGAACATCAATAAGCATAGAAGCCGAAATCCTACCCTTTTCAACAATATCCTGATGTATAGTCGTAAGTCTTGGTGAAGTAATACTGCTCAAATACAAATCATCAAAACCAATAATAGAAACATCTTCCGGAACCCGTCGCCCCTTTTCAAATAAACCGCTCATAATACCAACAGCAAGCAAATCCGCCGTTGCAAAAACCGCAGTTATATCAGCTCGGCTGGCAATCTCATAGCCCAGACGAATACCCGCTTCAATCTCAATTTTACATTCATAAACATTCTTCTTGCTGGCCTTTATTCCCATCTCCCTTAAAGCCGCCTCATAACCAAGAAAACGCTCATAAACTACACCATTCTCATGAATCTCCGGCGAAGCAAAAGCAATTTCAGAATGTCCCTTTTTCAAAAGATATTTAGTCGCCTCATAACCGCCCTGAAAATCCATCAAACCAACATTCATCAAAGGACTGTTTTTAATATAACTATCCAAAAGTACACAAGGAATCCTACTTTCTACAATCCTCTCGTAAAAAATATCCTCAAAAACACCAGTAATAATAATACCATCCAGATTCCAGTTACGAAAAAGAGAAATAAGCTCATCCTCAGACTCAACCGTTCTCAACATCATATAATAACCACGGTTACGCAGTTCCTTCTCAATACCGGCAATAACCTCAGTATGAAAAGGGTCCGTCATAAAATTACCTGAACTGTCTGGAATAAGATGGTTAATAACCCCAATAATCCGCGAACTCTTATTAACAAGCGCGCGTGCCGACATATTTGGAGTATAATTTTTTTCTTTTATAATCTTGTTTATGCGGGCAATAGTATCAGGAGAAACATGGGCCGTAACCCCGTGAATTACATTAGAAACAGTCTGCCTGCTCACACCAGCTTCACGTGCGATATCATTAATAGTCAGCATACAAATAATATGACAGATTTTATATTTTCCTTCAATAGAGCATTCAGAAGGAATAAGAGGCCAGTCCCACCCCCCCCCAACTCGCCTTCCGTGGCTTGCCTACGGCCGGTCTGCCAGTCGGCAGACTGCTGCGCACCACTTCACGCTCGGGCCCCATTGCAACTCCGCTTCGAATCCTGCCAATCTACATAAAAAAAACCGACCCATTTTGGATCGGTTTAAAATAAATTCTGAGCCGGCAGGATTCGAACCTGCGGAATGCGGGCACCAAAAGCCCGTGTCTTACCACTTGACGACGGCTCAATTTTTAATATATGTATTAGTCGGCTTCGCCGCCAACCTCAACATGACCAGCTTCATACTCAGCGAGAATCTTGTCCTGCAATTCTGCTCTAAATTCAGGGCTGATAGGATGAGCTACATCCTTATAGTCACCATTTGCAGTCTTTCGACTTGGCATTGCAATGAACAAACCGCTTTTGCCTTCTATTATCTTTACATTATGAACAACAAAGCAGTTGTCAAAAGTAACAGTAACATAGGCACGTAATTTACCTTCGTCTTCAACTTTTCTAATTCTAAGTTCAGTAATCTGCATAAGCAAGACCTCCGCTAATTTTTTTTCACACAAACTATAAAGTCTGCACTAACAAACAGTTCCAAGATTCACAAAGCAAATTACTAATACTAATTGCTTGCTGCTCTAAAGTAAATACACCAAAAACCGTTGAACCAGAACCCGACATATCGCAGTATTCTGCTCCAGATTTTTTTAATGCATTCAACGCACTTTTTATTTCATCATACTTATTACATAACGCACAAGTAAAAGTGTTTATAAATATCCATTCCTTTGGATTCTTTCGGTAAATTGCCTCCAGTTGACCAAAATCCGGATATTCTACTTTATTTTCCCCTTGCAAATAAGAATCGACAAGACCGTAAGCCTCTTTTGTCGAAGAACTAACTCCGGGAAAAATCAGCAACAAAACTAAATCTTTTCTGGCTTCAATCTTTTTTATATATTCCCCTCTTCCAGAAACAAGAGCACAGCCCCTTCCTTCAGAATCGCAATGCATAAAAAAGAAAACATCACTTCCAGTTTTTCCAGCAATAAAATCCCGCTGAATATCTGAAAGCTCCAGATTACATATTTTTTCAAGCACCCTGACAAGAGCAGCCGCATCTGCCGACCCTCCGCCTAATCCACCGCCACTTGGTATTCCCTTTTTTAATCTAACAAGAAGACCAGGAACATCAAAATCAACAGCTTCACAAAATGCCTTATACGCCAATGTCAGAGTATTTTCTTGAGGAAGATTCATAGAATCACATACAACAGTACATTTTTTTTCCTGCTGCACTGTAACAGTTAATTCATCAAACAAATTAACTGTCTGAAAAATACTCTCAATATCATGAAAACCATCCGCTCTTCTGGGCAAAACCCTTAAATTAAAGTTAACCTTTGCGTACGCCTTTTCACGGTATTCTTTTAACATCAGTAATATCATTATACTATTTTTTTATTCTCTGTCAACGTGAAAAATCACTCAAAAAAAACTAAAAACTAGTTGACTATAATAGGACAATAAAATATCTTCTATGTGTAAAAAATGTAAGGACACAAAGGTCCGGCAAGGTATGGAGATTTTTATGTCACCAGATGAACTTTCTTTAGAAGATTCAACATTCAGCCTTTCTTTTTCTTATGACGACGATTTTGACAATTACGACAAAGATTTCGATGATGATTTTGACGATCAGGAAGATGACGAAGTTTTAGACGAACTCGACGACGACGTAGAACTGTTCGACGATGTATTCAAAGAAGAAGAATATATTGACGAACCTTACGACGACGTAGAAGCAGAAGACGGCTATAACTTAAAAAGCAGCGGTGTTGACTCTCTTTTTGAAGAAGACGGTTCTGCCTTTTAAGTTTTATTCTTTTAAAATTATTCTATTCTGATTAAGCCTTAAAATCTATCAGGTTTCCTGTATGCCAGAGTTTTTCCAAATCATAAAAAGTTCTGGCCTGCTCTGACATAAGGTGAATTACAATCGACCCCAAATCAATAAGATTCCAGTCATCTCCGTCTGGACTCTTTTTATTTGTTAAATGGATTTCCAAATCATTCTGTTTAATGTAATCCTTAACCTGCTTGTAAAGTCCCTGCCAGTGAGTAGAACTGTTTACAGTAACAATAACAAAATAATCAGTCCAGGAATTTAACTTGCTTATATCTAAAAGAACGACATTTTCACCCTTGCCGTCTTCCATCAATTTTGCAATTTCTTTTGCTTTTTCTTCCATTGTTTTCATTTTAGTAAGATGCTCCTTCAATAACATAACGACCATTAAAATCCCTTCCAAGGATAATGGTAAAATCAACCTGAGCTTCGCTGGAAGCTCTCACAGAACCATTTTCTGCATCAAGCTCTTTGATATTTGTACAATGAATCAATTCACCTACCGTACGAGCGGCCAATTCATTTCCAATATGATCAATGATTACAGTTTCCGCATAATCGTTTGAATCTGCATTTACAGCGGCAAGAACATTATAACTAGCATCCTGATACAATGTCGCCGTTCTTCTTGCAAGACCTTGTGTTGTAGTACCATTTTGTATTTCCAGCACATATACACGACTGTACGAAACTCCGTCACTTGACATAATCATGCTTGTAGTCTGCTGAACTGCTTCCTTAATAAACTCTCCGTTATTTAATGGGAATAACAACTGCTGTCCATCAACATTACGCAAAGAGCCGGTAATAGTCTGCCTGATGATTGATTCAGTATCAATCTCAGAAATAATTGCAAACAATTTTTCTTCGTCTTCTTCATCATAATTAGTGGCAAAGCAGCTGGCATATTCCTTAAAGTTCTTTTTATTAAAGATAATAAAACTCTTATCATGAAGCCCAGTTAAAAGCGCAATCATAATATTTTGATATCTGTCCTGAATATTATCTTCAGAAGATTCTGTGTCAGCATACTGCAGGTAAGTTGCCACCTTGTCTCCATCAAGGTTTATAGCTCCAGAAGGTAAAAGCCAGCGCTCACCGTCTTCAGAATACTGGTCTATTGGTGAAGGAATAAAAACCCTCATTCCCCCCAGCATATCGCAAAGCTTTATAAAATAATCAAGCTCTATCACCGTATAAAAAGGAAGCCTTACTCCAAGCAGTTTTTCAACTTCCGTTCTATAAGTTTCTATTCCACATACGTTATAAACCGTTTCAAGACGGTCTACCCTTCCCAAAGACTGATAAATTGCACCTGTGTTTCCAGGAAGATTAATTGCTGCACCCTTTTTTGTAGCAGGATTATAAAGAAGTACGCTGGAAAAAAGAACATTTGTATCATCATCTTCTACTACAAAAAGCATTCTCACCAGGGAATCACGCTCAATGATATCATTGACTTCATCCCGCCTCAGAGACAAAGCAAAAAAAACGGCAAGTGCAGCGATAACTGCAACAATCAAGAGTATAAAAATAATTCCTTTCTGTTCATCCCGTAATTTTGGCATTTCATTCTCCCTTATAAACTATCTATAAACTATCTTCTTCAATAATATTATTTTATAAACTTTTTATAGTATTCTACAAGTCTTTCAGTTTCCGGATAGAGAACATATCCCTTTTTATTTAACACATAATCATAGTTTTCCATTATAATACAGGCAGTCATTTCATCCAGAGACAAAGTCAGATAGCGGTTACGATATTCTTCTGTTGATTGAGGACGGCCAGGTTCAATTTTATCTGCAAGAAAAAGACATTTTGTCAAATCACACATTCCAAGCTTGCCCGAAGTATGAAAAGCAACCGCTTCAAGAATGTCACTGTCATTTATTCCAAACTTTTCCTTCATTAAAATAGCAGCTGCCCGCCCATGCAAAAGTGATGGCTTGTTTTTTTCAATTTCAAGAATAGGAAGACCGTCTTTTGCAGCCGTCTTTGTAACTTTTTCGTCATCCATATCCTTGCACATATCATGACCAATTCCTGCAAGATAACCTTTTTCTGCATCCAAACCATAATGACTGCAAAGCAAACTGCACATGCTGGCAACCCTTTCAGAATGTTCATATCTTGATTTTTTTACATGGGCTTCCGTATAAGCACGTATTTCTTCAATCTTAGCTTCATAATTCATTTTCTTACATTTCCGATTTTCTTTATCAAAATGTCTGTATAAATCATTCTTTTCAATATAAGTGTAAATCTCTGCTGGAATCAAATACTTAAAACTTCGTCCTTCAATAATTCTTTTTCTTATATCAGAAGAAGAAACTGGAAGTACAGCCTCTTTCAAAAAAGTGCAGGGATATTTAAATGCCTTTTCATCAAAACAGACATTAAAATCACCCTTATAATCCCCTAACGGCGTATTGTTCACACTTTCCGTCACAGCAAAATCAGGATGGCTTGCACTATCATCTTTAATTCTATGGGTTATAATCAGGTCAGCAAGCTCCACTATTCTTTCCGGCTGTTTCCATTTGTCAAACTCAGAAGCAACCTCATCACCCATTATAAAAGCAAGCTTTCCCTCAAGAACTTTTGAATATTTTTTGTTGAGATATTCAATAGTATCCACAGTATAGGAAACCCCGCCTCGCTCAATTTCGCAAGGTTCAACTTCAAAATGTCCACCCCCATTAGTGCGACAGAAAAGCTCCAGCATTTTCAGACGTTTTTCAGGACTGACATCAGCATTTATTTTTTTATGAGGCGGAATAAAAGTAGGCACAAAAAGAACCTTATCATACCCTAAATCTTTTATAACTGTATCTGCCAGCATTGCATGTCCATTATGCAAAGGATTAAAACTTCCGCCAAAAACTGCTATTTTCATATACTAACTACTGTTCGCTCCCAGGATACTGAACATCATCGTCATCTTCAATATAAGCCCGTGTTGCCATAAAAGAAGAAGCTGAAGCAGAGTTTTCTGAATTACCAGAATATCCACTACTAAAACCGGCAACAGAATCGTCATTTTTTTGATTCCGATTTTCAAGTTTACTTACCAGCTCAATAATTTCGTTTCTGGCATCTTTCATTCCCCGCCCAGTCAAAACAGAAACAGGAATAACTCGGGTTTCCGGTTCACTTTCTTTTATTTTATTCTCAATTTCTATAGCACGCTCAAAAGAACCTTCCACATCAATCTTATTACAAAGAACAATTCTCGGTTTTTCAAGCAAATCATCTGAATAATTCTTTAGTTCATCACAAAGCGTGTCGTAAGCCAAAAGATAATTATCATCAGAACAATCAACCATAAAAATAAGGCAAGAGGTACGAGTAATATGCTTTAAAAAAGTATCCCCCAGACCAAGCCCTTCAGACGCACCTTCTATAATGCCAGGAATATCGGCAATAATAATATCATTTTCATCATCAACCCTAAGCACTCCAAGATTTGGAATAATCGTTGTAAAAGGATAAGGTGCAATTTTTGGACGAGCGTTTGTAAAAGCCGTAAGCAGGGAAGATTTACCCGCATTCGGAAAACCAACCAGGCCTACATCAGCCATAATAGAAAGCTCTAGCTTTAAAAAACGAGTTTCTCCTTTTTGGCCAGGATTTGCATGTCTCGGTGCCTGATTCGTAGAAGTTTTAAAATGTACATTTCCCCAGCCACCATTACCGCCTTTCAAAAAAACAAAGCGTTCATTTTCACTTTCAGAAGAAAAATCATAAATAATTTCATCAGTTTCGGCATCACGGATTGTAGTTCCAGGAGGAACAGGAATAACAACATCTTCACCATCAGCACCAAAGCGGTTCCAGCCCTGACCATCGCCACCGTTTCGGGCCTTAAAACAATGCTTGTGACGGAGCCCCGCCAAAGTTCGAAGATTCTTTTTTACACAAAAAATTACATCGCCACCGCGACCACCATCGCCACCATTTGGTCCACCATGAGGAATGTATTTTTCTCGTCTAAAAGCAACACAGCCATTACCACCGTTTCCAGAACGCACTTCTATTGTTGCTTCGTCTGCAAAACCTACCATTCAGAATCTCCTTATAAAAAAAATGCCCGGCAGATTCTAAGTCAAACCGGGCAATTCATAAGTTGAAAAAAACTTACTCAGCAGCTTCTACAGCAACGTATTTGTGATTCATACGTTCGTAGTAAACAACTTTTCCATCAGCAGTAGCAAACAAACTGTCATCACCAGCTTTCATAACGTTTGTACCCGGATAGATTCTTGTTCCGCGCTGCTTTACAAGAATAGAACCTGCACTTACAAGTTCCCCAGCATATTTTTTAACACCTAAGTTCTTTGGATTTGCGTCGCGGCCGTTTTTAGCACCGCTACCACCTCTAGTTCTTCCCATAGTAGTCTCCTATATGTTCCAGTTATGCGAGTGTAATAGATTCAACACGTACTTTTGTGTACTGCTGTCTATGACCAATCAAGCGATGATAATCTTTCTTTGACTTGTATTTGAATACCAAAACCTTTTTATCTTTAAAAGTTTCCTCAACAACTACAGTAACCTTAGCACCTTTTACATAAGGAGCACCAACACTGATTTTATCTCCATCACTAACAAGAAGAACAGTATCAATGTCAATTTTTGTACCTTTTTCAGCATCAAGCTTATCTACAGTAAGGACAACATCTTTTTCTGCTTTGTACTGTTTGCCCTTAAATTCAATAGTTGCGTACATATAATACCTCTATCAAAAATTATTCATTAAAAACGCCCGCTGCAGCGGAAATAGGAAACAAAAAAATCCATTCTGCAAAAGACTAGTGTAAGAATCCTGCATCAATATAAAACGGGGATTAAATATTTTTGCATGAAAAATCCATACACGTAACAGGAATATTACCAAAAAATACAC
Organism: uncultured Spirochaetaceae bacterium; assembly: GCA_902802305.1. Lineage (GTDB taxonomy): Bacteria > Spirochaetota > Spirochaetia > Treponematales > Treponemataceae > Treponema_D. The sequence continues at coordinate 19,897 of CADCLG010000016.1, forward strand.
ATTTATGCAATAGATTTACATTTTCATTTTTCATAAAGAAAAAATGGCAGAGTCGCTCTCACAACTCACCTTCCGTGGCTTACCTACGGATAACAAATATTTATAATTTTTTTTCTCCGAAAATGGTCCGAAATCTTTAGTTTTTTACTAATTATAGAGTGTAGAGAAAAATACTCTATCAAAAAGAAACATTCATTCAAAAGGAGAGACTATATGTCTGATTCAAAATCATTGCGCCCATATCCGGGAGCCATGCTAAACCCTAAAGTTGATCCGATTTTTAAATCGCTATTCACACAAAACTCAGAGGCATCAAACGCCGCTCTCACAGCTTTTCTCAGCGTCATGCTAAAGCAGAACATTTCTGATGTCACAATAACTCAGAATGAATTACCAATTGAATCCGAGCGGGATAAACAGTCAATTTTCGATATTGCCTGCAAGAGCCAGTCTGATGAAATTGATACAGAAAATAAAGTTTTAAATATAGAGATGCAAGGTCTAAACGATTTGGATTCATTCGACAACCGTTCTGAATATTATGTAGCTCATCTTTTAAATCATAATGTTAGAAAGGGAATGACCTGGCGTCAGGTTCCAGAGGCAATGATGATTTCTGTATTGAACTTTGTTTATGACGATACAATAGATGACGGATTCCTCACATATACAATGCGCCTGGAAGATGGAAAAGGTTTGAAATCTGCACGTATGAAAATTATTTATCTTGAGTTGCCAAAATACAAGGATATTCCTGATGAGCCGGTTGAAAAATTGACAACCGTGGAAAAATGGGCTAAATTCTTCTTGTACGCAGACTGCAAAGAAAAAGCAGAGTATATCAGAAAACTTGCAGATTCCGAGGAGGGCATTATGTGCGCACAGACAGCATTAGATTCAATCAGCCAGAGTGAAGCCGAATGGATTCGTGAGAGGGATTATTGGGATGCCGTTATGACAGAACGTACAATCCGCGAAGAAGCCGAAATCCGTGGATTGAAAAGCGGTATGGAAAAAGGTTTTCAACAAGGAATACAGAAAGGTATTCAACAAAAAACCTTAGATGCTGCAAGAAGTTTCTATAACAATGGGGCATCTGTAGAACTAATTGCTAAATCTCTTGGAATGACACAAGAAGAAGTGATGGAAGCGGTAGGGGATAATGCATAATTAAGAATTTACAATTAACAATGGAGAATTCTCAATTAAGAATTGATAATGGATAATTGAGAATTGTTTTAGCGTTTTTAAAATGAAAAAACATCGGAATCTGGGAAGAAACCGATGTTTTTTTTACTATATATTGGAATTACAAAACCATTATTTCTTTTCAATAGTAACAGAAGTTACAGTATAGTATGATGTATCCCAAATATTAAATTGAATTTTCCCATCTGCTTTTGCATCCAAACTAACAATTGCATCCCAGTTTGCTGTTGCTGGATCAACCAAAGCTCCATAGCCCCAATTAACCTTTGCAGAATCAACAACAGTACCCTTAATTACAATTTTGTAATCATCCTTATTTTCATCTGTAATTCCAATAGCTGAATATGCAATAGAACCCTGAACAGCAAAGTCATTCCATGTGAATAAGATACCATCATTTCCACCTTCTTCTGGTGTGTCAGGTGTATCTGGCTTATCGATAACTGGTGACTCTGGGGTATCTGGATCATTTCCGCCACCGCAGCTAACAAATACTAAAGATAATGCAGCTAATGCTGCCAAAGCTAATAATGATTTTTTCATTTTTTTTCGTCCTCCTATGAACGTTTTGAAAATAGTCTTTAATTGTAGTTTTTCAACTACAATTATTAATTATCAACCATAAATCGTGTTTTGGCAAGAAAAATTTTAAAAAAAATCATAAAAATAATACTATTTTTAAGTAAAATTTTCGGAATATTTACTTAATTTCTCTTATTCTATAAACACGATATTGTCAGCTGCTGGTGTAATGTGAAGGTTCAGGGCTTTGCCATCCTTCCAGTCAAAATCCAGACTATAGCCACCTTTAATCTTAACCCCACGAACATAGCCATTCTGCCATTCTTTTTGGGCAGGCAAGGCAGGAAGAAGCTTTACTGCAATTTGGCCAGAATCCATAATTTCACTTTGAACGAGCATTCTTATAATTGCTGCATAAGCACCATAATTTCCATCAATCTGGAAAGGCGGATGATTATCTAAAAGATTTGGCAGGGTTGAATGGGAAAGTAATTTTACAATTGCAGAAAGAGCTTCATCTCCCATTCCAAGCTGGGCATAAAAATTGATAATCCAAGCCTGACTCCAGCCTGTATGCCCTCCACCGTGGCTCAAACGCTTTTCCAAAGTCTTTTTAGCCGCAGTTACCAAAACTTCATCATTTCCATCAGCATCCTTTTTTACTGCAATAGTATGCCCCGGAAAAAGCCCGTACAAGTGACTTATATGTCTGTGTCCAGGTTCAACTTCTTCAACTTCGCTATTCCATTCCATCAGGCTTCCGTCTTTATTCAAGCCCGGCTTTTTCAAATGTTTCAAAACATAATCAAAATCATCAAAATCTTTCTGATTATAATGATTTCCGGCTTTATCTAGACATTCCGATGCACACAACTTTTTTGCCTTTAGACAGCTGGAAAAAATATGCTCCAGAATCATATTATCCATCTCACAACCTTCACAAAATGCCCCAACCTGACCTGCTTTTGTAACATAAGAGTTTTCAGGCGAAACAGAAGGATTTATAACAAGATAAGGCTTACCATCGGTAGCAATCAAATCACAAGGCTGTAAAAAATCAACAAAAAATTGACAGGCTTCGTGCATTAAATAATAATAACGACGTAAAAAATCCTTATTCTGCGTATATTCATAATGCTCCCAAATATGAGTAGCAAGCCAGGCAGCCCCAAGCACCCAGTAAGTACCGGGCAGCCAGTTATCCTGAGGGGCAGAATCTCCCCAAAAATCAAGATTGTGATGAATTACATAACCTTTGCAGCCATACATTCTTTTTGCAACATCACATCCATTTTCATAAGCTCTTTCAAGCAGATTAAAAAGAGGAAGCTCACATTCACTCAAGCCAGCCATATTCACAGGCCAGTAATTCATTTCTGTATTGATATTTACCGTATATTTACTTCCCCAGGGAGGATCCATATAACAATTCCAAAGTCCCTGTAAGGTTGACGGCAGGATTCCCGGCTTTCTGCTTGCACTTATTAAAAGATAACGGTCAAAGTTTATGTAATAATTTACAAGATCAATATTTTCTACAGAAGCTTTTTTTAGTAATTCAGGAATTGGGCAAGTTTTTTCGTCATCTTTTGCACCATCATTACCAATATGAACTTCCATTCTTTTCCAATAAGACTGATATTCTTTTACATGCTTCTCATAAATTGCTTCAAAAACCTGCTTTAATCCATTCTTTGAATTATTTTGATTATTCTGAATCTGCTGACGAAGCTTTAAGAGCCTGTCGTAACATAGTCCTGACCAGCTGTTATTTCTGATTGCTTCATTGTATTCATTCCTTGTAATTTTTTTGCCATCCCATTTCCAGGCCTGAATATCTATAAAAAACAAAGCTTCATCACAATTCTTTCCTGTAAGACAAAAACCTGTGGTAGAAGATTCTCCACCCTTGCAAACAACTCCCGCCCCCAGACAAAATGGAATGCCATGTGAATCTTCCAGAAAAATAAATCCATCTTTTGCATAAATGCCATCAGTCCAGATTCCCCTGTCCAAATAGCCGCGAAAGTTTATTTTTCCCTTTTCACTGGCTGTAACATACATAAAAAACATGTCATCAGGGGCACTAATCCAGCTTGTACGGCAAAACTCTACCCCTTCATCATCTGTATAAGTAACCTTTGTAGAAGCCTCCGCAAGATTTAGAGACGAAATATAAGAATCAAGACATTCTTTTGGACTTTTATGATTTAGAGGAAAGCCACATTCAATTCCATAATTTTTTGAAGAAAAAAAGTCAATCTTAAAATCACCGGCAGTCTGATAAACTCGTTCATTAAAAGAGGTACCTGACAAAGTCTGAAATCCCAGCTCCTGGGCTTCCATAACCTTTCCCTGCTTTACAAGCTTCCGCACTTCTTCAAGATATTTTTGTGAATCGGGATTTACACGGTCTATAGGCCCGCCAGACCATATTCCTTCTTCATTAAGCTGAATGATTTCATTGCAGGGATGAGTTTTTACCATTGCACCAAGTCTTCCGTTTCCTAAAGGCAGATAATGCTCCCAAGTGGCGGGAACTTCTTTAAAATATAAAATATCGTTCATAGAGCTTCTGTTTATAGTGATTTATTTTTTCTGGGATTCCAGCACCCGTCTAAAGGCACTGTTTGGTTTGCTCAATTCGCGGGAACCGCGGGTAATTTTGCATAAAGACATTCCAAACTTTTTGGCAATTTCACGCTGAGTTGTTCCTTTTTCAATTTCTTTTACTAAAAGCCAGCGGTTCGAAATATCTTTACGTTCAGTAGGTGTAAAAATACATTCTAAGAAATCATATACCAGCTGCTCGTCTGAAGTAGCCAGTATATGACTTATTTCTTTTAGAGTTTCTTTTGTGATTTCCTCTAATTCAACATTTTTTTCTGTAATGTCATCTACTTTGTTATTATCCATAGAAACAATTATAACGTATCGTTTAAATTATTTCAAAAGATTATTTTAAAAGATTTTCAATAATCTTTGCTGCTTCTTCCAGTTCAGGAATATCAAGACTTTCAATTTCACCATCATCAACAGCAAGACTTGTCTTTTCTTCCATTGGAATCCTTGCAAGAACAGGAAGTCCAAAGGTTTCTGCTATCTGATTTATGTTTGATTTTCCAAAAACTGTTATTTCTTTTCCGCAATCAGGGCATTTTACATAACTCATATTCTCAACTAAACCTAAAATTGGAATATTCATCATGTTTGCCATATTTACAGCTTTTTCCACAATAACGCGTACCAGCTGCTGAGGAGAAGAAACAATAATAATTCCATCGACAGGAAGAGACTGGAATACTGTAAGTGGTACATCTCCAGTTCCAGGAGGCATATCTACAAACATAAAATCTACATCATTCCATATAACATCTGTCCAGAACTGTTTTACAGCGCCTGCAATTACCGGTCCACGCCAGATTACAGGGTCATTTTCATTCTGAAGCAAAAAGTTCATTGACATAAGCTGAATGCCGGAATCAGTAATAACAGGGTTGAGGGCATCTTCATTTTCCAGAGCAGTTGCACGTTTATCACCTACTCCAAAGCTTTCTGGAATTGAAGGACCTGTAATATCAGCATCCAAAATTGCAGTTCTAAAACCGTCTTTACATACTTTACTGGCAAGCAGACTTGTTACCAGAGACTTACCTACTCCACCCTTGCCGCTAAGAATACCAATAACCTTCTTAACGCTGCTTTTTTTATTTAACGTTGCTTTCAAATCTCTCTGTGCGCAATCCTGATTGCAAGAACCGCATGAACCAGAACATCCTGCCATAATCTGCTCCTATAAATCATTATGATAATTAAAATACTATTTAAAATATAATTATGAAACTTTAAAAATACAACAAAAAATTAATACATTATTCGATATGAAACATAAATTATCTCTGTATTTTTATGCATTTTTTTTGTATAATTATAACATTCTAAAAAATAAGGTGGTTTTTATGACATCCCAAGCAATAGCCAAGATTATTGCCTTTGTAATTTATCTTGGCTTGATGATTTACGTCGGATTGAGAAATGCTAACAAGAACAACAGTTCCGCAGATTTCTTTTTAGGCGGAAGAAAAGTTGGTCCATGGGTAACAGCCCTTTCAGCAGAAGCATCAGATTCTTCTGCATGGCTTTTGATGGGTCTTCCAGGATTGTGTTATCTTGGTGGAGTAAAAGAAACTTTCTGGACAGCGTTAGGTCTTATTTTAGGTACCTACCTGAACTGGCTTTTTGTCGCAAAACCTTTACGCAAATGTTCCATCGCTTTTGGTGATTCAATCACAATCCCAGAGTTCCTTACAAACAGATTTAAGGACAAGTCACACCTGCTTTCAATTGTATCTGTAGTATTCATTGTTTTATTCTTTACTATTTATACAGCTTCTGGCTTTGTTGCCTGTGCAAAATTATTCAATTCTGTATTCGGACTTCCATACCATGCAGGTCTTGCAATTGGTATTATTGTAATTTTGTGCTACACAATTACCGGTGGATATCTCGCTGTATGTACAACAGACTTTATCCAGGGAACATTGATTTTCGTTGCATTTGTAGTTTCTTCTGTTGTAGTAGTTTTTGCTTTGGGTGGACCAGCAAATGCAATTGCTCAGGTTAAAGATTTCAACGCAGCCGCAATTGCAGGAAACTTTGGTGAAACACTTAAAAACACATTTACAAATAACCAGACTTATAAAGGATTAAGCATTGCTTCTGCTTTGGCCTGGGGCTTAGGTTATTTTGGAATGCCTCATATCATAGTACGCTTTATGGGTATCCGTTCAAATAAAGAAGTAAAAAAAGCCCGTAGAATTGGAACTGTATGGATGGTTATTTCTTACATCGGAACCTTTATCATCGGTACTTTAGGAACAGCTTATCTTTTCAATCACGGAACAATTCTTGGAACAGAAGCTGGTGCAGTAATTTCTGGAATTACAAACTTTGGTGATGCAGAAACTGTTTTCTCTGCAACTATGCAGAATATGTATCCTGCTTTCTTTGCCGGAATCTTCCTTTGTGCTATTCTTGCTGCTTCTATGTCTACTGCTGACTCTCAGCTTTTGGCTGCTTCTTCTGCAGTAAGTCAGGACCTTTTCAAAGGACTTATCAAAAAAGATGCTTCAGAAAAAGAAGTTCTTACAGTCAGCCGAATTACAGTTTTCTTAATTTCTCTGATTGCACTTTTCCTTTCATTGAATCCTAATTCTTCAATTTTCGGACTTGTTTCTTTTGCCTGGTCTGGATTTGGTGCAACATTTGGTCCTTTAGTTTTACTTGCTCTTTATTGGAAAGGAACTACAGCCGCAGGTGCAATTGCCGGTTTGATTACTGGTGGTGTTACAGATGTTGTATGGCACTACCTTAAAGGCGGTATCTTCGATGTTTACGAAATATTACCAGCCTTCATTGTATGTCTTATCGTAACAGTTGTTGTTTCACTCTGTACTAAAAAAGATCCTGAAGTTTTGTCTGAGTTTGAAAAATATAAACAGATTGAAGACTAATTAAAGTTCTTTTACAGCCTGCCGTACATCATCCAGCGTAAAAGAATCACGCTGGTCTTGTGCGGCAAGAAGGGCTGCCTTATTCAAAACAGATTCAATTTTTGCACAGGAGAATCCATTAAAAGTTTTTGAAAGTACCTGAACTGAACACTCCTGAGCTGGAGATTTTCCCCTGCAATACATTTCTATAAGCTTTTCGCGGGCAGCAGAATCAGGATATGGAACAGCAAAACGTGCATCAAAGCGCCCCGGACGAATCAAAGCTGGATCCAGAGCTTGAATGCTGTTGGTTGCTGCAATTACCAGAACCCCGTTTGTAGCTTCAAAACCATCTAATTCATTCAATAAAGCAGTTACAATTCGCGTATTTTCTGTTTCAATTGCCGAACCAGAATAATTTCGGCGGGTTCCAATTCCATCAAACTCATCAATAAAAACAATACAAGGAGCACGTCTTCTTGCCTTTCTAAAAAGCAGCTTTACTTTTAGCGGACCAATGGCCATAAACATGCTTTCAAAATCGGTCGCTTTTGCAGGAATAAAATTAATTTTTGCTTCACCAGCCAGAGCCTTTGCAAAAAGAGTTTTTCCGTTTCCAGGCTCTCCTTCAAGCAAAATCCCTTTTGGCATTCGTATTCCGCGTTTTGCATATTCAGCAGGATTTTCCATAATTTTCATAACCTGCTTCATATCCCGTTTTAAGTTATCCATACCGACAACATCATCAAACTTAACGCCGGTTTTATGAACAACCTTAAAAGAGTTAGGGCTTATAAACTTACGGAAGGCAAAAATAAAAATGCCAAAAAAGAAAATATAAAAAATTGCATCAAAGATTATTGAAAAGATTTCACCTGTATCTTTTTCTACAGAAAGTTCCACATCATTTCTTAGAAGAAATTCTTCTAAAAGTGGAGAATGAGGATTTTTTGTCCATTCTTTAATCTCAGAGCCCTTTTGTACAAATACAAGACGCTCTTCTTTTATCTGGACGCTCTCAAGCTTCCCCTGCTCTGCCAGGGAATAAAAATCCTTGTAAGCGATATAATTCTTACTGTTGTCAGACTGAAAGAAAAAATAATATCCAGCGAAAGCAACAGCAGCCAAAAGTAAAACAAGTAACCAAATATTTAACTGCTTCTTTTTAATCATAAATCTTCAAGCTCTTCTACATCCGAAACATTTTCTGCTTCATCAACAGCTTCAATTTCATCTATCTCTTCAATTTCTTCTATTGTTTCTTCATCTTCTAAGTCTTCAAAACGTTCATCAATATCAGGAGAATCAAGTTCTTTAAGGTACTCATTCTTATTTTCCTGATCCTTTTTATAGCGTTCCAAATCTTTTTTCATAAGTGCAAAGAATTCCTCTTTAGGAAGACCTTTTGCATAATAAAATCCCTGCAGGTAATCACAGCCAAGAGATTTAAGCCAACGGGCCTGTTCCTCTGTTTCTACACCTTCTGCAAGAGCCTTCATGCCAAGACGCTTTATCATCGTAATTGTAGAAGCAAGGGCTGTATTAGATTTTGCATCATTAAAGGCAGACCAGACAATATTCTTATCAATCTTAACCATTTTGAATGGTAAAGTAATTAAATAAGTCATATTTGAATATCCGGAACCATAATCATCAAGAGAAAGCTCAAAGCCAGCTTCGGAAAGAGCCGTCATATTTTTAAGAAGGATTTCCGGAGTATAGGCTGCGGCAGTTTCTGTTATTTCAAGATTGATTACAGAAGCAGGAATATTGTGAATTGTCCTGATTGTAAGAATATTTTCTGCAAGAATTTCCTGCATACATTGTGCAACCGAAAGATTTATATCAATTTTTCTGATTCCATATTCTTCCAGATTTATCCGCGAAAGTGTAGTACAGACAGAATCAAAAACAAACTGTCCAATTCTCAAAATATCGCCAGTTTTTTCTGCAATAGGAATGAATTCTTCTGGTGAAACAAAGTCCCCGTTTTCATCCTTCATGCGAATAAGAGCTTCAGCGCCAATCAAGCGGTCTTCTTTTGTTGAATAAATCGGCTGATAATAAACATCAAAGCGTTTTTCAGCAAGAGCCCGTCTTAAAAGATGAGAAATATAGGTTGTTCGGCGTTTATATTCGGTATCAATATCTCGGGCATAAATTGTTGCCTGCTTGTAACGAGTATCTTCAGAAACCAAATCAATCAAATCAAGAATATCTTCAGGCATTTTTACATCTTTTGGAGATTCAATAATGCAGATTCTTGAATAGAGCTTCAATTCAAGGGTGTCATAAACCCAGTTTTCATGAAAGCGTACCCTCAGTTCAAATTTTATTCTGTCAATCTCACGTTCATCATAGTTTCTGAAAATAAGGCAGAATTTTCCCTGTGACAAATAATAATGATAAGCATGAGGAAAGGTCTTTTTAAGGAAAACAGCAACTTCACTTAAAAAAGAGTTCATCTGAGTAATGCCGAATGCATTGGAAATAAAGGTGATATCATCCAGAATGACGCTGACACATAAAAATGGACTTCCTGTAAAAAAGTCTCGGGAGGTCATTTTTATAAGGGCATGTTCATTAAAGAGATTGGTAGCACGTTCCACATATTCTTCCGGATTCTGAACAATGGAAGAAAACATTATGGTTGCAAGAGAGATTCCAAAGCACTGAACCAGATATCTAGGATGGAAGAGCTGAATCAAAACTGAAACCAGCATCAAAACGATGTATGAAAAGAGAGAGAGCAGTTTGAGTCTTGAAAGAGTTTTTCTCTTCTTTATAATCATAGAAACAGAAATTACAGTATAATAAGCAACAACAAAATAAAGAATATAGAAGAAAAATCCACCGCGCTGATACAATCCAGAGGAATCAATATAAAAAGCAAGTGGCTTGCCAAATACAAGGTAAGAAAGTGGAGAAAGAATAATAGGTAACATTGCAAAGGCATAAGGAAGAATTATAAGAAGAACAAAGGAACGCCTTCTTTTGTTTGATAATTTTTCCAGAAAATTAAAGAGGGATGCACAATAAACCGTATAAATAACTGAAAGAATATTAGATGAAAAGAAATAAATCATGTGGAAGCCCCATAAAAACCAGGAAGGAAAAGAATTTCCTCTCAAAAGGGTCGTTCCAAGATCACAAATAGTACAGAAAAAAGCAGAATAGATAAACATTATATAAGCATGATTCTGCAATAAGGGAAGATTTCGTCGCTGATAATAAAATATAATTACAATCAAATAAATAAAGATTGCTGCAATATCAAACTCAATAACGTAATTCAATCGTACATCCTTTACAATAACTTTAACCTACACATAAGCAAAAGTCAAATTGTAATTACTGTTGATTTTTGAGATTTAGTGGAATAAAATAAAATAATGTCATAAATTTTTCTTTATTCGGCAGAAAAAAAATGGAGATTATATGTTCAAAAAACTGATTTTATTTCTAAAAGCCCTAAACAGCAACAGACATCCCGGCGAAATTGCTCATGCAGTTTGTCTTGGAATGATACTCGGCTTCCTGCCTAAAAATAATGCATTATGGTACATTTTGACTGTATTTTTTATCTTTATGAGAATTAACAGGGGTTCTTTTATTCTTTTTACCTTCCTTTTTTCCCTGCTCGCCCCACTTTTAGACCCAATTTTTGACAACGTAGGTTACTGGATTTTAACTCTAGACAAATTAGAACCTGTATTCTCTAAACTGCTTGACGTTCCCTTTGTTGGCTTCACAAAGTTCAATAATTCCATAGTTTGTGGTTCTCTGGTTTTGTCGCTACTGGCCTACACTCCTCTTTATTGGCTTACAAGACTTATCTTAAAATACTGGCGCGCAAGTCTTGCTCCGGTTATCAGAAAATCAAAGCTTGTAACTTTCCTTTCTAAGATTCCACTCATTCAGAAAATTGGAGAAATGGTATGAAAAAAGAACTTGAAAATACAAAAGAAACAAAAATCTCAAAAAAAGATAAAACAATTTCAAAGGAAACAAAAACAGAAGTTGCAACAAAAGAAAAGAAACCTAAAAAAGAAGAAAAAACTATACCGGCTTCAAAACTTCCAAAACTCTTTACAAAAACTTATACCGAAAAACAGCTGGAAAAACGCCTTTATAAAAAAATCTATATAAAGCAGGATAAAGAATATCTGGCCTCCCTGATTAAAGAATGTGGAAAAAATAAAAAGGATATAGCCCTTTACTCAATTCCTAAAGATTTAATGTTTACTAAAAAGGAATTGGCACAGCTTAAAACCCTTGCTAAAGAGATTAAGTCTCAGAAGGGGCGCGTTAGATGGGTTCCTCTTATTGCAACTGTAGCTTTTATTGCGGCTGTAGTGATTGTGATTACAGCTACAAAAAATATAATCGCTACAAAAGCAATAAAATCTATCTGTGAATCAAATTTTGAAGCAAAATGTGACATTCGCGATTTGGACATCAGTTTTTTAAACGCTCATTTCAGGATGGACGGGCTTGAAGTTGCAAATAAAAATGAGCCAATGAAAAACCTCTTTTCGGTTGAAGGAGTCAATTTTGATTTTGACATGCTTCAATTGCTCCGTGCCCGCTTTGTAGCAAATGAACTTTCAATAACTGGAGTTGCAACAAACACCGACCGAAAATATTCAGGAGATATTTCTGCCCAGCTGAGGGCAAAATACGAAAAAAAGAAGGCAAAAAAAGCAGAAAAAGAGGCAAAAAATGCTGATTCTGCCTTTATGAAATCCTTATCAGAAAAAACTGACCTTGCAATGGATACACTTACTTCTTCTGTAACCGGTCTTTTTGATAAATACAATCCAGAAACCATTATCAAAGACTGCTATGCTCAATTACAGACACCGACAGTTGCAAAAGAGACTGAAGAAGAAGCAAAAAAATTAGTTTCAAGCTGGACAGAACGCTCAAAGCAAATCAGCACAAAAGTTACTTCAACAGTTAATAACGCTCAGGAAATCTCAAAAATTGATATAAACGCGGTAAAAACAGATCCTATTAAACTCAAAGAAACAATTGAACTGCTAAATACCACTTACAACGATGTTTCTGTTCTGAAAAAAGAAACTGATTCAATTTCAAGAGAGCTTAAATCTGACGTTTCAAAAGCCACCTCTCTGGCAACAAACATTCAAACTGCCATTCAAAATGACACAAACTTAGTAAGCACAGAGATTTCAAAAATCACTTCCCTCAATATTTCTGATGGAAAACGCTTTGTAACTCAAACCTTTGATACAATTGCATATCAGGTTCTTGGAAAATACTATCCTTATGTGCAAAAAGGCGTTGGATATCTTATGCAGGCAAAAAACTCTTCAAAGGATGATACTTCCAAAAAAGCAAAGAAAGTTAAGAAAACCTCAACAATCACTCAGCGTGCGGAAGGACGAACTGTTTTCTATAAGATAGATTCAACTCCTAAAATCTGGATAAAAAAAGCAGCTGGTTCAGGCCCTAACTTTGCCTTTGATGCAGAAAATATCACAAATGATATGGATAAAACAGGAAAACCTGCAACAGGAACAGTTAGCCTCAGCTTCAAAGAACTGGATCATTATGCAAAACTTTCTGTAGATACCCGTTCTGAATCTAAAGAACCACTTGTTACTGCAAATTATAATTGTGACAAGCTACCGTTGAATTATCCTACAAGCAAGTTTGGAGATGCCCCTGGCGTTCCTGGAATTGAAACTAAAAGTAATCTTGATTTACTTTTTAAGATTTATGAAGATGATGGCTTTGATATTACAGGAAGAGGAAAGTTTACAGACATGAACATAACAACTGTTCCATTTGAGCCGGCTTTTGCTTCTGATATTTATTCAAACGTGATGGCAAATATTAAATCTATGGATTTAGCAACTACAATCGGTTATACGGTTTCCAGTGGTTTAAATCTGAACCTTACTTCTGATGTTGACAAACAGTTTATAGCTGCCCTCTCCAGCGAATTAAAAAATCAGCTCTCTGTAATAACAAATAAAGCCCAGACAGAATTAATTGCAAAATTAAATGAAGCTTCTGGTGGCGCCTTTGGAGAAATAAAATCCTTTGATGATATAAAAGCTAAAGTCAATGGATATGTTGAGTCTGTAAATAATATTTACAAACAGCTTGAAAATAAACGTACAGAAGCCGAAAACGCCTTGAAGAATGCAGCAAAGAGCAAGGTAGATGAAGCAACAAATAAAGCAAAGGATAAGGCAAAAGAAGCGGTTACTTCAGGATTAAAGAAATTATTCTAAATGCTCTGTTAAATCAGATTTCATACGGAAGATTTTTATGCAGAAAAAACGTATCTGGTATTTTTGTTTTATTTTATTTTTTGCACAGATTTTATTTTTCTCTTGTAAACCTAGAAAACAGATTGATTTATCTGATAGAAAAAGAATTGCCGTTACATTTTTCCCTATTTACGACTGGACCCGAACTATCATAAATGAGGGAAATAATGACAAGCTTCTTTTATATATGATTGAAAAAAGCGGCTTTGATATTCATTCTTTTGCAGCTTCAAGCGGAGATATTTCACAAATAAAAAATGCTGATTTAGTTATTTATTGCGGTAACAGCACGGACCAATGGATTAGCGAAATTATCAAGGCCCCGGAAAATCAAAATCAAATTGCCTTGAATCTTGCTGACGGTGTAAAAGAAAGCCTTGGCTTACAAAGGCTCGATGAACATTTCTGGCTGAATCCTTACTACGCGGCAGCTTGCTGCAATCTAATCGCCCAGGCAATTATTAAAATTGAACCATCAAAACAGCAGTTGTATGAAGAATCAAACAAAACTTATACTGATTTGCTCAACAAGCTTAATGATGAGTTTGCCTTTACAATTGAAGGTCTGGATAATAAAGCAATTATTTTTGCAGACCGTTTTCCCTTTGAAAGCTGGAAACAATATGGGCTTAAAGTTGACTCCATTTATGAAAACTGCCCGATAACTGCAACACCGTCAGAACAAAAGCAATCTGCGCTGGAAAAAGAACAACTTGAACAGCGGATTGAACAATTGGCAGTCAGACTAAATGAAGAAGATATCAACGACATTTATGTAACAGAATTGTCTGACAAAAAAAACGCAAAAGCCATCATCAATAAAGCAAAAAAAGCGTCCTGCAATATCCTTGTTTTAGATTCGCTCCATTCCACTACCCTTAATCAGGCATTTTATGGAAAAGCTTATCTGTCGGCATTACAGGACAATTTGAAAAAGCTTCAATAGATTTTTAGTCAATTTTCAAACCGTAAATAAAGAAATCAAAATAGAACTTACCAAGAATATATTTGTTGCAGGCACATTCAGACATACACAAAACCTTTCCATCTGCATAATCCAAATCTTCACTCATAGGAAGGGCTTTAAAAGATTTAGAGCAATTTTCGCGATCAAGAAAATAAACTTTTGCGCCGTCGTAAGTCTGCTTTGTATCAATCAAATCCTCAGGTTCAAAAATAAAATAATCAGATTTATATAAAGCCCAGCTGCGGGAAAGAACAATTTTTCCTGACGATGTTACCGCAAAACCCTGGATTTCGTTTGGAATAGAGTAGATTTCCAGAGCTTTTTCAAGATTATCAAGTGCGTATTTTGTTACAATTGCCCGCTGAGTTTTGCCATTATATTGGATTTCATTGCAGCACGGATAGGAAGTATCATTATTAAACTCGCCGACATAAAGATAAGTATCATCAGAAAAAACAAAGGAAGAATGATTATTTACATGGATTGGAGAACCGATTTCTACAGTTTTATTATCCTTAAGCAGGCTTGCAGAGAACTTATACAAACCATCGCTTTCGTTAGCAATATAAAAATATCCTTTTGCATACTGAATACCGCCTGTATGTCCAAGAAAAGCCTGACCGTTTGACGACAAGCTGTAATAAGTAATTTTTCTATTTTTTTTGTCCACCTTATAAATGCGACTGGCAGATTCATCTTTCATATAACCAGCTGTGATGTAATAATCTTCATCATCATTGTAAGTGCAGCCCTGAGGAACATAGCCATTATTCATACCAGGATTTCGTGCAACTTTGGTCCGGATGCTGTAATAATCAGAAAAAATAAAATACTTGGAAATAAAAAAGCTTATCCAAGCTATGAATAAAAGACAGAAAACTCCACCGATAATCCCTCCCAGAACTTTTGCAATAATTTTTAAGATTTTTTTCATATTTACCTCTTTTTTTTATATATTATTTAGAATCTAAGGCCTTTTCTGCAATTTCGACAAACTCTTCTCCCCAATAGTCACAAAGCATTTGTCTTGCCTGAGGAAGAAGCTCCGGCACTACTCTATCACGCATCTGTTGAATATTATTCAAAATATAATAACGCGCTCTTGAACGCAGCATTTCAATTTCATCAGGAAGAAGCGGAGAAAGATTATCTCCTTGTGATGGATTTTGATTTTTTCCCGCCCCTTGCTTTTCTACCCACTGGGAAATTACCGTAAATACGCTTGCCGCTGAACAAATCATTTTCCATTTTTGGAGAGAGTCTATTGAACGGTGACTTGTCATACCTGTATTCACGCGGTAACGGTAAACTTTTGTCTGGATTCCGATATAAGATTTTGCATATTGTGACAGAAAAAAGAACAAAAGATAATCATCTGCCATGTTGCATTGCGTATAAGGAATATTTTCGTAGGCTTTTAAGAAAAGCTCACGTTTTATCAACTTGCCCCATGTATTCGCAGTAAAATCTCCGTTAATAATCCAGCGACGAAAAACCTCCCGCCCTTCTATTGTACCATAAAAAATTGTTCCATAGCGGTTTACTTCTTGCGGAAGAAAGTTTCCTTTTTCGTCAAAAGTACCGGCCGTGGAAGTTCCGTGTATAATATCATAAAATTGTCTTTGCTGTAAATCAGGCTCACTTGCATTAGTATTTTGGATTTTTGCCGCATTATAAAGGGCAGATAAAGCACCTTCTTCCATTTCATCATCACTATCCAGCTGGGTAGTAAAAAAACCGCGTGCCTGAGTACATAAGCTACGGCGGACTTCAATAAGCCCACGGTTTTCACGATGCTCAATAAAGCGGATTTCCACCGGCTGCAAATTATTTTCTTTTCTAAAACGCTTACATTCTTTCTGGGCGATTTTTACAAGCTTTCTGGCATTTCTTCCCTTGCTGTCTTTTCCACGACTGGCATCGCTTACAACAAGTATTTCAAAAGAATTAAAATCCTGTCTGTATGCCGAACGCAGGCACTGCAAAAGATAAGGCTCAGTAGAAAAAACAGGAATACAGACAGAAATTAGAGGTTGAAGTTTCATAAATCACAAACACACAAGCAGTACAAAACTATTAGAATTCATAAGAAGAACCTCTGTAAGAACTTGCGACAAAGGTATTGTCTTTATTTAAAGGGTATGTATTCAGGAAGATTTCTCCACCAAAATTAATATCAACTAAATCTTTAATTGCAAAGTCTTTAAGACTTACAGTAACAAGACGATTTATATTGACCATTTTTGCACCTGTTACATTATCATCTTCATCATAGATAAAGACTCTGTCACTAGTTACATTTCCATCCTCATCAACAAAATAATTTCCTTCGTCCACAATTACCAGTTCATCAGGCTTTCTTGCAACAAATCTAGTTGGTCCATAGAAAAACGAATGATAACTTGATAATGCAGTTTGCAGATTTATTCCATTTCCTAACCAGCCAAAAACACTTGCCTTTGCACCAGCTGCAGGTGAACTTCCATCAAAGTTAACAAAAGTAAGTTCAGTATCGCTTACATCTACCGTTATAATACCGCCACGTAAATAACTTCCTTCTGAATTGAAAGAACTTATATTTCTTGTGTTGCACAAAATATAAAGTTTGAGCGATGTGTCATCATCTTTTACTGCCTGAATATCTGTAATAGTCAGCTCACCCGCACTGATATTTTCTGCAAAATCTTCAGTATAAATAGAAACAGGCGTTCCAATTTCGTGTGTACCATCATCTTTTTCAACTATAGGAATCTGAGTAACATATAGTTTTGGAGAAATGCCTGATAAACCTAAATCTGCCATACTTGTCAGATAAATATAATTATCACATACATCTATATGAGAATATTTATAATGTATATCCTGTTCTGCAATTTTTCCTCTTGTATCAGCAGTTGCCAGAGTTTCAGCCTCTCCATCCTCTGAAATCCTAATTAAAGAATTATTAGTAGGTGTGTAACTGTCACAATTCAGGAAATAAACAAAATTGTCATAAGCACACATAGATTGAATATTAAGATTGAACTCATAAATTTTTTCTCTTCTGTATTTTCCTGTGTAATTCTTAGAGAATTTCCAAAGCTCCTGAGGATTAAAACGGGTTGTAGTATAGATAGTTTGCGTTATCGGATCAATTGCAAATCGTTCTGTAGCCATAGTTACTTTGGATATAAGAGCTTCATCTGCAGGAACCGTGCTTACACTGTCCAAATCCGAATACATATAAATACCGGGAGTCGGTGGCTCAAACTCCTTGATATAATTATTAGTTACATCCAAATCATAAAGAATAATCGGATAACTGCTTCCAGCAGGAACAGAGTAATGACTCAATATATCATCAGAAATCGCGAAATGATTATCTTCATTTATCAATTGTCCGTCATCTTTCCATGTATCTGTAACACAGCCTGACAAAACAGTAACCATCTGATAACAAGAATATATTTCTTTGTCTTCCGAATCTTTAAATGACATAAAAAGTTCATAAGTACCCATAGGTACGTTTGTATAAGAAATAGTAGCCTTATTCTCAGAAAAATTAAATGAATTATTTTCAAGAGAATCATCTGCCCAAGTGCACATCACAGAGAAAATAGTTCCCGAAAAATTTTCTGTAGCATCAAATACATCAAGGCTGATTGAGCCATTACCAGTGATTGGCCAGTTAGAACTTGGAAGCATCTTAATTGGAATATTTTCAAATTTTTTATTATACAAGGATGTGTTATTTATTGGATTTAAATTAATATCACACATACCTTGCATTAAAATTTTGTCATAATTGGGAGTATTATCGACATCCATCTCAAAAATGCCTAATCTTACACACCATTTACCTTTACAATTCAATTTTACCGACCAGGTAAAATTATCAGTATCTACAGAAAGATGTATAGACGTAACATCAGTAATATCACCAGGCTGCTCCTGAAAAGGCATTGCTTCTCCGTAGAAAAAATATCCATCTGGTAAAGTTTTAAAAGAAACAATTGCAGAACGGGATGGGGAATTAAAATTTAACTGCTGCGTAGACAAAAAATTAGAGGGAAATGCTCCTTCTTCTGCTAAAAGAATTTTACCACCAACAGTAAATGATTCGTCTTCAACAGGTTTTATAGAATTCTTACAAGCAGCAAAAAAAACTGCACAGGCACAAGCAATAATCGCAAAAAAATATATTTTATTCTTTTTCATTCTGCCCTCCTATTAATCTGTAACCTTTGTATCGCGGTAATAGCACAAACTGCTATTATCTTTTAATTCAGCGGCAATAGTATAATTCTCTGACAATGAAAGAGATATATTTTTACCATCAACTTCCAAAGAAATAGAATCATACTGATTAGGAGGATTGGGAGTCGTTATATCAGGTTTATCATTGTTCTCAGCAAATGCCCATTCCTTTAATTTTTCTGATACAAAATTTACATCATTGCCATAACCTATACTAAACAATCGTCCCGAATCATCAACAGTTAACTCAGGCTGATTTTCTGGATCATCACTAAAAATGCCATCTCCACTGCTGTTTGCAAAAGCATACGGTCCGATTGCAATTACTGATTCTGGAATATTAAAGTTTCCAACCTTCCAGCTAGAATTACAAGTAAATGCATAATCTCCAATATAAACAATACCAGAAAGATTTACATTCTCAAGCTTTTCTGCACAGTTCACAAATGCATATTTTCCTATTGACTGTATATCGCTATCTGTATAGGCTTCATCACATTCAATAAAATCATAATCTGTAAAATCTGCTTTTGTAACATTACTTCCTGCACAAATAAGTTCTGCATAAGGATAACCAACTGATGCATTGCGAACAAGGATATTACCGTAATTATTCGTCTTAAAATTAGTATTTGTATCAACAGCAAAGGAAGCAAGTTTTGAACATCCAATAAAAGGATTTATTCCTTCTTCAATTATAAACTCGTGGCCAATTGAAATGCTTTCAAGTTTTTTGTATGCATAAAGTTGATAACTTCCTAATGTAGCTTTTTCCTTAAATGTAACGCTCTTTAGAGTATCCGCAGAAGTTGAAAAGAAAGAATCCTGATAATGCTCATCAGCTTCTGGCTCAGAAGTCAAATCTGGCAAGAAAACATCATTGTTAAACACAACATTAGAAAAATGCATTCCTACAGGAACATTGTCTTCTGCAAATGCATAAATGTAGTTTCTAAAGGAATTATAAGCGTCTATATCAGATATTTCGATATTGACATTAAGGTTTTCTACAGAAGTACCATAAAAAACGGTTTTATCATAATCATACATTGTATCAGGAAGCTGCGATGGAATAAAATCAATATTCAGCACTGATAACTTATCGAAAGAAAAGGCTGCGTCTCCAATAATATCTACATAAGCAAGGCTTGTAATTTTGTTGAGGTTAGTATTTGCAAAAGCTTTATCATTTATTTTTTTTATGCGCTTTGAAGATTCTTCTGTTGCACAACCCTGGCCGAATATAGTCTCGTTAGTCAAATCAAGTTCTGTAAAATCAGGACTGCCATCACTAGCAGTTAAGTCAGGAACAGCAAAAAAGATTTCCCTGTAATTTCCGTTTTCAGAATCTTCAACATTGCGTAATACAATTTTTTCACCGATTACTTCATATTTGGAATCTACAGTCTCACCATCTGCATTTTCTGGAATTATAACAAATTTCTTAAGCCGGCTGCAGGCATTAAATGGAGCCGATTCAACAAAATTATTATTATTGTCATAATCATAACATCCAAGCTGAAGATTTCCGCTATCATAAACATAGATTTCTTCAAGATCCTGCAAGTCGTAAAAACCAGAAATTTTTTGAACATAAGGCGAAAGTTTTATAGAATGAATACCGTTTCCATTATCCTCAGGACAGTTAGTTCCAAGCCAATCGTCTTCGCAGCCAACTTCCAAAAGATGGCTGCCTGTTTCACTCATATCAAGGTCAATCAGATGTATATCATAATTACATTCATCCAAAACATTTGTTACAGCCATAAAATAACCTATGGCTTTGTCTCCACCATCTGCAACCCCAGGATTTCCTGTTATTTTAATAAGTGCATCTGCAGAAAGATGTTTAAGTCCCAGTTTCATATCTGATTGAAACTTTTCCGCATCTTTGCCCTCTGTACCATCATATTTGCTAAGGTCAAATTCATAATATTCTTTTTCTGGTACATAAAAAGTATGATAAATACTGCTTGACATGTTAGTTTCAAGATCTGTTGCAGTAATATATAAAGAATAATAACCGCCACCTAAAAGTCTGCTGTCAGGCCCTTCTCCATCAATTGAAAAACAATATATTTTATTATCAGTGTCCAAAAATGCAGATGTTGCAATATATCGTTCACTATCTACCAGAGCACTACCATAATAAAGTTTTACGCTCATAGCCTGATTATATATTTCTTCTGTATCACAAATCTCAGCTAATCTGTCAGAATAAATCAAATAGGCAATCTTATTTAGGTAAAAATCTCCAAAACCTTCTGCTTCTTCAATTCTGATATCTGGTCCAGTTATAATATCTATACCGCCTGTTGCCTGAGACAACTCATTAATATTATTTTTATTTAAAGTTATGGTTTTTACAGTTATGTTGCCGTTCACATGTATTGGTTCAGGCTTTGTTTTCAACAAAATATAATTTTCTTCATCGCCAGGATCTGTAGTATAAAGCCTATACTTAAATATATATTCCCCGGCAGAAAGAGATTGCGAACTATAAGTTACATATTTACGATCTGTTCCGTCATCAGCATTTGAAATTCCCAATTCTTCAAAGTCAAAAACCTTAAAATTAGGAATTTCATAAGGTGTTTGTCCATTGCTTTCTTTGGTAAAAAGACCTGCTTCAACCTTTGAGATTTCACAATCTTCTGTCCAATAAATCTTATAGATAAAATCACCATATTCGCTATAAGTTGTCGAAATTGTTATGCTGCTTGTTTCCTGTGTAACTTCGTAATCTTCCAAAGTACCAGACTGCACAAGCCTAAATCCGTCATTATATGGAACTTCAATATAAAGATTAAGTGTAAAATCATAATTGCCACAGAAAAGTTCCACTGATGAAGCCTGCAATTTTTGATATGCAGTTGTAACCGTTGTTGGATCTGCTTCGTCGCTTGAAGTTGCCCAGATAATTTTGTTTGGAGAGTCACTATCTATTATACAATCTCCAGTTACGCTAACCTGTGTAAAATCATATAAATCATTTCCATTTATATATGCTTCAAGTTCAATTTTTGCAACTTCACTAAGATCAGATGAAAGGTTTGTAGGCAAGCCTGTAGTATTTGTTGCCTCGCGATCGGTGTTTTGTAAAGCAGAAAAGCTGACTCTTACCTTCTGCTTCAGTCCATCTTTATTCCCCTTGCCTAGCAAAAAACCATCACAGGAAGTAAGAATAAAAATTAATGATATTAACCCCAGGGCAATTTTCAATTTATTTTTCATATTTCACTCCTGCTTTTATTAGTAACTAGGTAACCAGTCCAATTTTTCTGGAATCATAAGAGTAAGACTTACAGAATATGATTTTCCGCCAACCTCAAACATGAGCGTTACATCAATCTTTGTATCTGAATCAATATCTTCAATATCAAGATATAAAGTCTTTCCACTGTAATCCATATCGCAATCTTCATCTTCTGGCTCTACTTTAGGTGTAAGAGTAAAACGGGTACGTACAGTTTCACCTTCGTAATGCAAGCTTGCACTTGCAGGTTCCAGATTTTCGTCCGTTATCTCATATTTACCAAAGAAGCTTGGATAATAATTTCCTTCAACAAACCATTTATAAGAAGAAACGGTTGCATCATTAGGGAGTTCAAGATTTGAGGTATCAGCGGTTATGATAAGAGCTGGACATCTATACTGTTGAACCATATCATCGTCACCATAAGTGTAATTCATTTCATCAAAATACAGAGATTCACTTGAACTTAATGAAACAAACTTAGCATAATCCTTTGTATTCGACTCTTCTGGATTAATTGTAATGCCGGAGCTTGTAGTAGGTTCATAAACAGCGTAGTAAGTTGCAGCTTCTGAATCAAAAGTTAACGGTAAATCACAAGACTCAAATACACCATTTTCATTTTTCTTCTGCCAGCCGGTAAATTTATAGCCGGTATATTCTGGAACAGTAAATTCTGTATTGTAATCTATTTGAGCGCCATACTTACCCGTCAGAGTAAGTTCGTTTTGGAAAGATTCATCGTCATCTTTTGCATTGAAAATATAGGTATTAGTAACATTTATACGATTGCACTTGTAATAAATAAATACATACAGAGAACCAGAAATATTGCCTATATCCCATGAAACATAATCTTCCGTGCAATTTTCATAACCAGCAGGAAGGTCATCTGAATTAAAGTCAGTATCTGCAATTTCATAAAGCAGCGAATTAAATTCATCTTCATCAGTTATGACTTCATCACAAGACCATTTTTTTATAGCTGTAGAAGTATCCCCTACATTAGAATAAGCAGAATATGAACCATCAGTTTCTTCAAGATTATACTTAAATCTGTAATGAAGATTCCATTTTGCATATACATTGTATTCACCGCCCTGATAAGTACCATCTTCTGTTATTAATGGAGTAATTGAAACCGCTTCATCAGTTTTTGAATCATACCAGGAAGTATGAGGTCTCCAAGGAATTTCTTTACCATCGATAGTAACATCAGTATATGCCAGACCTGTAGATGTAAGTTGTTTCTGTATATATGGATCGAAAGTATCAACATGTTTATGCCAGGCATCTTCTTCTACCCAAATACCACCTTTCAAATCATAATTGATAGGATAGCGCTTTCCATATTCAGCTGAAGTAATATGTCTTTCATCATCTATTCTGTAGCCATAAACAGTTACATAAGACAGGAATTGTCCCAAAAGATCTACAGGTTCTTCATTTTCAGAATCATACGAAAGGTAACAGAGAGCTTTTAGAAAATAATTATTGCGTGGAATATGCGTTTTTGTATAAGTTACAGAATAAGTTTCAGATTCTTCATCAAAAGCCGGGTAACAATTCTGTATAGTATCTTCTATTGGCTGCTCCAAATCTTCTGTATCAAAAAGCCCGATTTGAACAAACCCAATATGATTTTTTTCAAAGTCACCTATTATATCCGGCTCCCAATAATATTTGATCTGTAAATCGCTAAACTGTGTATATTTAGCAGTAAAAGGAAGATTGTAAGTGTTTCCAGCTTTAACAGAAAGGTTCTGAATGCTGCCAGTCATAACTGGAGAAGAAGATTCTGTAAAAGTAATATCAAGAGCATAAATATCTACCGTAAAAGTATACGAATCCGGCTCAAGTTCAAACACATAAGATTTGAATACTTCTATGGCAGTTTTTTCATTCTCTTCATCTGGTTTAAAAGACAAATCAATAACCGCTTCAGAAGAAGAGTTTATAGCCTTGAATACAAGATTGGTAACGTCGGATTCTTCCAATTCTTCTGTCTGAAAGAAATAATCCGGCATACCAGAGGAAGCCCTGCTCAGGCCTACATCAGAGAAAGAGATGTAGGCTTTTTCACCATTACCTGCTGCCTGCAAAAGCTGATTGTCTTTACAAGCAGTAAGTACCATACAAAAAGTAGAAACTATCGCAAGAATAATTTTTTGTTTTTTCATGCAATGGCCTCCTTATGTATTAAGGTATGTTATAAATTAGCCCATAGGTAGATATCGAACTGTCAGTGTAAAGCTACCTGTAAGATAGATGGTTTCTTCTTTTTCTTTTCCATCATCACCAGTTACAGTTCTAATAATTAAACAGTTCACACTGTGAGTTCCACCGCTGCCACTAGGTCTATATTCATTAGGGGTTTCTGAATCAACTTCTACCTGTACGCCGTCAACATACCAGGTATATGAATCACAGTCTTCTGGAGCAACAAATACATCATACTGTTCATCTTCGTCTGTTATATCATTGTGAACTGTACGACTTTCTTTTACAAGTTCCCAAGTACCATCAGCAGTTACTTTAGGAATTGCTTCAAAATCAACTGAGATTGTGAAGGTCTGAGACCATTTTGCCCAGTACTCTTTGTCTTCTGTTGAACCGATGCTGATAGTTTCAACATTATTTCCGTCTGTTTCTGCATCATACCAACCAAGGAAGGTATAACCGCTCTTTTCAGGTGTTGGAAGAGTTACTTCATCTTCAATAGTGTAAGTCTCAACAGCTGCAGCAGGATTTTCTCCACCATCAAGGTTGTATACAATGTGATAAGTTATAGGAGTCCACTTAGCATAGAAGGTCTTGTCGCCTGTTGAACCGGCTGTAATTTCTGCATACTCTGTACCCACTCCAAAGTCTGAGCTTGTGTACCATCCGACAAAGTCATATCCGTCTTTTGCAGGGTCACCAAGAAGGATTGTTTCTGTTTCAACCGTATATTTTTCTGCTGGAACAGTGTATTCTGCGCCGTTAATGCCTACTAGCGTGATTGTGTATTCTACCAAGCTCCAGTCAGCAACAAGTTCAATGTCATCAGTAACTTCGTATCCACCTGTTACATTTTGTCCATCAAGTTTCCAGCCGTTGAACGTATAACCTTCTTCTTCAAGATTTGGTAAATATTTCTCGCCTAGTGCTGTCATCCAATTAACTGTTTCAACAGAAGGTGCAGTTCCATGATCTGATGTGTATGTAATTTCAAATGTCTTTATTTCCCATTTAGCATAGAATACTTTGTCGCCTGTTGAACCGTCTGGAATTTCAGTTTCTTCTGTTCCTTCATCAAATGTTTCTGTAGTGAACCAGCCCTTGAATGTATATCCCCCTTTTGAAGCGTCTGCAAGTGTTATTGCATCGCTCTCAATTGTGTATTCTACAGTATTATTAGGATTTTCTGCATCTTCTACACCATCATAAGTAATAGAATATGTCTTTGCTGTCCAGCTTGCAGTAAGTGTTATATTTGATGTAAGAGTTGTACCTGCTTCAGCTGACTTTCCTTCAACAAGCCAACCATCAAAGTCATAGCCATCTGCTTCAATTTCTTCAAGATGTGCAGTTGCAAGAATTGTGCCATAATCTACAGTCTGAGTTTCTGGAGCAGTTCCGTGTGTTGTTTCATAAGAAATTGTAATTTGTGCAATGCTCCAATCTGCTGTAAGGGTAATATTATCAGTTACGGTTGTGTCTGTAGTTGCATAAGTATTGGTAGAACCAATCTTCCAGCCTTTGAATACCCAGCCTTCAGCTTCAATTTCTGCAAGGTCATCTTCAGAAAGTTTTGTTCCCCATTCTACTGTCTTTACAGCAAGGGCCTCTCCGTAATCTGAAGAATAGGTGATTGTATATGTATTGATTGTCCAGTTTGCATACAAAGTGAGTGCAGCTGTTACAGGTGTATCAAAATCATACTTATTCTTGAAAGTTGAATCTGTATACCAACCTTCCAGTGTATAACCTTCGCGAGTAAGAGGAGAAATACGCTGAACATACTCTGAAGCTTTTTCGTTATAACTAACGACAAAACTATAGTTTATTGGTTTATCCGACGTTCCGTTATAACAATTTGTCATAAAAGTAACTTCATATTCTTCTATTGTCCACTGTGCTGTAAATGTCTTGTTACCTGTAGAACCTTTATCAATTGAAGTTACTTTATTTCCTTCTGCATCGAACCAGCCGTCGAATGTATAACCAGTCTTTGAAGCATCAGCAAGTGAAATTGTGTTACTTTCTACTGTATATGTATTTATATCTGCATTAGGGTTAGTTGCATCTTCATCTATACCGCTATAGGTGATTGTGTAAGTATTGATTGTCCATTTTGCATACAAAGTAATAGGAGCAGTTACAGGAGTTACAAAATCATAAGCATCACTATCATAATCACTATTTGTATACCAGCCGCCGAATGTATACCCAGCACGCTCAGGATCAGCTGGCTTTGTGGCACAAGAGTTTTCTTCAATAGTCTGATTGTCAACAGGAGAACCTTCCATTGAATTAAAGGTAACTGCAAAATTACCTAATGGGATTTCTGTCCATTCAGGATAAAGGGTAAAATCTTCAGAAAGAACACTTCCCGGCAATACGTAAACAGTATTACCTTCCTTATCAACAGAAGAAGTCAAACTTACAGGATTTTTTTCTGAATCAAGATAATGCCAGCCGTCAAAAGTCCAGTGCTCTTTTTTAAGGGCAGGAAGATAAATTGTCTGATAATTTGCGCAGATATCAGGAAGATTTTCATTTCCTGTTATGTCATCATCTTTAAGGACAGAATCTTCATACCAGATTTTATACCGCTTACTTACTTTTTCGATATTCTTTGAACCTGTACGTGTAATGAGCGGATAAACTGCAATATTCTGCTCACTTGCCATTGTTTCTTGAGAAAGCGTGTCATCCATAAAATCAGTAGTATAAACAATGAAAAGCTGATAAGTTCCTACACGAAGATTATCAAAAGTAAAGGTTGTCTGGTAAAAACCATCTTTTAATACCAATGGAAGAGATTCAAAGGTTGCGCTTTCAGAATATTGCTCATATGTAGTAGGATCTACTGCAAAAAGAGTTTCTGAATAACCGCTGTCAAATGTGCCGTATTTTGGATCATACTTAGTACCATCCATAACAAGAGAAACAGTCATACTTGCAGTTTCTACATAAGGCACTGTAATTGTATAATCAAGATTACCAGTTAAAGTCTGCCCCTCACAGAACTCAAGAGAGAAAGAAAGTTCCTTTGTATCAGAAGTAATTTCAAATGTTTTAGTAGCCGAAAGAATACTGTCTGCCAGTTTTCCGTCTACAGTATTGTAAGCTACAAGTGTAAAAGTCCATGTTCCAGCCTGAATCTTTATAGAAACATCATTCAACTTTGCCAGACCTTGATATGAATCTTCAAACTTTGTATCAGAATCTTTTAATGTTCCAGACAAAACAAAGGTTGCATCTTCATAAGCTTGTGTAAAATCTACCTTGTCAATATAACGTGCTCCCTGAGAAGCAAGTCCAACCTGTCCGATATGAAGTTCCACATATTCAACAGAATTATTTGTTTTATCATAGGTTGCATCATTATTACAAGAAATTACAGACAAAGCGAGAACAACAGAAATAAAAGCAATCAATAAAGAATATTTTGTTTTCATTTATCTCCTCCCCTTTTATTTGATTACAGCAACATTAAGATTGCCTGTGAATATTATCTTTTGAGTTTCTGCATCATAAACAGAACAAACTATGTAGGTGTATCCAGCGTATGTAGATGTATCAAGTTCTAACAATTCACCATCTGATTCAACATCTATACCATTTACCGTCCAAATGATAATGTCATTTGCTGTAGGGTCAACATCAAATGAAGCCTTGATTGATATAATATCACCCTGCTCAACTGTGTAATAACCTTGGCTGTCCGGATCAAGTATGTCATCACCAGATGTAAGAACGAATGAAATTACACCGGTAACTGGTTCCTCAGGGAAGTCAACATTTACACCAGTGCTAGAATCAGCGACCCACTTACCGTAGATTATCAGGTCAGAATCAACCGGAGTATCAAAATCAAACTCTTTAGTAAGATCTTCGTCGGCATACCAGCCTTTGAATGAATAACCTTCCATTGCAGGAGCAGAAAGAGGTGTCACTTTTGCTTTATACTCTACAGTCTTTTCACCAATTTCAAATCCAGAGATATTGATGAATGTAACCTTAAATGTTTTTACAGTCCAAGTTGCAGTAAGAGTAATATCACGAACAAAAGACGGTTCGATTTTTTCAATCTTTTCATCTTCGCCAGATATATTTATTGTCCAACCAGCAAAGTCATAACCTTCTTTTTGAGCATCAAAGAGAGTAAGTGTTCCAGATGCAACATTGTATGATGTTGGATTCTTATCTGAATTTTCTCCGCCATCAAGATCATAAGTAACCTTGTATTCTATAAGAATATCTCTAGCATAAAGTGTAAGGTCAGCTTTTACTGGAGTTTCAAAATCATAGGCTTCGGAATAAGATTTGTCTGTATACCAGCCGTCAAACTTACGACCTTCCGATGTACCTAACTGTGGAGGTTCAACTGTCTTTCCTTCTATAACTTCAACATCATCAGATGATGAGCCGTAAACAAATGTAACTTTGTATTTTGGCAATTCAATCCATTTTCCGTACAAAATAAAGCTTGAAATTACAGGTGCACTGAAAGTATAGAGTGTAGTACAATCTTTATCTGTGTACCAGGCATCAAATACATAGCCTTCTACAGGTTCAGAGGTAAGAGCTTCTGGTGATTTAAGAATTGTTCCTTCTTCTACAGTTACTTCCATCTTATCTGTAAAGGCACTTACAAAAGTTATAGTGTATTTTGGAGTTTCATTCTTAGTCCAAAGTCCATAAAGAGTTATATCTTTCTTAATAGGATTTTCAAAATTGAATGGATTATAGTATCCGTCATCTTCATACCAACCATGGAAAGTATAACCTTCCTCTACAGATACTACAGGCTGCTCAACCTTTTCTCCTTTTGTTACTGTTTTTGCATCGATAGTTATATATGTTTCTGGTTCAGAACCTGCTTTTACAAATGTTACAGTATACTCAGGCAGTGAAAGAACATTTACTTTGATTTCTACAGGAGAATGAATTGCAGGGAGAATATACTTATTAATTTCAAGGCTAACTTTTGGATTTATGGAAGCAAGTGTAAATAAAGTTGTATTGTAATAAATGAAAGTACCTACACTGCTTGTATCTACAGAATATTCAATTTCTTTATCACTAAGTGGAGAAGGATCAACTGCCCCTGCTTTTGTCCATACTGCAGAAAGAGGGACAGGTTCAAATGCATAAGAAACAGCATCTTCTGGGCTGTCTGAGTTTTCTGGATAATAATTAAGAGTAAAGTCTTCTGAAGAAGCAGAAACGCTGAGTATTAATTCATCACCTTTTGATACTGAATATTCAGGTTCAAAAGAAAGTTTGATGTCGTCAACAGAATCAGCAAAATCATAATAAACAGGAACGATTACGGGAGCAGAGTTATACACTTCGCCATTTTCATCAGTATAAGTAAAGACAACCGGTTTATTTCCTATTTCGCCCGGCTCAAGTTTTGTATATGTAAAATCAGAAAAGATTTCAGATTCCGATGTTTCAATAACTTCATCACCAAGTCTTCTCTCATACTTTCCATATAAACTTGCATTCTGCATGAATGTATCATAATTCTTGGAAGTAATTTTTTCTTCAGAAGTAGAGAGTCTGACTGTAATTCCGGTAAATACTTCATTCTCCTGCAAAACTTTTGACAGACTCAAAAGAACAGTGGAGGTCTGCCCTGCATTTACCTGAGCCTTTGCCTTACCCATGAAATAATCGTAACCCATGGTCTCATTAGGCTCTTCAAAAGCTTCTTCTCCACGCTCAAGAATATATTCTTCAAAATCCTTCTTGTTTTCAACTTCGCAGGCAAGAGCAGTAATAGTCCATAAACCAGGTTCCATGTCTTCAACAATTACCCGGTCACCACTTTGTCCTGACTCAATTTTATTTTCAAGAACACTGGAGCTTGTAAATCTTAAATAGAACGCATAGGATTTCTTGATAACATCTGTCTCAGAAGCATTAAGACCAGCAGCTCTGGCATTACCAACTGAGCCATAAGGTAAAGAAAACTCTATTTTTCCAGTGTTATCATCAAAAGCTGATGAACACGAAAGGAAAACCAGTGAAATGACAAAAAGAAAAATTGAAAAAATCTTTTTCATAAACA
The DNA here is from genome assembly GCA_902802305.1 of uncultured Spirochaetaceae bacterium. Lineage (GTDB taxonomy): Bacteria > Spirochaetota > Spirochaetia > Treponematales > Treponemataceae > Treponema_D. Next base: position 50,171 of record CADCLG010000016.1, read on the forward strand.
CCTCACACATAATACTACAACCATATAATTATACATATAATTTATGGGAAGTCAAACAAAAGGATTAACACAATTTTTTACGATTTTAAATCAAAATAAAAAAGCCGTAATGTTTATGGTATTCACCGCTATTTTTCAAATACCTGCACAAACATTACGGCAATCTACAGATTATATTAAAACAGATGACTAAACCTTAAACTCGTCTATCTGTTTTCCAATCTTAATGATGGAATCTTTCATTCTGTCGGAAACTTCGGTAAGAACAGCGCCAGTTTCGTTAATTTTTTGGGCTCCAACAGCCATTTCGTCCATACTAGATTTCATGGAAATAGTAACATTCTGAAGCTGCTGAACTTCGGAAAGAATAAGTTTGTTTCCTTCCTGCATTTCATCAGAAGCACTGCGAACTTCCTGTGTACTGTCATTCATCATTTTAAGTGCATCAAGAATCTGTTTTGAACCTTCATTCTGTTCATCCATTGCGGTCCTGATTTGCAAAACAAGCTGGTCGGTATCTGCAAGCTCTTTTGATACAAGAGAGAAGGTTTTGCTGGCATCTGTAGAAGAATTAACAACCTCACGGATAGATTCCATAATCTGATTAAGCTGATTTGAAATCTGAGTTGACTGTTGTGAAGAAGTTTCAGAAAGCTTACGGATTTCGTCAGCAACTACAGCAAAGCCTTTTCCTGCTTCACCTGCATGGGCAGCTTCAATTGCGGCATTCATAGCAAGAAGATTTGTCTGTTCTGCAATATTAGCGATAGCTACGTTTGCGTCTTTAAGAACTTCTGACTGATTTTCAATTGTCTGAACCTTCATGCTTACAGTTTCAAGTTTAGTAAATCCTTCCTGAGAATGAGACTGCAAATCTCCGAATGAACGGTTCATCTTTTCTACAGAAGAGCTTACAGCATTGATGTTTCCAATCATTTCCTCAACGGCAGAAGAAGCCTGAACTACACCAGAAGACTGATTTTCAATCATGTTATTCAAAGAATTGATATTTGCAGAAATCTCATCTACAGCACCGGCAGTTTGATCTACACCCATTTTCTGGTTTTCAAGCTGCTGGCGGAAGCTGTCTATATTGGCAATAATCTGTGTAATTGCACTTGCAGTATCTTGAGCAGTTGATGACATATCTTCACCAGCTACACCAAGCTCTGCCTTTGAAGCCTTTATATCAGAAATAATAGCCTGCAATTTTTCAGTAAAGTTATTAAAGCCCTGAACAACCAGACCTATTTCATTGTTGGATTTAATTTCGATTCGCTGTGTAAGGTCAGCATTTCCCTGCGCAATTCCAGTAATTGCGTTTTCAACAATTTTAAGAGGCTTGAGTGAAAGAGAAAGAACAATTGCACCAAGAATAAGAATGATAATAACCATTGCAATTCCAAAAAGAAGAGCTGCCTGAGCAATTTTTGTACCCAAAGCATCTACCATTTTTCCAGGAACTAAAAAGCCCATTCCCCACTGGGTTCCTTTTATGCCGGAATAAACAAGCAAATCCTTTTTACTTCCAGAATAAGAAGCAATCCATGCATAACCACTTTCACCTTCAACCATTCGTTTAGAAAGCTCTGAAAGATCTTCATGACCTTCGCCTGGATTGGTAATAAAGTTTCCGTCATCAGTAGCAACAGGATGATAAATTACGTCGCCTTCATGATCTATGATAAACATCCATATACCATCTGGAACATTAATAGACATCAAAGGCTTAATCAAATCATCAACATTGATAACGCCAGCAACCATAGCAAAGACATTTCCTTTTGCATTTCGGACAGCACGTGCAAAATGAACAACCTTTTTTCCTGTTGTTTTAGAAATTACAGGATTATCAAGATATTGTTCCTTTCCATCAACTATAATGGCTTTAAGATAATCACGATCCTTAATATTTGTACGAGTTCCATTGTCATTGTATGAAAGCCCCTGAGCATCGGCCAGCATGATATAATCATATTCCTTTGCACGAATCTGAGGATTCTGCTGGAGCCAGTTTCCTGCAAGATCAAATATACCAGGCTTCATTACATCAGAATTAACATAAGGATTCAGCTGCCTGAAATAACCGTCTATAGTATGTTCCAGAGATTCCCTAATTGAAGTCGTAAGCATAACATAATTATTTATGTTGTCTATACGAGAATCTTTTTTAGCCAATTGTGACAATACTGCAACCTGAAATCCCGTAAGAGCTGCAATTCCAAGTCCAATCATAATAATCAAATTTAAAATAAGACTTGCCTTTCGTTTTTTTGTTTCAGACATAATAACTCCTCGTTTTTCTCCGAATACACAACACTTTTATTATAGATGATTATACTGAACTTTCAAACAAAAAATTTTATAAATTAACTTAATAAGATATGATAGAATCATTATAATGCAAAATGAAAAACTTTTAAATATAATTCTTTGTTATTTCTAGATAATACAATTTCTTTATGTTATAATGGCAATTATGGAAGACAGACTTTTACCGATTGGCATTCAGGATTTTGAATATCTCAGAAAAAATAATTATATCTATATAGATAAGACTAATTTTATCTATAAACTTACTCGAATGGGAAAGCCATATTTTCTTTCCCGTCCACGCCGTTTTGGAAAAAGCCTTTTTCTTTCTACTCTTGAAGCCTATTTTCTCGGCAAAAAGGATTTGTTTAAAGGCCTTGCAATCGAAAAATATGAGGCCAATAATCCTGAACCTTGGGCTGAATATCCTGTTATGAAGTTTTCACTGGCAAGCGGTGAGTTTACAAAGGAAAATGGACTCCGCGTTCGTTTGGAATCTTCGCTTTTAGATTTTGAAGAAAAATACAAAATAGAAAAAGACAGTGATGAACTGCCTGTACGTTTTGCTAATGACTTGAAATATGCCTTCCAAAAAACAGGACGAGGTGTTGTTGTTCTTGTTGATGAAAATGATAATCCCTTATTAAAAAATATAAACGTAAACAAAGAGCAGGAAGAAGAAAACCGCGCACTATATAAAGGCTTTTTTGCCGTTCTCAAGGATTGCGATGCCTATCTTCGCTTTGTGTTTTTTACCGGAGTTACAAAGTTCAGCAAAGTCAGCATTTTCAGTGATCTCAATCAACTTAAAGACATTTCGCTCGATAGAAATTATGATGCAATCTGCGGAATTACCCAGGAAGAGCTGGAAGAAAACTTTGTACCAGAAATTGAAGCAATGGCAGCAGAAAATGATTTTACAAAGGAAGAGTGTCTGACAGAACTAAAGCGCATGTACGACGGCTATCACTTCTGCATGAATTGTCCGGATATTTATAATCCTTTCAGCCTCTTAAATGCCTTTGCAGAAAATGATTTCGGTTCTTATTGGTTTGCAAGTGGTACACCTACTTTTCTTATAAATAAATTAGAGGACATTAATTTTGACCCGCGAAGATTTGAAAAACTAATAAAGGTTGACGAGACAGAAATTTCCGATTATCGTCCTGAAAATGCAGACCCTATTCCTCTATTTTATCAAAGCGGCTACCTTACTATAAAGGAATCAAACAAAAAGCAACGTTCTTATAAACTTGGATTTCCGAATGATGAAGTCAAATACGGATTCTTAAAGTCTCTTGCTCCAAGTTATTTAAAAGTAGAAGACAAGCCTACTCCTTTTAATATTATTCTTTTGGATGATGCAGTAGAAGAAGGCGATACAGATGCAATTCGCGACTGGTTTACTGCCTTATTTGCATTGCTGCCTTATCCGACAAGTGGAGATTTAGACAGCATAACTGAACAGAGTTTTCAGAATGTAATCTATATTACTCTTGTTGTCCTTGGAAAATATTGCCGCACAGAAGTTCATTCGGCAAAGGGCCGGGCAGATTGCATTGTTGAAACTGATGATTACGTTTACTTATTTGAGTTTAAGCGGGATTCTTCTGCCAGAGAAGCTCTTGCACAAATTGAAGAACAAGGCTATGCCCTTCCTTATACCGCTGATAAAAGAAAGCTTTTTAAGATTGGCGTGAACTTTTCCAGTACAGAAAGAAACATAAGTGAATGGGAAGTGAAGTAATTAACAGATATAATGTAGCCGAAAACTGCTGATTACAGATTATTTGCAAAGTAAATCACTTTTTTTCAAAATCTTTCCTAAAACACTGCACTTTTTTTTCATTTTGCGACTATATTATATATGTATAGACTTATAATTCTTTATAATCCCCCGTCAAACAAAGGAATTACATATAGTTTTCCATTTTTTCTAAGTGCCCCCCATTTTTTATTTAGGGACAATTTGAGCAGAAAGTTTATCTGCATGTCCCAGAAAATAATTATGGAGGACAAAATATGTCTAACTATTATGATTCAAACCTCACCCCGGAGGAAAAATGGGAAAAGGCAACCATAGCCAACAATTTTATCTTTTACAAGATTATGCGTAACAATCCAGACGTGTGTAAGGAACTGCTTGAAATCCTTTTGGAAATTGAAATTGACCATATCCAGATACGCGGGGAAGAAACAGTTGAGATTGATTTTGGCAGTAAAGGAATACGGCTTGATGTTTACGCAAAGAACTCCAGCCAGGCATTTAATCTTGAAATGCAGTCTACCGACACAAAAGAGCTTCCAGAAAGAGCAAGATACTATCAGGGAAGTATTGATGTTGACTGCTTGAAATCGGGGCAGATTTACAAAGATTTGAAGGATTCTTACGTAATATTCATCTGCATTCCAGATGTTTTTGGTAAAGGACTCGCCCGTTACAGTTTTGAAAATCTATGTTGCGAAGATACCAGCATCCATCTGAACGACAGGGCATACAAATACTTTTTTATTGCTTCAAACTGTGATAAAATACTAAATGAAAAGCAGAGGGCATTTCTAAAGGTTGTAGTCGGTCAGAAGGCCAGCGACAATTTTTCTAAGAAAATTGAAGAACTGACGGAAGAAGCCAAACATAATACACAATGGAGGCATCAGTATATGGAATGGGAAAGACAAAGAACTTATGATTTTGAAAGCGGGAAGGAAGCTGGAAAAAAAGCTAAAGCAAAAGAATCTGCAATAGCACTGCTAAAAGAAAACATTCCTCCAGAAACTATTTCTAAGTGTATAAAACTCCCTTTAGAAAAAGTGCTTGAATTACAAAAAGATATTCTTGTAGAAGTGTAAAGAAGTTAGAGTGTTTACGCTGGATCCGTCAATTCTAGCATTATTTAGTTAGATTTGACGGATACGCCGAAAGCTGCTGATTACAGATTATTTACACTTTTGTAATATAAATCATCTGGACATATATCCTGTCCGTTAGGCCATTCTACATTGAATCCATTTGTATGAACACGATTAAAATATGTTATGTTATTTAATTCATTGAACCATGAACCTTTAATATATGGCTTGACGTCAAAGTATTTTTTCTCACCATTATCAAATTCTAATAAGAGATTATAATTATTTTCTGGTAATACATTTATTACAGTCGGTCTTAACATAATTACTCCTATTTTAACGGGTCAATTTTAAAATACTGTTCTCCTTCATCAAGTAACTTCCAATTTGCAAATAAATCTTCCTTATGAATTTCTATCCAGGCTTCAACAAGCTTTTTCTTTGATGGAGGAATCGTTCCTTCTATAATTTCACCTTCCAGTGAAAAAACAGACTCTTCATCACCACAAATAACATGAATATGAGGAACATGATGCTTCCCGCCATGTTCTGATTGCATTCGAATAATGATTCCATAAAACATTGAAAGAACTGGCATCTTACCCCCTTGAAATTACATAATATATCAGACAATTAAAAAATACAACTTTTTATTGACAGATACGAACTAAAAAATCACCGTCGCAGGACTAAGGGGTTTAGTCTTACGCCGGTGATTTATATTTTTTTAATGTTACTTTTTTAGAATGTAAGAATGTAGTAAGGTTTGCCTCCAGTCTGTGAGGAATGTGTCTTTTAACAACAAACCCCACATTTAGAAAGGAGCAAATACCCCACAATTCAAATTACTTCATTTGGGCGGTTTCGATATAACCTTTTGAACCATCTGTTATGGCATAACCGAGAATAGGATTCATTGTACCATTTCCCCATACCATGCCATTATTCGCAGCAGGAGTTGTCTTACCGATATTTGACCCACTTGCACCTGGAGCTTTACCGTTCGATATTTTTCCATCTGTTGTTGAATATGTAAGTTCTCCAACATGTTCTTCTTCAGTACTCTTCCATACTCCAACATTAATATGGTCTACAGAAATTCTACTTCCAGAAGGAATTACACTTATTTCCCATGAACCTGTGAAACATTCATCGTCATCTGCACCATTTAGAACAGTTGCGGAATCAATAGAAGTATCTCCAGCCCAATATGCAATCTTTGGATGAGCACAGTTGCCTGCATAATAACTGATATATGGTATTGGTTTTCTGTTTGAATCCAAGGCAACATCGATGTTCAATTCATTACCGATAATACCATAAGAATCTACTATGCCAGTTTTAGCATTGGATGGTTCTTGGAAGTTTGCAATATATGCATAATATAAGTCACCGTTTAAACCATCGTAAGCAGCAATATGTACACCGTTATTTGCATCAACAGTTACTTTACAATATTCACCAATACCATTTTCTGCTCCAAAGATTGCAACAGGAGTAGTCCATTTTGTATCAGCCTGAGAATACTGACCAACCTGAATGGAATTTGGAGTCAAGTTGTAAGAATACAGAAGCTGTGAATTTTCTGCATCCCACCAGACAGCAACCACAGCATCATCATTTGTACCGCCGTCTTTAATTGCAGCAATGCTGACATATTTACCAGCATAAACTGGCTGATTGCTAGTTGTGGTTACTGCAGTGTTTAATGTTTCTAATGCGTTGGTAGTATATTTTCGAGTTGCCTTAGTAGTACTATTAGCATTATACTCTAAATAACTTGTAACAGTTTTTCTGTATTTTTCTGTCGTATGACCTGCAATCAAAGAGTTATGTTCTAGTCTATACCAGCCATTCTTATTTTCAAGAGTTTGTTTACCATTAGACTCTGCATAGGTGTTAGTTTCTGTTAATAGAACAGTAGCTTCAATTGTACCATCATCTAATGTTGTTATGAGAGTAGAATTTTTACTAGCATCAATATTACCCGACTCTGGTTGTCCGTAATAATCACCAAAGAATGTTGCTATTTGCTCATCTGTATCCTTATCTTTATACCAATTTGTTTTTTTCGTATTTGTAAAGACTCCATGCTTAAAACGAATCTCGTCATTTATCTCATCATAATATGCAAGATAGAGTTTTGTTTCATCAGTAGAACTAGCTGTCGTAGCAATCGATGGGGAGCGTACCCTCTCTTTGTTAAAGTTTCTTGTCATATTTCCACTGCTGTCGTAATCAGCTTGAGCAATATATTCCAAACGATACTGATTCTTTCCGTTATCATAGCCAGCTGTACCTGTATCCGCAGTTCCCCAGCGACTGGTCATAATTCTGAATGTATCAGCCCTGTTATCGGCGATATCACCACCAGCGGCTGTTCCATAAGAATAACCAAAGGAATCATAAGCAAGACCAACACTTGTCCAGAAGTCATAACCACCAATCCAGGTCTTATAAGAATTAGTTTTACCATTTGGCATACTGTAATACAGAGTACTGTTTACAAAAGCAAAACCAACATCATGGCTGCTTGGGTTTATTGCCATTACAGGTTGTGTCGCATAACCATCTTTTGGTGTTACTGCCTTTGGTGTAATCTGCCAAACATCCAAAATAACATCATCCGTAAGTAAATTGTTATTATCGTGATTCGGGAGACGGTTGTAAGCATAAGCATAGGTATCATCATCATAAGAACCTGTATGTGAACCTTTAGCATTATTGTTGTTTGAATTGTTCAGCATTGGAACATCGCTTACTGTAAGAATAAGGTTACCAGATGTCATATCAGGAATTGATACTGCGATATAGTCACCGTTGGCATTATCTCTACCATGACTTGAATAAGTACTATTGGTAATAGCAGCTTTCTTTACAGTTGATACATCGTAACCAGTTTCATTTGGAGCTAAATCGAACAAGTTGAATCCGTATACCTTAATTGTCTCGTCAGAAGAAACTGGATAATGTCCAAGTGCAGTTCTGCTATATACAGACCAGTTACCTTTCTTGAGAGAACTTAATTTTGTTTCTACTTTTGTAATATACGGAACAACATCCATTCTGTAGTAACAAGTAGGCTCATCTAAAGTAGTTGGAGTTGTATCTGTAACATTAGAAGAATGAGGATTTTCATAAGTAGAAGGATATGTTGTTACCGTTTCTCCAGTTTCACTATCTTCCTCTTCATGTGTGGTATAACCAGTTATAGAACCACGGTCTACTGCCTTAACAATAATTGGCACATCAGTTTTTGCAACATCAGTAATCTTTGAAGAATCAAAACTGAATATAAACTTGACTGTATTACCATTTTGATTAGAAACATCTCCACCTTCTGGTATAGAAACTTCCCAGTTATTTTCAGCCATAGTACCAAGACTACTCCAAGTACCATTTGTATTACGCTCTGCAACTTTTACAAAGTCAGATTCTCCATTAAGAGTTAGAATCTTAATATGCAATTCTTTTACAAGAACATTATCCCATGCCTCTCCTTTTATAGAAACCTTTCCAGAAACTTTAGGGTCAGAATCATAAAGGCCAGTTGTATCATTTGTATGACCGTCAGGGGCAATCCAATCAGATTCAAGCTCAATATGACCTTGAAGATCTGCGATAGATTGATTCTGTCCTAAACCAGCAGAACCATAAATTGAATTATTACGTAAATTATCCCAATAGAATGGTTCGAGTTTTGCAGTTGGAGGTTCGTTATCGGTAAGTACAAGATTTACTGGTACTTCAAGGTAAGCAGTATTTGTTCCTTCACCATAATTTGCTACAGTGTTATCATAAATATCAAATCTAAACCACTGATCACCTTCTTTAATGTTTTTATCAATGAAATCCTTTACAGTAATTGGAATACTCAAATCTTCATTGCTACGAAGACCGGATGCACCAAGACTACTCAAAAGTTGTTTTGAAGTTGTTTGACTTTGCTCATCTTTGTCAAGATATGTGTAAGAATAACCAAGACCTCTATTACCACCTACAATTTCTGGAATAACAACAAAGAGTCCTTTAACTGTTATTCTGTCAGATTCTTCAAGCAACTTTGCAACTGCATTTGTATCGCTGGAATTTTTACGAGTAATGGAAGTTACTTTGTTACCATTTCTATCCAAACCTTCTTTATTTACATTGGCATATATACCAGAATAATCAGATATAAATTCTCCTTCATCAATTGTTCCATTTCCATTGTCATCTGTACCGTAACTGAATCCTGCAAAACGAGGACCACTATTACTTACAGAACATGGATAGGATTTTTTGCTAGAGTTGCCGGCTTTATCGTACGCAACGAAGTGTAATGTTACAGGACCGTCATAAATATTACTTGAGTATATACCAACATTCCATGAAACACTTGCGCCGTTTTCTGTCGTACCTTCTACCATCTGGTCGCCATCATCATTATCGAAAGCAGTTCCTACCAATGAATAATTATAAGTTTTTGTATATCCATTGCTTCCGCCTTCCTTAACAGTGTTATCAATTATTTGTGCAAGACCAAAGTAAACAGTAAGATCATTCTGAGTAGTAAGCTGGGTATCAATAGTAATTTCAACCTCACCACTTGTAGCGTCATTTGCCCAATTCTTCTTTTCTACTCTGTTAATTCTGTAAGAAACATTATTTATACGGCAGAGACTTCCAACACGAACAACCTTGAGCTCGTTTGTGGAAAGAGTGAGTGTAAGAACATTCAAATCTACCTTAGGATAATCAGATTCAGAGTCTTCATCAGATTTTGAAATCCAGTACATATTATCATCCTCTATAAGTGTACTGATAGCATACCAGTTATCCTTACCATCACCAGAACCAAAATCTTGCATTGGATCTACAAGATATTCAACATCATCGTCGTCTACTCTTGTATAATACATTGCAATTCTATTGAAACCAGACTGATTTCTTGCAGTTGAACCTGAGCCAGAACCTTTTTCTTCAAAAGTACCGCTCACAGAATAAGTACCATCCGACTGATAAACATAATTTGTAACAGTTTCAGAAAGTGTACCAATATTACTATTTATTGCTTCAAACTCAGGAACTTTATTATCGTATTTAAGTGAAATTGTAAGCTCATTTTCCTTGTTAGTTGGAGACTGGTTGTTTACAATTTTTATTGCATAATTTAAGTTACCATAACCATTTGGTGTTTCATCACCAACAGGAATCTTGAATGTGTATCCATTATATCCATTTTGACCTTGATCAAAGTGAGTACATAAATCAGTTTCATTTTGTATTTCGCTAAATTGTGCACTTCCATTTTCTTTCCAATAAACCTTGGTAAGTGTTGAATTATCATCTTCACCAGAACCAACTAAATACCATGTTCCTGTAATATACATTCCGGCTTCATATGGTCTTCGTGCAATAATATTGTTTCCATCATACTTAACAAGTTCAATAGGTTGAACTTCACCAAAAGTTGGATTATCTGGATCTACTCCAAACCAAATTGTTGCAACATCACTTACTTTTCCAGTAGCACTTAATGCATAAGCATGTACGGCAATCTTTCGGTTTATACCAGATTCATTATTAATTGTATAATCACTTACACTTGTAATCTTTGAGTCAAGCTCATGAACTTGGTTCAAAGAAAGACTCCAGTTTAAGGTTCCCGAAGCTTTAATACCATGTCCACCAGGTAAAGGAAGTGACAGATTTTCCTGACTTGAAGAATCATTTGGATCATAGTTAGGATTTGGATAGGTAGTATCAACTTTATATGATATTGAAGAATAGTTTTCTTTCAAATACTCTATTTCTTCATACCAATCAGAAGAGAATTCACCATTATTAAAACTAGGATCTATTTGTAAATAGATACCTTCGACTGAACTTGTCTTTATTTCACTTGAACCATTAACTCTTATAGTTCCACCAACAGAATGATCCACATCGTCTTCTTTAAATGTTGGATATGAAATCTCTACATCAGGTTTATCTCCCTGAGGAATTACGTTGAGCAATCGTTTTGCATATTCAGAAGTATTATTATAATTATCAACTGCATACAACCACAAACAAAGAGGTTTTACTGTAACATAGTTTGTATCTATAGTAACTCCGTATATTTGTTCAACCCAAGAGTTCATAGTTTTTGTATGATATTCAGTTGCAACTCCCGTAGCTGCATTTTCACCATTATCAAATACAAGTTTCCAACTCAAAACAGTAGCCTGATATTCATCAATTTGCTGCCATGATGATGGAGTCGTATCTGCATTTTCAGAAATTCCAAAGTAAAGATCGGCATTTTCATTTACAGTTCCGTTAACTTCAACCGACATACTTCCATAAACATTCATACCATCTACTTGATGGCTCAATATCATGAGCGATGGTTTATCATTATCAAAGGTAATAGGCTGTCTTTGTGTAGAATCTGTTCCTGCATTATCTGTACCTTTAATTTCTAATGAAAGAACTCCAGTACCGACTTTAGAAGTATCAATTAATACGACAACCTGCTGATAATTAGGAGTTACTGAATTATTTATTACATTCTTCTTTACGGTAAATACCGATTCAGTATCATGAGTTCCTTCTACAGTTTCACTTGTAATAACAAGGTTCCTGCCGGCAAGAGAAATCTCAGAAGAAGCAATTCCATTATCATCTGTAACTTTGTACATTAAGTACATCATAGAACCTGTACCACCATGGGTTCCGCTAATACTATTAAGTTTGTGCCAGTCATTATCTTCAGGGTTTTCAAGAATATTAGCAGTTATACTACTGAGTTCTGTTTCAGGTTCAATATACCACATACCATCTTCAGGAAGTCCAGGTGCAGTAGTATCAGGCATTACGAAAATTCTATCATCTGGAGTATCAGAATAACCAAGTCTTCCGTTATCGCTTCCAATAATTTTTGGTCCATAAGGATTATTATCTGTAACGGTTGTACTTGTTGTGCTTGAAATGAATTCTCCACCAGCGCCATCAACCACTTTGAACAGAACAGTCTTAGCACCATCAGTAGTAAATGAATAACTCCATCCACCATTTGAATACAAATTATTAGCTGACCAAGTGCTTCCACCATCTATAGAAACACGAATATCAGGATTACCTTCATCATCATCAGAAACAGTACCGTAAATATCGGAACGCTTGTGCATCTTGTAATGTTCACCATACATGCCATTTAATTCAAGATTACTTATTCTTATTACAGGTCTATCCGAATCCTGTGAAACGATAGCAGAAACTTTTCGAGAATTATCAATTGCAGCGGTATCATTGCTGCTGTTACCTACGTTACCAGCCTTGTCTGTACCAAGTGCGCGGAACCAGACCACCGTATCACCATCAGTTACACCAGATGCTGTTTCTGTATTAAAGTTTATAGACCAGTTTGCAAGGTTAGTTGTAATAGGGTTATCAGGGCTATCATATTTCTTCCAACCTGTACTATCTGCTGCAGGTGCTGATGTTCCAACATAATACTGTAAGAGTACGCTTTCAAGACTTTGATCATCACTTGCTGTACCACTGATTGTTGTAATCTTATTAATTTGAGTTTTATCGACTTCATTGTCTGCATCTTTAATAGCTTTTACTTTTACATCTGGATACTTATTATCAAGTTGAATCTGGAACAATGTATAAGTTGTAGCATTTCCAACATTATCAGTTACAGTGAATGCAGCACCACCGCTTGCAGTTACTTTATTACCAGGGATTTCAAGTATATAACCCATGATATCAGTATCAGATGATGTGTCATGAGCTATTACAACACGCTCACTTGTTGATACACCACTTAACGGAGCAGTTCCAATCTTTGTAAGAGCTACAGAAGCTACACCTGTACCACCCTCTGTATCCTCTGCCTGGATTGTTACAGAATAAGAAGTATTTGTACTTCCATTTATATAAGTTCCATTAGAAAGGATTACGCCTGCAATTTGTGTTACAAGAGTACAAGTATCAGGAGCCTCTGTATCAACATATACTGTTATTGTAGAAGTAGCTGAAATATTTCCAGCAGCATCTACAGCACGTACAGAAATTATATTTTCACCTTGCCCTGTACAGTTTACAGTTCCAGTCCAAGAACTACCCTCTGTCAAAGCATTCCAGCTTTCTCCATCTGTAGAATACTGAACAGAAGCAACTCCAGAAAGCTCATCTGCTGCTACAACTGTAATTGGAATAAGATTTGTTTTATACCAAATTGTATTATTAGCTGGTATATTGAGTGTTGAACCACTAATTGAATTAGCAACTTCTGCAGATGTGATTGTAGGTTTTACAGTATCAACCATAATCTGCTTGCCTTCAATAACTGTAGTTCTGTTTGCGGCATCTTTTGCAGTAATTGTAAATCGGTGAACACCGTCTGCAAGATAGTTAGGCTCGCTAGAATTAGAACTTCCTACTACAAATGGTTTATTCCATTCCGGTGTAATATTCTCAGTAAGTTTAGCAAATGTTTGTGTAATACTTGTATTTGAACCAGCAGGTGCAGCAGGTGTAAAGTTATCGCTGAATGCAATTTCTACAAGAGCATTTGAATCAGAAGCCGTTCCGACTAATGATACAGAACCGTTTACAGTCTTACCAGAAACAGGAATATTTGTTTCAGTTAATGTCGGAGCTGCTTTATCATAGTAGAAGGTTCTTACGAGAGAGGTTTGTTTATCAAGATTGTCTGTTGCACTTACAGTAAAGGTCAAGGTACCTTCTGTGCCACCAAGCGTCTGATCTGCAAGAGTAAATTGTCTTCCTGTCAGACTGAGATTACCATTTGCAATAGTTCCAGTTGAGTTTGCCAATGTATAGGTTGCAGTCTTTATTCCAGAACCGGCATCGTAAACTGTTCCTGAAATTGTAAATTCTGGCTGGACAGTTGGTTCACCTTCTGTAGGGGCAGTTACGGTTACCTGAGGCATTTGAGTATCGCGGTATACGTAATATCTCTGAACCTCACTCTGCTTTGTATTTGCATCTTCAGCATAGATTGCAACCTGAGTAAGAGTATCATTAGGTGTAGTTATTGAAGTAGACCAATCACCTTCACTATCTGGAGTAACAAGGATTGGCTCATCAGAACCTACTGTTACAACTACTGCTCCAGAGGATTTAAGCGCATAAGTATCGCTTGCAGTACCGCTTATTGTAAGAGTATCAGAAGCATAGTAGTAATTTTGTTCTTCATTTAATGTATTAACAGTAAGAGTTGGAACAGAGCGGTCTACAATAAACTTTCTCTTAGCAGGTAATGATTCGTTACCAGCTGCATCTTTTGCCTTGTACCATAAGTACCAGGTTCCTTCACAAAGTTTTCCATTTTCTACATCTGGAGAAGTTCCTTCAACAAGATCCATTGTGATGTATTCATCACCATCGGTAAAGTTAGCATTAGCTATCCAAGTTGATGGTGCATTTGTTCCATCTTGTGTGAACTGATAATACAAGCCCTTAACACCTACACCGCCTGAACCATCTGCCGCATTTCCTTTATCTACAGCGTTAATTCTGAATGAGTAAGATTCTGCATCCAATGCCTTCTTACCGTTTGAATTATCCTGAGCAGGTGATTTTACATCTACTACAGGTTTAGCTGTATCATAATTAACTGTAATCTTATAAGTTGAAGTATTGTCAGCCTTATCTTTTAATTCAATTTCATACGTATGTTTTGCAGTTGCAGTTGGAATTGACCATTCTCCATCAGTAACTGTAAGTGAAGTTGCTGCGCCACCATCAGTAGAAAGTGTTGCACTATCAAAGTTTGCATCTGTAATTACACCGTTAATTGAATAACCATTCGTGTTATTACAATAGTAAGTTGTATTTGAAGTAAGTTTAGCATTTGATGCGATTGTAGTGAACTGTGAATCTGTAAGATTTGTACCAAATAGACTTGTTGCAGGAGCTGTTGTATCAACTATTACAACACCAGAAGTATAAGATTCACTGTTATTTGCACGGTCTGTAAGAGTTATATCAACCTTATGTCTGCCATCAATCAAACCAGTTGCCTTATAAGTCCATTCACCAGAAGAATTAACATTTACAGTATCTGTTCCGTTTATAGAACGAACTGCATATTCACCAGTAGATGAATTATAGTCATAAATACGTATTGATGCAGAATAAAGGTTAGCATCTGTTACTGTTCCACCAAATGTATATGCAGAATCATCGCAGTATTGAGCTACATCATTATATACATGAGTAGGTTTAGTCTTATCATAAACAACATAAACTGTATATTGAGTTTCATTACCTGCTGCATCTTTAAGTTTAAGAGTATATGTATGAGAACCTTCAGTATATTCAGCTGTTGGAGTTTCTGTGTATGTCCAAGTCTCACCGTTTGTCCATGCTGAATCAGCTGGATTTATAGTATGAGAAACGCCATCAACAACCATTGTAACTGCTCCATTTGCTGCCATAGCCTTTGCTTCGGTTATTGTTCCACTAAGTGAGAAAGTACCGTTAGCATAATATGGGGAAGAAGATGTATTTTCACTTATTGCAGAAGCATTTATGTTTACAATCTGGCTAGCATTTGAAGTACATAATCCAGTTCCATTAAGTGTTGACGTAGGGGCAACTGTATCAATAAATACATTTGTACTTGTTGCTTCTGTATCACGTCCACCAAAGTCTGTGGCTTTTACTTTGATATAATACTGTTTATCACCTTCAAGTCCATAAGTTTTATATGACCATTTGTTTTCATCAGAAACATTTGGAACTACAGTTCCGCTAGAAACAGGAGTAGCATTTCCAACTTCATAAACTTTTACTTCTACAACATCAAGATTTGCATCAGATGCTTGTCCAGTAAATGAATAAGAACTCTGATTTATATATTCAGGAACAGAATCAATACTTACTGACGGGTCAACAAGGTCTATAAATACAGTGATTCGTGTTGTATCTGAAGGACGTCCAGCCACATCATAAGCCTTAATTTGAATCTGATGATTACCATCTGCAAAGAGATTTGAAATGCCTGTTGATGTTGCACTTGATGTTCCAGTAACAAAACTAGCAGACCAGTTATTTGCTGCAGGTTCACTTGAGGCATGAGTTGTGCCGGAAGTTATTGTTACAGCTGAACAGTAATTATCAGAACCAACCTTACTGCTGTAAGTTGTAGTTGAAGTAGCATCAAAGATTTCTATATAGTCAATATCATTTGAATCCCAAACTGTTCCTTCAAGTGTAAAGTTGCCTTGTGCCTTTCCACTTGTACCTACAGTAGAATTTTCTTTGATATTTGGAATATTTGCATCATATTTTATATCTACGCTTGCAAGACTAGAAACATGACCAAGTCTGTCTGTTGCCTTTACATATACAGTAATATTACCTTCACTTGTGAAGCTTTGTTCTGCATTCCATGAACGGGCACCGGCAGAGAATGTCTCAATAGGAGTCCATACAGCATTTTCTGCATTACTTGTTGAGAATGCTATAGATGCAACACCAGAACCTGTATCTGCTGTAGTACCACCTATACTTACTTTTGAAGTCTGATGGTTAGAATTATTTTCAGGATATGAAATTGTAACTGTTGGCTCAGCAAGGTCTCGGTGGATTGTATATTCCTTCTCTGCAATCTTATCTACGATATCTTTTGCTTGTATAGTAAGTGTATAAGAATTATTGTTTGAAATAGTTTCTTCCGTTACAAGAGCATCAAATACATCTTTAGAAATTGACCAATTATTTCCATTCCAAATAACCTGCGCATTTGGTGTATCATTTGTACCATTTGTTAATTCAGTTTCATTAATCTTCAATGTAATTACTGGATAACCAGCTGCGTTAGAAGAATCAGATGCACTTGCGGTTCCTGAAATACCTTCGTCAAAGTAGTAAATACCACCAACTTCTACTACAGTATTACTTTCTTCAGAATTTGTTGCAACTGTAGCTGTAAGTGTTGGAGCACTCTTATCTACCCAGAAATGACGCTTAATTCTATTTGATTTATTACCAGCCTTATCTGTCGCGTAAACATGCAGGTACCATTCACCTTCGTAAAGTGTATTGGCAACATCAGAAGAGTTTCCTGTAACGAGACTTTGCTGCAGTGTCCATGATGAATCAAGATTCTGTTCTGAACTCCAATTACTATCATCATATTCAGGTGTATCAGCCGAATGGTTGAAAATATATCTGTATTTAGCAAGACCAGCTCCAGTATCACTTGCTTCACCACGGAATGTATAAGAATTCTGTGTAAATGCATCTGACTTTGCAACATCCTTATCTGGCATTGTTACACTGATTGTAGGTTCTTCTTTATCTACTGTTGTTGTGAATGAAGAGCTTGTTATTGCCTTGCCAGCACCATCAGTTGCAGTTATTGTAAATACATAATCACCAGATGTACTCAATGTAAGTTTAGAGGAAGGATTTTCCGGATCACGTGGAAGATTTGCTATTGAAACAGTTTCGTTTATTCCATTCTGATTTTCTATTGTTTCAATAACATTTCCATCCTGCTTAACTTCTATCTTTGCAATTCTATAATCATCAGTTACAGTCGCATTAAGAGTAAAGTTTGTACTGATGAATGCACTTGTTGTATCAGCAAGAGATCTTGTCGAACTTTCTGTATCAAGCTGATAATAATTTAATGTAACTGTTGGTTTTGCAGTATCATACAAGAAGTAACCATTTTCATCAGTCATATCATTGATAATAACTTCACCATTTGGAGAGCTTACATTATTGGCTTCATCAACTACTTTAACAAAGAGTTTCTTATAACCAGAAGTTTTGAATACATCGCTTGACTCATTAAGTTCATTAAATACAGCAGTGTAAGTCCATACTGTCGTTCCACTTGCTTCTATCCAGTCAGTTTCTTTATCAACTGCCGCATCACCTGCATTACTTGCATAAGATTTAAACTTCAACTGTACAAGTTTAACGCCAGAATCAGCAGAACCATTTAAGTTATCTTTAGTAGTTCCTGTAAATCTGAATGATGTATTTTCTGTTTGTGTTGAAGTAGGAGTTGCAGCACCTAAAACGGTAGGATTTACTGTATCAATAAAGAATGTCTTTGTAAGTGCAGCTGAGTTCTTCTTTGCAATATCGTAACCTACGATTCTCAAGTTATGAATACCGTCCGCAAGAGGATTTGTAGCGGCCGCAAAAGTCATACTCCATGTATAAGCTTTTTTAGCTGCGCCGGTAAGATTCAAATCTCCATTATTATCTTCAACAAGAACATTCTTTGAATCTACTGTATTTACTTTTGCAGTTACGGTTGTTTCTTCTAATGAAACTCTCGCTGTACCAGAAGTATCTGCACTTGCTTTGCTTGAGTAAACCGTATCACCATCAGTGATTGTGATATAATCTACCTCATTTGTATCCAAAATATGTCCAGTAAGAGGAATTGAATAGCCGGACGTAAAGTAGGTGCTTGCACTTGAAACAATTGTATCTGTTTCTGTAATTGTAGGATTACATGTATCGCTGTAGAACTCGCGTGTGGCAGAAATTGTTTCGTGACCAAGTTTATCTGTAGCTTTTACGGTAAGATAAATTGTACCTTCGGTTCCAATACCAAGTGCTTTTTCCCAAGAAGTACCGCTGATTGCTCCAGCGTCAATCCAGTTTGTTGTTTCAGTTATTTCATCAACACTGGTTACATCCGTTGTATATTTTACTGTTGAGACACCAATTCCGGCATCCGTTACAGAACCGCGTGCAGCAGGTACTGTACTGTATGATTCTCCGTCATTTGGAGAAGAAACTTCAAGCACAGGTCCTGTTGTATCATAAATTACAGTGATTGTGTAAATATTGGCATTACCAGCTTTATCACGAACTGTAAACTTGTACGTGTTCGTTCCTTCTGCAATTCCAGATGGAGAGAATGTGAGTTTGTTGTTTTCACTATCCCATGATCGTGTCGGTACTGAACTTGTACCCTTTTCCACTTTAAGAGTATCATCATCTACATATTCAAAGTTTGTATCAGTTACAACTGCATAGATTGAAGGAACTGCTTTTGCATAATATGTTCCGTTGTCTGCAAGATTTGTAGTACCTGTAATTTCCGTTCCATTTGCGTTATACAAATTGCTTGAAGTAAATGTTAATTTAGGATCATGAGTATCGACTGTTATTGGTGAACTTACAGCATAATTACTGTTACCTGCCTTATCTGTTACGATTACTTTTGCAGTATAAGTCTTATCTTCATATTCGTCGTCAAGGTCATATACCTTCCATGTCCATATATTTGAAGCATTAGGAGTTACTGTTGCACTCTTCACAGCAGCAGCATCATCAGAAGTATCTGTTCCTTCAAACAATCTCACTGTTACAGAAGCACGGTTTGTATCAATTGCCCTTCCAGTAAATGTATAGTTAGCCGAATTACTAAATACCGCATGAGAAGCAGAAGCATCAGTAAATTCTACTTCAGGAGGAGTCTTATCTTTGTAGAGTTTGTAAGTCTTTTCTGCACTCTCTCGACCTACAGAATCGACAGCCTTGACTTTTACTTCCAATTCTGTATCTGCCGTAAGATCAAGTTCTTTTGACCAAGAATCGCTTGTTCCGCCTACAGAAATTTCTTCTTCATTCGCACTGCCAACTTTTACAACAATTTTTGCCAGATTGTAACTATCGCTTGCTGTTCCTTCAATTGTGTACTTATCTGTGTTGTAATAATATGTTGAATCTACAGTCAAATCTTCTACTGTGAATGAAGGTTCATTTCTGTCAACTGTAAAGTTTATTGGATCTGAAATTGCTTCGTTTCCAGCCTTATCTTTAGCCATTACATACAAATACCACTTTCCTTCACAAAGTGCATTTGCTATTTCGGTTGTACCGGATGTAAGTTCATAGTTAAAACTCCAGGATTTGGTAGATTCTGTTACTGTTGTTACATTCTTCCAGTCTGCAGCATCTATCTCTTCCTGTGTAGGAGTTGAATCACTTCTGATAAAAGCATACTTGCATTCTGCAATACCTGTTTCATTTGCACCATCATATATAGTACCAGAGAAAGTTTGCGGACTCAGCCCTACAGCATTAATATCAGGTTCATTTTCAAGTGCATTTGCACTAATTACAGGATCTCCATTATCGTAAATTACGGTTGTATTATAATCAATAAAATTTCCTGCCTTATCTGTAACTTTAAGAGTATATAAATATGTTCCGTTTCCTGTAGTTCCTGTAATATTCCATGAAGCACCTGTCTGAGTTGCAGTAACATTTTTGTTGGAATCAGTTACATTTGCACCGTTTACCTTTAATTCAATACTGCTTAAATCAAGATTCTTTTCTGTGATTATTCCACCTATTGAATAATCATCCTTTGCATAATATGTATTTCCTTTTGCAGCTCCGTTGGTAACTTCTACCAATGAATCATTCAATAATCCGCTGGATTCGTTTGAAGTAATAACAGGTTTAGTTTTATCTATAAGTATATAATCTGAGTCGGTTGATGTATTTTCGTTTTCAGCATTGTCTTTAGCTGTTAATTCTACCTTATAGTATATTCCGTCTTCCAGACCTGTAAACAACTGTTCAAAATGTCCGTTACTATCAAGAGTAACAGTCAAAGTCTGTCCAGCTTTTACTGGTGTAGCATCTTGTGATGTCTTTTTCCAGAGTACCGCTGTAGCTGTACGATTCACACCAGAACTTGGAGTTGCATCAGTTACGTCACCAGAGAATGTATAACTTGTGTCACTTATATATGAACTTACCTCTGAAATTGAAGTCATGTTTATTGTAGGTGCAACTGTATCTACATTAAATGCTTTAGTCGTAACGCTTGTACGACCGACTTTATCATAAACCGTAATTTCAAATGTATGAATTCCATCTGCAAGATAGTTAGCAGCTATAGAATTGGTATTTCCAACAACAAACGTTTTAGTCCATTCTGCACCAGTTGCCTCTGTATGTGCATCAGTTGTAGCTGCAAGAGTAATTGTCGCAGGAATTGCAGGAGTTGTTCCTGTTGCAGCTATTGCTTTACTTGCATAAAGTTTGTTCGCATTTGTATCTTTAATTGTTACATAATCAACACCGTTCAAATCCCATACTTTACCTTTAATAGTAAAGCCAGAGTTTTGATTTGTTTCTACATCTGTTGAAGTATAAGTCAAACTAGGAACAGACATATCAACCCAGAAACTCAAATTTTCTATATCTGATTTGTTTCCAGCTTTATCAGTACCATATATCCATAAGTTCCACTTATCTTCGTAAAGTTCACCTTCGGAACCAAGAGTTTTTCCAGATGTAAAGTATTTTGTTATGCTCCATGTATCAGCAAGATTCTGTGCACTACTCCAATTTGTATCTTCATAAGAAGGAGCTGTTGAAGAAGTTATGAACTGATAATAGAACTTATCAAGTCCAGAGCCAGTTCCATCATCTGCTATTCCTTCAAATTTATTTGAACTTGTACCAATATAATCTTTTCCAAGTGCATTTATACTAATTTCTGGTTTATCCAAATCCATGCTTGCCGTAAATGTTGCAAGAGGAGCAGATTTTGCAGGAGTTGAATAATCTGTAGCGTCGATTGTATATGTATATGTTCCTGATTCAGTCAAATTAAGTTTCTGTGTCAAATTAGTTGGATCACGAGGAAGATTTTCGATACTGATTTCCTTAGAAGCCAAATCAACATTGCTGAATGTATCAATAACAGTTCCATTCTGTTTCACAACAATATCTTTAATCTTATAACCATCAGCTACAGTTGCATTCAAAGTAAAGTTTTCGTTTACATAAACAGAAGGAGAAGTTTTTCCTGCAAGAGAAATTGCTGCCTGTTCATCAGGCTTATAGTTGTTAAGAGTGATTTCAGGATTTCCTGTATCAAACAGGAATGCAGTTGATGGTGTATAAACCTCACTAACATTATTTGCTTCATCAGTTACGCGTACAGAAATCTTCTTGTATCCGTCTGTACCGAATACGTTGCTTACTTCGCTTGAATTATAAACTGCTGTGTATGCCCATGTTGTTGTACCACTTGCATCAATCCATTCTGTAGTTGCCGATGGAGTTGTTGCACTTGCACTTTCATAAGCACTGAATTTAACTTCAACCTTCTTTACGCCTGAATCAGCAGAAGCATTTGTACCATCCTTAGTAGTTCCTGTAAACTTGAATGAAACACCTTCTGTTTGGTCTGTAGTTGGTGTCACTGCAGTCAAAACAGTAGGATTTACTGTATCAATAAAGAAGGTCTTTGTGAGGGCAACTGAGTTTTTCTTTGCTGTATCGTAACCAACAATTCGTAAGTTATGAATACCTTCTGCAAGAGCATTTGTGCCTGTTGCAAAGGTTATGCTCCATTCATAAGCTTTCTTATCTGCTCCGGTAAGAGTCAAATCTCCACTATTATTTTCAACAAGAACATTCTTTGAATCTACCTTATTTACTTTTGCCTTTATTGTAGCTTCTGTTAATGTAACTCTTGCTGCACCAGAAGTATCTACGCTTGCTTTGCTTGAGTAAACTGTATCACCATCGGTAATTGTGATATAGTCAACTTCATTTGTATCCAAAATATGTCCAGAAAGAGGAATTGAATAACCAGATGTAAAGTATGTACTTGCACTTGAAACAATTGAATCTGTTTCTGTAATTGTAGGATTGCAGGTATCGCTGTAGAACTCGCGTGTAGCAGCAACTGTTTCGTGACCAAGTTTATCTGTTGCTTTTACAGTAAGATGAATTGTTCCTTCACTGGTAATACCCAATGATTTTTCCCAAGAAGTACCCTTGATTTCTCCAGCATCTGTCCAAGCTGTATTTTCATCAATTTCATCAACACTTGTTACATCAATTGTATATTCTACTTTTGCAACACCAATTCCGGCATCTGTCACAGAACCACGTGCATCAGGTACTGTACTGTATGATTCTCCGTCATTCGGTGAAGATACATCAAGAACAGGACCTGTTGTATCATAAATCACAGTAATAGTGTAAATTACTGCATTTCCAGCCTGATCACGAACGGTAAAGTTATAGGCATTTGCTCCTTCAGCAATTGCAGATGGTGTAAATGTAAGTTTTTTGTTTGTTGAATCCCAGGTTGCTGTAGAAGCATTGCTTCCGTTTTTCTGAACTTTGAGAGTATCGTTTGCAACGTATTCAAAATGTTCATCTGCTACAGAAACATAAATTGATGGAACTGCTTTTGCATAATAAGTTCCATTGTCTGCAAGACTTGTTGTACCTGCAATTGCTGTTCCGTTCTTATCATACAATCCGCCTGAAGTAAACGTAAGAACAGGGTCTTTTGTATCGATTGTGATTGTAGGACTTGTGACAGTATTTGAATTACCGGCCTTGTCAGTTACTGTTACTTTTGCTGTGTACAAGCCGTTTTCATCAAGATCATATACCTTCCATGTCCATACGCCAGAATCATTTGGTATTCTGGTTGCTGTCTGCTTGGCCTTTACCTCACCGATTTTGTAAAGAGCAACTTCTACTTTATCAAGTGTTTTGGTTCCTTCTGGGCTAGTTCCATCATATATAATACTGTCAATTGCAGTACCGCTGAACGTGTAGTTTACAGAATTATTGAATGCAGCTGCTGACGGTGATGTAATTGTAACTGTTGGATTAGTCTGATCTCTGTAAAGTTTGTATGTCTTTTCTGTACTTCTTCTTCCAACACTGTCCACTGCCTGAACCTTTACAATTGTAGGAACTTTTGCATTAGCTGTAGTAAGTGTTGAAGCTTCTGGAATTGTAGTAATTTCATAAGACCATGGTGATGTTGTAGAAGATACAGGAACTTCAACTGCTTCTGCATTTCCAACTGTAACAAGAACTTTTGCTACTGCATAAGTATCGCTTGCAGTTCCTGTGATTGTGTATGTATCTGCACTGAAATAATTTGTTTCGCTTTCAGAAAGAGTATTTACTGAAACAGCTGGTATATTCTGATCTACTGTAAAGCTTGTTGTTGCAATGTCAGATACATTACCTGCTCTATCGACAGCCCTAACATACATATACCATGTTCCTTCGTAAAGGACATCTGTTCCGCTTAAACCTGAGCCGAGAGAATAATCAAAGTTCCAAGGACTTGCTGTTGCATCTACTTCTGTCCATGCAGCTGTATCAGAAGGTGTCGCAGAAGATGTACTGAATATGTACATGTATTTAGCAACGCCAGTTCCACCCACATTATCTCCGAAGGTACCGGAGAAGTTCTTTGTTTGTCCGCTTACCGCAGATATACCGTCATCATTTGTAAGTGCATTTACTGTAATTGATGGCTTTTCATCATCATAGATTACTGTAATTTTGTGTGTTGTTTTATTTCCAGCTTTATCAGTTACAGTTAATGTATA
Source organism: uncultured Spirochaetaceae bacterium (assembly GCA_902802305.1). GTDB lineage: Bacteria > Spirochaetota > Spirochaetia > Treponematales > Treponemataceae > Treponema_D. The sequence goes on from CADCLG010000016.1 coordinate 74,710, forward strand.
TACATAAGTTCCAGCCTGGGTAAGTCCAGTCATACTCCAGCTTGCGCCTGTGGCAGTACTTGTCTTTGTAAACTCAGGTGCAGTTATAGATTCACCATTAAATGTTGCTGTAAGTACAATACTTGCTAATTCAAGATTGCTTTCTGTTACTGTTCCACTGATTGTATATGTAGATTTTGCATAATACTTTCCATCATTTACAGCTCCTGTTGTTACAGATTCAAGAGAAGGATTCAAAAGTCCGCTTGATGCATTTGCTGTAATTACAGGTGCTGTTGTATCTATGAGTATGCTGCTTGAATTGCTTGAAGTTCCACTGTTTCCAGCTTTATCAAGTGCAGTTACTTCTACCTTGTAATATGTTCCATTTAAAAGACCTGTAAAGTTCTTTTCAAAAGTATTGTCAGCTTTGAGAGTTACTGTTGACTGCTGGCTTGTTTCTTCTGTCCAGCTTCCACTTGTTGAAGTTCTCTTGTAAAGTTTTGCAGTTACTGTATTCTGTAAACCAGAACTCTTACTTGTTGCGGCACCAAAATCTTCTACATGACCGCTGAATGTATAATTTGTTCTGTTTATGAAAGAAGATACTGTGGCTATGGTATCCATTGTTACTGTAGGTGCAATTCTATCAAAGAATACTGTCTTTGCTGCTACTGTAGAAGTCTTATCAGCCATATCCTTTGACTGTACGCTGAATGTATGGCTTCCATCACCAATTTCGTTAAGATTAAATGTTTTACTCCAGGCTGCACTCTTCTTGTCACTAGCTGGGGTATAGGTTATTTCGTCATCTTCTATATCTGAAGAATAAGAGGTAGTTCCATCTACTGTAATTGTAAGACCTGTAAGTTCATTTGTATCAGCTGCTGTTCCACTCAATGTAAATGTCTCACCAGCTTTTACATATGAAAGTACGCTTGAAGCTATAGTTGCTGTAGGATCTGCAAGGTCATAGCGGATTGCTTTATTAACTGGACTTGAAATTTCCTGTCCAAGCTTATCTTTTGCCCAAAGATAAAGATTTACATATCCCTGCTTCTGCTCTGTAAGAGGTATATCAAAATTGAAGTTCTTATTAAGATCACCTACATCTGTCCAGGTACTCTTGTCTGCTGCATTGTTGAAGCTGTACTTGAACTCACTAAGTCCGATTCCATTTTCTATAATTGTACCGCGCACATTAACTTTGTTCTGGGATACTACGGCATTGTCTGTTTCTGGTGTGGTAATAGTAATTGCTGGTGATGTCGCATCATAAATTACAGTTACCATATACTGATTCTGGTTACCGGCAAGGTCTGTAAGAGAAATTGAATAATTGTATTTTCCATCTTCTGTTGGAGCACAGTTCTTTGTCCAGGAGAGAGTATTATTGCTCCAGCTTCCGCTTATATTTTCTGCATTTGCATCATTTACTTTTAAGGTCATTGTGGAAGGATTAACTTCTGTAACAAGAACATTAAGAGCATAAGCTGCTTTTGCATAATAGGTTGAACCATTAAGAACAGAAGTTGTGATTGTTCCGTCGGCATTGTACAATTCACCTTCTACGCCAAGAGTGGCAGAAGGTGCTCTTGTATCAATCTTAACCACACTACTTGTTTCTTCTTTCTCTTTTCCAGCCTTATCTTTTGCAGTAATCTTAATAATATATTCGCCGTTTTCAGCAAGGTCGTAATTTTTCCAGTTCCAGCTTCCATCTGCCATTACAGCAATTGAGGAAGAAGCAATCTGTTCAAATGTACCATCTGCCTTTTTCTTTAACAGGACGCCCGATACTGCTTCAAGACCGGACTGTCCGTCAGAAGCTGTACCTTCAAACTGATATGCAGATGATTTTGAGTAATAAGTTTCTGCCGGGGTAGTGATTACTACAAGAGGCACTGTTTCATCACGGTATACGCGATATAATGCGGCTGTATTAACTCTACCAGCCTTATCTTTTGCCTGAACAGAAATTGTATTTTCAATATCTGCATCAAGATTGATTTCTGCTGACCAGTTACCTGTTGTTGCATCAAAAGTTGTTACACTTGCAAGAATGTTGTCTGTTGTAATCTCTTCTGTTCCACGTTTTACATGTCTAATTATTACATTCTTTAATCCATGACTATCTTCTGCTTTACCAGTTACAGTAAGTTTAGAAGTAGTATAATAATTTGTAAGGGCCGAACTCAGATTAACATCTGAAACAAGAGGTTTATTCAAATCTACCCAGAATGAAATAGGTGTAGATACGGCAGAGGTATTGTTTGCTTTATCTGTTGCTTTGAGGAAGAACCACCATTTTCCTTCCTGCAAAGAACCTGCGGCAGAAGCTGTTCCTGAAATAAGGTTTCTTGTAATTGTTGCTTCTCCATCTGCTGCTGAATAATCTGTCCATGCATAAGAAGGAATTGTAGAAGCTGCCGGTGCAGTTTCACTGTCATTTCTTACAAAGGCATAAGAGAAGTATGACAAGCCAACGCCGCCTTCATTATCTTTTACGTTTACTTTGAATATTTTATTTGCACCACTTAATGATAATTCGCCGCCTGTAAGACTTTCTGAAGGTTCCAGATATTCAAGTGTATCAGGTGCAGTTTTGTCATATATTACTGTGCAAGAATATTGTGAAGAATTACCTGCTTTATCAACAAATCTGAAGGTATAGGCAAAGGTTCCGTCTGCATTACCCTGCAAAGACCAATTATTATTTTCTACAGAGAGAGCAATTTCTGTTTCACCGTTTACAGTATAATAAGCAGATGCAAAATTAGTTTCTGTTATTTGTCCACTCAAGGTGTAAGCTGATTTTGCATAATAAGTTGAACCAAGCGTGAGAGCTTCTGGTGAACCTGCTCCAACGGCTACAAGAGATTCGTTGTAAAGGTTCTGTCCAAGTAAAGTAGAAACAGGAGCTGTCATATCAATTGTAATTTCATCTGTTTCCAAACCTAATGCAGAAGAATTGCCTGCTTCATCAACTGTGCTTACCTTAAGTTTATATGAATAACCTTCCTGCAAATTGTAGAATCTCTGAGACCATCTGTCATCACTATTAATTGAAACTGCTCCTTGGGCAGTATCCAGACTTGAGAGATTCCAATCTGGATTTGTGGCAGAATTGTTTCTTTCATAAAGTTTGTAATCTACTGCTTTAATGCCTGAACTTGGCTCGTTATCCACAGCTTTTCCAGAGAAGGTGTATGAAGTTTCGCTTCTGAATGAGTTTTCTTCTGCAATTGCATCTGGAATTATGCTTGGAGCATGTGTATCGTATGTTACGGTCTTGGTAAATTCAGCAATTTTTCCAACAAGGTCTGTTACTCTTGCCGTAAAAGTACGACTTCCGTCTTCGATTGCGGTTGCATTTGCTGCTTTTCCAAAAGTTATTGACCAGCTTCCGTCAGCAGCAGGAGTTACAGTATATTCTGTTTCATCTAATGAATCTTTTACTTTAACAGTAGAGATTCCGCGTGTATCCGAAGCGGTTCCACTTATTGTAAAGTCCTTATTGGTAACAGAAAGAGTTGATAAAGTTGTATTAGTTATTACAGGATTATGCATATCAACTTCAAATGCAGTTACAGCCTGGTCTGATAAGTTTCCGGCGTTGTCTACTGTGTATGCATAAATCTTATAACTACCTTCTGCAAGACCTTCACCCGTTGCATTTTTCTCTTTGAAAGTCTGATAACCGCTCCAAGAAGTTGTTCCTGTAGGTTCGCTCCATCCTTTTTCTGTCCATGAAGATTTTTCAAGCAATTTGTCTGAAGGTGCAGTTGGTGCAGCTAAATCAAACGGAAGAATCTTGTACCATACAGCTTTGATTCCGTTTTCATCAGAAGAAGTTCCGCTTAATCTATAATTGCTTTCGCTTATTGCACTTGTTCCCGTTTCTGCAGTACTTGGTCTGATTATTGTAAGTTCAGGTTTTGTAAGGTCTACAAGAGTTGCATATTTTTGTGACAATACGCTGTTTCCGGCAATATCAGTTACTTCAATTTCATAATAATAATTGCCTTCCGTTGGAGAGACAAACTTACCATCTTCATCAAAAGGAACTTCAACATTCCATTCGCCACCATTTACGTTATTCAAAGCAATAGCTTTCTCGAAAATCTCATTATTATTAGTCTGTATTACTTTAAGTTCACTAATTGCATTTGAATCGGTTGCAATTCCTTTTATTTCAAGACCATTTGATGACATGTATTCATTGATTGAACTTGTGTCTACAGTTAATATTGGATTAGCCTTATCATAGTTGAATGAGCCTTTAGCTTCTGCATAATTTCCGGCAACATCGTATGCAGTTACAGTTACAGATTTATTTCCTTCTGTTTTAAATACATCATTAATCTTTGCAAAGTTTACAGTAGAGTTCCAGCTTGCAGTTCCGTTTACATTTTCTGTATGAGTTTCACCACTCTTATCATCTTTTATAGTAATTTCTATTTTATCAATTCCAGAAGTTGCATCGCCTGCAGTTCCTCTGAATGTAAAGGAAGTTCCTTTTGTATCATCCTTGTTAGGCATTTCATTAATAGAAACTTGAGGAAGAGTTATATCCGTTACAATTGAGAAGCTAATTGCATATTTTCTCTGGGCTTCATCTTCTGCGGTTACGACATATATATGTTCTTTATCATCAAGATTACTTTCTGTTACACTCCATTTTCCACTCTTTCCACTATCCTGAGTTACAGTAAGAGGATGTTCACCATCTCCATCACGGATTACAGTTATTATAACTGCTGTACCACTATCGTAGAAATCACCACCAAGTTTAAAACTGTTATAATTTACAAAATGAGTCTTTCCATTATCAGTTTGAACAGATGGTTTTTCATCATTTTTAAAATAAGTTTCACTGAGAACAGGATTATCCTTATCATAAACGATGCTGCCTACAGTATCATCCGTCATGGCAGTCATATTACCAAGTTCATCTTCTGCTTTTACTTTTATTGTTACCAATCCCTGATTTTCAGCTGACAAAACAAAAGACCAGGTACCGGCAACAGAAGATACACTTGCTTTTGCAGAGTTTTCATTTGGTTCGTTTCCGTCAAGTGTGTAATATACAGCCTTTACACCGCTTCCACTTCCATCATTAACTGAACCTGTTACAGTGAAAGGAGTTGATTTTACAGGCTGATTTCTTTCGGAAGGAGAAGTAATTCTCAAAGCAGGAGCACTGTTATCATAGTAGATTTTTCTAGAAGTTGTAGAAGTTTTTCCTGCCTTATCTTTAGCAGTGATTGTTATGTTGTAAAGGGTATTTGCTGTTACTTTTGAGTTATCTATATCAATTGACCATTTGCCATTTTCATCTACTATGTTAGTCCTGCCTAACTCTGTATTTGCATTAGTTGCTACAATTTCTTCTATACCGAAGGAATCCTCCGCAGTTCCGATAAGAGTATATGTTTCAGTCTTATAGAAAGTTGTCCTGTCAGAAGGAATGTCTGCATCAACAGTCGGGTCTGCCTGATCTATCCAGAAGCTTCTCTTAACTGTTTCAGATTCATTTCCGGCACTATCCTTTGCCTTTACAAAGAGGTTCCATTTTCCTTCATGAAGTTTTCCGGCACTTGGCCTTGTTCCTTCTATGAGTTCTTTTGTGATAGACCAGTTACCGCTT
>CADCLG010000017.1 GCA_902802305.1 uncultured Spirochaetaceae bacterium
CCAATTCATCCAACTTCTCCTCACACATCCTTTTCCTCTGCCTTTGAGGAAAGTTCTGATTCAAGAATGCTCACCGATGATCTTCTCCATCCAGATCATATCGTACCAACGGCCGAACTTATATCCGCATTTATGACATTGCAGAACGCAGCCATCTCTTTTTCCAGCAGACGGTACACATTTGCAACCAGATATCCGTCTGCGATCGCATGGTTCATGCGAACCGTTACCGGCATCATGAGTCTGCCATCTTCCTCACGGTATTTCCCCCAGTTAATGATCGGCAGGAAATAGAGGTAACCGTCCGGCAGTTCAATATTCAGGGAATCGTAAGAAAGCCAGGAAATAAAGGAAGCATCAAACCAGTTCGGATGGTTTTCCGCATCCAGACCATACTCTCTTGTCTGCTTTGCCTTCTCAATATCAGCGACAGCAGCTCTGTAAAATGTCTCGTAATCCGGATCATAGACTGTATATACCGGCGTGCAGGTCTCCGTATCCTCATGGAAAATGTACTGCATCGGATGGATCACATCATAGCAGATCAGTTCATCCGTCTTCCAGAGATACCCCATCCTGTAATCATCCCTTGAATTCAACACCCTGGAAAGGATATACAGAAAATTGACATAGAACTTCGTGCCCTTCTCCTTCGAATGCTTAACAAGCTCCGTCACATCAACCCTGGCCGTCATGGAGGTAGAACACTTGCAGTCCTCCGTAAAATGCCGGTAAACGCCCTTCCGGTAATAGGTTTCCTTATTTACTGTCCGATAATTCTTATCTGTTTTATTGTGATAATGATAGTTTCTGCAGTAAAAGTTCATTCCAGGTTTGCAATTAGTCTTGGCTGTACACTTTATACAATCCCGGAAGAAAATGCACAGACTAAATCTCAACTGCCGGCAGGAAACAGGGTTCAAATTAGAGATGAAGCAGCAGACTGGTATTATGTTGAGCTTGGTGAAAGTGTCGGCTGGTGTAGAAAAAATGAGGTTTTGATTATAAAATAATTTGATTTCTTAAATTAATTTTTCAGGGGTGTTTGTATGGATATGAACGATATTCTGGCTCAGTGGGATAAAATGCAGGCTGATCAGATAAAAAAACAAAAGGAAAGCGGGAAAAATACAATTTCTCATAAAAAAGCAAATGCTCCAACTCCGGAAGAAAAAGCCAGAGCAGCGGAAAAAGATTTTGAAGCCAAATTAAAGGCAGAAAACTCAAAAGAAATCAATCCTATGGAAATGTGGCTAAGACGCTATGGCACTGTAGATAAAGATAAAATCGCAGAAGAGGCTGAATATACAAACCGCGAAAAGGATAGAAGTTATCTTATTAATATGAGGCCGGAAGCCAGACTTGATTTGCATGGACTTCATCAGGATGAGGCTTATGAAAGGCTGGATAATTTTATTGCAGATTGTAAACGTCGTGGTATAAAAAAGGTGATGATAATTCACGGAAAGGGAAATCATACTACAGGAACAGATCCTGTTTTAGGAGAACTGGTTCGTCATTTTATTGAAAGGGACAAACGCTGTGGAATGTCTGGGCATCCTAAAACTCGTGCAGAGGGCGGAAACGGGGCAACCTGGGTAATTTTGAAATAATAAATGCTAAAAATAGCAAAGAAAAAAATCTGATTTTGTGGATTTTTTTCTTGTAACAATCTGAAAAAATAATTATTTTAAAGGATATATGAGCGATTTTTACGAAGATTTAGGGGTTGAAAAAACGGCTAGTGCCGACCAGATAAAGAAAGCATACAGAACTCTTGCATTTAAGTATCATCCTGATAGAAATCCAGGGGATAAGGCTGCAGAAGAAAAGTTTAAAAAGATTAATGCTGCTTATGAAGTTCTTGGTGATGAAGCTAAACGTCGTAATTATGATTTAATGGGACAGAGCGCTTATAATAATTATTCTCAAAACGCAGAAAATACATACCAGAATACTTATTCAAATTATAATCCTTTTGGTGAAGGGGAGACCTTCTGGGAATGGTTTAATTCGCAGCAAAATAGAGCTGGCCAATCTCAGGACAATCGTTCACAGAGGGAATATCGCCATTGGGAATATTCGTCGGACAATTCTGACTATTCCGATTATTCGAATTATTCATATTCCGGCTGGTTCAGCAGGTTTTTAATGAAGGTTTTACAGATTCTTATAGGCGTATTATCATTCAGATTTTTGGTATTCATTCCTTTTGGACCGCTTATCAGCCTGGGAATTGTAATAGGCGGAGTTAAGGGCGTGGTTTCTTCTTTAAGAGGAATAAAAAGAATTGGAAAAAAGAGCAGAAAATAAAGATTTTTTGGAGGTTTAATATATGGAAGATGAAGAATTAAAAAATGAAAAGAATGAGGCTAAGGAAAATACTCAGACTGAAATAAAAGATGAAGCAAAAGAAACGACACCTGTAATGGATTTTGAAAAAACTGAAGAATATCCTGATGATTATGAAAAGAACAGTAAAGAAGTTAAAGAAATGCTTATGAGCAAGCTTCAGATAAAGCTTCTGGAACTGGTTCTTGGAATCTGTTTTCTTATTCTTACTACAAAAACTGGCGTTTTGGGAACATTTCTCTTTATGGCTGGTTTGTTTTATTTAATTCCTGATGGGTTGGTAAAATCTATTGCCTATTTTTACAGATATAAACATTTTGAAGATTATGTAGAAAGCAGGGATTATAAGATTTCTGAAAATTACTGGACTATTGTTATGACTAAAATGAGGGAAAAAGGAATCTTTAATTCTGGCAAAAAGGATAACTAAGTTAAATAATTGGGGCTGCCTGAGTTTTTCAGACAGCCCGATTTTTATGGTTTATGAGCCTGTGATTACAGTTCAGCGATAAAATACTTTTTCTTACCGCGGCGGATTATGATGATTTTTCCTTCCAAAGCCATATCTTTTGTGATTATGGTTTCAAGGTTATTTACAACTTCGCCGTTTACTGAAATTGCGTTTCCTGTTATGAACTCACGGGCTTCGCGCTTACTTGAAGCGATTTTGTTGTTTACAAGCATATCAACAAGAGAAAGCTCTTCGGTATATTTGAAGGTTGGAACTCCCTTCATGCCGGTAAGGATATCGCTTACAGAAAGGCTTTTGAAATCACCTGCAAAGAGTTTTTCACTTACAGAAACTGCATTGTCAGCCTCTGCTTTTCCATGTAAATCTTTTACGATTTCCCAGGCAAGGGTTTTCTGAGCAATACGTTTTTCTGGAGCGGCAGTATGCTGGGCGTAAACATCTTCGATTTCTTCTTTTGAAAGGAAGGTGAATACTTTGAGATATTCAAGTACCTTTGAATCATCTGCGTTAATGAGGTACTGGTAGATTGCGTAAGGAGCAGTTTTTTCTTTGTCGAGCCAGAGTGCATTTCCTTCTGATTTTCCGAACTTTTTACCGGTTGAATCAAGAATAAGAGGCATTGTAAAGGCATAAGCTGGCTTGTCTAACATTTTGCGGATTAAATCAACACCAGTTGTAATGTTTCCCCATTGGTCTGAACCGGCAACCTGCATAATACAGTTTTTGTCCTGGAAAAGATGAACAAAGTCAAAGCCCTGTAAAAGCATGTAAGAAAACTCTGCGTAAGTAATTCCTGTTTCAAGGCGGCGGCGGATAATATCCTTGTCCAGCATGTAATTGAGACTGATATATTTACCGATATCGCGGAGGGTATCAAGAAAACTCTTTGCATGCCACCAGTCGTAATTGTCTACGAGTTCTGCTGAAGGAACAAGTCTCTGAACCTGAGCACGGATTCCTGCAATATTTTTGTTTACTGCTTCTTCCGAAATAATTTCGCGTTCTGCTGTTGGGCGAGGGTCTCCGATTCTTCCTGTAGCACCACCACAAAGAAGGATTGGATGATGGCCGGCATTTGCGAGACGTTTTGCCATACAGAGTGATGAATAATGTCCTATATGAAGGGAGTCTGCTGTTGGATCAGTTCCCCAGTAAAAAGCAAAAGGTTTTCCATCCAAAACTTTTTGCAATTCTGCTTCTTCTCCGGCAACGTCTTTAATAAGTCCGCGCCATTTTAAATCTTCAAATAAAGTCATAAAAACTCCTATAAAAAAAAGACCTTCCATTTTACGGAAGGTCTTGTAATTACCATGATTTACAGTAAAACACAATCACACTAGCGTGCAGATTCCGTAACAGCAAAGAGAAAATTACAGCTATAATAAAGGTAAGCCAACGTAGAGGAATTAATTTTCTGTGCCCAGCGGACTGTGTGTTTCATGTGATAAACCTTAACAGAATAAATTTTTTCTGTCAATTATTTCTGACGGAATATGATTCTTCCCTTATTCAAATCATAAGGAGAGAGGGCAACTTTTACATTGTCGCCCGGTACGATTCTGATGTAATGCTTGCGCATTTTTCCTGAAAGATGTGCCATAATGATGTGTCCGTTTGGCAGCTCAACTCTGAAGGTTGTGTTTGGAAGAGCTTCTTTTACTAAACCTTCAACTTCAATTGCTTCTTCTTTTGCCATAAGTTCCCTTTATAAAAAAATTTAAAATTATGCAAAAAATTATTTGTCTTTTTGGATTTTTGCATTTATATTATATTAGTATATATTAATCACTTGAGATTGACAACCGAGCAATAAAACAAAACGTTTACGGGTGTTTAAAAATAGGGGGATTTAAAAAAAAATGGATCAGTCATTTGTAGAAAAAATGAAAAAAGAGCTCTTGGAGCAACGCAAGCAGATTTTGCAGTCTCTGGCTGGACAGACAGATGATATGCGCAATCTTGCAAAAACCGTAGACTCCGGAGATGAAGCAGATGTAGCTTCTGATGCAATAGACAGAACTTTACTTACTGCACTTGGAACTCAGGATGCAAAAAACTTACTGGCTATAGATAATGCTTTGGACCGAATCCATCAGGGAAAATATGGACGCTGCTTAAAGTGCGGAAAAGAAATCCCGGAAGAACGTCTTGAAGCTGTACCTTGGGCCGCAATGTGTGTTCCTTGTGCAAGTGTTGAAGAAAGAAAAAGCAGATAGTTTTTTCTACTGTTAATTTTACTGTTAGAGTTTATAATTTCACTATGTCTTGAGAGCCATTGTGAGGATATACAAGTTCTTTGTAGCCGCTTTTTAATGCAATGGCTCTTGCTTTATCAAAGGCACAGTCTAAGCCCCTGGTCGTATGTGCATCTGAACTTATGCAGATTGGAACCTTGTTCTGATACAATAAGTCAAGAAAATATGCTGACGGGTAGACATCATCCATATCACCTCTGGCAATTGCTCCCGTATTTATTTCTGCTACTACTCCAGCTTTTGCTATTGCTTTTGCGGTTAGTTGGACTTCTTCTTTGTAAAAACTTTCGTTTTCATCAAACATTTTTAGAAGTCCATTTCTTTTGCGGATTAAATCGGGATGGGCAATGATTTCAAAATCGCCTTTTTCAAGCATTTTTCGCTGAGCAAGAAAATATTCATGCACTAATTCTTTACCATTGTTTTTATAAAGGCGGGCAAATCCTTCTGCAACATTTTCCTTTGAATCATCGACTGTGAATTGTCCATTTTCGTTGACAAGATAGTGGACTGCACCAATCAGAAAATCAGGATTAAAATGAGAATAATGCTTTTTTGAGGGAAGGGTAAGTGGCGGTAGAAAATCAGCCTCAAAACCGCAGTAGATTTTAATTTGTCCGCTGAATTCTTTTTGAAGCAGGCGGATTTCTGAAACATATTTGTCTAATTCTTTTGGACTGATATGCCATTCATCGGCAAAGGGATACATACTGTGTCCCGAAAATCCCAAAGCAGTAAATCCTTTTTCGATAGCGCCAAGAACCATCTCTCGTGGTGTGTTTTTGCCGTCACAAAAAGTTGAGTGAGTGTGTAAATTTATTTTTTCCATAATATTAGAAGTCGCCTTTTAGAACCGATAAAGATTTTTGTATCAGGGCATCGGGTTTGAGTGGTTTTACAAGATAGGTTTTTGCACCGTTTGTAAGAATTTTAATCATAAATTCCTTTTGCGGACTTTGTGAATAAACTACTACAGGTGGTGAATCATAACGGTTTTTCATTTCCTGTAAAATTGCCAGACCTTTATTGTCTGAAACAAAAATATCAAGAATTATTAAATCAAATTTATCGGAATCATAATCATTTAAAAAAGCCTGACCGGAATTGTAGGCAGAGCATTTTGCCCCAATCTGAACAAAGGCCATTTTTGAAAGAGCAAGGGTCTGTAAATCACTGTCAATCACTGCCACGCGGAGAACAGTACCATCATCCTTCTTTCTGTTTTTATCCTGCGAACCATCCTTATAGAATTTTGTCTTTACTGAACTGGAGTCGGTTTCAAATTCATTGGACGGAATCAGAATCCTGTCAGCAATTACATCAGAAATGTTTGAAGAAAAAGATGTGTCCATCAGCGAATTTAAAAGACGAGGCAGATTGTTTGCAAGTTCAATTCCTTTGTAAGCCTGATGTCCATCAATAAAATCCCTGACAAAGGAACTTAGAGAAAGAATTTTTACATTTTTTGTATGAATTTTTGGGCAGGCAAGAACATTGTCCAAAAGAAATTCCAGATTGTAGCCGTCGACAAAAGAAAGATCAAGATTTGTAAGCATGACAATAACTTTTGGAGATTCAATTTCTTCGTTTTCAATCATTTCTGTAAGCTTATACTGCAATAAGGCAATCTTTTCGCGGTTCATACCCTGGGCCAGCTCAATAAAAATAATGTTGTTGTTGCGGTGCAGGTCAAGAACACAAGGACTTAAATCCATTGAAAGAGGTACCTGTAGAACTGAACCTATAGCTTCAAAGAAAATATCAAACTGAATTGGCTTAGAAAAATATTTGATTACCCCATACTTTGCAAGGGAAGCAATGCTGGATTTATCCATTTCCGGACCGGTAACAATAACTGGAATTGTCACAATATTTACATCTGCCGCTTTTTTCTCCAGAAAATCCATTTCTTCGGAACGGTCGTCTGTCATGTCCAAAATGACAAGATTAGGCATTACGTTCAGTAGTTTTGGATAGGAATCGCGGTTTTCCTGAGTCAGAATTACTTCAACCTGATCATCAGCCAGCTTTTGCTTTAGAAAATCCCTGAATAACTGGTGGGAATCGATAATCAAAACCTTTTTCATATAAATTATTATACAATAACAATGGAAAATTGGAAACAAGATAATAATGAAGAATGCATAATTAAAGGCAAGCGGAGGGGGTAAAGACTTTTTTATCGTTTTTTGATATATTTCTATAATTATGATTAAGAACAGAAAATCATTTATAAAGACAATTTTATTTTTCGTTTTTTCTATTTTCTTATTATCTTCCTGCAAAGATAAAATCATGGGCTATAGTGTGGTTTTATGGAATGCCCCGGAACATCACCTGCGAGATTGTGATATTGTTCCTGTTTATATACGTTCAAATATATCGCAGGTTTATGTTATAAGCGATGCAGAGGGAACTAAAATAGAACTTCCTTTGTGGCAATTAACAGAACCGGTTAAAAAGAGCAAAATTGAAGGTATTCAGAAAAAATACTCAGACTATGCCTATACTTATGCAAGCGTAAAAACAGACGGACTTCCTGCGCGCTCAGATCCTGTAAATACTTCTAAGCAGGTTTACCGACTCAGAAAAAATGAAGTTATCAAAATCCTTTACAAAGGCAAGGGAACAGCCCCAATGACAGGCGGCGTACCTTTGGAAGGAGACTGGTACAGAATATTGACAGAAGACGGAACCCAAGGCTGGTGTTTTTCCTACAATCTTATTTTCTTTGAAACAGATGCAAACGGACAGGCAATAGGAAATACAGGAATTGTTGAGGAAGAGGAAGAAGATGAACGATATCTTTCAATCCTTAATAAAGTCTGGTATCCGGATTCCTTCAGAACAATGATTCAGTCTGGAAATATGGATTTGTCTAAGCTTCATTCTTCTTACAACTTTATGATTGATACGGAAAATGAAAAAGTAACTCTGAACTTGAGCACAATTCATGAAAGCTGGAATTATACGGGTTATACAAAAACCGATGACAATCAGTTTACCCTTAAAGATATTCCTGCAATTATCATTTTCAAAAAATATGATTATATTGTCATAAGGTATACTGGCCCGGATGGAAAGCCTCAGGAGCTTAATTTTGTTACAATCAAAGACGATTTGAATGAAATAATCAGTAATGAAAAAACGCGGCGGGCAGAAGAATATGAAAAGCTTGTAAATAACGGACCACGGTATGCAAGTTCAAGTTATGGAACTCTAGTTCTGCACAGCGACGGAAGCTTCCAGTGGACAAACTATAAGCTTCTTGTGCCGGCAATTATAAGTTCGTCGGCAAGAAATGTTGGAACTGCAAGCATAAAATATAACGTAAGCAAGGCACTTTCTGAAAATTACGACGGAGTTATAACCTTTAAGTTTGACAATACAAGTGAAGAAGTCAACTTCCTTTATAAGATTGATTCAAACCGTCTCCGTCTGGAAGATGCGACGGAAGCTACTTATAACGGTAATCTTATTACTGCAAAAGGCTCAAGTCCGACAATTATTTCATTTACAGTAAAATAAACGGAAAAATATGGCATTTGTACAATTTTCACAGGTGTCGCTGGCATTCGGCGACAGGGATATTCTTAAAAATGTAACAATAAATCTCCAGACTGGCTCAAAAGTCGCTCTTACCGGTGCTAATGGAACTGGTAAGTCTACGCTCATAAAAGTTCTGGCCGGGCTTATAAAACCTGATTCTGGCAGCCGTGCAATCCAAAAGGATACGAGAATTGCATATCTGCCCCAGTCAGGACTTACTCACCAGGGCTGTACACTCATAGAAGAAGCAGATAAAGCCTTTGAGTTTGGATATGAAATCCAGCGACAGATAGACCAAATAGGCGAGCAGCTCGCAAAAAATGAAGGAAATACCAAAGCGCTTTTGGAAAGACATGCAGATTTAATCCAGAAGCTTGAAGATTCAGGCTGGCACAGGCGACAGGCAGTGGCAGAATCAGTTTTGCTTGGTCTTGGTTTTTCCCGTGCAGATTTTACTAAAAAAACAGAAGAGTTCAGCGGTGGCTGGCAGATGAGAATTGCCCTTGCCAAGACTCTTATGCAGAATCCTGATTTTTTACTTTTGGACGAACCTACAAACTATCTTGATATTGAAGCCCGCGACTGGCTTGAATCTTTTTTGCAGAATTATTCAGGTGGCTTTTTGCTTGTAAGTCACGACCGCTATTTTCTTGACGTTACAATCAACGAAGTTTATGAGCTTTTTGGTGGTGACCTTAAACGCTATCCGGGTAATTTTACTCATTATGAAAAAGTTCGCGAAGTAGAATTGCAGACTCTTATTGCAGCCTATGAACAGCAGCAGCAGGAAATTAACAAGCTGGAAGATTTTATAACACGTTTTGGTTATAAGGCAACAAAAGCAGCTCAGGCCCAGGAATATCAGAAAAAACTGGACAAAATGGTGAGAATTGAAATCCCAGAGTCTCTTAAAAAAATCCATTTTTCTTTTCCTCCGGCTCCACATGCAGGCCGTCTTGTTTACCGAATGTCGGGAATCTGTAAAAGCTACGACAATCAGCATAAGGTTCTGGATAATCTTGAACTAACTCTGGAAAATGGTCAGAGGCTCGTAGTTGCAGGACGAAATGGTGCCGGAAAATCTACACTTTTGAGAATAATTGCAGGTGAAGATAGAAACTTTGAAGGACAGGTAATTCCAGGCGCAGGGGTGAAAATCGGCTATTTTAGTCAGGATAATGCTGAAACAATTAAAGGCAGCCAGACAATTCTTGAATACTTGGAAAGCGTTGCTCCCCTTGAGCTTATACCAAAGCTGCGTGATATGCTTGGGGCATTTTTGTTCCGTGGTGATGACGTTTATAAAAGCCTGGATGTGCTTTCTGGTGGTGAAAAATCTAGAATTGCACTTTTGCAGCTTTTACTCAGCCCGGTAAATCTTCTTGTACTTGATGAACCTACAAACCACCTGGATATTCATTCAAAGGATGTGCTTTTAAGTGCCCTTAAAGATTTTGGTGGGACGGTTGTTTTTGTAAGCCATGACCGCGGTTTTATCCAGCAGCTTGCAACTCAGGTGCTTCATCTTGAACCGGGCATTTTTAAATATTATCCGGGAAATTATGAGTACTATCTGGAGCAGGTGCAGAAGGAAGAAGAAACAGAATCAGCGTCTCCTGTTTTTGTGCAGCAAAAACAGGGAGCGCAAGCAAAAACTGGCGACGGTAAAAATACGACAGGAGCTTGCGCTTATGAAAATCAAAAGCGTCTTGAAGCTGAGCGGCGTAAGAAAGAAAAAGAAATTGCCCGTCTGGAAAATGAAATTGCTGATTTGGAAGCCAAAAAAGCAGAACTGGAGACAAAAATGGCAGATCCGGCTGTTTATTCAAATGGTGAAAAAGCAAAAGCAGTTCAGCGGCAGATTCAGGAAATTGCAGAAAAAATAGACCAGGTCACTGAAAAATGGATGGAAATCAGTGAATAAAAAGAATAAATCATAAGGTGATTATGTGAATAAATGCGTGGAGGCAATAAATATGGAGAAAAAGATTGTAAATAACTATGGAAGTTTTGATGTTACTTTTGTAAAAGGTAAGGGCTCAACTCTTTGGGATGCAAATGGAAAAAAATATATTGATTTTATTGCAGGAATTGGAGTTAACTGCCTTGGTCACAATTATAAGCCTCTTGTAAAGGCAATCAGCGAGCAGGCTAAACGCGAAATCCATATTTCAAATTATTATTTTTCGGATGTAGGACTTGTTTTTGCAGATGAACTTCTTGCCATCACCGGTTTTGAACGCGGATATTTTGGTAATTCCGGGGCAGAAGCAAATGAAGCGGCAATCAAGCTTGCCAGAAAATATGGTCAGCTCAACGGTGGCGACAAACGAAAGACAATTGTTACTCTGGAATCTTCCTTCCACGGCAGAACTCTGGCAACACTTACGGCAACTGGTCAGGATAGGTTTCATCCAGATTGCTTTGCTCCATATCCTCAGGGTTTTAAAACAATTAAGGCAAACGATTATGAAGCAATAAAAACTGCCTTTGATGATACTACTGCGGCTCTTTTTATAGAATGTATTCAGGGAGAGGGCGGTGTAAATCTTATTGAGCCGGAATGGGCAAAGGCGGCTGCTGCTGCAGCAAGGGAAGCTGGGGCAATTGTAATGGCAGATGAAGTTCAAACTGGAATTGGTCGAACGGGAACCTTCCTTGCAAGTGAACAGCTTGGTTTTGAACCGGAAGTTGTAACTTTAGCTAAAGGAATTGCTGGCGGTATTCCAATGGGGGCTTGTCTTTTCCGCGGTAAGGCTGCTGATGTTTTTGTTGCAGGTGACCATCAGTCTACCTTTGCAGGAAATCCTCTTGCCTGTGCAGCAGGATGTGTAGTTGCAGAAACTGTAAGCAATATGTTCTTCCTTGACAGGGTAAATTATGCAGGCGATTATATCCGTGGCGCAATTGCCAGCTGGAATCTTCCTATTGTAAAAGATGTACGCGGAAAAGGCCTTATGATTGGAACTCAAATTGATTCTTCTATAAAACCTTTTGACATTGAAGTGCGATGTCTTGAAAAAGGCCTTTGTACGACAGTTGCTGGCAGTGATGTTGTCAGATTCCTTCCTCCGCTGAACATTTCTGACAAAGAAATTGAAGAAGGCTTGAAGATTTACAAAGAAGTTCTGCAAGAGTTCTGCAATAAATAATAAACAATAGATGAAAAGGCTTTTTTGCAGTGCGTTAGTATTTTTTTTCGCGATAAGTGTTTTTGCGGGAGTTATGGGACTTCCCCGTAAGGTTTATTCACTTTCTACGCAATATTTTGACTTTCTTTTTTCAAAGGAATCTACCGGCACTGCAAAAGCTCTCGCCGATAAGGCCGACAATTTTTATCTTCAGGCAAAAAAAGATTTTGAAAACGATTACGATTTTAAAACTCTTGTAGTTATTTCTCCTGATTCAGATGTGCTTTCTGTGCGGTATTCGCCGGTTCCCTACAATAGAATTATTGTTTATGAAGGAAAAAAGCAACTTGAGCAGGAAGTTTTTTCCGATGGTTTGCTGGATTTGTTCCGTTATGAAGTAATTAGGGCTGTGAGTCAGTCTGTAAAGAGTGACTTTGTTCAGAAGGCTTCAAAAATCATAGGTGGGGATTCTTTTCAGCCGGTAGCGCTTATGAATATGCCTTTTTCTTTTCTGGAAGGGGCGGTAAATGCAAACCTGGAGGAAGATGGAACTGGACTTCTTGATGACAATTGGAATCTTCAGATTTTAATGCAGATGAAGCTTGAAAAAAGGTTTCCATCTTTGATGCAGCTTTACGGGGCTATGGATATTTATCCCGGAGAAAAGTTTTCACAGATAGCTGGTTCTGCCTTTTGTGCCTATATTCAGCAGCGGTGGGGAATTGATAAGTTCATTCAGTTCTGGGCAGAAAGCGGTAAGTTGCATTTTTTCAAAGTGAATAAGTGGATTTTCCAGCAGATTTACGGGCAGCAGATTGAGGATGTCTGGAATGATTTTTTGGAATCAATTCCTCTGCCTCAGGTTATGGAAGATAATTCTTCTTTTTTCTTTGATTTTGATAATGACAGTGTTTACAAGTTTCTGATTCATACTCCTTATGGCTTTGTCTGGTACGACAAATTAAAACATGAAGTTGATATTTATGATGATTACAGTGTTATTCAAATGCGTCAGTTTTTATTTTTTGCCGCTGATGTTACAAATCTTCAGGCAAGTCCAGATGGCCGTTATCTTATAATTTCATATATTCAGAATGGCAACCGCGAAAACTTAAAGAAAAATGTTACAGAAGTTTATGATTTGAAGCAGAGATTTTTTTTGCAGCATAGGGATTATCCAGAATGGATTGTAAAATTTCTTGATGGGAATCTGATGGATTTTTCTGATGAAACGGGGATTTATTCTCAGACAATAATTGATGAAAATACTGCTGCCGCACTTTTTTGTAAAAACAACCAGTGGTTTATTGGAATTTATGATTTCAAAAACGATTACGAAAATGATTTCAAAAACGATTTACAATTCGGGCAAATCAACTTTTACCAAATCCGTTATAATGATGAAATTCTGAAAATTCATAATCTGAGGAAGGTGGACAATTATTTATTTTTTGATTTTATCCTGCAGAATGAAGCCTCCTTTGCTCGTACCGGAGTTCTGCTTTTTGAAAATCCTCCGCTTAGGGCTTATGTTTTGGACAAGGATTTTTCAGGTGGAATAAATGATGCTATCTTTCTAAATGGTAAAGTCTACTATTTTGCACATAAATTCAACTGTGATGAATTCCGTTATGCTGATGTAAAAAATCTTTCTTATTCACCGGCAGAAGTTTTACTTGCTGATATTATTTTTCCTCAGAAATCTCTAGAAAAAAAGCCGGAAATCGTTCAGAAAGAAAGCCAGCAGAAGGAAAATCCAAAAAAAGAAAGTCAGCTTTTTTTGGAAAATTATGAAATTACAAAATATAATCCTTGGGGCCTGATGTTTAAGGGAGATTGGAAGCCCTTTTTTCCTGTTTACAATATAAATTTCAAAAAAGGAGTTGAACTCAATCCTGGTCTTGGCGTGACTTTTCAAACTCAGTCAGATCCTTTTGCCAACAATAAAATCATTCTTTCGGCTGGAGCAATGATTCTTCCAATGGAATTTACAAAGCTTTTTAATGGAACGGAAAAATCCAAGGAGGAACTCAACGCCCAGAGGGATTTTTATGACAAGGACATTGCTTTTTGTGCCTATGGAGAAAATTCTTCCACACCGGTAGATATTTCCTTGGGTGGAATTTACAAATTTAATACTGATGGCGAATATGATTTTAAAGCTGTTCTTGGGGCAAAATACGAGCTTCCTTTTAGAATGAGTTTCAGGCGCATGAAAATGGAGCTTATGGAAGCCTTTACTGCCTCAACTTCTTACTGGGATTCACATCAGGAGGAGTATTATCCCGATTTATCAAGCTGGCCTTCAATGTCAGATTCTTACCGAAGCTGGCAGAGCATTCTTTCTGTAGAATACACGAATCTTCATCAGTATGGGCTTTCTCCTCTAAAAAGAACGGGAATTAATGCCGGTATGCTTGTTACTGCTACCTGGGATTTGAATCTTATGGAATTGCAGCAGCAGAAAAATGCAGAGCTGAAAATGAATAAATCCGTGGAAAATCAGCAGTGGCGCTGGCCTTATTCTCCAACCCAGATTAACTTGGGAATGTTTGCTCTTTTGGAAATTCCTTATATTTCTCCATTGCAAAATTACAAGGGCTGGATTTTGAGTTTTCCTCTTTCTCTTTCAGCTGAATTATTTTATACAAACGGAACTGCCTTAAAAGCCCGGTCAAAAATGCTTTTTTTGGGTAAAGAGATTCAGAATGGATTTAAAAAAATAAATATTTATTTTCCCCGCTTTGGTCTTTATGGTGGTTATGAAGTTTCTCTGGATTATGATACCAACACAATTGTATTACCAGACTTGCGTGATTTTACCCGATTTTATGATGTTCTTTCAAATTGTTACATGAACGACAGTGTTTTTGTAAATCTGGAATTGTATACAACGCCTGTTGCCGGAAAGTTTGCCGTAGATCAATTAGTTACAAATGTTACTTTTCAATATTATCTGCGGACTAAGGAAATAAAATTGAGCTGCAACTTTGAACTGCTGATAAAATAAAGTCAGCAGCTTGCCTTTTCTGGCATTTTCTGTTGCAGCTCAACAAGTGCTTTTTTAGAGATTTTAAATCTTAATCTAAATCTTAGAAAATCTTTTTGAATTCTCCAAGAAGAATGTCTGTTTCAATAGAAGCATCCAAATCAGTAATAGTTCCTTTGTTTTTGTAGAAGTTGATTAAAGGTTCGGTCTGCTCGCGGTAAACGTCCATTCTGTGAAGAATAGATTCCTGTTTATCATCATCACGCTGATAGAGTTCGCCACCGCATTTGTCACATACGCCTTCAACTTTTGGAGGAAGGGTAAGAACGTTGAAGTTTGCTCCACAAGCCTTGCATACTCGGCGTGTAGAAAGTCGGCGGATTACGATTTCGTCTTTAATTACAAAGTTTACAACTTTTACATCTGGGCAGATTTCTGCAAACATTTCTGCCTGAGGAATTGTGCGTGGGAAACCGTCAAGAATATAACCATTGGCACAGTCTGGCTGAGAAAGACGGTCTTTTACGAGTTCGCAGGTCAAATCATCACTTACCAGAGAACCTGAATCTATAATTGCCTTAACCTTAATTCCGAGCGGTGTCTGATTTTTTATGTTTGCTCTGAAAATGTCTCCTGTTGAAATGTGCGGGATTTTATAATCTTGTGCAACTTTTACAGCCAAAGATCCTTTACCTGCTCCCGGTGGTCCTAAAAAAATAAAATTGTTCATATAATACTCCAATATGCGTCAAACGCAAAAAATTATGTATCAATTATACACCAAGAATCGAGTATTGTCAGTTATTTTTTATACATTTAGGAAAGCCTTTTTCAGCGCAAATATTGTGTACTTAAAAAGCGTAAAAACAGTTTTTACAGAATACCAGGTGTTTTATTGAGAGAAAGTTATTTATGTAGTAAAATATACAAAATAGCATATAACAATTGATAATTACTAAGGAAGTATCTTATGAAAAAATCACATCTGAAGGCTTTATTTGCCTTTTTAGTACTTATTTTGTCTTTTAGTAACTGTTCAAACAACAGTGAACCTCCTGCTGAACCTGTCTATTATAATGTTACGTTTGATACAAATGGCGGGACTAGCGTAGAAAGCCAGAGAGTGGAAAAGGGAAAAAAAGCTGAAAGACCAGCAAATCCTACAAAGTCCGCGACGGACACTGTAAGTTATACATTTGCAGATTGGTATAGCAACAGCAGTTTGATTACTGTATTTGATTTTGATACTCCTATAACAGAAGATATTATATTGTATGCAAAGTGGACCGAAAGTAAAATATACTACTCTGTTACAATTACAAATAACATTACAGGCGGGACTGTTACAGCAGACAAGACTTCTGTAGCAGTCGGTGATACCGTTACACTTACAATAATGCCAGACAATGACTACCATCTTGATGCAATTACTGTTTCTGGAGCAAATTTAAGCGGAAGTGGAAATATAAGAACCTTCATTATGCCGGCATGCAATGTGACTGTCTCTGCTGAATTTTCTGAAAGTCTGCCTTATATTTTTCATGAAACGGTAACATATCTTGACGCTGAAATTGGTGGAAGTCTTGGAAATAATAAAACTTATGTCTATTTTGGTGACTGGCCACAGACTGTAAAAGCTGCCGATGTAACTGTAGATGAAAGTCAGACTTTGGTAAGAGGCGCTTTCACTTATTATAAGGGCTCTGATAAATGCTGGTATGTAAAATCCAAAGAAAACGGATTTAATAGAAATGGCTCAGTTTATTATTCGGATAAAAGTCTGGTAGGGGCAAATGGAAGAAGTTCAAAATACTTTAAGGTAGAACCAATCAAATGGTGTGTGCTTACAGATGATTACGATCATGATAATGATTCTTCAACTCCTGGTAAAAAAATTCTTCTGGCAGAAACTATTCTTACGGCTGGAATTTATAACGTAAAGATAGAAAGAGCATTAAATGAAATAAAAATCTATCCAAATAACTATAAGTATTCAAATATCCGCTCTTATCTGAACGGAATCAGCAATCAGTATGTTGCAGACGGTGGGACGGCAAGTCAATACGATAAAGACTGGACTGGTAAAGGTTTTATACAGAATGCATTTACAGTGTCTGCACAAGACTTGATTGCAGAAACACGTGTTGATAACAGTGTAGATGGTAGCCAGTATGCTTGTGAAAACACAAAAGACAAAATATTTTTGATTAGTCAAAAAGAAGTTACAAATCCGAATTATATTTCAACACGCAGCCGCTACCCGACAGACTATGCAAAAGCAAATAGTGCTTACAAGGATGGCTATTGGTGGTTACGAACTCCTATCAATAAGGATTCTAACTTTGCATACTGGATTTACAGTAATGGTTCAGTCATGAACAATGATGATTATCTATATTATTCTACTATTGGAATAGTACCGGCTTTGTGTCTTGAATAGCAATGGTCTATTAGTTCTTTTATATGCAAAATATATCCAAAAAATAGGACTGTTAAACGATTTAATGTAGGGAAAAACTCTTATTTTTTGACATTTTCATTCGATTTTTAGCTATTTTTGTTATGTTTTTGAATTTTTTTAATTGCTTTTTTTCAAGTTGGAGATATAATATCTGTATACATAAGGCAACCGATTGCTTAAATTTAGGTCTTGTTTGGCAACCGACTGCTTTTTGTGTTAGACATTTATTTTTATAAATAAAGTGGATTATTTAATGAAAAGAAAAATTGTGCTTATTCTTTTCCTAATCCAGCCTCCATATTTTCTCATTTATAAAAATACGTGTCTAATTTTTGAATTTTATTATCCTGTAGGCCATACGGGATTTTAAGATAAAACAAAAAAAGAAAGTCAAAAAAAAGGAGGACTTTTATGAAAAAATCAGTCGTTGCATTGTTAATAGTTTCTTTATTAGCAACTGCGTTGTTTGCCGCACCTAAAAAAGCTAAGAAAGCTAAGAAAGGTAAGAATAAGGCAATGAACATCTCTGTATTCACAATCCAGCAGAGAGAGCAGCCACCTGCAGACAACAAGACTTACAAATGGATCGAAGATAATTTCGGAGTAACATTCTCTTGGGATATCTTGGTTGGTGACAAAGACCAGAAAATTGGTGTACTTATCGCTTCTGGAGATCTTCCAGACCTCGTTGAAGTAGATTCAGAAAAATTCCAGGGTGCTGGATGTCTTCAGGATCTTAAACCACTCGTAGAACAGTATGCTCCAAATCTTAGAAAGCATTATGAATCTGCTTGGAAAAAAATGATTGACCAGGATTCAGAAAAAGATGCTAATGGTAAAATCATTAAAGAACACATCTATTCTCTTCCTAACTATGGTGTAATCGATGGTATTCCTTCTGACACATACTACAACCAGAATGGTTGGTGGATTCAGAAAGCAGTTCTTAAAGAATTCGGATATCCTGTAATCAAGACAGTTGATCAGTATTTCGATCTTCTTGAAAAATATGCTAAGAAATATCCAACAATCGACGGTATGCCTACAATTCCTTTCAATATCATCACAGCTGACTGGGAAGCATTTGACCTTTGGAACCCACCTAACTTCTTGGCTGGATATCCAAACGATGGTAACGGACACGTTACTCTTGAAAATGGTAAATATGTTTACACAGACAACTTTGCTGATGCAAACGCTAAGAGATGGTTCAAACTTGCTAACGGATACTTCCAGCGTGGTTTGATCGATCCAGCTTCTTTCACAGACAACCGTGACCAGTACTATGCAAAGATTGCACAGGGCCGTGTTCTTGGTATGTTCATTCAGGGATGGCAGTTCATGGGCGAACCAGAACAGACACTCTGGACAGCTGGAAAAGATGAAAGAACTTATGCTCCATTGGCAATCACATTTGATGAATCAATTAAACCTCACTATCGTGATCAGTCACTTCCTAACCTCCAGAGAGGATATGGTATTACTGTAAAATGTCCAAAAGACAAGACAATCAAGATTCTTCAGTTCATGGATGAAATGATTAAAGAAGAAAACCAGAAGATCCTTTACTGGGGATTTGAAGGAACAGATTATCAGTTGGATAAAGACGGACGTCCTTACAGAACTGACAAACAGCGCGCAGATCAGAGAGACCCAGCTTGGATTCAGAAGAACCGTGCTACTCTTTGGGCAGAAGAAGCTCCAAAACTGGAAGGAACAATGCCATCTGGATATACACGCTCTATGGACGACCTCGCATGGGAATATGCAGTTAGCCAGAAAGCAGTTGATATCGAACTCTGGAAGGCTTACGGTGTAGGTTCTTATGCAGAATTCGTAGATCCTAACCCTCCAAAGAATGCTGGTTGGTACCCAATGTGGCAGTGCAACCCATCTGCAGAAAAAGGCGGATTCGAGGAAGAAGCAGCTGTAGCTATGACTGGATTTGAAACAATTCAGAGAAAATATCTTCCTGCAATGATTATGGGTAAACCAGAAGACTTCGAAAAGACATGGAATGAATATGCTAGCTTGCTCAAACCTCTTACAGATGTTTACAACAAGTTCATGCAGCAGCAGCTTGACAACCGTGTAGAAACATTCGGTGGTTTTCAGGACTAATTAAGTATTGACACCGAATGTCGGGCGATTGTCAAACATAAGGTGTCAGCTTATTCAATGAAGGAAGAAGTTAATGCTTCTTCCTTCTAAAAAAAGTCCACGGATAAAACTGTGGGCTTTTTTTTTGCACTCTTTGTCAGGCTTTATATAAAATTATTAAAATGGGTGTTTTTTATGAAAAGTAAAAAAACTTCTAATTCTGTTTCAGAAGAGACAATGTTAGCACACAGAAAGAATAAGTGGAAACTTTTGGGTAAGCAGAAAATGCTTATTTTAATGTCTGTTCCTTTTGTTCTTTATATTATTCTGTTCAGATATGTCCCTCTTTGGGGATGGACAATGGCTTTCCAGGACTACAAACCTTACAAAACCTTCTTTGATCAGCAATGGGTTGGTTTTAAGTGGTTTGCACAGCTTTTTACAGAAAAAGAATTTCTTTTGTCCCTGCGTAATACTGTTGGAATGAGCCTTATTTCTACGGCTCTTGGTTATATAACTGCAATTTTGCTTGCAGTATTTATGAACGAAGTTCGTTACCTTGGTATAAAACGCTTTGTTCAGACTGTATCTTATCTTCCGCACTTCCTTTCTTGGGTTATTGTTTGCGGTTTGGTTGCGAATGTTCTTTCCGTTGAAGACGGAATTTTAAATGACATATTAGTGAGACTGCATTTGTCAAAACAACCAGTTCAATGGCTTGCAACTCAAAAGTATTTCTGGCACATCGTTGGTTGGACCTACGTATGGAAGGAAGTAGGTTGGAATACAATTGTATACTTAGGAGCAATGACAGCTATTGACCCTTGCTTGTATGAAGCAGCTCAGATTGATGGTTGCGGTCGTCTTCGCAAAATCTGGCATATTACTTTACCGGGAATTAAACCAACAATTATCATCATGATGATTATGTCAGCCGGACATATTCTTGATGCAAACTTTGAAATGCCTTACTTGCTGCAGAACGGTATGATTCAGGATGTAGCAGAAACAATCGATATTTATGTATTGAAATATGGTTTCAAGCTTTCTCGTTACGGACTTGCTACTGCTGCCGGTATCTTTAAGAATGTTGTTAATATACTTCTTCTTCTCCTTGCTAATACTATTGCAAAGAAGAGTGGTGAGGAGCGTTTGATATGATAGATAAGAACAATCAATATTATGCTGCAAAGAGACAAACACAGATTACAAATATAATTTTTGACATAATCATTTATCTGACGCTTGCATTTGTTGTAATTGCCACTGTATATCCTTTCTGGAATACAATTGCAATTTCCTTTAATGATGGTCTTGACTCTGTAGCCGGTGGAATTAAACTCTGGCCAAGAAAATTTACCTTCCAGAACTACAAAAATCTGTTCTTAACAGATAGAATTCCAAAGGCCTTGGTTATTTCTGTTTCAAGAACAGTATTACAGACTGTATTGAGTGTATTCTGTACATCTCTGCTTGCTTATGCATTAAGCCGCAAGGAATTTGTAATCAGAAAACCTCTTACATCTATTCTTGTAATTTCCATGTATGTAAATGCAGGTCTTATTCCAGGATATATGCTTATCAAACATCTTCACCTCATTGGTAAGTATTCTGTTTATATTATTCCTGCTCTCGTTGATGTTTTCAATTTTATTCTTGTAAGAACTTATATCAACGGATTGCCAGACAGTTTTGTTGAATCAGCTCGTATTGACGGTGCAAATGAATTTAAAATCTATATGAGCATTATTATGCCTTTGATTGTTCCGTCTATCGCTATGATTTCGCTCTTTACTGCTGTAAATGCATGGAATGCCTGGTTTGATACATATCTTTATGCTTCTAATAAGCCTAAGCTGCATTCATTACAGTATGTATTGCAGGCTATGCTGCAGGCAAGTCAGAATCAGAGTGCAAATGCCGCAGATGCAAACTCAATGGCAGTTGCTGCTCAGTCAGGTGCTTCTTCTACAATGGTAACACCAATCAGTATCCGTTCTTCTATTACTGTAGTTGCAACTCTTCCTATTCTGGTTGTTTATCCATTTGTTCAGAAATACTTTGTAGTAGGTATGACAATTGGTGGTGTGAAAGAGTAAGTATTTAGTGAAATACGTATACTAATGGGGGCTAAACGCCGCCCCCATTGCCCCCTGCTTATAGGATGCTGCTTGCGCAGCGTATTAGAGTAGGTATGACAATTGGTGGTGTAAAAGAGTAGGTTTTTTACTGCTAATTATTCTAAGGGGGCAGCTTGCTTCCAACAAAAAGATGCTTTTGAGAGCAAACTTCAGAAGCATCTTTTTTTATTATTTTATATGTTTAGGTTAAAAATGAAAAAAATAAAAATATTGTGTATACTAACTATAATGTCATCATTATTTATGGCTTGTGCCAGTCTTGATGATAAGAATATTGATAAAAAGAATGATAAAAAGAATCAAGTAGAGGAGAAAAACGTGGAAGAAAAAGCGTTTATTACAAATGGATATGCAGGTGACTGTCCTAAGGAATATTCAGAGTTCAGATTAGAAGGTGTAAAATACGGCAAAATAGAGCATATTGTCTATCATTCAAATACCTGCAAAATGGACCGTCCTTTTTCAATCCTTTTACCTGCAAGTTATGATGGTGAAAAAAAATATCCTGTTGTATACTTTCAGCACGGTATTTTTGGAGATGAAAACTGTATTATCCGAGATGAAAACAATAGAATAAGGCAGATTACAGCCAATCTCGCAGCAGATGGAAAAGCTCCTGAAATGATTTTTGTGTTTGGACACATGTTTGCCAGCGATGATCCAAATCAGAAACCAGGCTTTAATGCAAAGGATGTTCTGCCTTATGATAATTTTATAAATGAACTTGTTAATGACCTTATGCCTTACGTGGAATCACATTATTCTGTTCTTACCGGAAGAGAAAACACAGCTGTATGCGGTTTTTCAATGGGTGGAAGAGAATCACTCTACATAGGTTTACAGCGTCCTGATTTATTTGCTTATATCGGTGCAATTGCTCCTGCTCCAGGTCTTGTTCCAAGTCGCGATGGTTTTATGGCTCACGAAGGTCAGTTTGATTCAGAAGAAGATATGAAGTTCCCGGCAGAAATGCCTTTGCCGAAATTACTGATGGTTTGCTGCGGAACAATAGACGGTACTGTAGGACAGTATCCAAAATCCTATCACAAAATATTGGAAAAAAATGGAATTGAACACACCTGGTTTGAAGTTCTTTCTGCAAACCACGACAGCATGGCAATTCGCAGCGGCTTGTACTATTTTGTAAGCAATATCTTTAAAGATTAAAAAATATAAAATATTAAACAAATATTCAGATAAATAACCAAATAATTTTATATTTTTGTGGGAATTTCTGATTTATTATCTCCTTGAAACTAATGAAGGAACTAGGGTTTTTCCCTTAGGTTCAAGGAGATATTTATATGAAAAAACTGAATAGTAAGATTATTGCTTCTATAGCAGTAGTTCTTATGCTTACAACGGCAAGTTCATTTGCCGCACCAAAAAAGAAGGCAAAGAAGGGTGCTGATCCTTATAAAGATGTTGTAAAACAGAAAGACAGCAAAACTGGAAAAGTATGGAACTTCAATGGAATGCATGTTGACCTCGTAGACTGGTGGGCTGGAGATGACTGGGAAGCAAGACCTGCAGCATCTAAAGCAGAAGAAGAGGAAAGAGCATATCATAACTGGCTTAGAAGTACCTATAACTTCACTTGGACACAGAAACAGCTTTGCGGTTGGGACAGCCATCCTCAGACAGTAGCAAACTTCTGTATTACTGGCGGAAAAGAAAACTACGTATTTACAATTGATAACCGTTCTGCTCTTACAGGTTTCCGTGCAGACTTATTCTATGATTTGTCTAAGCTTGATTGTATTGACTGGTCTAATCCAAAATGGGCATCTGGTTCAGAAAAAATGCTCGTTCGTGGAAAATCTTTCTATGCAATGCGTCCTTTAGTTCCAGAGCCACGCGGTGGTGTTTTCTTTAACAAGAGACTTTTGCAGGAAGCTGGTATTGATCCAGAAGAACCATACAATCTTCAGAAAGAATACAAATGGACATGGGAAACATTTGAACAATTAGTTGCAAAATGTACTTATGATACAGACAATGACGGTGTAAACGATGCATGGGGTATGGCTAACAGTTCAACAGAGTTTGTTCCATTAGCATGTATTTCTAACGGTATGCCAATGATTGGAAAAGATGCAAACGGAAAGTTTGTAAACAACGTTGGAACAGACCAGTGTCTCGAAGCTCTTGCATGGTGTGCTCACATGGCAACTTCTTATGAAATGCCACAGCCAGAAGGTTCTGAATGGAACTGGATGTATCCTGCATTTATCGAAGGTAAAGTTGCATTCCTTGCAGATCAGGAATATCACGCACAGAGAAACGGTACATTCGCTGATATGACAGATGACTGGGGCTTTGTATGCTTCCCTCTCGGACCAAAAGGTGATGGAAAATACAGAACACTTCATAATGATAACCTCTACATCATCCCTAATTGCTATGATGATGAAAGAGCTAGAAACATTGCAAAAATCTTTGACCTTATGACAGACCCTACTCCAGGTTGGGACGGACCAGATGCATGGAAAGAAGGATATTACCTCTGCTTCCGTGATTCAAGAGCTGTTGATGAAACTCTCGAACTTATGAAAGCAACTCCTTGTCCACGCTATGATACATTGATTCCTGGAATCAACTACATGGGTGATGTTATTTGGGTAACTTATCCAGGTTATGTAACACCACAGCAGGCTTATGAGGACACAAAGAACTCATGGCAGGGCTTGCTTGATGATGCTAACAGATAATGGTTTGTTTATTTAATAGACAATCCTGATTTCACAAACCTCCTTAACTTATGTTTGTGCTCTGTAGGGTGAATCAGTTCACTCTACAGAGTTTTCATTTTTAAAGTCATCTAATTTGCTTTGAAAAAAATGCTGATAATTCTGTTTTTGATATTCTTTAGGGGTCATACCGGTAAACTTCTTAAAAATACTTATGAAATGACTATGGGAAGCAAAATTAAAATAATTGCTTATATCGGTGGATGAATAATCGGTATAGATGAGCATCTTCTTTGCAGCCTCAATTTTCAGCTTCTGGGTATATTGCAAAATTGTAATGCCGGTTTCCTTCTTAAAAAGCTCACAAAGATATGATTTATTAATATTCAGCTCCTGACAGATATCATCAAGATTTATTTTTTCGGTAAGATGATTGTAAATATATTCAGAAGTTTTGATGATAGTTTTTGAAAAGCCGATGTTTTTTCGGATTTTGCTCATTCGATCAGTAAAGTCATAAATTACTTCCCGGTGAATGGTATTTATTTCATCAAAATCATTGCAGCGGTCAATCTGTTGAATGTAAATGTCGCTTAAAGTATAGGCTTCTTCGGATGGCATTCCACCTTCAATGCAGAAACGCGTAATCATTGCAATTGTAATAATCAGATGGTAGCGGATATTTCTGAGAGGATTAGAGGAAAGCTTTCCCAGCCCCTGTTGAGTAAGAGGATTCATATATTTTTTTACTTCATCAAAATCACCCTTTCCAACAGCATCGTAAAACTTCATTTCTGAATTATAAGGAAGATGAAAATTACTATATTCCTGCTGCAAAAAAAGTTTATAAGAAAGAATCTTTTTTTTGGAATCCATAAGCAACCTCGCAAACTGAATAAATTATACATCATTTTTCCAGAAGATTTCATTTAAAATAAGCGAAAGTTACCGCTAAAGAATATAAAAGTAAACTTTTTTCTTTATAGATTTGTCTTTTATGTTAAAATTAATGATAGAATAAAACTGAGGTTTTTATGTTAAAGTGGATTTATTTGTTTTTTTGCATAGTTTCAATATCTGAGACAATTTTTTATTCAGTAAGTACACCATCCAAAATTAATAAAAAATATCTATATCTTTTTTCATTTGCAACCTTGGCCTGTGTGTCCTATACAATTGGCACCTTTGGAAAAACTCTGGAAGGATTGTATTATGCAAATCTTATGTACAATATTGGCAGTATAATGGGGGATATTTTTCTTCTTCTTGTTATTGCTGAATTATGTCATTTTCATATACCAAAAATTGTATCGGTTTTAATTTTTCTATATGGAGTTGTAATAATTCTGCTGGTTGCCCTTTGCCGCTACAATCCTTTGTATTATCGTTCAATCAGCTATGCCCAATATGCAGGTGTTTCTTATTTGAAAAAAGTTTATGGTCCTTTGCATGTGCTTCTTTATATTCTTTTATTTGGATTCAATTTATTCTCTCTTTTTATAGTAATGTATTCCCTGATAAAAAATGCAAAAGTGTCTATTCAGATGGCTTTGATTATAATTATTATTTTTACAATAAATACTTTAAGCTATGCAGTAACAAGAATAATCCACTTTCCTCTGGATGTCCTGCCTTTTACAATTACAATCAACTGCGGAATAATGCTTTCTGTTTTAAACCGTCTGAATATGTATGATATGTCTGCAAATCTTCTTAACGTTTATGAGCAGCGTTCTGATTACGGATATATAGCTTTTGATAGAAAAAAACGTTTTATGGGCTGCAATGATTATGCTGTAAAACTTTTTCCTTCTCTGGACGGACTCTTGATTGATTCTTATGTGCCTAAAGATAATGAGCGTATACAAAATGAAATCTTCCCTTGGCTTGAAGCCTGGATTCAGGGAGGAAAAAAGGACCATGTTTCTGTTTGCAATGGATACACGGCAGTATGTTCAATCCGCTTTATTACTTTTAGAAAACGTCAAATTGGTTATCTTATTGAATTAAAGGATGTTTCTAAACAGCAGGATTACATAAATAAACTGAATGATTTTAATATTCAGCTTCAGGGAGAAGTTGAAACCAAGAATGAAAAGCTGATTAAAATGCAGTCCTGTATTATTTCTGGAATGGCTTGTATGGTTGAAGGCCGTGATAATAGTACCGGTGAGCATGTTCAGAGAACCAGTGCTGCTGTTGCAATTTTTATGAAGCATTTAAAAGAATCTCCTAAATATAGTACTTTTTCGGATGAGTTCTGTAATGATGTAGTTCAGTCTGCAATTATGCATGACCTTGGAAAAATTGCCGTTGATGATGCAGTTCTAAAAAAACAGGGTAAGTTTACTAAAAAAGATTATGAAAAGATGAAAAAACATTCGGAAGAAGGGGCAATAATTGTTGCCAGAGTTCTTAAAGATGTTGATGATTCTTTATTTAAAGATATAGCTATAAATGTTGCTCACTATCATCATGAAAGATGGGATGGAACTGGTTATCCTAAGGGCTTAAAAGGTACAGAAATCCCTATAGAAGCAAGAATTATGGCTCTGGCAGATGTTTTTGATGCTTTGGTAAGTAAACGCTGTTATAAAGAAGCGCTTTCTTTTGATGAAGCCTTTGGTATTATAAAGGACAGTCTTGGTTCGCATTTTGACCCTGATTTGGGAGAAATATTTATTGAATGCAGACCTCAGCTTGAAATCCTTTATATGAATGAACAGTAACAAAAAAAATGCCAGAGCGACTTGCTCCGGCATTTTTTTCTATCTGCTTAATTTGCTGTAAACTGTTCGTTTTGGAACGCCAGCTTCTTCACCAAATTCTTTAAGCTTCCATTCTGCATATTCAGACCAGTTTCCTTCAAAGAAGCGTACTTCTGAATTGTTTTCGAAAGCAAGAATGTGAGTACAGATTCTGTCTAAGAACCAGCGGTCATGACTTACAACCATTGCACAGCCGGCAAAATCTTCAAGGGCTTCCTCAAGGGCACGCACAGTCTGAACATCTAAATCGTTGGTAGGTTCGTCGAATAAGAGAACGTTTCCACTTTCCTTAAGCATCATACCAAGATTAAGACGGTTTCTTTCACCACCAGAAAGAACACTGACTTTTTTATTCTGATCAGGGCCTGCAAAATTAAACCAGCCGCAGTAAGCGTGAGCATTTACTTCACGTACACCACCTTCAAGGGCACGGCCTTTTTCATCAACTGCACCAAGCTTTACAAGGTCACCACCGCCACCAAGAGTTTCATAAACAGTTTTATTCATATCAAGACCGCTTCTCATCTGGTCAACGTAAACAAGCTTTACTGTAGAACCAATCTTAATGCTGCCTGAATCTGGTTTTTCACCGCCTTCAAAGCCAGCAGCATCTACAATCATTTTGAACAAAGTTGTTTTACCGGCACCGTTTGGACCAACAATACCAACAATAGCACCTGCCGGGATATGAACGTTGAGGTTTTCAAAAAGAAGCTTGTCACCAAAAGATTTTGTAAGATTTTCAATATCGATTACCTGACCACCAAGTCTTGGACCTGCCGGAATTGAAATCTGGGTGTCTTTAAGCTGTTTTTTTGATTCCTGAGCCATAAGTTCATTATAGCGGGTGATGTGTTCCTTATGCTTTGCCTGACGACCTTTTGCTCCCATGTGAATCCAATCCAACTCGCGCTGGATTTCTTTCTGGCGCAAAGATTCGTTTTTATTTTCAAGAGCAAGTCTCTGATTTTTCTGTTCCAGCCAGGAAGAATAGTTTCCTTTGAAAGGATAGCCTTCACCACGGTCAAGCTCCAGAATCCAGCCGGCAACATCATCAAGAAAGTAGCGGTCGTGGGTGATAGCAATTACAGTTCCTGGATAATCGTGAAGGTGTTTTTCAAGCCAGGCTACAGTTTCTGCATCAAGATGGTTTGTAGGTTCGTCCAAAAGAAGAATATCCGGCTGTTGCAACAAAAGTCGGCAGAGAGCGACACGTCTGCGTTCACCACCAGAAAGTACATCTACAACCTGGTCAGCAGGAGGGCAGCGGAGAGCATCCATAGCAAGTTCAAGATTGTTATCAAGATTCCAGGCATCCAGAGCATCAAGCTTTTCCTGAACTTCTCCCTGGCGGGCACAAAGCTTGTCAAAATCAGCATCTGGATCACCAAAGGCTTCGTTTATTTTATCAAACTCGGCAAGAAGGTCTGTGATAGGTTTTACGCCTTCCTTGACAACTTCCATAACGGTTTTTCCAGGTTCAAGATAAGGTTCCTGTTCCAGATATCCGATTGTGTAACCTGGAGCAAGATAAGTTTCGCCGGTAAAGTCTTTATCAATTCCAGCCAGAATCTTAAACAAAGAAGATTTACCAGCACCGTTTGGACCGATTACACCGATTTTAGCTCCATAAAAATAAGAAATGCTTATATCCTTTAAAACGACTTTTGTACCGTAAGCACGACCAACCCGATCCATTGTATATATAATTTTTTTATCATCATAAGTTTTTGCCATAACGCGACTCCAATTCTATAAGTTTCTTTCAGTGATGATTTTATCAGAAAAAAAATATTTATAATAGAAATTATAATAAAAAATTATTATTTTTTCTTTTTGCAATTTTCAAATCTGTTTTATAATTAATATTATTTCATTTTTTGTGTTTATTTGTCTAAATTGGGCATTTTTGCTTGTACATCTGTGTAATTTTAGTCAAAAGGAGAGATTTTGAAAGCAGTTAAATCAGAAGGTTTTATTGTCGCTTTTGTAATCTTCTGCATTTTTATTTTTGAATTTATAGGCTGCTCTCTTACTGGCCATGACAAAGGCTCTATCAGTTTGTATATTGATGAAAATACAGCGAATCAAATCATCAGTTATGCAGGCAGTTCTCTTTTCAATAATGAAAATCTTTTTATTGATATTTTTGTTGATTCTCCTTTTCAAGAATATCAGGCAGAAGAAAGCATGCCGTTTAAAGACAAAATGCAAATCACCTTTGATGAAATACCTGCTGATTCTATGATTTCTGTTTTTGCCAGCGTTTATTTTTACCAGAAAGAAGCAGACGGAACTTTATTCAAAACAGAATTATACAGTGGAAAATCTGAACTGATTAAAATTCACGATGGTATGAATTATCTTAATTTACTTCTGACTAAAAAAAGCTTTGTTTTTGTAGATGTTTCTGTAAAAGCCTTTGATGATTTTGACCTTTCCTACAAAAAAGACGGCTCAAGGCTTATTTTTACAGCAGAAGGTGCTTCAGCCATGAATTATTCCTGGTATGTTGACGGACAATTGCAGAATGAAAAATCAGCAATTTTTATATTGGAAACAGAAGGACTGCAAAGTGGAAACTATGAACTGGAAGTAAGATGCGGATTCCTAAGTGCAGCAGCCTTTATAACAATACAATAAAATACTTTATGGGTATGAGGAGAAAAAAATGAGAGTAAAACAATTGTTTTTTCTGGTGATGGCAGGAGTATTTCTTTTTACTGGGTGTAACAATCTTGCGGACAAAAGAAATCAGGTAAAAGAGGATGATGTGATTGATGATATTCTCCCTGAAAAATCTGAATCGGAACCAAAAATTGCATACCTTAAAATATCCGGTGCCGAAATCGCAAACCCCGGCAGAACAATTAAACCAGAGTTCTCGTTGGATTCGATTTCCAATTTTGCCTTTGTGTTGAGTGGTGAAAAATCTGATGATATTGGGAATATTCTGGGTATAGCTTCTTTTGAGAATTATGAACAGCTTATGGAAAAGCCTATCCCAATTGAAGAAGGTCTCTGGAATCTTACGCTTACTGCAAGTGCTGAAGGAACGATTTTAAAGGGTATAAAAAATAACGTTACTATAGTCAGTGGTGATAATAGTCTGGATTTTGTGTTGAAGTGGGATTCTGAGGCTTCGACGGGGAATGGTAAACTTGAATTAACTTTTGATTTTAGTCAGGCGACAACTAGAAATGAAGTTGCTGCTGTTACGGGTGAAATTGTTAAATACAATCCGGCTACAAGAGAAGAAAGTTCTCTTGAAGATTGGATTTATGGCTATCTTGCTGGTGAGCAGAATATTAGCAGTCATTATTCACTTGGATGGGATGTTGGAAGTTCAGGAGAATATGAATACACTTTTAGTTTTCCGGAAATGAATCCGCTTTCTGCTGGTACCTACATTGCAAAAATCCGCCTTTATGCAGATTCAGAAAAGACAATCCCGATAAATACCTGGCGTGAAACTTTAATAATATCGGGTGGACAGACAAGTAGTGCAACACGTAGTGTATCGAGTTTAAACAAAGTCTATTCAATCACTTATTATGATGGAGATGAAAATATATCAGCTGGCTTCCAAACTAAATACACACGAATATGCTCCGATATTACTCTTCCTACTCCAATAAAATCCGGTTATGCATTCTTCGGTTGGTATACAAAGCCAGATTTCTCTGATGAAAAAGTTACAACAATTCCAAAAGGAAGTACAGGTGATTTGGAATTATATGCTAAATGGGAGGTTGGTGTAATTATTTCAATTGAACAGACTGATTTGGATCTCACGTATGAAATGAAAGATGATAATATCATATTTACAGTTGCAGGTGGAGAGAATGATTATATTTGGTATATAGATGGCGAGGAGAAACAAGTTAGTGAAAATAACGAATTTATTTTCCAAATTTCTGAAACTGGTACCTATGAAGTTGAAGTAATCAGTGGATCATATAGTGCAACTGCATTTGTTCAATTTGGTGATACTAAGTTACCAAATAATCCTATATCATCTGAAGATTATGTTTATGTAAAGGGGGAAACAATTTGTTATAATGAAGCAAGTTCTATAACTCCTGAATCAATGGTATTTTTGCCTGGTCGAACAATCACAATTCCAAATATGTATGTTGGTAAACATGAAATTACACAATCAGAATATGAACAGTATTGCAGCTATGGTGGTGAAGTTCCTGACACAAGTTATGGATTGGGAGAAAATTATCCTGCATATTATATAAATTGGTATGACACAATTGTTTATTGTAATTTGCGTAGTATGGCAGAAAAATTAACTCCTGCATATAGTATTAATAATGAAACTGATCCTACAAAATGGGAAGGAATAACACGGAAGGCAAAGTATTATGGACCAAGTAGTTCAAATTCTGCCTGGGACAATGTTGCTTTCAATACAGAAGCAAATGGATGGCGTTTACCAACCGAAGCAGAATGGGAGTATCTTGCCCGTGCTGGAAACGTAAGTGGATATACTTATAGTGGTGGTGATGTTTTAAATGATGTCGCGTGGAATCACTATAATAGTTCTGGGGAAATACATGAAGTGATGACTAAAACTGCAAATACACTTGAGCTTTATGATATGTCTGGTAATGTTAGTGAATGGTGTTGGGATTGGTATGGGGAAATATATGCCGATACTGTTGCTACTGGACCGGCATCAGGTTCTGTTCGTATATTACGTGGTGGAGATTTTTCTTGTGATAATTATTATAATCAATTTGCTGTTGCAACTCGAACTGATGCCTCTCCTGAAGATGATTATCCATACAAACGCTACCTTAGTGTTGGCTTCCGTGTAGTCCGTAACGCTGATTAAAAAAAAATGTCGGGCGTAAAACCCGACAATTTTTTTACTTCATCAATTCCCTATATTTCTGTGCAAGTCTCTTTGACTTAACTGCTGCAAGGCCGCAGTAGTTTGAAGGGTGCTCAAAGAAGTTGGCTGGATTTTCTACGCCCAGCTTTTCGAGCTGTTTTGTAATGTCGGCGTATTCTTTTTCGTGGGTTTTGAGAACTTCAAAGAAAGTTTTTCCTGTCTCTTCTGCTTCAAGAGTAATTTTACGGATAACTTCGTGACCGTCGTTGTAGCCTGCTTCTCCAAGAAGAATGTAAGCTGGTTCAGCAAGAACACCACCTTTTACTTTTCCGCCGGCATTTTCAAGATTGCGGGCCATTCCTTCTTTGTCGGCCTGTATTCCTTTTACAACAGAGTTCATACGGGCAACTGCCATTGTAAAGCCACTTACGTAATCTGCAATAAAGCGCTGGCTGGCAGAGTTTGTCAAATCACGCTGATGTTCAGAAATCTGATCCATATAGAAGGTGATTACGCGAGGACACATTGCTTTCCACAAAGACTTAACGTGTTCGCTGTTCCAAGGATTGCGTTTCTGAGGCATTGTAGAAGAACCAACCTGAGTTGCAGCAAAGTATTCAAAAACTTCACCAATTTCACTTCTCTGGAGGTTGCGCAAGTCATCAGCAAGGTTAGCAATAATACCAAAGGCAACGTTCATCTCAAGCAAAAGGCGGAGAACGTGTTCAGGTTCAACAAGCTGGTTAGAATATTCACTTGGTTTTAAGCCCAGGAAGTCTGTATAAGTGCGTTCAAGCTCTTCAGGATCTTTTACAATCATAGATGGGCCGTTGTAAGAACCTACAGGACCTGCAAGCTTTCCTACCAGCTGCTTGCTCAATTCTTCAATGCGAAGAATAGATTTACCAAGACGGGCTACAAACTCAGCAATTGACCAGCCAAAGGTAATAGGAACTGCGTGCTGTCCGTGGGTGCGTCCTACCTGAGGAGTTGCACAATCGCGTTCTGCAATATCACAAAGATAGTTTTCGAGTTTTTTTAGCTCTGGAAGAACAACCTTCTGTGTAACGTCGCGCATACGGCAGCTTAAACCTGTATCAAGAATATCTACAGAAGTTGCTCCCAGGTGAATGAGAGGCCCGATTTCTGAATCAACCTTAGTTTTCATTACATTTACAAGAGCACGGATATTATGCTTTGTTTTTTCTTCTTCTGCATAAACTTCCTGAGGGTCAATGTTGTCGGCAACTTCGTCCAATTTTTTTGCAATTTCATCGGTGAGCTGACCGCGTAATTTTAAGTGAGCTTTTACAAGAGCTGCTTCACAACGTGCATGAGATTTTACGCTTGCTTCCTCAGAAATATATTTTGAAAGACCGGCAAAAGCATCGGCCTCCGACAGGGAGTATCTGTGATCGATACAAGAAAGATTTTCAAAAATGTTTCGTGTTTCCATTATTGTTTCCTATATATAATTTAATTGGTTGCAATTTAATTTGCCGCAGGTTCAATACTTGCTGGTGCAGGAGCCGCTGGTGTAGTTTCGGTCGCAGAAGTTGGACTTGTGGCTGCTGTTGACGTTGTCGCAGGCTGAGAAGCAGCTTCCGTACTTTGAGTAGAACTTGCAGCAGCTGAGGTCGCTGTCGTTGTACTTGCTGCAGGTTTTACTGAAGCAGTCTTATAACCCATTGTAATATTTTCAATCTCTGACTTATGACGTGATTTAAGTAAAAGGGTGTCAGAAGTGCTTCTGTAAACATATCCTGAAGAATTATAAGTTTCAAATCTTGGGTCAGTTCTAAATGCCATGTTGTAAATATGAATTGAATTAAACTCAGGAATGCCCTTGAAAATTACATAATGGGTTAATTCCAGAGGGAACTTAATTTTAAGTGTCAGAGAACCGTCTGCTTCGCGTGCCCAGTTTATATCCTGTGCGCAAGTCCAGGCCCAGATAAACTGATTGCTTTCGTTTCTGATAATCTTAAAGTGAGGATAATACCAGTTGTCATAAGCAATCAGAGGATAAAGGTTTGCCAGAGTACGCAGGTCAAAAGAAGAGCTTTCGGAAATGTATGAAGAAATTATAACACGTCCTGCCCTGATGTAGGTATCGTTATTTCGAATTGTACCATAGCGGAGAATTGCAATACCAATTTCAACTGCCTGAGTTACAGAAAGGAAAGTATCATTTTCTGAAATTGTAAGGATATTGTTTTCAAACTTACAGGCAGAAGTGATTTTTTCTATGCACTCTTCCATAACAGAACTAAGTATTTTTGCATAATCTGTATTTATGGAGTATAAGTCCACAAAAGTCTGAATAATTCCTGTT
Organism: uncultured Spirochaetaceae bacterium; assembly: GCA_902802305.1. Taxonomy (GTDB): domain Bacteria; phylum Spirochaetota; class Spirochaetia; order Treponematales; family Treponemataceae; genus Treponema_D. The sequence continues at coordinate 34,090 of CADCLG010000017.1, forward strand.
ACCTGAGAAAGTGCAGCATTCTGAATGTCAGCATCTACAGCCCTCTGCAAAATCTTTATTACATCAGCTTTTGTTGGATAAATACAGAGCTGAAAGCCAAGATTATGAACTGTAAAAATATCAAGAGAATCAGAATAAACAGCTTTAGAAATATTATTTGAGTCAGCTTTAAGCTTTTGCTCAAGAGTATTATTCATGTTTACAAGGTTGTTGAAGTATGGAGCAGAAAGATAAGTTCTTTGTTCACTGCGTTTAAAGGCTTGCGGAATATCATCAATAGCCTGCTGGTATTTTGCATTTTCTGACATTGCGGCAACATAAGAAACAACTGCCTGTTCTGAATAAGAGTTATCTGTCTGTGCTGCTTTGAATGCAGATATAAGATTGCTCTTTAGATTATTGATTACATTAAGATAATTGATTCCTTCCGCAGATGCCAGCTGGGTCAAATCATCAAAGGTAAACTTCTTTTCTTCGTTGTGAATTGAATAATTTGCCATAGTTGCGCGGTGATTAAATACAATGTAACCGTCTTCAATCTGCTCTGTAGAAAAATCCCAGATTTGTTTTTTATTGGTCAGAAGAACTTTTTTACCTTCATCCTTTTGAACCTTCATGTTGTAGGCAAAATTATAGGGAAGATAAAAGTTTTGTACAGAGCGAGGTAAATCAGCATAAACAATGAGAGGTGAATCTTCTGTATTTTCGCTCTGTGTAAAGTAAAGATTTATATTCTGTGTAAAGGAAACCTTCAGTTCTTTTTCTGATTTTTCCCATGATTGTAATTCCGCTACAGTCTTTTCATTCTGACCGGAAAATAAAATATAAGGTGGGGTCTGTTCATCAAAATAAAAGTTTGCACCATTGTATGAAACAAGCATTTTATTTTTTAGAGTAAAGTCAGAAGCGTCTTTTTCTGATTTTTTATCATAATTTGCTTCTGATTTTGTAAAAGTTACTTGGAGATTTCCGATTTTTTCAATAATATTGGAATCTGTTCTAAATTGAAGAACAAAAATGCCGATTATAATAGCAATATCGACAATAAAAATGCCTAATCCTTTTCTAATTACACGCGCGTTCATTGTGATAATAGTTTAGTAAATGATTAAGGGAATTTCAACTGTATAATAGGAATAATAATATGAAGAAAATTAATGTTTTTATAACAATTTGTTCAATTTGTTTAGGCCTGTCCATTTTATTCAGTTCATGCGGTACAACCTCTGGAGTAGAAAAAGAAGAAAACAAAGAAAAAGAAAAAACGGAAGAGATTGCAAAAGAAGATACTGAAAAAAATAAAAAGGAAGAACCGAGCGAACCGGTTATTGAGGAGCCGGTAGTTATCGATCCGCCAAATGTTGCTTTTGCCAAAAATCTGCAGGAAGAACTTAAAAATGGCAGTGTGGAAGGAGCAATTAAACTTTTTGAAGATATTCCACAGGAATTGCAGAACGATGAAGAAATCAAGCTGATTTTATCTTCACTTTATATTTCAAATGGGGAATACGATAAGGCAAATCAGGTTGCTCAGGAATTATTGGAGCAGGATCCTGAAAATATTCAGGCGATGGAACTTCTTTCTGTTTCTGCAAAAGCGGCTGGAGATACAAAAAATTATAAAAGCATGAACAAGAAGATTCTGGAAACAGACCCTTATAATGCACAGGCAAATATTTTACAGGGCGAAGAATATGCTCTTAACAGAAAATACAAGCTTGCCCGAGATTCTTTCAGCAAGGCATTAAAGAATGAACCTAATAATTCAGATGCTCTCTACGGTTATGCCCTTATGTCTTATTATCAGGATGATTTAAGAAGCGCAAAATCAGCTTGTCAGAAGGTTTTAGACCAGACTCCTCAGGATTCTCAGGCTCTTGCTTTTATGGGAAAACTTGCCGCCGAAGATAACAATTATCTGCGTGCAACTAAATATACGATTGAAGCACTTAAATATGATCCGGACAACTACAGTTATTATCTTGATTTAGGAAGCTATTATGATAATCAGGGAAAAATTGACGATGCAGCAAAAGCCTGGACAAAGGCAGCTGAACTGGAGCCTGATTATTTTCTTCCTTATGCTTATTTAGCCGGTGCATACGATTCTCACGACAATTACCAGGAAGCTCTTAAAAATTATTACATGGTAATTCAGACAAATCCAAAATATTATTATGCTTATGAATCTGCGGCCATTTTGGAATATCACACGGGAAATTATGAACAGGCCATCAAACTTTTCAATATTGCTTACAGCTACAGTAAGAGTTACAGCTATAAACTGATGATTGCAGCAAGCTATTTTAAGCAGAATGATTCTTTTAATGCAAAAAAGACAATCACAGAAGTATTAAAAACTCTGGATCGCGATTCTACAGAATATAATATGGCCAGAATGTTTGGTGATACTTACAGCCGGAATGCAGAAACCACATTGCTTGGAAAAATAAATAAAGAAGACAATAGTACAAAAAAAGGTAAAATGCTATTCTATATGGGACTTTATTACGAAATATTTGGAAGCAAAGAACTGGCACAGGATTATTACGCTAAGGTTGCCGGCATGAAAGCTCCGATGTTTTTTGAATACAGAATAGCAAAATGGGGACTTGAAGAATGAGCCAAACACAACGAGTTTTGTCGTTAAATGGAAAAACTATAACATTAATTGGAACTGCACATGTATCTGCAGAAAGTATTACAGAGGTAGAAAATACTATAAGGGAATTGAAGCCAGACAGCGTTGCAATTGAATTAGATGATAAACGCGCCGATTCAATTAAAAATAAAGATAAATACAGTCAGCTTGATATAATTCAGGTTTTGAAAAAGCACCAGGGATTTTTACTTCTGGCAAATCTTGTTCTTGCTTCTTTTCAGCGCAGAATGGGACAGAATGTTGGCGTAAAACCTGGAGATGAAATGCTTGCCGGAATCAAAGTAGCAGAAGAATTGGGAATACCGACTGTTATGGCAGACCGACCTATTCAGGTTACTTTGAGACGGGCCTGGGCAAAAAATAATCTCTGGGGAAAAAGCAAACTGATTGCAGCCCTTCTTTCAAGTGCCTTCAGCAAGGAAGAAATGTCAGCTCAGGAAATTGAAGACATTAAAGATAAAAATGAAATGGATTCAATGATGAAAGAGCTTGCTGATTACATGCCTGTTGTAAAGGAAGTTCTTATTGACGAAAGAAATCTTTATCTGGCAAAAAAAATCTGGGATGCGCCGGGAAATAATATAGTTGCTGTTTTGGGAGCGGGACATCTTGATGGGGTTGTTGAAAATCTTGAAGCAATTGCAGCCGGTAAAACAGAGGCAAACCTTGAAGAAATAAGCCAGGAACCTAAAAAGGGAATCGGTGGTAAAATTGTAAGCTGGATTATTCCTGCAATTATTGTAGGATTGATAGTTGCAGGCTTTATTTACGGTGGAAGTCAGCTTGGAACAAAAATGATTAAATCCTGGGTTTTGTGGAACGGAACTTGTGCGGCTGTTTTAACTCTGCTTGCTGCCGGACATCCTCTTACAGTGCTTGCGGCTTTTGTAAGTGCGCCAATTACATCTTTGTGTCCTTTTATTGGCTGCGGTTTTGTTACTGCAATTATTCAGGCCCTTGTTTGCAAGCCTAAAGTTTGTGATATGGAAACCTTGCAGGACGATGTTTCTGTAAAAGGCTTTTACAAAAACCGTATTCTGCGCGTTCTTTTAGTTTTTATCCTTTCTTCATTAGGAAGTTCTATTGCTACTTTTGTGAGTGGAGCTGATATTATTGGAAAACTGGCAAGCAATTAATAATGCATGATACTGAATGCTTAGTGCTGAATGCTTAATAAAAAAAGGGCGTTTTTTCTTAGAGATTTCTAATGAAAAAATGCCTTTTTTTGTTTAAAATATAGATAATGACGGGGAACACAACTTCCTGTTACTTATGATTTTTAGCATGGATGGATTTAATGAAAAAGCTTTCGCTGCTTATCATTTCTTTGTTTCTCATTTGTTATAATCTTAATTCTATTGAACTTATAGCGACAAAAGATTTGCTTGCTTCTTATCTGGAAAGGGATTCAGACTTAAAAAAGCTTACAATTGAATTGCAGAAAGTAAAATTGACCTATGAGTCTGTAAAAATTGAAAGAGGCTTTGATATTCAGCTTTCTACAGGAACAATGACTTTCCGTCTTGGTGCTGATGACGTTTTTTCGGTTAATCCTTCTCTGTCTGTAAATCTTCCTCAATATTCTAATTTGGGAATAAAAGTAGGCTCAAAGGTAAATGTGAATACAAATGAAGAAACAGGCAGCGGTGTAAGTGATACTTCCATAAATTTGAGCATGGATATTCTTTCTTCTTCAAAAGATGAAAGAAATATTGCCTTTTTAAAGGCAGAACGCTCTATTCTGGAGGCAGAAAGGGCTCTGGCAAAAAAGGCACTGGAAAAAGAGCAGACTTTTTATCGAAATTTAAGCAGGCTGCTTTCAGAAGTCAGTTCAATCATTTCTGCCCAGCAGGATTATTATGATGATAAAATCTCCTTTGAAAAAATAAAGGCTCAGGGATATGCAAAAACTTCTTCGACTTACAGAAGGGCGGAAATGCAGGTTTTAGGCGATGAGCATGACATTGAAAGTGATGAGCGAAATCTTTTCAATGATTATAAAATTTTTTATCTGGAATGTGGGCAAAATCTTGATTTGGCTGATTTAAATGATTATATAGAGCTTATTCCTTCTGATATTGAAATTGTCCAGCCTTTGAATGTTCATGATTTTTCACCGGACGATTATGCTGAAACTGAAAAAGCAATCTGGACAAATAAAATAAATCAGATGACAAGGGAGGCTGCAAAAGATTATTCTCTTGCGGCTTCTGCCGGTTATACCCTTGCTAATTCAAAAACTAATTCTGATACAGTTGGGATTGGTTTAGAAGGAACTTATGGTGGAGTGGGGGCGAATCTTAATTTAGATTTTCCACTTGCTTCTGATAATTCAAATCCTGCAATAACAATGGGAATCACAGTAAAGCCTAATACTTTTAAGAAAAATCAGATTTCTGCTCAACTGGAAGAATTGTCTGCAGAGGAAGAAAAAATTGCAATTGATAATGCAAGAATAAATTTTGCAACTGCGGCTAAGGAAAAGGATTTGGAATTGGAAAGTGTCTTATGGGAGCAATCAACAAACAGCCAAAATCTGGAGCTTTATAAAAGTCTGGCAGAAGATATGTTCAAATGGTACAAGCAGGGAATTGTTACAGAAAGTGAATATCTTGCGGCAAAAATAAACATGCAGAAAAGCAGTGTTTCGCAGATTGTGAACTCCATAAACATGATAATTTATAATTCTGAAATAAAGTCGATGTTTGTGGATAGTCAGAACAAATAAAGTTTGCAAATTAAATTAGGGAGCTTTTATGAAAACTAAAAAAGTTGTTAAGGTTTTTTTCATTATTTTTTTTGTAGCTGTAATCCTGGCTGGCGGGCTTGTTGGATTGAGGTTTTTACTACATAAAGATTCTGCTGAAGTTCCCGTATATCAGGTCCGCAAAGAAACTTATGAAAATATAATTGAAGTTTCAGGAACTGTTGCTGCAGCACAGGAACAGACCTTGCAGGCTTTGTCTGCTGGAACTGTGCTTGGTGTCTATGTAAAGGCCGGTGACAGTGTAAAGAAAGGCGATGTTTTGATTCAGCTTGATGATACCTCGGAACAATACAATCTTGCAAAACACGATTATGATATGGCTACAAAAAGAATAACTGGTTCTGTAAAAGAGATTAAGCTTATGGAAACCCAGCGATTGTCTTTGCTTCAAAAAATTGCGGATAGACAGGTTCTTGCAACTTTTGACGGAGTGATTGCAGATTTAGATGTTGCAGTTGGTGATTCTCTTGAGGCAAAGGACAGCGTTGGAACAATTGTCAATATTGATTATCTTACTGCGGAGGTTGAAGTTGCAGAAACCGATGTTTCAAAGCTTAAGGTGGGACAGCCTGTTATTCTTTCATTTCCAGCCTATACCAAAAATACGGTAACTGGTTATATTGTTAGCTGGCCTGCAATTGGAGAAATTACTTCCAGGGGGGCAACAATTGTAAAGGCAAAAATAAGAATTGATGATTATCCTGCTGAAATACTGCCTAATTTTTCTTTTACCGGCAAAATCCAGATAGAAGAACCTGTCGATTATCTTGTTGTTGAACGTTATGCAATTGGTTATGAGGATAAAAAGCCTTATGTTGTTCTTGAAAAAAACGGTGAAAAGGTTTCTGTAAAGGTTCAGCCTTATGGTATGGATTATGTAAAGGTTTTGGAAGGACTTAAAGGTGGGGAAAAACTAATTCAGCAGACAATTCCTGCAAAATCAGGGCAGAATAGGGGAAAAAATAAAAACGGCGGAATGGGTGGAATGGGAGCTATGCCTCCAGCTGCTGGTGGAAAGCGGTAGTTTTATTATCGGAAGGGATATTATATGAGTGAAAGGGTAGTAAAACTTACTGACGTAGTTAAAACCTACGTTATGGGCGATAATACAGTTTATGCTTTGCGGGGCATAAGTTTTGAGATTTGTCAGGGGGAGTTTCTTGCAATTATGGGGCCCTCTGGTTCTGGGAAATCCACCTGCATGAATATGATTGGCTGTCTGGATAGACCGACTTCTGGAATTGTTGAAATAAACGGCAAAGAAACTGCAAAAATGACCGAAAAGGAACTTGCTGTTTTAAGAAACAAAACTGTAGGCTTTGTTTTTCAGCAATATCATCTGATTCCTTCAATGAATGTTCTGGAAAATGTAATGCTGCCTTTGAAGTATAAGCGGGTTGAAAAAAAAGAAAGGATTGAGCTGGCTAAAGAGGCACTTGATTCAGTTGGGCTTGCTGAAAGAATAATGCATCGGCCTCATGAGCTTTCTGGCGGACAGAAGCAGAGGGTTGCAATTGCAAGGGCTATGGTTACTGCTCCAAAAATACTGCTTGCGGATGAGCCGACCGGAGCTTTGGATTCTAAAACCGGGCTTCAGGTAATGCAGCTTTTCAGGCGAATAAATGAAAAAAATGGAACAACGGTCATAATAGTTACTCATGATCAGGGAATAGGTTCTTCCATGAACCGCTGCATTAGAATTCTGGACGGTCAGATTGTAGACGCTAATATTATCGATGGTCAGAATGTAGAAAATGGAGGCAATTCATAATGTGGGAAGATTTTTTGAATGCCCTCAATAACTTTAAGAGGAATAAAACCCGTACTTTTCTTTCCCTGTTGGGTGTAATTATTGGTGTTGCTTCTGTAATTGTAATCACAAGTATGGGAAAAAGCTCTACTAAAAAAATTGAAAGCACTTTTGGTACGGCGGGCCTGGATGTTGTGAATGTAAGTCCTGGATTTATAAGAAGAAAAGCCCTTTCCCAAACTATGCCCTTTGATGAAAGCTTTAGAATAAAATTATTTGATAATATTCCTGACATAAAAAAAGTTTGGTTCAAAAACTCCTTTAATGTTACCCTGAGTTATGGGGATACCTCTTCTTCTATAAGCTGTAGTGCTGTTGAGACCGGTTATCTGGAAATGTATAACCTTGAGCTGGAAAGCGGAGATTTTTTTAATGTTACGGACAATGAAGAAGGAACTCAGAAAATAATTTTGAATCATGAGACTGCCGAAAGCTTTTTTCCTGCCGGTGATGCGGTTGGCAAGCAGATTATGCTGGTTTCAAATAAGGTTACTTTTGGTTTTCATGTAATTGGAGTTTTAAAAGAACAGACAACTGGCATGGAAAACGGAGCGGCTTTTATTCCCAGGGGATTTTATTCTAAAAAAATCAAGCCTAATCCCGAAGCAGGAAATGTAATGGTTCAGGCAGTTTCCAATGAAAAGGCTGTTTCTCTGGTGGATTCTATAAAAGAATACTGCACGGAAATTACTGGAAATGAATATGCCGTAAATGTCAATTCTATGCAGTCAATGCTGGAGCAGATGAGTGAAATTACAAATACAATGAGCATTATGCTTTCTGCAATTGCGGCTATTTCTCTGCTGGTTGGCGGAATTGGAATTATGAATATTATGATTGTTACTGTAACCGAGCGTAAACAGGAAATAGGAATAAGAAAAGCTTTGGGAGCTTCTCCAAAAGATATAAGGCAGCAGTTTCTGGTGGAATCAGCAAGCATTACGGTAATTGGCGGACTTCTAGGTATTATAATTGGAATAATAATAAGTTTTGCCGTGGAGTATGTTCAGAAGCAGGCTTATATTGTGAGCTGGCAGGCTTGTGTAGTTTCTTTTGTTTTTTCAGTTTTTGTAGGGATTTTCTTTGGTCTGAATCCAGCAAGCAGAGCCGCAAAACTGGATCCAGTGATTGCCTTGAGCAGCGAGTAACAACACCGGCTTCTGTGGATTAATATCCGTCGGACATTTCTCGGTTGGCGTCTTTTTTGCACAATTCGTCATATACTAAAGAACGCTTACGCAAATCTTCCTTGAGTTCTTTTGGGAAAGGCATATTGCGCCAGAAAATACCGCGAACATCTTTTTCCAGTCTCTGTACACCGGTAGATTCCTTTGTCATCCAGAGAATATAATCTTCAATAAAGTATTCCTTTAAGTCACCCTTCAGCTTCATCTGCTCATAGTGCTGGTAGTATTGTCCGGTAAGTCCTTCTTCCATCCAGTAGTAAGAGGCTTTTTCCTTTGCAACCTGCCAGCGTAAATCAGCTACAGCGGCAAGAATAGCAATGCGCAAATCTCTAGGATACATTGGAACTACAATACGACCACGGCTGGTTACGCGGTTGTAGCGGTCAAAAGGTTCCCAACAGAAACCACGGTCTCCGTAGGTAGGAACCAAAAGAACGTAAGGTACAATTCTGTTCGGAACATTTTTGTGGATTCTGCAGAAAACCCCAGGGTCAAGGGATTCAATCCATGAAAGAATGGCTATTACATTTTCCCTTGTTCCTGTTCCTTTTTCTGTACAGTGATAGAATTCACGTGTAAAAATTGGGAACTGGTTTCCTCGTCTTCCTACCGTCATTTTTGCCATTTGACGGATTGTGTCAAATTCTGTATTGATTGCGCTGGTGTCTACAGTTGTAATTGCAGGACCATCAGCGATTTTGTTTTGAACGCTGGTATAAACGCCCTTTGCTTCCTTAAATTCTTCCTGGGCTTTGGAAAGCTCCTTGTCATTTTTAGAAAGGCGGTGAAGCAGGTCTGTGATTTCGGAAAACATTCTTCTTTGGCTTTCTGAAAGACTGGAAGTATGAGGCTCTAGTCCGATTACAGGAGTATGAACAAAAAGTCCTTCAATTCGGTTGCGAAGCTCCAGCTCAATCATTGAGCGTTCGTTTTCTTTTATGTTAAGAATGTTTTCGGAGCTTTGAAGCTTTCCTGAATTCTTAGACTGCAACTGCATGAGTCGGGTTTGTTCTGCAGAAGCGGCTTCTGCTCCTGTAAGATTTTTTGTAGACTGCTTTTTTTCATCAGTCATAGAATTCTTCATTCTGCCGGATGCAATTTCTTTGAACCATTCATCAACATAAAGAATTGGCTCATTCATTGTATTTTCAAAAATAACTCTTGAAAAGAATTCTTTATGTTCAGCCTTGAAAAGTGAAGGCAGAAGAATGCCAAAGCGCATTAACATTCTTTTGGGCATTGGAAGATTCAAATCAGCCATTTTTGGGGCCATACCACGCAGAAGCTCCCAGTAACAGGTAACAATCTGCTGACGGAAAACAGCCCTGTCTTTTGCATCTTGAGTTGTAAGATATTTTGAAAGAATTTGATGTACACGCTGGGCAGATGCATTTTCGCCTGTCAGTGCAGTTTTATAATATTTTGTATCATCGTAAACACCACTGGAAGAATCGTTCAAGAATTTTTCAATTTTATCAAATCCTTTTTTGCTCAAATCTACATTGTGAAGTGAATTGTTGATTGGTGTTGAAGATGTGATTCCTTCGTTCTTGGATAAAAGAGATTTGTCAAATGTCGTCTCGCTATCGGGTAGGGAATCTATATCATCTATAGATACTGTTTCCTGTGTGTTAGCCAAAAGAGCAGCAATCTCCGGGTCCAGCTCTGATTCGTCCATTAAAAACTCCTATGAAATAGATTATATCATACTTTCTATATTTTACAAATGCTAAAAAATATTAGGTTGCGCTTTGATTTAACCGATAGATTAGATATGAGAAAAATATTCTTTGTTTTGTTTATTGTGATTTGCATAGGGCAGGGAGCTTTTGCGGCTAAAGTTTATAAAAGTAGTGCGGTTGCTTCCTTTTACGGGGCAGATTTTCATGGAAAAACTACATCATCGGGGGAAGCCTTTGATATGCATGATTTTACCTGTGCCCATAAATTGCTTCCTTTTAATACTGTTTTACGTGTTACCAATCTTTTGAATGGAAGAAGTGTAGAAGTTCGCGTTAATGACAGGGGACCTTTTATTGTCGGTCGTGAAATTGATTTATCAACTGCCGCTGCAGAAAAGCTTAACATGATTGGAGCCGGCACTGTAGAAGTAAAGCTTGAAGTTGTAAAAATGGGTGCCAATACTAAATTGAGTATGCAGACTGCCGAAAGTGCAAAAAAAATAATGGCAAAAAAAGGTGAAATCCTGAAAAATCCTTGGGATAATCATATCGAAAATAATAAGACGGATAAGCCGGAGCTTGCACAAGCAGCTGTAAAAAAGGAATGGATAATTCAGGTTGGTTCTTATTCCCAGAGAGAAAATGCCCTTAATACTGCCAAAAAACTTTCAAGAGCTGGTTTTAAAAATGTTTATCTTCAAACAACAAGTGAAGTTGTAAGGGTGGTTATAAAAAATATTCCTGATGAAAAACTTGAAGAAACTGAAGTAAAATTGCAGACCTGTGGCTTCCATGATTACTTTAAAAAATGATTTTTTCCTTGATAATTGCTTTTTAATTTTATATATTAATCTGTAGAGATTAATTATTTTAGGAGTTCACATGAAATCAATTTACGCATCTCCGCTTTTTGATGACGACGAAGAAGAAAAAAAAGCACCAAAAATGCCTGATCCCTTTTCTGAGAAATTTTTAAAGACACGACAGATTATTCTTACAGGCGAAATAAATAAAGATCTTGCTGATCAGATTGTAAGACAGCTGCTCATTCTTGATACGGATGATTCAAAAGCTCCAATCTATATGTACATCGATTCTCCTGGTGGAGATGTTGATGCAGGTTTTGCAATTTTTGATATGATTCGTTTTGTAAAAGCCCCTGTTTATCTGATTGGAATGGGACTTGTCGCTTCAGCTGCAACTTTAGTTCTGCTTGCTGTTCCTAAGGACAGAAGGTTTGGACTTCCTAACAGCCGCTATCTTATTCATCAGCCTCTTGGTGGAATGAAGGGTGTTGCTTCTGATATTGAAATCTATGCCCGCGACATGGAAAAAATCCGTGCAAAATTAAATAAACTTATTTCTGATGAAACAGGAACTTCTCTTGAACAGGTAACAAAAGATACTGACAGAGATTACTGGCTGGATGCTGATGAATCTGTTAAATATGGACTTATCAGTAAGATTATTTCTAACAGGGATGAATTGAAAAAATAATTATGACTTTTGCCTTAACGCAGACACTCGTTGATAATATTCAGACGGCCCTTGAAAATCAGGAAAAATCCTTTATTGTGGATGCCGAAAAATGTGGTATTATAGAAAGAGATGGCTGTGTTACGGCAGATGAAGATAAGTTTTATGAATTACCTGAATGGACTTCTGCTGATGGCTTTAAATTGCGGGAGGATTTTGTAAATAATCTTTATTCACCTTTCGCAAGAGAAGAATTGCAGGAGATTTTACATTCAGGAAGGGGGGTCTTTAAGAGTTTTAGAAATGTATTAAAAAAGTACCCGGAAGTTGAAAAAAAGTGGCATGTTTTTAAAAACAGAACGATGAATAAATATATCAACGACTGGTATAATTCGTTGCGCGAAATATGGGGACTTGAAAAACTTGATTATATTCCGGAATCAGACGAAATGCTGGTTCATGATGATTTTTCTTTTTTGGAATATAAGGCGGATAATCAGGAAGAAATATTTTTGAATATCAGCGCAGCTTTAAAAACTGAATATGGTGAAGTTTCTGAAGAAATCCTGGCGGCTTTTTGTGAAATGTGGAAGAATTCTTTTTTGAGTTTTGATTCTTCTAAACAAATTGGATATATATGTCGCAGCCTTTCTGAAGATTTTGCAGGATGTATTACCGCAGCTCCAGTATCAGAAAAAAATGAAAAGGTTATGATTTTGACAAGCCTTTTTGTTTCTAATGGTTTCCGCGGATTAGGTATTGGAACAGAATTGCTTTCAATGTGTCTGTCTGAATTAAAAAGAAGCGGAAAGAATTGGGTTTTATTACCAAACATTATTTTACCGGAAAATCTTGAACCATTATTAATACGAACAGGTTTTGAGAAAATTGCTTCCGGATTTGCAGCCAAGTTGCTGTAGTTTATTTTTATTAAGGAGTTTCCGATGAGCTACAATAGGTATAGCCGAGATTTTGAAATTAACGAGAGTAAAATTGCAGATTTTTTGAATAATGCTGTAGAAAAAATTAACACAGAGGAAGATATTGATACTCTTACTGAATTGATTTCTCTTTTTAGAAAAAATGTTCCTCTCAGCAGAAGAAAGTATGTAACTGCATTATTATTAAAAGAAGTTTTGAAGCACAGTCATTCTTACCTGCGTGGTAACAGAAATGCTGAACGTCATGCTTCATCTAAAACAAGAAACGAAAACAGAGACTATAAAAACGAATATAAAAATCAGCGCCCAGAAAAAGCTGAAAGTGCAGAAGCAACTGCCACAGAAACAGAAGAAAGACCACGCCATCCACGTGTAGAGATTCCTGAAGATCAGGCAACTTCTATTTTTGTAAGCATTGGTAAAAATCGCCGCGTTTATCCAAGAGATTTAGTTGGTCTTCTGGTTGCTGTTGGTGGTTTGGATAGAGACAGAATTGGTGATATCAAGGTTCTTGCAAATTATTCTTTTGTTCAGCTTTATACAGAAGATTGTCAGACAGCTATTGATAAATTGAATGGTTATGATTACAGGGGCCGCAAGCTTGCAGTAAGTTTTTCTCATCAGAAGGAAGATGAGGTTGCAGCTGATGAAAATGAAGCAGTTGAATCTCAGGCAGATGATGAAGAAATTGCAATGACAGAAGAAGATGCTGCCGCTTATGCTGCTGCAGAAAAAGCTGCTTCGGACAAGGAACCATTTGGAAACATCTAAAATTCATGTAATCAGGACAGGTTTTCTCTCTACAAACAGTCTGGCAGTTTCTTTGGGAAATAAAGAAGTTTTTGTTGTAGATCCCGCTGATTGTAAAGAAAGCAGGGATGAAAATAAAATTCTTGATTATCTTAAAGCAAACAAACTGGAATGTCTGGGGATTGTCCTGACTCACAGTCATTTTGATCACATAATGGGGCTGGAAAATCTTAAAAAGGCTTTTCCAAAAGCCCCGATTTTAATTCATCAGGCAGAAGCAGAGGAGCTGCAAAATCCTCCAGGACCAATGAATCGTTCCCTCTTAGATGATTTTTGTATGACCTATTTGCTGGAGCCTGTTTCCAAATTGCCTGCTGCAGATATTTTACTGCATGATAAGCAGACCTTGGAGTGTATAGCTGATTACGGTAAAAACTGGACTGTAATTCATACTCCAGGGCACACTCCCGGCTCAATTTGCCTTTACAATCAAAAAGATAAGATTTTAATTTCTGGTGATACTTTGTTTGCTGATGGTGGTTACGGTCGAACAGATATGTATGGCGGAAATTATTCAAAAATTGCCCACAGTCTTGCCATGCTCAAGGTAAGTATACCTTCCGATACTAAGGTTTATCCTGGTCACGAAGCATTTGGCTTTTTTATTTAAGATTAAAAGCCTTTCATAATTGAAAAAGAAGCTTTTGCCGAAAAGTAGTGATTTTCAATTTTTAAAAATGCTGCATCTATAAAGGTTTTCTCTACTGTTAAAATTGCAAAAGTTGCAGGCATTCCTCCTCTTGGACGGCTTATACTTCCCGGATTTATAAGACGACATTCTTTTCCATCCAAATCTTCGGGAATATGGGTATGCCCGTAAATTACCGTTTTACAGTTATTTTCTCTTGCAATTCCTGCTATTGGTTCGTAAGTGTATTCAATATTTTGTAAGTGTCCGTGGGTAATATAAAGATTCTGGCCGTTCACATTTAAAAGCTGGCTGTAAGGCATAATTACACTGCCTTTTAATAAAGTTCTTGCTTCCAGATTGTATTTTCCAATGTCATAGGAAAGTGGAAAAGTATGAGGGTCATTATTTCCGCGTACAAAGGCAAGTACAGAAGGAAGACATTTTCTAAAATCTTCCCTTTCATTTGCTTCTTCAAGAATTTCTGATAAATCTCTGGCTCCATCTCCGCCAAAAATAAGGGCATCACAATTTGGGCCAAATTCCTTTATAATTCTTGCAAAAAGTCTATAATCACCATGCGAATCTGAGATTGTAAGAAGTCGGGCATGGTCTTTTTGCGAAAGAGCCTTTATAGCTTCGGGTGAACCAATTAACCCGCTTGTCTGCTGAAATAATTCAATCATAACATCCTCGATTAATACAGAACAAAATGATTTATTGCATGTAAACCTGTTTCCGGGTCAATAAAGTATTGGATTTTATATCCTTTTAACATTTGTACTACATGAGCCTGTACTGAAGAATCTTTTGTAAAAGGACCGTTAAGATTTTTCATATAATTAATAACTGAAAGAAGAACCTGAGGCGCTTCCTGCAGAATATGAGAAATATCTTCGTCATGAAGTTTGCCGCCAGTTATATCTGTAGAAATGTATTTATCCAGAACAAAGTCGCAGGTGGATTCCATTCCCAAGGATTCATCTTGAGGAAAAAGAGAAAAAATCGGGTAAGGAGGATTCATGTTCCAGTAGTCCTGAATACGTCCTAAAGCATAATGGGTGTTTTCTGGAGCACCCAGAATAATTACACCAATCAAATCTTTTTCACTTTCTGTTATCATTGAGGTGAGTTCAGAAACATAAGATTTAATGTGTTTAAAGCTGTCAGGGTAGGTGATTGTATAAATAAGTCCGTCTTCTTCGTCGAGACCGAAGTTTTCACTGAGAAGTTGGGTATAACTTTGAATTATTTCTGGTGAATTAAAATCATAACCAAAAATAACGCAGATTCTTTTGTTGGTTTTCTGCCAGTTTTGTGGTAAAGCTTCAAAGGGGTTTTCTTCCATTGAATCCTGAATTGTAAGTTGAAGTATAGAGGAATCTGCTTCTTCCTCTACTGTTTTTTTGCAGGAAAAAAGCAGAGAAAGACAGAGAATTGAAAATGCAAGGAAAATGATTTTGTTTTTATTCATATTTCTTGTATTTTAGCGGATTTTTATGGAAGTGAAAAGACAAGCTTTTATTCGATTGCTTTTTGAATTGCTGAAGAAGAATCAATCTGCTCAAAGTTGAAAGGTTTTTGTGGTAATTTTTGAAAGCTCGATATTTCCCATCTTATAGCAAAGAAAATAAAAAAATGATTTAATTAAATTATGGCTGATTCACAAAACTTTCAGATAAAAGATTATTTTCAACTTGATACCCATGAACAAAAACTCTGGCTGACTAAAATCGGCGAGTCTGACTGGCGGGCTGGTAAATATCTTTTTCAGCTTCTTTCCGATGGCCAGTTTAAAAAACATTGTGGCGAAAAATCCACTGTCTTTTTGCTGACGAAAGGCAATGACCTGATTTCCTTTTGTTCCTTTGCAGAACGTGATGAAATCCCAGACACAGAGCTTACTCCCTGGATTGGCTTTGTTTACACCTTTCCAGCCTTTCGTGGAAAACGCCGTATTGGCAAACTGATTGAGCATATTTATCGCCTTGCAAAAAATCAGGGCTTTAAACAACTTTATATTTCTACTGACCAGAAAGGTCTTTATGAAAACTTTGGTTTTTCTTTTCTGCAAACCATGACAGAACGTTGGGGTGGAGAAAGTCTGGTTTATCAGATGAAAATCGCTCACAAAGATTACAGCAATATCATAGGCAAAAGTGTAAAAGGTACAATTGACCGGCCTCTTGGTTCTGCCCATCCCCGCCACAAAGATATGATTTACTCGATAAACTATGGCTATATGGACGGCATTTTTGCTGGTGACGGAGCTGAACAGGATGTTTACGTTTTTGGTACAGATAAGCCACTCAAAACTTTTGAAGGAAAAATTATCGGAGTTTATCACCGCATAAATGATGTTGAAGACAAATGGATTGTTGCCCTGGACTATAAAAATTACAGCGACCAGGAAATTCTTGAAGCAATTTCTTTTCAAGAACAATATTTTATGGGCGAATTATATAGATAATTAAGACTATTATTTTAGATATTTTGCTTCATATTCAGCTAGGGGGATAGGCTTACTGTAATAGTAGCGAAGAATAGCCGGTTCCAGTTCAAGTGATTTAAGCTCTGTTGGATATTCTATTCTTTGGTCATTTGCTCTGTATTCAATTCCAATTACTTCTTTTTTGTAATTTGTTGATAAACATCACTTTATTTAGTATAACATAAAAAACGATGGAATACAGTTATATTTTTCGTTCTGCGAAAATAAAAAGGGATTTTCTTGAAAGTGCAGGCTTTAAAAGCAGTGATAATCAAAATTATTTTAAGCAGACTTTGATTTCTAATGGAGCTTTTAAAGCTGATATTTATCTTTCGCTTGAAAATCAGACTCTTTCGATTCAGCTTTTTGATACTGCCACTGATGAAAAATATGCCTTGTTTGATATGCCTAACGTTCACGGTGCATTTATTGGTGCTCTGAGGGAAGAAGTTCAAAGTCTTGTTGATGATATTAAAGAGCGTTGTTTTGAATCAAAGGATTTAAAGGAAGATTATGTTTTGTACCTCAAGAAGCGTTTTTCTGTTCAGCCAGATTTTCCCTGGCCGGAAACTCCAGAAGCCTGTGTTTTTCGCTGTCCTAACACAAAATGGTTTGCTCTTTTAATGAAAATAAAATACCGCCAATTAGGACTAAGAAGCGAGGAAAGTGTTTTTGTTGTAAATCTGAAGGCCGATTGCGATGAAATCCCAAGGCTTGTTGACAACAAATCTATTTTTCCGGCCTGGCACATGAATAAAAAACACTGGATAACAATTCTTCTTACTGCCGTTACAGATTTTGAAAAACTCTGTAAATTGACCGAAAAAAGCTATAGTCTGGTATATAATTGCAGTGCTGGAAAAAAATCAAAATAGAGTATATAGTTTTTACCTATGTTTAAGAGCGAATATAAAAACAAGCTGGTAAAAATCTTTGTCCCAATCATGCTGAGCAATTTGATTTCTCAGATTCAGATGTTTATTGACAGAATCTTTTTGGGACGCATGGATATTCTTTACATGAGCGCGGTAGGAAATGCAACTGCTCCTGTCTGGACAACTATGTCTTTTATTTTTTCACTTTCTATGGGGGCTTCAATTCTGATAAGTCAGTCGGTAGGGGAGAAGGATATTGAAAAATCAAAGGACTATGCTGCCTCGCTGATTAAGTTTCATAATGTACTTCCTCTTCTAATGTTCCTTTTTTGGGTTTTCTGTGCACCTATGGTTTTCCGCCTGATGGGAGTTTCCGAAAATGTGCTTGGACTTTGCGTAACTTACACAAGACTTTATTCACCAGTTTTTTTGATTCTTGGATTATTTGCTTCTTACAGTGTTGTTTTTCAAACTTCAAATTATACAAAACCGCTGGTAACTTACGGAATAATCCGTTCAGTTTTGAATATCATTCTGGATTATCTTTTGATTTTTGGAAAGTTTGGATTTCCGCGAATGGAGATTGCAGGTGCGGCTCTTGGTACAACTATAGCAGAATATGCAGGAGCCCTTTATCTTTTGTATATAATAATCGCCAAAAAGGATAAGTTTTTTACAAGTCCTGGGCTCAAGCGTATTTTACATTCAAAGTTTACTCCTTATGTAAAATCGATAAAGCTAGGTTTTCCTACTGCCTGTGAAGACCTTCTCTGGAATGCCGGAAATCTCTGTATAATCAGAATCTTGAATACAATCGACGAAAAGGCGGCTGGAATCTACTCAATGGTTTTTACCGTAGAAATTATTTTTGTAGTTGTGATTGGTGCAATTGGAAACGGAACTTTGACTTTAACTGGGGAGGCAACCGGTGCAAAAGATCATAAGCTTTATCGTAATGTTGTAAAAACTTCAATTTTATGGGCTTTTATGGTCGCTGCCTTTGCTTTGATTTTTGTTTCCATCTTCCCTCGAATTACCCTCAGTCTTTTTACTACAGATAAGGAAGTTATAGAGAGCTCTGTGATTTTCATAATTCTTGTTGCAGCAAATCTTTTTGGAAAATCCAGCAATATAATTTTTGGAAATGGAATCCGCGGTTATGGAGACACAAAGTGGATGCTTATCACTCAGACACTGGGAACTTTTTCGGTTGTAGGTCTTGCTGCTCTCTGTGTTTTTGTTTTTAAGCTTGGTATGCTTGGCGTTTTTATAGCAGTTTTGTTTGATGAAGCAAGCCGAGCCTTTATAAACTTTGCAAGATTTTCACGAATTAAGTTTTAGTTTGGGAAAAAGATATGGAAATTAGAGAACTGACGGTTAACGAACTTGAATCGCTTCTTGAGCTTTATGTTCAGCTTAGTGAAGTAAATAAAAATTACTCTTATGAAAAATCTCTAGATGTCTGGAAGAGTGAAATTGAGGGTAATAAAAATATAAAATATTTTGGTGCAGTGGAAGAAGGCAAGGTTTTGGCAACTTGTTATTGTGCAATCATTCCAAATCTTACAAACGGGGCACGCCCAATTGGCTTTATTGAAAATGTTATTACCCACAAAGATTACAGGCGACAGGGACTTGCAAAAAAAGTGATAGATGCTGCTGTTGAGTTTGCAAAGACTAATAACTGCTACAAGGTTTTTCTGGAAAGTGGAATTACCAGAACCGAGGCCCATAAGTTCTACGAAAAAATTGGTTTTGAGTCTGGGCAGAAAAAGGCGTTTTTGAAGTGGTTTAAAGGCTGAAAAAATCAATCTAAGCAATTAAATATGATATGCTGATGTTATATTTAATGTGTTATAATGGTGGTATGGAAAATAAGCCTGCTTTTGAAGAAATAAAAACTTTTGATGAGTTCTCAAAATATTACTGGTACCGCGAAGAGCTCCTTGCGATTTGCAGAAGGCTTGGGATTTGTGCCAGTGGTTATAAGACGGAATTGAATGAAAGAATTGAGGAGTATTTTGGAGGAAAGCCTTCACAAATAAAAGAATGTCGTCGAAAAAGAGTTGCAAAGAAGCCCGTCACTGAACTATCACTTGAAACCGGTTTGATAGAATGCGACTTTCGTTTCAGCCAGCGCTTCCGCGATTTCTTTTCTACTCAGACGGGAATTAAAAATTTTAAGTTCAATGCAGATATGGTAGCGAGCGCAAGAAAAGTCCGCGAAAGGGGAGACACATCTTTTACTCTTGGAGATCTGCTGGATATTTATTATGGGCGAAAAAGTTACGCCCAATATGACAAGATTTCACTTCAATGGAATAAGTTTGTAAAAGACTTTTGTGCCGACCCTGCAACAGCACAATTTCCCAACAAGCTGAAAGTGGCCGCCCGTCTTTGGAAGGAAGTTCGGGAATCAACAAGAGAAAAAGTTTATAAACACGAATTACTGGAAGAGTTTAATAATGAATAATGAGCTTTTACAAAATCTGGATAAACTTCATACTACTCCTATGGGAGTAGCTCGTATACGCCGCAATCTTGGACTTGGGGACGATATTCCAGATGTGGTCGTCTGGTGCAAAAAGCAGATTGAATCTAAAGACGCTGACATCACACGCAAAGGAAAAAACTGGTATTGCATGATTGGCGGCTGCATCATCACGGTAAATGCTTACAGTTATACTATCATCACTGCACATAAAATTTAAAAAAATGTAAAAAAAAACTTGACCTTCCACTCGCTGGAACCCTTAGACTAAAGGCAAGAAAAGATGAGGAGGTCAAATATGACAAAAAAAGAAAAAACTTTTGCGATTTTCATTGGATGTATCACCTTTGCAATTTTTGCTCTGCTTCTGGAAGGCGCATGTAACGCTTTGATTCTCGGCGGAGGACGGGCACAGGCTCTTATGCAAAAACCGATTTTATTCGGACTTTTTGGAGGCCTTATGGCTGGACTCTTTGAAGAAAGCGGACGCTTTGTAGCTTTCAAAATTTTTTTGAAAAAAACTCGAGATGATAATTTAACGGCTTTGTATTACGGAGCGGGGCATGCAGGTTTTGAAGTTTTCTATATAGTAGTAACTACAATAATTACTATTGTTATGGCAGACAAATTACCTGCTCAGGCCCAAGCTCAAGTCCAGACTCAAAATCCGCTTATGTATCTCTTGATGCCTGTTGAACGCATTCCGGCAATTGCAGTTCATGTTTCGCTTTCTGTGCTTGTTTGGTTTGCGGTAAAAAATAAAGGACAGTTTTATTTATATCCACTGGCAATTGTAATTCATGCGCTTTTTGATGCAATTGCTGGAAGTCTTTCATTAATGAAAGTGAATATTGCAATCATTGAAGTTTCATTTTATATATTGGCGGTTCCGATTGTTTGTCTGGCAGTTTTTATATGGAAAAGAAATTCAAGCGTAAAGGCAAAATCTGAAGTATAATAATCTTGTCATTAGTGGAAAATTATTTTGCGTAAAATGAAAGCAGGCGTTACGGGCGGCGTTTGAGCCCGTTGAGAGGGGTACGACGCAACGCAGTGCGGCGTAGGGGAGAGGCTTCTCCCCTCATGCTAAATAAGGGGAAGGCTTTTGGAAATAAAACAAATAAATCAAAATGATATAGCGGGTCTTGCGGAGGCTATGGCGGCGGCTTACTCTGAAGAACCTTGGGATGAAAAGTGGTCGCAGGAAAAAGCTGAAAGAAGAATCCGGGCAATTTTGGGGAACTTTGAAGCAATGGGGCTTGCAGCTTTTGAAGATGGCAAAATAATTGGTGCGGTACTGGGCTATGTGGATCCATACGCCGAAGAAGATTTCTTTTTTGTTTCCGAGCTTTTTGTAATTCCAAAAAAGAAGAAGCAGGGCCTTGGAAAGCAGCTGCTGACAGAACTAGAGAAGTCGCTCAAAGAAAGAAAGGTCTCTGTGGTTCAGCTGATTTCTATTGATTATAATGAAGCTTTTTATAAAAAGTGCGGTCTGAACCGAGACGCCTGTTCTGTTCAGTACAAAAGGATTTGAAAAATGAACAATAACATAACAATAAAAGAAGAGCGAATCAGTGCTGAAGAATATATTGATTTTCTCGAACGCACTGACTTAGGCTCACAGTATCCCAAAGAACGCTTTTATGAACGTATTCCAAAGCTTGTGAAAAATGTCTCAATTAGTCTTGTGGCTCGAAATGAGGAGGGGCTTGCTGTGGGTATTTTATTTGGACTAACTGATTTCTCTTATTGGCTTTATATTACAGATTTAGGCGTAGACAGAAATTATGAAAGGCAGGGAATCGGTCGAGCTCTTATGAAAAAGGCTCACGAGCTTGCCGGTGGTGAAAAAGATATTGCCGTTTATCTGATTGCTAACGAAAATGCAATTCCCTTTTATGAAAAACTCGGCATGAAAAAATCTGACGATGTGATGCAGTATAATCATATTGAATGGACGGAATGGACTGTGAGAAGCAATAAATAATCCGCTATAAAATAAATCGAAAAAAATTGATAATATAAAAAAGAGGTAAATATGAAAGATTTAAACAAGATTAAAGAATTGTGTCCGTCGGCTTATGATTTTATTGTAAACAAGGCTGATGTGGCAGCGGTTGGAAAATATGAGCTTGAAGGCGGCGCTTATGTTAGTGTGCAGGAATATACAACAAAAGCACGTAGTGAGGCAAAATATGAGGCTCACAAAAAGTTCATCGACATTCAGCTGATTTTGAGCGGTAGAGAATTGATTGCCGTAACTCCGATTGAGAAAATGGAAATCAAAGACGAATACAACGAGGCCAAGGACGTTATGTTCTTCCAGCATAATGATGAATGCACAGACTATGTTCTTGAAGCTGGTGATTTTCTGATACTCTATCCTCAGGATGTTCACATGCCGGGAGTTTGCGTTAACGAACGTTCGTTAGTGCGTAAAATTGTTGTAAAGGTGCCGGTTAAAGAATAGTCATAAAAATGAAAAATTCAGATAGCTTTGAAAAATACTTGAATTGATTGGATACAGTGAGCTAATATCTGAACTTTTAAACTTCTAGTTTAATGCTTTTCTTGTCATTGTTTGGTAAAATAAAATTTGATATTGCTGGTGTTGGCAGGAGACATTTATGGCAGAAAAAGAAATTATCTTATTTGAAAGCGCAGACAAATCTGTAAGTCTTTCGGTTCCTTTTGAAAATGAAACGGTTTGGTTGAATCGTCAACAGATGGCTTCTCTCTTTGATCGTGATGTAAAGACAATTGGAAAGCACGTAAAGAATGCGATTGAAGAAGAATTGGAAGGTATTTCAGTTGTCGCAAATTTTGCGACAACTGCCTCTGATGGGAAAACTTATGATGTAGAATATTACTCGCTCGACGTCATAATTTCAGTTGGCTACCGTGTTAAGTCCAAACGTGGCATTGAATTCCGTAAATGGGCAAACTCGGTACTTAAACAATATATTCTCAAAGGTTACGCTGCAAATGACCGCCGCCTCGAAGAACTCCGCCAGACTTTACAGATAATCCGTCGAACAGAAAATCAGCTGGATACAAATCAAATTCTTTCTGTTATTGAGCAATATACTTATGCCCTGGATTTGCTTGATGATTATGATCATCTTAGTGTAAAAAAGCCGGATGGAACTTCTGCAACTTATCGTCTCACTTATGAAGAAGCCAGAAAGGTTATTGATTCAATGAAGTTTGGCGATGCAAGTTCTCTTTTTGGAAACGAAAAAGACGAATCCTTTGAAGGTAGTATCAGTGCGGTCTATCAAACCTTTGACGGAAAAGATGTTTATCCTACGGTGCAGGAAAAAGCCGCAAATCTTTTGTATTTTATCACAAAGAATCATTCCTTC
Organism: uncultured Spirochaetaceae bacterium; assembly: GCA_902802305.1. Taxonomy (GTDB): domain Bacteria; phylum Spirochaetota; class Spirochaetia; order Treponematales; family Treponemataceae; genus Treponema_D. The sequence continues at coordinate 57,275 of CADCLG010000017.1, forward strand.
AGTGATGGTAACAAAAGAATTGCCGCAACAATGTTTCTTTATTTCCTCAACAAAAATGGATTGCTATTCAAGAACGGGTTAAAGCAGATTGAAGACAATACCCTTGTAGCCTTAACCATTATGATTGCCGAGTCTAAACCCGAAGAGAAAGAACTCATGGTTAATCTTGTGATGCAGTTTTTAACAGAGTAAGTATCACAGGAGTTTTACAAAGTTCATCACCTCCACCTTCTCCAGCGCATCAAAGGTTATTGTGCCTTTTTTGATGTAGTAAAGGGTGTGGCATTTTTCCCAGTGGACGCCTTTCTGGGGGCAGGTGCCGGCGTATTCAAAACCGTATTCAGCAAGTTCGGCTTTTATTTTGGCAGGGGTGTAGGTTTTCTTTTTTCCTTCATGGTCGCGCCAGTTGCTCAGGTGAACAGGTAGGATGGAAAGACAGGCTCCTCTTTTTAGAATGCGATGAGATTCTTCGTAAAGCATGTACTTGCCTTTGCCGTCGCCACCGTGAAGAGCATCATAGAGCAGCACTAAGTCCAGAGATTCGTCTGCAAAATCCTGCAGGTTGTGAACATCCTTATTAATTAAGGTGATGTTTTTGATTCCGCGTGCCGCAAGTTTTTCGCCTACTTCTTTCTGGCATACCGGGCTGCAATCAATTCCGTATATTTTTCCATTGGGGTAAGCATTGCTCAAGGCAAAAAGATTTTCTCCAAAGCCATAACCAAAATCAAGCACAGTCGGAGAGCCCTTTACATCGGGTGCCAGCGGCATCTGGGCAAACAAATCTCTGCCGTCAGTTTTTTCCCAAAGGGCAATGTCTTCGTATAATTTTTCATTTGTGTTCGAATAGTTCATTCTGTATCCCGCCGTTTTTCATAATAAACAAAATCTCCATCACGCCTAACTTCCTCATACCCAAGCTTTTGATAAAAGGCGTTTGTTCTTGCATTCCAGATTGGTGTATCAAGTGTAAAAACTTTTACCTCCGCAAAACTTTCTTCAATCTGCTGCATCATAAAAATGCCATAGCCCTTACGAAAATGTTCCGGGTTAATAAAGATTCGGCCAATATTGAGTTCATTGTCTTTTAGAAATAAAATAGCTCCGCCAACGATTTTGTAATCATCGACCAGTTTATAAAGACAATTCATCCTGGCCATTTTTGTGTGAAAGGAAAGCGAATTGTATCCTGGTGGGCCGCCAACACTAGAAGCCCCAACTTCAACATCACTATCAAAAGCTTTTTTCGAAATACACATCAGGCTTACGGCATCAGCTGTACTGGCCCTAAAAAACTGTAAACACATAGGCACCCTCTACCTGCAAGCTATATAAATATCCATGCCCTCCCCGTCGGTTTCAAAGCAGGGAATCACACCTTCGGCAGACTGAACAAGGCCATTAGTTCTCATAAAATCTCCAAGCGTTTGATAGGCACCAGGAATTGTCACGAAAGGATTTTCAAAGGGGCGGTCAACGTGAATTACCGCATATTTATGAGCGGGCTGTTCTTTGATTTTGCAACCCTCGGGCGCAACTCCATCAGGCAGAATCAAAGCCGCTGTATATCCGTGCATATTAA
>CADCLG010000018.1 GCA_902802305.1 uncultured Spirochaetaceae bacterium
ATTTATGAGTTTGACCGTTCCGGTAATTTTATCCGTCAGCTTGTAGAAGACAATACCTTTAAAAAACCAGAAGCAATTAAAATATATCAGCAGGGGCTTTTGGTATGTGACCAGAATAAACTGATTGGCGTTGAAGCTGATACAGGGGCCCTTTTTGAGTATGCAAGAACAGGCAATGCACCTAGCCGGGTTACAACAGCCATTGAGGATGTTAATAACAATGTCATTGTTTCTGATTTTCTTTCAAATGAAATATATATTATGTCCAAAATGCAGGAATTAATTGGAGGTCTCTTTGTTCAGATAGAAAATGTAGATGCTTCTGCATTTCCGAATGTAACTTTTGAAATTAAAGTAGAAAACCGCCACCGTCAGCCGGTAGTAGGCTTGCAGGCAAATAATTTTTATATAAGCGAAAACAAACGCCCTGCCGCTCAGATTCAATTTCTAGGAGCCGGTTCAAACAATTCCGGGGCTGATATAACCCTTGTTATTGATCGTTCTGCTTCTTCTGAATATAAAGAAGAAATAGAAACTGCTGTAAAAGAAATTGCCGCTTCCATGAAGGAAAAAAGTATTTTAAGGCTTGTATCGGCCGGGCAGATTCCTGTTCTGGAATATGTGGGTTCTCCGGAAGGCGTAAAAAACTTTAATATTGAGTCCCTTAAGAATCCTCAGGCAAAAAATACATCTATTGATTTGGCTTTAAGACTGGCTGCTAATGATTTGATAAATGCTGACCGTAAGCGTTCTATTATTTTTATTTCTGATGGAAATGTTTCTTCTTCATCTTTTGAAAAATATACGCTTGCAGAGCTTTCTTCTTATCTGAATAATAATATTATTGGATTTTCGTTTATCCAGCTTTCTCAAAAAGCGGTTGCATCAGAATATGATTATCTGATTTCAAATACCAGAGGTGAACTATATTACGTATACAGACCAGAAAGCCTTTCTTCTGTTGTAAGCGATATTATAAATCAGCCTAACGGAATCTATCAACTGTCATATCTATCTTCACTGCCTACAAACTTTGGAGAAAACTTTCTTCCTCTTGAAATAGAGGTTTATCTTTTGAACCGCAGCGGAAGGGCAGAGAGCGGATATTTTGCTCCTTTAGAGTAGCCTTGCCTTTTGTATTTTTATTTCGGGATGCTTTTTTTCTAATTTTAATATTGCTCTTTCTACAGCCTGTTTTTTTTCGCTGCCATCATCAAAAAGCTCCTGCTGAATGTCCTTTTCTTTGTCTGTAATGTTTTCAAAGCCAACTCCCAGCAGTCTTATGCCCCTTTTGTAATCGTATTTTTTTTCAAATAGCTGGCGGGCAATGGAGTAGAAGGTATCTGTCGTAAGTATATTTCTGTCGCTTTTTTCCTGAATTGAAACCGTTGTAAAATCTTCATAGCGGATTTTTATCATAACTGTTTTTGAAAAACCGTTTTCTTTTAGAAGACGAAACATAACTCCCTGGCAGAGGCGGAGAATAGTAGTTTCTGCTGTATAAATATCATAAATATCATCAGAAAATGTAGTTTCTGCACTGATTGAATGAGATTTTGTTTCTCCCGAGAAGGTTTCTGTTTCTAAGCCTCGGACTGCATTGTAAAGAAAGCTTCCCATGTTATTTCCAAATAAAAAGTGAAGGGTTTCAATTTGCTTTTCATAAATATCCCTCGTAGTATAAAAGCCGTGGGAATTAAGGTTTTCAAGAGTTTTCTTTCCGACACCGAAAACTTTTTTGAGTGGAAGATTAAGCATAAAATCCTGTTCACTGCCGGGTTTTACAAAATAGAATCCGTCAGGCTTGTTTATATCAGAAGCAATTTTTGCAAGATATTTTGTCTGAGCAAGTCCGCATGAAACTGTAAGCCCTGTTTCTTCTTTTACACGCTTTTTAATTTTCATTGCAGTATCTTCCGGCTTACCGAATAAATCTTCTGTACCAGTTAAATCGATGAAGGCCTCATCAATGGACATCTGGTTAACATCAGGTGAAAAATCATGAAAAATAGACATAACTCTGTATGACATTTCGGCATATCTTTTCATATTTCCTGGAATGAAGATTCCATTTGGGCATAATTTATAAGCCTGATAAATTGGCATGGCTGAATGTACGCCGTATTTTCTTGCTTCGTAAGAGGCGGTGGAGACAACGCTTCGTTTATCTGTGGGTTTACCGCCTATAATCAGTGGTTTTCCCCTGTATTCTGGATGATCAAGCTGTTCAACCGAGGCAAAAAAGGCGTCTAAATCAACATGTAAAAAATATTTTTGTATATCTGCCATTACTTTTGCCTGCTCTCAATAATTATTATTTCTTCTTTTGTGTGATAAACCATGCTTTCATCAGTCCTTGTATAAACCCTTATCATCAGTGTCTGGCTAACATCAGAAGAACCGTATTCGAATGTTAATTCTGTTGGCGGATTGTATGGAATCAAGAATGAGCTTGTGTTTTTTTGAGTAACTTCGTATTCGTTATCAGAATATAAAACTGGATTTTCATTTTGAGCAGATACTGTAAACTCAACAAAATCAGTATTTTCTGGAAGCTTAATTTTTACACTTCTAATTATGTTTCCAAATATCAATGAATCATGATAATCAGTCTCTACTGCAATTGAATCATCTGGAATTATTTTTGCCAGAGGAGTTGAAGTTTTATTATTTGTAAATAAAATTGAATTGCAGGTAAAAAAGAAAATCAGAAAAAATAAATAGGTGGACGAAATGACTATTGCAAAAATCCTTTTTTGAGTGAATCGTTTTTTTATATCCGCAAATATTCGTAAAAGCATTAAGAAAAGGGGCAGAAGAACCAGGGGAAGTAAAATGCAGCTCCAGTTACTGTGCATAAAGAACTGGCGTAAAACCTGATAGTCAGTGTAATTATAAATATAGAAGATGTATGGCGTAAAAATCGCTATTATAAAGATAAAAAGCACTATATGTGTCCAGTTTTTCTTTACAATCAGTGAGATTATGGCAGCAATGGAAATAGCAAAAAAAATTGGAAATAGTGAAATATCAATTATTGTGAACAAAAGCAAATTGTTGAGGGTTGTAACCAGAATTAAAAAATCAACGGATTTTCCGCTATAACTTTTTGTAAAAATCATTTCAAAGAAATAAAAAATGGAAATCAGGGCTCCTGAAAGTAAAATCTGCAGGATTATGATTCCAAAGGCGGTTCCTGAAAATGGATGTATTTTATTTGCCAGAAAATAAAATAGTTTTCCCGCAAAAAAGCCTGCAAGCAATAAGGTAAAGGTAGAAGGAATGGCATGCCAGTTGTTTCTTATTTCTGTCCAGGCCTTGTTTTTTAGGCGGGCATTTATAAAGCCTATAAAAAAAACAAAAAATAAAATGCTGAAGGTTAAAATAAGTATGATTTTTACGATTGTGTATTCCGAAAACCAGATTGATTTATTGAAAAAGGAAAACATAAAGGAATGATAGTCATTTGCTGTGTGAAATTCATTTTTATAATTATCAATTAAATCAAGAATTGTATTTGTGATTTTATCAATTTCTTTGTAAGTAGAAAGAAAATCAAGGTGAAAATCAAGCTTAACGGCTGGAATGTCATTTGAAAGAAAAGCCTGTAAAAGCTCATCGTGAAGAAAACTGTATTTTGAATACTGACTTAAATAATAAAGAGGCAGGTCTTTTGTCAACTGTTGATTTGCATAAGCTGTAAAGACGTTTTTGACCATCCAGAAAGGAGCTGTTTTTCCCTTGCTGCCACAAATAAAAGAATTTTTTGCTGCTGAAAGATTTATTAAATAAACATAATTATTTACATTTGAATTTAAGGAAGCTATGAATACCTGTGAACCTTTTATTGTGCTTTCAATCTGGGGAATTGAAAATTCGTTATAGGAAATTATCACCGTTGAATTTATAGCTTCGTCTTTCAGTTTTGCAAGAGTATCAAATAAAATATTCCGGTAATTACAGGCTTCTTCAAGCTTGAAAAATAAAATAAGATTTTCGTTGGTTTTTTCAGGCAGATTATTGTTGTAAATAACAATATTATAAGGAAACTGATTCTGTCCCTTTGAAACTATATTTTGAATTTGCGGATTAAAATCCTGTCGGCACAGGATATTAAAGAGTTCATCACATAATTCAAGCCCAGATTTTCTGCCAGTTGCACACAAGGGCAACAGAAAAAAATGGAAGAGGAATATGATTGAATAGAGTATTTTTTTTCTAGAATTCATCCGCATAAATAGTTTATAAATTAAGTGTTTACAATGCAAGTCCTATTGTGTATAATTAACTTTGCATAAATGAATTTCAGAAGGAATTAAATGAGCTCGACATCGAAAAAATTCATAATAGAACTGCCTCTTAAAGTTATTCTTACAGAGAATGGCGCTTCAAATTTTATGAGCCATAATAAAAAACTTATTCGTTTCAGGCTTGCGGATAATGTTGATGAATATGGTATTTCAATGAATAAATTTTCTCCACAGTCAATTCAAAGCATGATTATGGTTGATTATATTTCAAAAATTGAAATTTCAATGTCTGAATTTGTTTCTTCCCGCCAGGAAGTAATGGATTTGTCAAAAGTCATTGTTTTTTCAATTCTATATAAGCAGTTCGACCGTGATGTTTATGCCTCTTTAATTCAGTGCGAATGTGTTAGAAAACATAACAGAGCTAATCCTTCAAAATTAATTGATGAGCAGACTAAGATGAGCGACCGTCAGTTGCGTGCAACTCTTCAAAATAAGGATAGTATCATTCAGTCTACCCGAAAGAATATTCTTGATCCAATCTGGAAATCAATCATGAGTAATAAAGATTACTCAGCTGAAGAAAAAAATATCTATCTTTTGATGTCCGAAAAATTCCTCAATAAAATGGGGCTTATGAACTGGTATATTCTTACCCTGTTCTGTAAGTCCGACGGTGCAAACGAAATGTTCATTGCAATCCGTAATCTTTTGAATTCCTATATGGAAAAATCAAAGGTTGCAGAATATATTTCGGTAATGATTATGGAGCTGGCTTTAAACAACGAAAATACAAACATCCGTAAGGAAGCCAGAACAATGTATCAGGGAATTGATGATATTGATTCCTTGATTTTTGACCCTGAAATACGTTCTAAAATTGTTGCAGAATTACAGCGCAAACATGAACTTGTATTTCTGTCTTGGAAATTGGGAGGAGGCTCTTCTTCTATCGGTAAGCAGGGACGTCTTTCTATTACTCTTTATAACAAGGATGATGAGTTCCAGGAAGTTAAAGAGAATATTGATAATGCAAAATCTTCAAATACAGCCAAAAGAACGCTTATAGACTTTTATCGTGAATTGCCGGAAGGGCAGGAAGGAACTGATTTGGGCTTGTATTATCTTTCTTATCTTGATGATGCCTGCAAAAAGGTAAACGTTAAGTTTGAGTCTCTGGTTAATCAGTTTGCAGCCAGTGACCTTACCGTTATTACCTTGAATTTTAATTTCTAGTATGCGTAAAAAAAATTCTGCTTATAAAATATTATTCTCTCTTTTTGTTTTTCTTACAGCTTTATTCTTACTTTCCTGTACACAAAGCTTACCTGAAATTCGTTATTCAAATATGACTGTAATTTTTGATTACAGAGATAATGATTCTTTACCAGATTCCCGTCTTTCTGTTTTTGTTGAATCGATCAGTGATGTTCGTCGTTACGAAAGTATAAATATTGTAAATAATCAAAATGGCTTTACCTGGGATGTTTCGCAGTTGATTAGAGTAAGAAGTGCGGAAAAAATGTATGCGGGAAATACCAATTTAAAGGTTCCTGCCGGAGAAATGATTCCAACCGGAGAATATAAAATTGTTTATGCCAATGCGGATTTGGAAGAGGTCGTGTCAAAAGGAAAGCTTGAATACGATTCTGTTTTTTATGAAACTAAGGCCAGCGATATCCCTGATTTAATGACACAAAAAAAAGGTCTGAGATATATTACAATTTATGATAAAAGTGACAAAATGATTTATTACGGAGAAAGAAACGCTCAATTAAGCGATAATAGAAAAATATGGAACCGGTATTCAAATGCTTCATATTTTCATGAGATATGGATTTTACCGGACAAATCTGTTATTTGTCGTATGCCAAAACAGATGGTAGTACCTTCATAATAGGAAAAAATATGGAAATAGATTTAGATAACAAAGATTATCAAAGTGAAAAGTCTGACTCTTTAGACGTACCCTTACACCGCGAAGTAAAAACCTATGTTCTTCGTATAGGAAGAATGACATCAGCCCAGGAAAAGGCTTATAATGATTTATCACCGTCCTGGTGCATTCCTTTTGAAAATAAAAAGATTAATTTTGTCGATATTTTTGGAAATACAAATCCTATCGTAATAGAAATAGGCTTTGGAATGGGAGATGCAACTGCAAAGCTCGCAAAAGCTAACCCAAATATAAACTATATAGGAATTGAAGTTCACAGACCCGGTGTTGGTAAGCTTTTGAGTGAAATCAAACGTCTGGATTTAAAGAATCTTTACATTATTGAACATGATGCACTTGAAGTTCTTGAATATATGGTTGGTGACAATTCAATAAATGGTTTCCATATTTTCTTCCCTGATCCATGGCCTAAAAAACGTCATCACAAACGACGCTTGGTTCAGAGACCTAGAACAAATCTTATAGCTCAAAAACTGGCTGCTGGAGGCTATATTTATTTTGTAACCGACTGGCTTGAATATGCAGAGTTTGCTCTTGAAGAGCTGACAAATACGCCTATGCTCAAGAATAAATATGAGGGATTCGCAGAACCTCAACCTTGGCGTGCTCAGACTAAGTTTGAGCGTAAAGGCCTTTCTCAGGATCGTCCAATAACAGAATTGTATTTTGAAAAAATCGAGAAAAAATGACAGAATTATTTGATATGCCAAATCAATCTGATTCCCAGAAAATAAAAGAGCTTGAAAGCCTTATCCTTCGCTATCAGCAGTCTTATTACAATGGAGAAGGCGAAATCTCCGATGTCGAATTTGATAAGCTTTGGGACCAGTTGAAAGAACTGAATCCCGATAGTCCGATTCTTAAAAAAGTTGGTGCTGATTCCGGTAACTTTACAAAAACAGCCCATGTAATGCCAATGGGAAGTCAGGAAAAAGCCGCAAATCCCGAGCAGTTTTTAGAATGGGCCAATAAGCATGTTTATAATGAATATCTTGTTGAATATAAGCTTGACGGTGCTTCACTTGAATTGCAGTATCAGAATGGTGAGCTGGTTAAGGCAGTTACCCGTGGAAACGGTTCAATTGGAGATGATATAACTGCCAATGCAAAAAAAATGAAGGGTGTTCTTCCCCAGATAATTTGTAATGGAAAGAAGCTGCCTTTTACTGGTGGTGTCCGCGGTGAAGTTATAATGACTCATGAGGTTCATCAAAAGTATTTTTCAGATAAGGCAAACTGTCGTAATGCTGCAAATGGACTTATGAAGCGTAAAGACGGGCAGGGAAGTGAATATCTTACATTAATCACTTATGATGCCTTGTCTACTGATGGTCAGATCTACTTTTCAACCGAGCAGGAAAAAATTAAATGGCTGATTGACTGCGGTTTTAATGTCGTAAAGCTTGTAATCTGCAAAAATCCTCAGAGAGTTATTGCCTATCGTGCAAAGGTAATGGAAGAACGTAAAGCTCTGGATTATGATATTGATGGACTTGTAGTTAAAGAAAGTAAAATCAATTTTGAAGATGCTGCCCGTGCCCGACCTGACCGACAGATAGCCTTTAAGTTTAGTTTGGAAGAAGCTGTTTCAACCCTTCGCAAGGTTGAATGGAGTATTAACGGCTCTACCTACACACCTGTTGCAATTTTTGATGAAGTTGAATTGAATGGCACAAAGGTTCAGCGAGCCAGCCTTGCCAATCCCGATACTATGCGCAATCTTGGTGTAAAAATCGGTTCTCATGTTGTTGTTGTAAAACGAGGCGAAATCATCCCTAAAATAGAAAGCGTAGTAGAAGAAAAAAATATTGAAACTTCAGAAATTCCTTATCCTCAGGTATGTGAAGTATGCGGAAGTAAACTTGTAGATGAAGGTTCCCGCCTTTATTGTCCCAATAAAAAATGTTCAAAACGTATTCTTCATCAGCTTTTAAAATTTCAGCAGATTATAGATATCCGCGACTTAGGAGAAACCTTAATCACCCAGCTTTTTAATGATAAGGTTTTACAGTCAATTTCAGATATTTACAAATTAACTGTAGAAAGCCTTACCCCTTATTTTTTGAATGAAGAAAGTATAGAAGCCGAAAAACGTTCGCTTGGTGCTGAAAAAGTTTACAAAAGTATACAGGCTCACAGAAATATCAAGCTTTCGACCTTCCTCGCTGGTTTTGATATAGATGATTTTGGTGAAACTACTGCAGAAAAACTTATTTCTGCGGGCTTTAATACTCTTGAAAAAATGCTTTCCGCAAGCGAAGACGAAATTGCAAATGTTTATGGATTTGCCTCTATTATGGCTCATACAATAAAAGAGGGTCTTACAGAAAATGCAGAAGAAATGCAAAGCCTTGTAAATAGTGGAGTCATAAGCCTGCAGTCTGCTCTAGATGGCAAGTTGTCAGGAAAATCCTTCTGTTTTACTGGTGAGCTTACAACAATGAAACGTGCAGATGCTGAGCAACTGGTAAAGAAAAATGGCGGCTCTATAAAATCTTCTGTTACAAAAGATTTAAGTTACCTGGTTACGAATGATACAACTTCTGGTTCTTCAAAAAATCAAAAAGCAGCAAAGCTTGGTATTCCTGTTATAAATGAAAAGGATTTTCTGGAACTTGTTAAATGAAAAAACGCTATTATTTTTTATGGAGCTTTTTTCTTCTTATTTTTCTAATAGCTGGTGTGATTTTTGCCATATCATTTTTTAAATTTTTAAGTGTAAAAAAAACTATATCAGCCTTGCCCGAATATTCTTCAGAAGAATATCTCCGTATAAAAATATATGGTTCTTCCTATAATGATGATGGAAACACAATAAGCGGCAATTTTTCTTTAATAAATGAAAATGGTCTTGAAATTGCAGTTATTGAACGTTCCTGGAGCGGTTCTTATCTTGCCGTAGATTTTAAGGAAATAAAAATGGCAGATAAAAGCTTTTCCTTCCCCGAAAAAATCTACGGTCGTGACGAACTTTTGCAATATTCACATAAACCAAACAAGGGGACTTCTCTTGGAAAATATTACAACGAAAACGGAGAGTTTATTTTGCTTGGCAATAATTCCACAAAAATGCTGAGAAAAAAATACTATAAGATTGCTTCCTTTGCTCTTGGAAAAAATATTTTTTCATTAAAATACAAAAAAACAGTTACAATTGATTTATCTTCCTGTATAAACGGAAAATATTACTCTATTGTTCGAGTTCCTTCTGGAAACTACCTGCTGAGAGAACTTTAATTTTTTTATAACTTTGATTTTCACCTGCTTATTTTTCAGCAGCTTCAGCCTCAAAAGAAAAATTAGAAATAAAGAACTCTGGTCTAACAGCTTCTCCGTTTAATCTCATTTCCCAGTGTAAATGTGGTCCAGTTGCAAGTCCTGTTGAACCGGATTTTCCAATCTCCTGTCCCTGTTTTACCATATCACCTTCTTTTACTTCCATTTCTGAAAGATGATAGTAAAGACTGTATAAGCCAGGAAGATGTTCTACAACTATACTCCAGCCGGTTGAAATACGGTTTTCTGCCATAACAACTTTACCATCTGCACAGGCACTTACTGTGGAACCTTCCGGAATGCCATAATCGTTACCAAAATGCACGCTTGTAGAAGATTTTCCGTTTATGTAAGAATAAACACGTCTGTCTCCAAAATGCGCTGTATATCTTGTAGAAGTTGTAGGGCAAATATAATTTTGTGTACTGAAAACATCCGTTGGAATTGTCGTAAAAAGAATATTGTTGAGCTTTTCAATCTGAGCCATTCTTTCCGGACTGTTGTCAGTTTTTATCGCTGTGTTGGATTCATCCAAATCAAGAGTTTCGTTATCAAAATTACGGTCTTTAAAAGTTAGAGGAAGGGTAAACTCCTTTAATTCCTTTTCATCAAAAGAGAAAATAATTTTCAATGAATAAATGTCGTTTTTCAGCCAGGTTGAAAGAGGAAGTCCGCAGAGCAATTCTGTAGAAGTTTGATTCTTCTTTTTTCCAACGTCATAAAAAACTGCTTTTTCTATAATTTTATTACCCTGATAAAGCTGCATGGAAGCATGTTTTTCATGTTCAACCTTGTTTTTTTTATGGCTCTTAGGCTGCTGTAGTGAAAGTCTTACAAAAATTGCATCACCTGGAGTCAGGCTATCATTATAATTTACCGTCAGAGTATAATTTTCAGTCTGATATTTTGCCGTTACTGCAAAAAGTGGCGAAAAGTGAAGGGCAATTGCTGCTACTAAAAATAATTTATATATTTTTTTCATATTCTTCCTCTTTTTCTTAGCTGTTTGCTTTTATATCTATGATTTCAAATTGCGAGTTTGTCATTCTGTTAAAATGATTTCTACTCATATTATAAAGAATATCATAGCTTTCTCCAATAAAAATATCTCTGTTAAGTCTTTGAGCTTCATTCCAGAAAATTGCCGGGAATTTGTATTTTCCGCAGTCAATTAAAAGTTTCAGGCTGAAGGGTTCTTTTTTACCGACTACAGTAGCTTCTGCAATTCTTACTCCAGAAGATTTTACAATCAGCTCTGTGTTCTGGCTTCCAAAGGGTTCCATAATATCCAGCAGGCGGAAGGTTGAAGGCGAGAGAAGTTGTGGAGGAATTTCTGCATCAATTGAAATATTAGAATTTTCTTCCTCAAGTTCAAGCTTGCTTACAATTTCCTTTATTTTTTGCTTAAAAGCTTCCAGCTTGGATTTTTCAAAACTGAATCCGGCTGCAAAATTATGGCCTCCGTGATTTATAAAAAAGTCACCGAATTGATTTAGAAAATCAGTGGCAATCACGCCCCTACATGTCCTCATAGAACCTACAAACATGTCTTCACATTCAGAAATTGCAATTGCAGGAATTCCAAATTCCTGCATTAGTTTTCCTGCAAAATTACCGGTAAGTCCTTTGTTTATCTGCTTATCAATTATAAGGCAAAGCTTTTCCTGATTTTCATGAAGACTTTCTTCTGATTTATTGTGCATCAGATAATAAGTATCCATTACCATCTGCTTGCGCTTTTCGTTAAACATATAAACCTGTTCTGCCAGACTTTCTCTTTCCTGAGGATTATCGGAAGTAAGAAGCTTTGCGGCTACATCGGCTTCTCCTAATCTTCCTGCTGCATTTAATGCAGGTGTCAGTGACCAGGATAAATCTTTGGCTGTAATGGCTTCTATGTCTATCCTCATTTTAGAAAAAAGTTCTAAAAGTCCAGGTCTTGGTTTGTATTTTTTTATGGATTCAATTCCTTTTCTTACAAAAATGCGGTTTTCGTTTTGTAGAGGCATGATGTCAGCAATTGCAGCAATAGCTACAAGTTGTAAATCCTTCTGTTCATCAATAACATCTTCAGAAAACTTTGAAGCAATTATTCTTTTACAATATGTAACATAAAGGTTGAAAAGGCTGTTTATTGCGGTATTTTCTTCGTCAATGTATTTTGCAATAAGAGAAAGCTCTTTTAAATCTTCTACATTTTTAGTGGCTAAAGACGGCATCATTTTTACAATGTCTTTCTTTAAATCGTTTAGGTTAAATTCAATTCCACTGCCAAAAATCTCCTTTAAAATATCCTTTGTCTTTTGAGCATCCCAGACATAAATTAATTGTCCCTGCAAAAAATAAGGCAGTTTTAAATCATAAATTGAAGTTTTTCCAGGAATTATTTTTTCATGGAGTTCTTTGACCTTTGTAAGATTACGAATGCTCAGACAGTCAACATTATAGCATTTGTTTTCATTATCTTCTGAAATATTAAAAAGACAGATTTCTGCATTGTAAAAATCAGTGTTTGCAAATCTGAGGGCAGAAACAAGCTTGTAGGCAACTGCAGCGCCCGAAATATCAGAAAAAGGGTAGCCTGAATCATGAGTTTTGGGATCAAGAATAACAATTGCATCCGGTAAGACTTCAGGTGCATTATGATGGTCGGTGACAATTACATCTATTCCAAGATCATTTGCATGATTGATTTCATTTATATTTGAAATGCCGCAGTCGACGGTAATAATAAGACTTCCTTCAATAGCTGCAAAATCGTCAATTGCTTCTATTGAAAGTCCGTAGGCATCATTATTTACAGGTACACGCCAGCTTATATCAATTCCAATTTTTTTAAGGTAATCGTAAAGAATTGTTGTACTGGTTATTCCGTCAACATCTTTATCACCAAAAATCAGGACTTTTTCATTTTCATCTCTTGCCTGAAGAATGCGCTCAACTGCATCCTCCATTGAATTAAAAAGAAAAGGATTATGCTGGAAACGCAAATCATCTTCAAGATAAAAGAGAATATCCTTTTGCTCCTTTATATTACGGCGCAAAAAAATACTTGCAAGAATCTGTGTGTAATATTTTTCTTCCTGCTCGGATAAATCTTTTCCGAACAGAGTCTTTATTTTATTCTGAATATGCTGATTGCATAATCGCTCAATCTGTTGTTTTGTAACAGGAGTCTTTGTCCAATTTTTCAAGTCATTTTCCTATTAGATTTAGATTTTTTCGAAAAACAATGGATTTTTTTTAAGTGGTCTTTCTGAATACGAAAGCGCTTGCTTTAATGTGTTTAATGCGGGGGTTAAACAGTCTTTATCTTTTCCAAATATTTCCATAATTAAAGTTCCTTTGGTAACTTTTTCGCAGCTTTTTGCATGTAAAATGATTCCTGCATCTGCACAAACGAAATCCGTCGTTTTGTTTCTGCCAACACCTAAAGTTACACCTGCAATGCCTGTTTTATAAGCATCTATATTTATATAGCCATCCTCTTCTGCAATTAATTCCGTTTTATAAGGAGAGCGACGTACATTTATCTGATTCATTAATTCTTCTGCATTTCCACCCTGATCCTTTACATTCTGTAAAAACTTTTCAAGGGCTTTGCCTGATTCAACGGCTTTTTTACAAAGATTAAGACCTTCTTCTCTGTCTTTTGCAATTTCTGCAAGAACAAGCATTTCTGCTCCAATTTCATAAGTAAGGTCCATTACATCCTGAGGGCCTTGTCCTTTTAGACATTCAATGCTTTCTTCAATTTCAAGGAAGTTACCGATTTTGTAACCTAAAGGCGTATTCATGTCTGTAATAAAGGCAGAGGCTTTTTTGCCCATTGCTTTTGAAGTATTTACAAGGAACTGAGCTAAAAGTTTTGCATCTTCTGTGGATTTCATAAAGGCGCCAGAACCATATTTTACATCAAAAACAAGTCCGTCTGCACCTTCGGCAATTTTTTTAGAAAGAATGCTGGCTGTAATGAGAGGAATTGATTCTACAGTTGCAGTGACATCACGAAGAGCATATAAAATCTTGTCTGCTGGAGCAATTTTCTTACTCTGACCGACCATGGCATAACCAGTTTTTGCAACAAAATCAACAAATTGTTCTTCTGACAAATCTGTTCTGTAACCTGGAATTGATTCAAGCTTATCAAGAGTTCCACCTGTGTGTCCTAAAGCTCTTCCACTCATCATAGGGTCTTTTAAACCGCAGCTGGCAACAATAGGAGCGAGTGGAAGGGAGATTTTATCGCCAACCCCACCGGTGGAATGTTTATCTATAAAGATTGCGTTATTAAACTGTTCATAATTATATTTATGGAGATTTATAGTATCGCCGGAATTTAACATTTCCTGTGTCAGATAGCCGGTTTCTTCAAAAGTCATTCCGTTAAAGAAAATTGCCATCAGCCAGGCAGACATCTGATATTCGGGAATTGAGCCGTCAACACAGCCCTGAATCATAAAATGGATTTCTTCCTTTGTAAGTGGCAGTGAATCTTTTAAAATTCTTTCACCGTTTGATTTTGTTACAAATGTTCCGCGTTTTTTTGTAATGATATCAGTCGCTCTCATAAAATCCCCGTCCCAGTTTCTATAGAGTTTAATTTTGATTCGATACTATTTTCTGTCAAAAAAAATGCAATATTTTTAATCTGCATATAAGCATTTTTATCAATGTGCAGTTTTCTTACTTCTGCAGGCGTAAGCACAGAAATTGCCGCAAGATAAGTGATTGCATCTTTACTTAAAGGAAAAAAAGGCTCTTCTTGTCCGGCACAATTCTGGCAGATAAAAATATTATCAACACTATTATAATACGTTTCTTGCAGGGATTCAATTTGATTTTTTGATTCTGGCAGATTTTGAGCTTCTGTCTGATTTTGGGCGTTTGTCAAAAAAGACTTGCCGCATCTTCCGCAATAAGTTGCATCCGGGCGGATTCCAAGCAAGTCAAGATAGCGCCACAAAAATCTTACAAGCCCAACCTGTCCCTGTTCTTCATTTGATAAATCAAGTCCATCAAGAAAACCCGATACAAGCTTCCAGCACTCTTCATTGCTGCCTGCGCATTTTGTTTTTATTGCAATTTCTGCTGCAAGAGAAGCGGCATATAATTTAAAAAGGCTGCTGGAAAAAGTCTGATGATAATTTTTTACATCAAAATCGCTGATTTTTGTCTGATTTTTTTCTGGATTGTGATAGAGGTAAATTATTCCTGAGTTCCATTGAGAAACTAAAGATTTTAATTTACTTTTTGGACCTCCATACAAAGTTGCATAGATTATCCCTTGAAATTGGGTTAGCAAAGTAACATTAAAATTGTTTTCGCCAATTTCTTTTAGAGATAAAACTATAGCCTTTGTCTGAGAAGTCCTGTTCATTTCTTTGATTATAAATCTTTATTTCTGTCCGTAATAAGCATTTGGTCCGTGCTTGCGCATGTAATGCTTATTGATTATGTAATCAGGCAGAGTTTGTGCGTTTGGCTCAATAAGCAGAGTATTCAAAGCCATTTTACAGATTTCTTCCAGAACGGTTCCATTGTAAACTGCTTTTTCTGCATTTTTTCCCCAGGCAAAAGGTCCGTGTCCACCGCATAAAACCATATTTACTTCTGTAGGATTTAATCCTAAATCAGCAAAATGTTTTACAATCAAAAGACCGGTTTCTTTTTCGTAATCGGATTCAACAGCTTCCTTTGAAAGATAAGGAGTGCATGGAATTGCTTTTTGTATGTGATCCGCATGGGTAGTTCCAAAAAGAGGAACTGCTTTTACTGCCTGAGCCCAGCTTACTGCATAAGTAGAATGGGTATGGATAATTCCACCGATTTCTGCCTTCTGATTTATTCCAAACTCTTTATACAAAATTGCGTGGGTTGGTGTGTCTGATGAAGGATTTAATTTTCCGTCAACAACTTTTCCATCCAAATCAACAATAACCATAGATTCTGGTGTGAGGTCAGGATAAGGTACTCCAGAAGGTTTGATTGCAAAAACTCCCTTGTCTTTATCAAAAGCAGATACATTTCCCCAGGTGTAAAGGGCAAGGTGATTTTCCGGGATTTTCATATTGGCTTCGTAAGCTTGATTTCTTATTGTTTCGTAAGTCATAGCGGTTTTATACTCCTTAAAGTGTATTTACGGCAGCGCGTTCAATTTCAAGTCCTTTCATATATCGTTCAAAGAAAATATTGAAGGATTCAATAAGGTCTTTTTCTGGAGCTGCTGTCGTTTTTTTGCAGTTTCCAAAAACTTTTGTATTCAAAAAGTCTGCAAGAGATTCCTTAGAATTATCGAGAGAGTAGGCGGCTAAAAGTGCCATTCCCCAAGGTCCTCCTTCTCCAGCAGTTTCCATTGCGCTTACAGAAGTTTTCATTGCAGCTGCCATGTATTTTAATCCAGCTTCTGTCTTAAAATATCCGCCGGCACCAGTCATGCTGTCTACAGGAACCTTTTCTTCATCATAAAGAATGTTCATTCCAGCTCTCAAAGCGCCAAGAGAAGAGAACATCTGGGTTCGCATAAAGTTTGCAATTGTAAAGTTAGCATTTTCTGCTCTGGCA
Organism: uncultured Spirochaetaceae bacterium; assembly: GCA_902802305.1. Lineage (GTDB taxonomy): Bacteria > Spirochaetota > Spirochaetia > Treponematales > Treponemataceae > Treponema_D. Next base: position 16,048 of record CADCLG010000018.1, read on the forward strand.
AATAATGGACGTCCAGAATTAAAGCCTGTAATTGTTTCGCCAGAAAGATAGTTATAAGACAAAAGTCCACCGCAATCTTTATCAGCTTCAAGGGATTTCATAATGAGTGTATCAAAATATTCGCCGATTCCAGCTTTTGCTCCCATTAAATCTCCAACTTCCTTAAAAAGATTTATCCAGTAATTGTGCTCGCCGGTACAGTTGTTTGCGTGAACCATTGCGACAGGTTTTCCGTCAGGAGTTGTAACAATATCTATAATTCCAGGATAAGCCTTTGATAAATCCTTCTGCAAAACAACCATGCTGAATACAGAAGTTCCAGCAGAAATATTTCCTGTTTTTTCTTCAACAGAGTTAGTTGCAGCCATACCGGTTCCAGCATCACCTTCTGGAGGACAGAATGGAATACCGTCTTTAAGTTCGCCTGTAGGGTCTAAGAAGAGAGCTCCTTCTTTAGTAAGACTACCTGCATCCTCTCCAGCCATAAGAACTTTAGGGAAAAGTTCATCAATCAGACTGCCTGAATGTGGAATTGTCTTGATTTTATCGATTTGTTCAAACTTATTAATGAAGTCCTGATTGTATTCTGCCTTTGAACCATTAATTTTAAGAGGGAACATACCAGAAGCATCTCCCGCTCCAATTACTTTTTTACCTGTAAGCATAAAGTGAATATAAGCAGCAAGAGTATAAACATTTGCAAGTTTAGAAATATGTTCTTCTTTATTAAGAATTGCCTGATAAAGATGAGAAATACTCCAGCGTTCAGGAACAGGGAAGCCGAACAAATCAGAAAGCTCTTTAGAAGCCTGTCCAGTAATTGTATTTCTCCAGGTGCGGAATGGAACTAAAATATTTCCGTCCTTGTCAAAAGCAAGATAGCCATGCATCATTGCAGAAATACCGCCAGCTTTAAAGGAAGTAAGCTTAATTCCGTAGCGTTTGTTTACATCAGCCTTTAAATCTGCGTAACAAGTCTGTAAGCCTTCGTGAATCTGAGAAAGTGGATAAGTCCAGATTCCATTGTCAAGAGTGTTTTCCCAGGTGTATGAACCGTTTGCTATTGGTTCAAATTTATCGTTAATCAAAACTGCTTTGATACGTGTGGAACCGAATTCAATACCAAGAACTGCGTTTCCATTTTCAATAATTTCTTTATTTGTCATATCAGTTAATCCTTTAACTTAGTTTTATTTCTTTAATTATATACTCTTTTTGGGTGGAAATAAAGATTAATAATTTATAATGATAAATGAAATGATAAATGAGATTATAATTTTCAACTATTATTTGTAAATTTTCCATTATTTTACTATACTAAAGGAATGGATACAAATCATTTATCAAAATTACAGAGTGTTTTTTCTGATTCTGTTGATGCAAACAAAGTTGCTGGTGTTAATTGCCTTGTTTATAAAGATAATAAAGAAATCGGTTACTGGCAGGCGGGCTGTAGAGATGTAGAAAATAATCTTCCTTTTGACCGAGATACAATCTGCCGTCTTTTTTCTATGACAAAACCTGTAACAGCTGTTGCCGCCTGGATTTTAATTGAACAGGGAAAAATTGACCTGGCTGATGAAGTTGGAAAATATATTCCTGAGTTTTGGAATCTGCAGGTTTGTTATGAAAAAGGCAGAAATGGTAAGCCTCAAAAAGCAGGCAGAAATCTGACGGTTCAGGACTTGCTCAATATGACAAGCGGATATACCTATGGCGCATGGTGGGAAGGTGCTCCTTTGGGAGAACATCTTACCTCTGATTTAATAGTTCAGCTGAATGAGGATGTTTGTAAGGAAAATAAAATCTCAACTTTAGATGTAGCAAAAAAACTTGCGGCAATTCCTGTGTCTTTTGAACCTGGAACAAATTATGCTTACGGTCTTTCTGCTGATATTATGGGCGCTGTAATTGAAGTAGTTTCCGGCATGAAGTTTTCTGATTTTCTTAAAAAGAATATTTTTGAGCCACTAGGTATGAATGATACAGATTTTTATGTTCCTGAAGAAAAACGCGATAGACTTGCAAAAGCCTATATCTGTGATGATGGAAAATCAATTAAGGAATTCAAAAGTCCAAATCTTGGTATTCAGTATAAAATGGATCATGCGCCAAGCTTTGAAAGTGGTGGAGCAGGACTTTGTTCAACTATTGATGATTATTTAAAATTTGCCCTCATGCTTGTAAATAAAGGTGAGTATAAAGGTGTAAGAATCCTTCAGAAGAGGACAGTAGAATATCTTGCTTCGGCTCGTCTCCGTGATGATTTGCAGCAGAAGTTTAATCAGAATATGGAAAACTGGTCTGGACATACCTACTGCAACTTTATGAGAATTGCCTTTGAACCCGGAAAATGCAAGTATCTTGCTGAACAGGATGAATTCGGCTGGGATGGCTGGCTTGGACCTTTTGTAAATATAGACATAAAAAACAATATAGTTATTGTTATGCTCATGCAAAAAACAAATGCCGGCACCTGGGAACTCACCCGTAAAATGAAAAACGTAGTTTACAGTTCCCTATAATTATGCATTCAGCATTATACATTATGCATTGTTATTGCGTTGACATTAGCTCTTTATATCATTAAAATATATAGAAGTAAAAAGGGGTATGTAATGATTTTTCCATTGGAACAGTTGGTAGAATTTAACGGTAATATCTACGAAATCACAGTTGCTGCAAGTCGTCGTGCTTATCAGATGGCTAAAATTAACGATCCTGAGATTGATGCTAATTCAGACAAAGTTGTATGTGTAGCCGCAAGACAGCTTTTTAATAACAGGGTTAAATATTGTATTGAAGAAAGCAAGTAGTAAAAATAATAGTACAGTGTCAAAAAAAATACCTGTTCTTGTAATTTTTGCACCTACTGCTTCTGGAAAGACTGCCTTAACTCGTGAATTATTTTCACAAGATGGCAGTCATTTTATTTTAAATGCAGAAATCGTAAGTGCAGATTCCCAGTCAGTTTACAAATACATGAATATAGGTACTGCAAAGCCAGATCCTGATTTTTGCAGGCAAATCCCCCATCACCTTATTGATGTAAAAACTCCCGATCAGCAGTTTTCAGTTGCAGATTTTGTTTTTATGGCAGATAAAGCGTGTCATGATATTTATTCACGTGGAAAGATTCCTGTAATTTGCGGTGGAACAGGTTTTTATATCAGAAACTTTTTGTATGGTCTGCCACCAACCCCAGAATCTGACCCAAAAATCCGCGAAGAGTTAAAAAGCCGCATAGCAAAAGAAGGCAATCAGCTCTTGTATGATGAATTGAAAAAAGTTGATCCCGAAAGTGCAAAAGTAATCAATGTTAATGATGCCTACAGAATCTGCCGCGCCCTTGAAGTTTATTACACAACAGGAAGAACCCGCTCCAGCTATCAGCTTGAACCAAAATTGCGCGAAGAATATGATTTTCTATTCCTTGTACTTCAGCCTCCAAGAGAATTATTATACGAACGAATCAGAAAACGCGTAGACCTGATGTTTGATGACGGACTGGAAGAAGAAATCCGCATATTAAAGGAAAAAGGTTATACAAAAGATTCTCCCGGTATGAAGGCTATCGGCTATTCAGAATGGTTTGAAAGTGAGGCTGATGATAAGAATGATAAAACTGATAATCTCGAACAGATAAAGGCAGATATAAAACACCACAGCTGTAAATACGCAAAAAAACAGTATACCTATATCCGCGATATTCCTGGCAGCATAATAATTCCTTATCAAGGTTTGCCGGAAGATATTATTAATGTTGAAAAGGTAATAAAAGAAAAGTTTAATTCAATTATAATTTGATTATTTTTTATAAATACCTTTTATAACATATTCTTTTTTCAACTTGACGAAAAAGAAAAAATCTGTAATAATCATATTACTTTATAAAGTAGGAGTGCCATCGTGCCTTGTGGTAAGAAAAGAAAGCGCCAGAAGATGGCGACACATAAGCGAAAGAAGATGCTTAGACGTAATCGACATAAGAGTAAGTAGTTTTTAGGTCGAATACTTGTGTTCAGATAGACCGCGATTTTTCGCGGTCTTTTTTTTACTTTTGAAGGTTGTATATTTGCGTTATGCTGGAAAATATAAAATCGCCATCAGATATAAAGGGGCTGTCTCATAAAGAAATAAAAGCGCTTGCTCAGGAAATCCGCAATGAAATTATAAATGTTGTCGGAAAAAACGGCGGGCACCTTGCAAGTAATCTTGGCGTTGTTGAACTGACTCTAGCCCTGCACAGAGTTTTTGACAGTCCAAATGATGCAATAATCTGGGATGTAAGTCATCAGTGTTATGCCCATAAACTTTTGACTGGACGTTATGATTCCTTTTCAACTTTAAGACAAAAAGACGGTATTTCTGGCTTTACTAATACTCAGGAAAGCCCTCATGATTATTTTATAAACGGCCATTCCTCAACTTCAATTTCTTCAGCTCTGGGGCTTCTTACTTCCTGGGAATTAAATAAAAAAGAAGGAAAGGTTATAGCAGTAATTGGAGACGGCGCATTGACCGGTGGACTTGCTTTTGAAGGATTATGTAATGCAGGTCAGCTTTGTAAAAATCTTATTGTAATTTTAAATGACAACCAGATGTCCATTGACCATAATACCGGGGCAATTTCTCGTTATTTAAGCCGTCTTACAATGACAAAAAGCTACCAGTCTTTTAGATACAGTATAGACCGTTCAATTGAGCGTTTTGCCACTAAAATCCCTTATTTAGGACGCGGTATAGAAAAGTTTATTTTTAGATTTAAGCGATCTCTTAAAGGGCTTATTCTTACCAACAATCTTTTTACAGATTTAGGCTTTGAATATGTAGGTCCTTTGAACGGTCATGACGAAGCCGACCTTGAAAAGGTTCTTAACCGAGTAAAAAAACTTCACCGTCCTGTTGTTGTTCATGTTGTAACAAAAAAAGGTAAGGGCTATGAACCTGCAGAAAAAAATCCAGAAATCTTTCATGGGGTTGGACCTTTTGATACTCTGACAGGAATTGTAGATACGAATAATCCCCTCAGTTTTACAGACGCCTTCAGCCAGATTTTAATGAAAAATGCTGCTGCCAATGATAAAATTGCTGCCATAACAGCCGCTATGTGTAAAGGCACGGGACTTTCTGATTTTGAAGCTCAATACAAAGACCGTTTTTTTGATGTAGGAATTGCAGAAGAACATGCGGTTACCTTTGCGGGCGGTCTTTCTAAAGGTGGAATAATTCCTGTTGTCTGTATTTATTCAACTTTTATTCAGCGTGCAATTGACCAGATTGTTCACGATATTGCCCTGCAAAATCTTCATGCAATTTTTATGCTGGACAGGGCAGGGGCTGTTCCTTGTGACGGGGTAACTCATCAGGGAGTTTTTGATATAAGCTTTTTGCGGCCAATTCCTAATTTTGTCCTCATGGCTCCAGCTACAAAAAATGATTTGGAAATCTGTTTTGAATGGGCTTTAAAATCAGACAAGGCTGTTGCAATCAGATATCCAAAAACAAACTGTCCGCCTGATTCTGAGATTTTTTCTTCGCCAATTGAGCTTGGTCGTGGACTTCTTATAAAAAAAGGAGACATTCAGAAAGAAGGTGAAGATTCCACTTCAGAAAAAGTTTTGATTGTCTCTACAGGTGGAATGTATACCGAGGTAAATCTTGCCGCAGAAAAATTGAATGAAGCAAAAGCCCTTGCAGATATTTATTTAATGAGATTTATTAAGCCTCTGGATGAAGATTATTTTGTACAGACTGCCAAAAAATACAAAGGCATTTTGTTTGTAGAAGACGGGGTAAGAATAGGCGGAATAAGCGTATATCTGGATGAGCTTCTTGCACGTAATAATTTTACTAAAACAAAAGTCCTTGCTTTTGGTGATAAGTTTTATTCTCATGGAAATCGTCAGCAGATTTTAGAAGCGGCCGGTCTTTCTGTAGAAAATATTATAAAAACAGCTAAGGAGCTTCTTTGTGATTAGTTTGCAGCTAAAAGACAGGTCGATTACAAGCTCGCGTCCTGCTTTTGTAATGGGAATTGTAAATGCAACTCCCGATTCCTTTTTTGAAAAAAGCCGTGGAAGTCTTGAACTTGCAAAAAAACTTATTGATGATGGCGCTGATATTCTTGATATAGGCGGCGAATCCACGCGTCCGGGCTTTACCCAGGTTTCTGCTAAAGAACAGATAGAACGCATTCTTCCTCTTGTAAAACAAATCCGTTCATTTTCTGATATTCCTATTTCTATTGATACAAGAAGCTGTGAAGTTATTAAAGCCGCTGTAGAAAGTGGTGCAGATATTTTGAATGACGTTTCTTCTCTGGAAAATGACCCTGATATAGCTGATTTTGCAGCTGAAGCCAAGATTCCTGTAATTTTAATGCATGGCTTTATGAAAAATGAAGAAAATCGACAGTCTGATCCGGATGTTATAAAAAATGTTAGAAATTATCTACTAGAGCGAGCTGATTATGCTCTTTCAAAAGGAATTGATAAAAATAAAATAATTCTTGACCCTGGAATAGGATTTGGAAAAACATCAGACGAAAACCTTGCACTTATAAAAAATATTCAGGCTTTATGCGGCGATGGTTATCCTCTTTTAATGGCTCTTTCAAGAAAACGAGTGATAGGTGGCATGACAGAACGAGCAGTGGAAGACAGATTGATTGGAACAGTCACGGCAAATATTTATTCTGTAATGCAGGGAGCAAAAATAATCCGTGTTCATGATGTCAAAGAAGCAATTGATTCATTAAATGTGATGAAATATCTTTTTTAATGTGTTATAATTATTAGAAATGGAAGTTTTTAATAAGTTTTTATATCTTTACGATTACGTCCGTCCTGTTCTGGATATTTTAATATTAACTTTTCTTCTCTATAAGGCATATACCTTTATCGAAAAAACAAATAGTATTCAGATTTTAAAATCTGTTGGAATTGTTCTTGTTGCTTATGGAGCGGCAATTCTTTTAAAACTGAACACTATCCTCTGGCTTCTTGAAGTTATTGCTCCTGGACTTGTAATTGCCTTTGCCGTAATCTTCCAGCCGGAAATCCGAAAACTTTTTTTAAGAATAGGGCAGAATACCTGGTTTGCTTTTGGTAAACGTTCTAAACATACTTATGTAGATTCTGTTCTTCTTGCTGCAGAAATGCTTTCAAAAGAAAGGCGGGGAATGCTTGCTGTTTTTATGCGTCATACAAAGCTTGATAATTACATGCAGACAGGAACTAAATTGAATGCCGATTTGTCTTCAAGTCTTCTTGTTACAATTTTTGGAAAAGATACACCTCTTCATGACGGCGCCTGTTTTATTCAAGGCGGAAAATTACTTAGTGCCGGCTGCTTCCTTCCTGTAAGTGAAGACTATAACATCAAAAAAACTTTTGGAACAAGGCACAGGGCTGCATTAGGTTTATCCGAAGTAAGTGATGCAGTAGTTCTGGTTGTTTCGGAAGAAACAGGGGCAATCAGCCTGGCTTATGATTCAAAGCTGAATTATGATTTAAAGCTGCCGGAAATTACAAAGATTCTTGAAAACCTTTTGGAAATAACGCCTGAAGCACAGATTTTGGAGGATACAATTGACGAAAGTAAGGCAATTAGCTGAAAAAGCAATGAAAAACTGGCCTATAAAGGTAATCTGCTTTATAGTCGCCATTCTTTTATATATATTTCATCAGTCTTCCCTTTATTCAAAGCGTTCCTTTGTTTTGCCGCTAAATGTAATTCAGAATGGAATTGTAATGCCTGTTGATGATTACGCCAAAACTGTAACTGTAATTGTCCGTGCAAATACCGAAGAAATTACTTCTGTTCATCCTAATCAGATTCAGGCAAGTATAAATCTTGATAATATAATTAAAAACGGTGAATACCTTCTTCCTGTGAATATAACTGTTGCTGATGAGCTTCAGGCTTATAATCCATTTGAAATTAAAGTAAAGCCGGAAGCAGTAAATGTTAAGGTAGAAAAAAAATCACTGAAATATCTTAAAGTTGAGCCTTCAATTGTTGGTGAAGTTGCCCATGGATATAAAATCAGTGATGTAATTGTTAAGCCTGCCTTTGTTGAAGCCTTTGGTCCTGAATCAGCTTTGTCAGAAATTGACAATATAATTACAAAAAAAATTGATGTAACAAATATAAAGCAGTCTGGAACCTTTGAAATTGAAGCCAACAGACTTAATTCTATATTGAAAATAGAGGATGAAGGTCCTTATACTGTTTTTATAAAAGTAGAACCTCAAATTATGGAAAGAACCTTTGCAAATTACAAGATTCAGGCTGTCAATCTTCCTGCTGATTTTAATCTGGTTTCTGAACTTCCTTATGCAAATCTTAAGCTTGCTGGAACTGTTCCTCAGCTTGAAAGATTTAATTTAAATGCTTATTCTGTTCAGGTTGATTTAAGCTCCATAAATCAGGAAGGACAGTATGAACTGCCTGTAAGATATATATATCCAAATTATTTTACACTTGTAGAAAAGTCTATAAATACTGTTACTGTTCTTATAGAAAAAAAATTAGTTGAGCCTGTAGAAGAAAAGTCAGAAGAGAAGACTGAAAATAAAGCTGATAGTAAAAGTGACAAAGCTGAAACAAAAAATGAAAGCAGAAACCAGGGGCTGGAAAAATCAGAAGGATTGCATTTATAAATGATTTTGGGAACTGGTGTTGATATTGTTGAAGTTAATAGATTTTCAAAATTGATTAATAATCCTGATTTTATTAACCGATTTTTTAACAAGAAAGAACAAAAGACTTATAATAACGCTCAGTCTATGTGCGAGCATTATGCTTCCAGATTTGCGGCAAAAGAAGCCTTTGGAAAAGCCTTGGGAACAGGGCTTGCGGGTTTTTCTTTGACAGATGTTTTTGTAAAAAATGATGAAAAAGGAAAACCTTATATCCAGGTTGAGAATAAGGCTGAAGAAGTTTTAAAAAAAACTTATGGTGATTGCAAAATCCATCTTTCGCTTAGTCACGAAAAGACTTTTGCAATTGCTTATGTTATAATAGAATCAGTTTAAGTATAGAAGAGGAGAAAATATGGCTTATTCATCTAAAAAAAGTCCGGAAACAGAAAAAAAAGCATCCCTTTCTTATTGGTCAAAAGATAAATGTATTTGTCCTGTCTGCAAGAAACCTTTTGACAAGGAAATAATGCGCAGCGGTAATGGACGTATGAATGCCGGTAATCTTTCTGATGAATTGCACAGAGATTATATTCCTTCTGCAAGGTATGGAAAGGTTTATCCTTTGATTTATGATGTTGGAGCCTGTCCAAACTGTTATGCTGCCTTCTTCTGGACTGATTTTGCTGATATTAAAAAAGAAAATGTCGCCGACAGAATCTATGATTCAATGGATAAACGAAAAAAGTCAGCAGAAAATATTTTTCCTTATTTTGACTTAAAGCATGAGCGCACTTTGTTTGATGGGGCTGCAATGTATTATCTTGCCTTGCAGACTTATGATTTAATGGAAGCAGATGCTCTGCCAACTTTAAAAAAAGCAATAATTTCTTTGAGACTTGCCTGGCTTTGTAACGAAATCAATGACCGTTGCAGCGGACATAATTATGATTATATTTCCCAGTGTTTTTACAGAAAATCTTTATTTTTCTACCAGCAGGCTCTGGTAAATGAACAGGCAAGAACAGAAAAATGCTCTACACTGAGCAATTTTGGTCCTGATCAGGATAAAAATTATGGTTGGGATGGGGTAGTTTATCTCTGCGGTCTTCTTGAATATAAATATGGCCAGAAAGAAGATATTCAGCTGAGACTTAAAAAATTAAGTGAATCTAAAACTGCAATTGCACGTATTTTTGGTTTGGGAAAATCTTCTAAGAATAAGCCTGGTCCTCTGCTTGAACATGCCAGAAATCTTTATGATGAGCTTACAAAAGAATTAAAGGATGACGACCTCTAAGGTTTAGAATACAGCTGATGAGAAATATTTTACTTACGCTTTCTTATGATGGTACAGATTTTTGTGGCTGGCAAAGACAGGATGATAAGGCTGGCGGAGTTGCCTTTCGTACTGTTCAGAATGAAATAGAAAAGGCTCTTGCAAAACTGCACAAAGAAAAAATTGCTCTGTATGGTTCTGGTCGAACAGACAGTGGGGTTCATGCCTGCGGTCAGGCGGCTAATTTTTATACTCCAATTGAATCTATTCCTGCGGCTAATTTTGTTCGTGCCTTAAATGCTTTTTTACCTGCTGACATAAGGATTCTAGATTCTAAAGAAGTTCCAGAAGATTTTAATTCCCGTAAATCGGCAACCAGCAGAATCTACAGATATTTTATTTCCTTTGAAAAGGAGCTGCCCGCTAACAATTCACGTTATGTATGGTATGTTCCAAAATATTCGCCTGATTTGGAGCGGCTCAATCATTTTGCTTCCTGTTTGCGGGGGGAATTGGATTGTTCTGCCTTTGCGGCTAGTGGAGATTCTTCTGTTTCTAATAACCGCTATATTGATGACGCACATTTTTTTATGCAAAAGGATATCTGGGGAAATAATCTGCTTGTTTTTCAGATTGAAGCAAATGCTTTTTTATGGAAAATGGTCAGGACTTTGACGGGCACCCTTGTTAATCTTGATAAATCTGGGGCTTCTTTGGACTCCATGGAAAAGATTTTGCTTTCAAAAGACAGGACAAAGGCTGGAGTTACTGCACCGCCAAACGGCTTGTTTTTGTATCAGGTTCGCTTTGACGGTATAAGAAGGCATGCATAATTTTTTTATTGATTGAATCATAAAAGGTGAATTATAAGAGACTCACAGGGTCCACGTCGTATTCAATATAGACATTCTGAGTGTGCTTGTAATCGAATAATAAGGCACGTGCCATTTTTTGAAGTGGAGTGATTATTTTTCCTTTTAAAAGAATGTGATATCTCCAGGAAGAATTGATTTTTTCAATTGGACATTCAGCCGGACCTATGATTTCTACTCCGCGGGCTGTTCCGGTGGGAATATGTTCTTTGAGGATTTTAGCGGCATCCAGTGCGGTTTCATAAGCAAGATTTCTATCAAAGCTTCTGAAAACAAGTCTTACAAGACGTGTAAAAGGCGGAAAATCAAGGAGTTTACGTTCTTCAAGTTCTGTGTTATAAAAATCTTCAATCTTATTTTTGCAGGCAAATAAAACAGGTTCCTTTCTTGGATTATAAGTTTGGACAATTACTTTTCCATCCGGGAAATATCTGCCGGCTCTTCCTGAAACCTGAGTTATAAGGGAGAAGGTTCTTTCTGCTGCTCTAAAGTCAGGCATGTGGAGGCCAGCATCTGCGAGTATGATTCCTACCAGCTCCAGGTTTGGAAAATTAAGTCCCTTTGCAACCATTTGAGTTCCCAGCATGATATCATATTTTTTATTTTTGAAGTCTTCAATTTTTTCAAGAAGCTCATTTTTATTTTTGAGAACATCGGTATCAAGCCTTATTATACGGGCATTTGGAAACTTTGCATGGGTTTCGGCTTCTATGTATTCAGTACCAAAGCCTGAGCTTCCTATATCGAGAGAACCGCATTGAGGACAGCTTTCCGGTGGAACAGCAGACCAGCCGCAATAATGACATCGCAGTCGGTTTACGTTTTTATGATAGGTTAGTGGAACTGAACAGTTTTTGCAGACCAGCTCGTAACCGCAGGAATTGCACTGGAAAAAATGTGTAAAACCACGACGGTTTAGAAACAAAATGACCTGATGATTTTTTTGCAGGACTTTTTTAATTTCTTCTTCAAGTGGCTTTGAAATACAACCATCGTTTGGAAAATAATTTAAATCTATGCAGGAGATGTGGGGCATTTCTCCACCTGCAAGTCGTTTGGTAAGAATATGTTTTGTGATGGTTTTATTCTGCATTCCATACCAGGATTCAACAGAAGGGGTAGCACTTCCCATAAGTAAGGGAATTTTCAGATTTAGACATCTGTGCATGGCAACCTGTCTTGCATGATAGCGGGGCGTGTTTCCTGATTTATAAGAACCATCGTGTTCTTCATCAATTATTATAAGGCCTAAATCAGGGACAGGGGCAAATACTGCCGAGCGGGCTCCAATTACAACTCTTGCTTCCCTATGCATGATACGCCTCCATTCCTTTAGCTTTTGAGATGGCGTAAGTCCTGAATGTAAGATTGCAGCTGTATTTCCGAAGCGTTCATGAATTGCTTTTGCTACCTGTCCTGTAAGTCCGATTTCCGGTACGAGATAAATTACTCCTTTATTCTGTTCAAGGATTTTTTCTGCAAGGGATAAAAAAACTTCGGTTTTGCCTGAGCCTGTTGGTCCGTATAGATAATGGAAGAGAGCCTGAGGATTTGCTTTTTCATTTTTATCCTCTTCCTGGATTTTTTTTGTTACTTCAAGGATTTTTTCTACAGCATTTTTCTGTTCGTCTGATAAGGTGTTTTTATGTACCGAAGTTATTTCTTCTTCAAAAGAAAAACCTGCTGTAGAAGTTTCTCTTTTTCCACCTGGCAGCATTGAAAAAACTGCTTCTCCAAGTGTGCAAAGATAATATTGGGAAATCCATCTTGCAATTTCAATCAGTTCTTGGCCGAAAAGCGGATCCTTATCGATTATGCGTTTTATTGGGCGGATTTTTTCTTTTGGAATTGGAAAATCCTCTGGCAGTGAGTCTAAAATATTTATAATAAAACCTTCTGTCTTTTTATTCCCAAACATTATTTCTGCCCGTTTTCCAATTTGAGGTTTTAATTCTTCATTTTCGTCGGGAGAAGGTTCATAAGAATAAGTGAAGCCCTGATTTACAGGAAGATTCAAAATTATTTCCAGATAATACATTTTTGCCTTTTATTTTTGATTTATTTTATCAAGTTCCTTTTTGAATAATTTTAAATCTTCCCAGGCCGGGCGTTTTAATTCTTCGTTGCGCAATAGGGCACTAGGATGATAGGTTATCATAAGAGGAATACCATTATATTCATGGATTTGTCCTCTTAACTCTCTAAGGCTTTTTTCTGTATTTAATAATTTTTGTCCACTGATTCTACCCATGCAGAGTATCATCTTAGGTTTGAGAATATGAATCTGCGCTTCGAGAAATGAATAACAGGCAGCTTCTTCTTCTGGCAGTGGATCTCGATTTTGAGGTGGACGGCATTTTACTACATTGGCAATATAGCAGTTTGTTTTGCGGTCAAGCTGAATTGCGGCAAGCATTTTATCAAGCAGCATACCTGCTTTCCCTACAAAAGGAAGTCCCTGCATATCCTCGTCGTAGCCGGGGCCTTCTCCAATAACCAATACATCTGGATTTTCTACACCTTGTCCTGGAACAACATTGTTTCTTGTTCTTGCTAAATCACAGCGGGTACAGCGTAAGATTTTTGCATTAAGCTCTTCGAGTGTGATTCCGTGGGGGGCTTGAGTTTGCGCTTCTTTTTCTATTTTATCGTCCTCAAAAGAAGGCATTTGGACAAATTGAGGCCTTACATAGCCGTTTGCATAAGCATCTGCTGTTTTGAGAAGGTTAAAAATCTCTTCTTTTTCTGTCTTAGTCATTTTCCTGCTTTTCTGTTTTCCAAACCGGCTGGTCATTAAAGGTTAGTTTGACAATTTCCCGCTCTTCATAAGCTTTGTGAATCAATTCGTCAACTTCCAGATTTTTATAGATTTCTTCAGCTTCTTCGATTCTTCCGCGTAATACGGGATGTCTTGGACTGAACAAAACGCAGCAATCTTCATAAGGAAGAATTGAGGTTTCATAAGTGTCTATAAACTCAGCTGTTTTTATGATTTCTTCTTTATCAAGTCCACAGCAGGGTCTCATCATAGGAAGCTCTGCAAAATGTTCAGTAACGGCCATATTTTCTACTGTCTGGCTTGCAACCTGACCTACACTTTCGCCTGTAACTATACATTTTGCCTTGCAGCGTTTTGCAAGAATATTTGCAACTTTCATCATGCAGACACGGAGCATGAGGGTAGACCAGGCTTCGGGCGCTTTTTTCTTAATTTCCATTTGAACTTGTGTAAAGGGAATTATATTAAGATAAGTCTGGATTCCATAGTAAGCAAGCTTCTGTGCAAGGGTTATAACCTTTTGTTTTGCTTCTTCTGAGGTGTAGGGATAGGAATGGAAGTAGCAGCATTCGATTTTCATGCCGCGGCGTAACATTCTGTAGCCTGCAACAGGGGAGTCTAAGCCTCCACTTAAGAGTAAAAGGCCTTTTGCTGAGGTACCGACTGGTAATCCCCGACAGCCAGTTTCTGAATCTGTAAAGACATAACACTGTTCCCGAACTTCTACAAAAATTGTGCAGTCTGGATTGTGAACATCTACCTTCATTATGCTTTCAACTTGTCCAGCCGATTCGCAGCAGATTTCGTAGGAATTGAGGGGAAAGTTTTTATCAGAACGTCGGGCATCTATTTTAAAAGTTTTGCAGCCTTTTTCTGCCTGTGTTTTTGCAAGCTTGAAAACTGTATCATTTATTGCTTCTATTGTTTTTTCACAAACTTCGGCCTTTGCCCAGCCTGTAATTCCCAAAAGATGATTTAGTGTAAATTGTACTTTTTCTTCTGCATTTTCGTCACATTCAATATATAAACGGCCTGCTCGTAAGGTGATTTTGCAATGTAAGCCTTCAAGACATTTTGCGGCATTGTGTTTAAGTTGATTTTCGAACTCCTGCAGGTTGGAGCCTTTTAAAGTAAGTTCGCCAAGTTTTGCTAAATAAGTCATGGCTATAGTATAAAGTTATAAAGAAAAAAAAACAATTACGAAGGAGAAGGCAGAATGCAGAATTATGAATGGACATAATGCAGTATTAATCCGATAATTAGATGATGATGAAAAAGGGATTTTTTATTGGGGTATGTTTTTTATTGAACTTTTGCACATTTTCTTTTCAATTGCCGGAGAAGCTTGAAGGGCTTTGGGAGGGGAAAGACCGTTATGTTTTTTTAGAAAGCAGTGATAGTGAGCAAAATGAAAATGATAATCCTTATTCTGCCGATACTTGCGAAATTGTAATTGTTTTAAAAGAATATTACGGCTGGTATTATGATAGAGCGGCAGAAAGCCAGGCTCATTCACTGGAGGAAGAACGTATTGCAAATGCTGCAACTCACAAAGAAGCAGAACACATTAAAATCGTAAAAATTGACAGTCTTATCAATCAGCCACAAGATAATACTTTTGAGCTTCCTGAGGATTGTGCCTGGGAGTTGAAGTTTAATTTTTCTAAATATCAGCAGAATCGCATTCCTCTTTGTGTGATTGATGATAACATGTATTTAAAGTTTTATGTAAAACAAGCGCAATGGGATGAAGATAGAAAAATCATAACTTCTCAAAATGGTCAGTGGTTGGGAAATGCTGATTCTCGTGGCATAACTCTTGATTCACAGCTGCAGATACAAAATATTGGTCTTTTACTTGTGGACCAGGCTTTATTATTTGATATCCGCTATTGGTTTTCAGATATGGATTTTTATGATGGACTTGTAAAATTGCGGTATAATGATAAAGAATATATGCTTCCTAAAGTGATTTCTTCCTGTGGACAGAATTATACCTGTGTGTCGTCTTTTAGAAGCAAAAAAATCAGGAATGTTGTAGAGCCTTTTTCTTTTGATGCTGAAAAATGGGTTTATAATAAAGACATGACAGTTATGGCTGTAAATGAAGAGGCATATTTAAGAAAACTTGCTGATAAGAATACTTTTTCTGATTTAATGCTGTTGGTAAAGGCTGCAAATGCTAGAAGAAAGCCGGATCCGCCTCCTTTATTTGACGATAAGGAATTGGACTGGCATTGGGAGTTGATTGATTATCTGGAAAAAGACAATAATATAATAAAAGAAGTTAGGGAAAGACAGCGTAAGTTCGGACCGCGGGGTAAAGATTTTAATGAATAAGTTTTTTAGAAAGTTAAACAGGATTCTCTATATGGTGTCTCTAAAAAAAAGTCTGCGAGTCCTGTTTTTTGTTCTTTTTTTAATTCCTGTAATCTCTTTGTCCTTAATTTTTATATATTTTCTCTATGATACTATGCTTGACCGGGAGATGAAGAATGTTCAGACTAGTCTTGCCCAGACAGAATTGATTTTTAATAATACATTGAGACAGGTTCGCAATCTTTCTGACCGTATTTATATCAGTAAACCCCTGCAGAATGTTATGTTAAAAAAATACGATGATATTCAGCAGGTTTATTCGGATTATTCAAAGCTTGATTATCTGGAGAGTTATCTTCATTCAAGTGCAGAAACGGGTAGCTTTAGAATTTATACTCATAATCAGACTTTGCTGGATAATCAGTTTATTATAAAGGTTACTCCAAATATTATGGCTGAAGACTGGTATGAAAGGGCCAGGAGAATAAAGGGCCAGCCTTTCTGGATTTACAAACAGGATAGTATTTCGAAAAAATATTATTTAAGTTTAATAAGGTCTTTGTGGAGTTCTTCAAACGGAGAGTTTGTTGGTGTTCTGGTAATTAATGTAAATCCTATTCCTATTCAAAATAATTTGTCGAATCTTATTTATCAGACGGCAATTTTGTTTGACAATGAGGTTTTGTATACTTCTGATGAAACAATAAGTGATTCTGACAAGCTTCTTTTAATAAAAAATGCTAAAAATCCTTCTTTTCTTTCAAAAATGCAGAGAATTACTTTTCACGGGGAAAGGGTTGGTATTTTTACAGAAATGTTTTCTCCCGAAAATACGGTGGGACTTAGTTTTTTTATCAGTTATATTATCCCGATAAAGCAGCTTTATAATTCAATTTATTTTATTCTGGTTGTGAGTCTTCTTGTAATCATTATTTTGATTCTTCTTTCTTATTTTGTGATTGCAATTTATTCGAATTATATTAATGAAAGGGTAAAAAAAGTTCAAAAGGGCATTTCTAATGTAATAGAGAATAATTTTGAAATAAGCTCTTCAATTGGCGGTAATGATGAGTTTTCCCAGATTTATGAGAATCTTTATGAAATGTCTGGTAATATTAAAAATCTTATAGATAAGGTTTATACTCAAAATCTTGAAAAGGAGCAGCTGGCGGCAAGACAAAGTGAAATCAGTTTTAAAATGCTTTCTGCTCAGATTAATCCACATTTTCTTTTTAATACGTTGGAAACTATCCGCATGAAGTCAATCACCAGGGGGGAAAAAGAGGTTGCTACTATGCTCAAGCTTTTAGCTTCCCTGCTGCGCTATAATTTGACTGTTAAGGGAAAGCCTGTTCCTTTAATTGATGAGATTAATGCAATTCAAAATTATCTTAATATTCAACACATGCGTTTTGGAGAGCGTATTTCTTATGATGTTGTTACTTTGTGTGATATTCAGCATTTGTCAATTCTTCCTCTTTTAATCCAGCCTATTGTTGAAAATTCTTTTACTCACGGACTTGAAAGCAAGGAATCCGGCGGTTTTATTTATATTTTTGTAAATTACGAGGAAGAAGCAAATCAAAAGGTTCTGACAATTTCTGTTAAAGATAATGGCTGTGGAATTTCAGAGGAAAAGCTTGCTGAGATTCGTAAAAATCTGGCGGTTCAAGGTGGTGGAATTCTTGTAGAAAAAAATTCAAATTCTATTGGAATGTATAATGTGAATGAACGCATAAAGCTTTTTTATGGTGAGAAAAGCGGAATTTCTATTGAAAGTAAGGTTGGCGAAGGCACAACTGTATTTTTGAAGATTTATCAATAAGGTTTCAGGTGATTGGGAGCAGATATGGATTTATTAAAATTCTTAATTGCAGATGATGAGGAAAATATTAGAAGCGGATTGAAGCATATTATTGACTGGGAAAAATGCGGTTATAAATTTTGTGGGGAGGCTTCTAACGGTAAAAATGCTGTCAGCCAGATTATAGATTTGCAGCCGGATCTTGTTATTCTTGATATAAAAATGCCGGGGTTAACTGGAATTGAAGTTTTATCTCAGGTTTCTGAATATTATGCAAAAAATAAATTGACTTTTCCTGCTTTTATAATTTTGTCTGGTTTTTCTGAATTTGAATATGCTAAGGATGCTCTAAACAAGGGAGCAAAATCTTATCTTTTAAAACCTGTTGATGAAGATTTACTTGAAAAAACTGTAATTTCTATTGCTGAGGAAATCAGGGAAAAGAGAAATTTAAATGCTGTTTCTGTAAATGCTAAAAAACTGGAGACAATGGAGCTTTTAGACAAGCTTATTCATGAGGGAAATAAGGAAAGTGTAAATCGAATTATTGATGACTCTTTTTTTGATAATTCGGAAACTTCCTCCTATATGTCCGTTATTTTCTTCTTAAAATATTTTTTTGCCGAAAATGCAGATTATGAAAAATTGAAAAAAACTGTCTCCAGTAGTTTTCTTTTTTTCAAAAAAATAATACAGATATATGACAATAAAATTCTGCTGATTATCAAAAGCTCTAATGAAAAAGCTGTTTATAATTCCCTGGAAAGAATTTCTTCACAATATGATAACCGTTCTTTCATTACCTGTTCAGAAATTCTTAATGGTTTGGATGGGATTATTGCTTCTTTTAAGCAGGCACTTTCCTTTGAAAAAGAGCTTTTTTATGTTTCAGATAGGAAGGTAATTAATTCATCCTTAAACTATGAAAATCACAAACTTGAAGAAGTGGAATTTAAAAATTATATAAATGAGCAGATTAATAAAATGATTTTTTGCATTGAAACCTACAGTAAGGAAACTATGGCAGAAATTTTTGATGAATTTGAAAAGTTTTTCTGTAATCCCGCTTATTCTGAAAGTGAGACCAAAAAAAATATAATTTATACTCTGCTGGAATTAAGAAACAGACTTGTAATAAAATATCCTGAACGTGAGATTTCTGTTGGTTCTTCCTATGATGTGGTTCCTCATATTCTCGAAAAAACAACCTTTGAAGAGGCTTTTTTATATTTCAAGCAGCTTCTTATAGATTACCTTGAAGATTTTAATTTTAATACTGCGGATTCTGTTATTGTAAAAGTGCTTTCTTATGTCAATGTAAATTATGCGCAGGATTTAAAACTGGAAGCTCTTGGAAATATGTTTAATTGCAACAGTGCCTATCTTGGAAAAAAATTCAGAAAAAAAACAGGAGTTCAATTTAATACTTATCTGGATAATTTAAGAATTGAAGAAGCCAAGGATAAAATTCTTCATACTGATTTGAAAATTTATCAGATTTCGAAACTGGTAGGCTATTCGAATACGGATTATTTTTTTATGAAATTCAAAAAATACACAGGAATGACGCCTAAGGAATTTAAAAAAATAAATGATGAAAAAAATAATATGGGGAATGAAAATCATGAGAATTAATGCTTTAACTTTTTATTTACTAGCTGCTTTTTTCCTTTTAATGACACCTTCCTGTAAAAAAAACAGTAAGTCTTATCAGGAGCCTGTAACCTTCACTTTTTTTTCATCTGATTTGACTGGTCCCGAAGCTTTTGACAATCTTATTGCAAAAAAAATTACAGAAGAAACTGGAGTAAAGCTTGATTTTAAATATTCGACTTTAAATCAGACAGATGCAATTTTATTGATGATTGCAGATGATTCCTTTTCAGATTTTATTTATGCAAAGGGTGATTTGACTAAACTAATCGAAGCAAAAGCTGTAATTCCTCTTGACGACTATATTGAAAAATACGGCCAGAATATGAAAAAGCTTTACGGGGATCAGATAGTAAGACTGAGAAATACAATAGAAGACCCGTCAATTTATTCAGTTGGAACCTATGAAATAAGGACAAAAAAATATGAGATAAGCGGTAATATGCAGATTCAACATGCAGTTCTTAAGGAATTCGGTTATCCTAAAATTACTACTCTTGAAGATTACGAGAATATTCTTATTGCCTACATGAAAAAGTATCCAGAAATTAATGGGCATAAAACAATTGGTTACAGTATTTTTACCGACAGCTGGTACTGGTATCTGACTCTTTCTAATCCTGGAAATTATGCAATTGGTTATCCAGATGACGGTCAGTGGATTGTAGATCAGGAGACTATGAAGGCTGTTTATAAATTTCTCCATCCCCAGATGAACCTTTATTATAAATGGCTGAATAAAATTTATCACGAAGGTTTATTAGATCCTGAAAGCTTTACCCAAAATTATGATTTATGGAATTCTAAGGTAAAAGGAGGATATGTACTTGGAGTGACTTATCCTTTGTGGGGATTAAAAGACATAAAGACCGAAATGATTGATGAAGGGCTGGCTGAACGTACTTTTGCATATCTTCCTGTCACAGCTTCAGAAAAATATAAAGACCCTTCTACAAAAGACTACGGTTTTTCAGGCGGTTGGGGAATTGCAATTTCAAAAAGCTGCAAGGATCCTGTCCGGGCATTTAAATTTCTTGACTGGATGTGTTCTGAGGAAGCTCAGATTCTAAACAACTGGGGAATAGAAGGAATGCATTATTATTATGACAATCAAGGAATTAGAAGAAGCTATCCTTCAATAAACGAAAGTGACGGTGTTGGAAAATATACTTATCCTTTTCCTCAAGGAGGCAGTGGTTATATAGATTCTACGGGAAATCCTCTTTCAAAAGAAACTAAAAGCAGTATTATTCAAAAT
This sequence comes from uncultured Spirochaetaceae bacterium, assembly GCA_902802305.1. Lineage (GTDB taxonomy): Bacteria > Spirochaetota > Spirochaetia > Treponematales > Treponemataceae > Treponema_D. Next base: position 36,657 of record CADCLG010000018.1, read on the forward strand.
TATAGTGATGTTGAAAAGGATACTCTTTATGCCTATGGCGCTGAATTGTGGTCAGATTTATTTCCTTCATCAAGTGAGCTTGGAATTTCAAAGCACGGACAGGTTTGGCAATATCCATTAAGTTCAAATATGACCAGAATTCTTGAAGAAGCTGATGAATATGTAAAAAAATCCCTGATAAATATGATTATAGGAAGCTCTGATGACTTTGATAATTCATGGGAGCAAATGCAGCAAGGCTTACATAAAATCGGTGTCGACTGGGTTGGAGAGGAAGTTACAAATATGATAAAAATGAAAATGCAGCTCTGGCAGAATTAAAATGAGTCTAATTTTCTGCAGGCTCTGAAGCTTCTGCTTCTTTTTTTGCTTTTTCTTCCTTTTTCAAAAGGACAACTCTTGTTCTCTTTAAGCGGTTTGTATTGTATCTAAGAATAAAAACCGGCAGCATATTTAAAATAAAATTAATAATGCAGGCTGGAAGAGGAATTACTAGACGGTATTCAGCAGGATAAAAAAACAAAAGAAAAAAGCCAAAAAAAGCATCTGCAAGATGACACCAGTAACCGTAATTGTTTTCAAGGATAAATCTTTCAAGATAAGCAATATCCGGATTTGCCATGTTTTTTTTGCTGAAATTTGTGAACATGCCCAGTTCCCAAACCTTATCCTTCCATTTTTTTATTCCGATTTTTTCATAGAATTTACATTCCTTTTTAGAAGCATCATGGAATTTTACTTTATAATCAAACCATTTTTCAGGAAGACAGCGACGAACTATTGTTGCAAAAATACCATCAATGGCAATAACTCCAACAGCGGCAAGAATTCCTGCAATAATAACATACTTAGTTGAATAACCAAAAACAGGCTTTCCAAAAATAAGATTTAAAAGAATAATTAAAAAATCTCCGCCGATGATGGAAACTAAATATAAAACCATTTTTTACTCCGTTTCTGGTAAATATTCCAGAGGAATGCCATAAACTTTTTCATAGCAATTCTTCCAAAGTTCAAAATTCTTTTCCTTCATAAATTCAATGTTTTCTTTTTCTGATTTTGATTTATCTGGATAAATTGCGGGGAAAAAGTGAAGGGTATATTCCTGGATAGGAAAACCATCTCCGCCCATCAAATCTGAATCCTGCATTGTTATAAAAATCGGAAGAATTGGAACCTCTGAATCATAAGCAAATTTAAATGCACCCTTTGTAAGCGGCCTTGGTTTTCTGTAATTCCACCACATTCCCTGTTCAGCATAAATAAGAACTTTTTCACCTCTTTTAAGAAGCACATCAAGTGAGTAGCGGAATTTTTTCATCGTAGAAAAATTTTTGCTGAGTGGAAGAGTGTTGCAGTGCCTGAAAAATAAGCCGTACAAGCCTGGAAAGTTTGTAAAATTACCTTCACGGATAACCTTGTATAATTCTCTGTTTTCTTTTTCAAGATAAGGAAGAACTGCATGATGAACAGCAAAATTATCAAAAGCGTTGAAATGATTACAGGTCAAAATGGCCCCTTGATTTTCAAGCTTTTCAAAATTTTCAATACCTTCAATTCCCTTGATAATCATCTGTTTGTTTTTTATCAAGTCGCGGATAAATTTTTTTGCTGTAATGTTTACGATTTTTGTAAGGATTCGGTTTATGAATTTTTCATTCAGATAATCAACCTTATCAGGTGTAAGCGGAATTGTTGGAGGGTCATCCTCTACATCTTTATTGAACCATCTTTTTCTTTCGTATTCATCAATTCTATTAAGAACTGAAAGTCTTGTTTTGTCTTTCTCTACGTTTTGTGTACTCATATAAAATCTTATATCCTTGTGAAGTTAAGAATCTGCAAAGTGATTTTATGCCAGGCATGTGTCCAATAGAAGACAGACCCCGTCTGATATAATGCCTTTGATTTTCCCTTTCCATAGTCTTTTTATAGTTATAAGGGTCGTTAATATCCTCTATGGCAATATTTTTAAGACGCTCAAATTCTCTTTCATCTTTTGCTTTCTGCTCATCAGAGTAGGTTTTCAGCTGATTCAAAATAAAATCATAAAAATCAGTCTGATAAGCATACTGCCAGAAATATTCTTCATACATTATGTTTTCATAATGCCATGGCTTATAAGCAAGATTGTAATGAATAATCTGCAAATCAACATTGTCAAAACCAGGAAAATCAAAAGCCATTTTGTTCCAACCAATATTAAGATAGCGGACTTTATCCTTACAGAGAACATTGAGGTAATCTTCATCCTGAGTTACACGGAATTTAAAGCGTTCCATAAGATTAAAAAATCTCTGCTGAATATTATAAGCACGGAACATTTTTGCATTTATCAGGAGCATTCCAGCATTGAAGGCATTTTTTAGTTTAACCCCCAGAACCTCTTCTGGATAACGGTCAAAAGGAGGAAACTGGCTGAAGGTCTGTTCATGCGCAGCTGCAACAAGATAATTTGAAATATTTGTATAATACAAATCCGAAATATCACCCAGAATGATTAAATCGCAGTCAAGATAAATAACCTTGTCATATTCAGGAAACAAATCAGCGATAAAAAATCTGTAGTAAGTTTCAAGTGAATAATAATCACGCAGACAGAATTTGTCTTTTATTTCTGCAACTTGATTTGCAAGCGAAATATATTCTATTGAACTGTTTGGAGTAAGAACTTTATTGATTTTATCTTTGTAATCCGAATCAATATGAGATGTAAGAACGTGAATCTTATAAAAATAATCTGGAGAAGCGTTGGCAAGAAGTGATTTTAATGTAACTGCCAGATACGGCGCATAATTATTGTCTGAAGCAAAAAAAATAGGTATTTGCTGAACCTGCTTATTAAAAAACATATTTAAATCTTAGTTTAAATTATCTCTACTTGTCAAGTAAGGCTGGCAGCAGTCAAAAGTTATGTTATAGATGTTCTGAACCGCTACCAGCTGATTGTCTTGCTTTACTTAATCCTTCTAAATGACAGCAGGGTTTTTATATGGATGATTTTCTTTAATCGGTTAAGGATATTCTTTCCTTTTCCTCTTTCTCCATGGGTATTGAAATAATTGTTAGGATCGTTTGCATCTTCTTCAGCCATTTTCTGAAGATTAATCATTACTTCGTTATCCCTCTGCTTGCTCTCTTCGGAATAAGTATCACGCATATTCAAAAGATGCTCGTAAAAATCTGTTTTCTGGGCATATTTCCAGAAGTATTCCTCGTATTTAACATTTTTATACTTCCATGGACGCCAGATAATTTTATAATGAACAAGCTTTAATTCATTTTCATCAAAGCTGTCATTCTGATAGGAAGTTTTGTTCCAGCCCAGGGGAAGCCATTTAACATGTCCTTTACAGAGAACGTTAAGATAGTCTTCATCCTGAACAACCCGGAAAGTATATCTGTTCAATAAATCGACAAATTTTTCTGCCATGAACTTTTCGCGGAATTTCTGACAATTTATAAGAAGAATACCGGCATTAAAATATTCATTTCTATTAATTCCGTCATTTTTTTCAACATAATTACCAAAAACATCGTAAGTGAGCATTACTTCTTCCTGTACCGCTGCTACATAGTCACGGTGAAGGCTGGTATTATAAAGCTCAGCAACGTCTTTAAGTACTACAATGTCGCAGTCAAGATACAAAACTTTTTTATATTGAGGAAAAAGATTTGGAATAAAAATGCGATAGTAGGTTTCTTTTGAATAATAATCCCTTAAATGGAACAAATCTGTAAGCTTATCCAGCTCTTTTGCAAGAGATACAAATTTGATTGATGAATTTGAAGTTTTTAATTTCAAAATCCGATCGATATTTTCCTGTTTCAGGCTGGTTGTTAAAATATATATCTTATAATAATTTTCTTCTGAACCGTTGTCCAACAAGGATGCGAGAGCTACAGCAAGTAAAGGAATGTAATTATCATCTGTAGCAAAACAGATTGGAATTACGTTTTTCTTTTGTTTCTTCATAATTCTAATATTTTATCATAAAAATATTGCTTTTTCAAGATGTCAGAATAGGGGAAAAGTTTTATAATAAAATATTATATTTTACCTTTCATGCTTTATTCTTTCACCCTTATTGTCTATTGTTTAAAGTAAAAAAATATGTCATAATATTGCAATTAAATTTATTAATATTGAGGTTACTTAATAATGAGTTTTAAACCGGTTGATCCAAAAGTTGACTTCCCAAAAGAGGAAGAGGAAGTTTTAAAATTCTGGCAGGATAATGACATCTTTAAAAAGTCAGTTAGCCAGAGAGAAGGGGCAGAGGACTTTGTTTTTTATGATGGCCCTCCGTTTGCTACAGGTCTCCCACACTTCGGACATTTTATTCCATCAACCATTAAAGATATTATTCCACGATATCAAACAATGAAAGGAAAACGTGTTGACCGCCGTTTCGGTTGGGATTGTCACGGTCTTCCTGTTGAAAACCTGATTGAAAAAGAGCTTGGATTAAACTCTAAGCACGAAATTGAAGCTTTGGGTATCGATAAGTTTAATGATGCCTGTCGCGCTTCCGTTCTTAAATACACTTCTGAATGGCGTACAACCATTACCCGTATGGGTCGCTGGGTTGATTTTGACAACGACTACAAGACAATGAATCCCGAATATATGGAATCTATCTGGTGGGTTGCAAAATCTCTCTGGGATAAGGGACTTATTTATGAAGGAAAATATATTCTTCCATATTGTCCACGCTGTTCTACAGTTCTTTCTACCCACGAGCTTGCACAGGGCTATAAGGATGTTCAGGACCAGACTGTAACTGTTCGCTTTAAGATTACTAAGGCTCCGGCAGGTGTAAACGACCCTGACATGGCAAATGGAAAAACTTACTTCCTTGCCTGGACAACAACTCCTTGGACTCTTCCAAGCAACCTTGGCCTTTGTATGGGTCCTGATATCGACTACGTAAAGATTCTTGATAAGGAAAGCGGCGACTACTACATTTTTGCTGAAGCCCGCCTTTCTGCTTACTACAAAAACGAAGCCGATTACGAAATTATTTATCTCCATAAGGGTGCTGATTTTATAGATGCTGAATATGAACCACTTTTCCCATACTTTGCAAATCTTAAAGATCCAAAAGCCTGTGAAGAAATGAGCGGTCAGAAGTGCGAAAAGGGTGCTTTCCGTATGTTCAATGCAGATTATGTTTCTACAGAGGACGGTACAGGTATCGTTCATATAGCTCCTGCCTTTGGTGAAGAAGATAATAAGGTTTTCAAGGGTTCTGGAGTTCCAAATGTTGAGCCAATAGATGCCGAATGTAAGTTTACAAAAGAAGTTTCTGATTATCAGGGACTCTTTGTAAAGGACGCTGATAAAGAAATAATGAAACGCCTCAAGGAAGAAGGAAAGCTTGTAAAGCGTGATTCTATCGTTCACTCATATCCTCACTGCTGGCGTTGTGGTTCTCCACTCATTTATCGTGGAATCGGTTCCTGGTTTGTAAAAGTTGCAGATTACCACGATGTACTTCTTCGTGCAAACAGCAAAATAAACTGGCAGCCAAGTCATATTAAGGAAGGCCGTTTTGGAAAATGGCTTGCTGGTGCACGTGACTGGGCTGTAAGCCGTAATCGCTATTGGGGTAACCCGATTCCTATCTGGCGTTGTGATGACCCGGACTGTAAGCACACTCTTTGTGTAGGAAGCCGTCAGGAGCTTAAAGACCTTAGTGGAACATATCCTGAAGATTTACACAAACAGTATGTAGATAAAATTACCTTCAAGTGTCCAAAATGCGGAAAGGGCACAATGCACCGTATTCCGGAAGTATTTGACTGCTGGTTTGAATCAGGTTCAATGCCTTACGCTCAGGTACATTATCCGTTTGAAAATAAAGAGAAGTTCGAAAAGAACTTCCCTGCAAACTTTATCTCAGAAGGTCTGGACCAGACCCGCGGATGGTTCTATACACTTACAGTTCTTGCGGCTCAGCTTTTCGATAAGCCTGCCTTTGAAAACTGTATTGTAAACGGAATCGTACTCGCAGAAGACGGACGCAAGATGTCTAAGTCACTGCGAAACTACACAGACCCTGTTGAAGCAATCAATAAGTTTGGTGCAGATGCAATCCGTCTCTTCCTTATGCATTCAGCTGTAGTAAAGGCAGACGAAATCCGCTACTCAGATGCAGGTGTACGAGATGTTCTTAAGTCTATAATCATTCCTTGGTGGAACTCTTATTCTTTCTTTGTAACTTATGCAAATATTGATAAAATTACCCCAACAGGTCATCTTTTTGATGATAAATTGCCTTCAAATCCTCTGGATGCATGGCTTCTTTCAATTACTCAAAAGCTTATAAAAGACGTTTCTCAATCTCTTGATAATTATGATTTATCAGGTGCAATTGACCCAATTGTTAAGTTTATTGATGAACTCAACAACTGGTACATTCGCCGAAGCCGCCGCCGTTTCTGGAAATCAGAAAATGATGCAGATAAGACAGAAGCTTATGAAGCGCTTTATATTGCCTTAAAGACTCTTGCAAAGGTTGCTGCTCCATTTGTTCCATTTATAACAGAAGAAATGTACTTGAACCTCAGAACCAGCGAAGACAAAATCTCAGTTCATCTCTGTGATTATCCTCTTCCAAATCCTGCATGGACAGATGAAAAACTTGAGTTCAAGATGGCAACCGTTCAGAAGGCTGTTTCTATGGGACACAGCTTGAGAAATACCTTTAATCTTAAAAACCGCCAGCCTTTAACAAGTGTTGCCCTTGTAACCCGAAATCCTGAAGAAAAAACAGTTCTTGCAGAAATGGAAGACTGTATTCGCGAGGAGCTCAACGTTAAAAAAGTTATTTTCCATGAACGAGAAGATGAGCTTGTTGAGTACAAGGCAAAGGCAAACTTTAAAGTTTTAGGAAAAGAACTTGGTTCATCCATGAAAGCCGCTGCAAATATTATTGCCGCCCTTACTTCTGAACAGATTCAGTCAATTCTTGATGGAACGAAACTTACTATCGAAGTAGACGGAAAATCTGTTGAGCTTGATACAGAAAAAGTTCTTGTTGAACGTCTCGAAAAAGATGAGCTTAAAGTTCTTAATGACGGAACTTTAACAGTTGGTCTTGATTCTAAAATTACGGACGAACTCAAAAAAGAAGGATATGTTCGTGATTTAATCCGCGGTATCCAGAATCAGAGAAAAGAAGCTGGCTTTAATGTAACTGATAGAATTAAGCTTACTCTATCTGGAACACAGGTTCTTAACGAGGCCTATAAAATGTTCTCAGATTTTATCATGAATGAGACATTAACACTTGATATTAAGTGGGAAAATGAACTGAATGGTGGTATAATTGTAGAAGCTGATGATCAGTCATGGAGTTTCTTAATTGAAAAAGCTTAATTTATTTTTACTGAGACTGAGTGTAATTTTTATATTCAGTCTCAGTAATATTTTCTTTTCTTGTAAAACCCTTCCGCAGGCCAATCAGATTCAGGCTTTAGATTTGCTTGATAATCAGAGTGGATTTTATATTGCAGTACCCAAAAATGCCGATTCCGTCTTGCTAAAAAGGGTGTTGCAGAATAATGTGGAAGAGCTATCAGAAAAGGATATTGATACAATTCTTGAACGTATAAACAAAGTTTATATGGGTTTGAATAGGAGCAGAAAAAATACCAGCGTTCAGCTTGCAATTGATGGAAACATTCCCAGTCAGTTTATACCAAAAATCCTGAATAAAAAAAGAGGCTGGGAAAGTTCTGCTTTTAGACCAGAAGCCTCGAATAGAAGCTATCAGATTTATAAAAATCAGGATTTAGAATTATCCTTTCCTTCATCTTCTATTGCATGTTCCGGTCGTGATTTGGAAAATATGCTTTCTACTTATGATTCATATCTTAATGTAACAGAGGCAGTAGACCGCTTGATTTGTGATTCATCTTTGCAAAACGAAGCTTACGATTACCTTTTAAATGCTGTTGACGAAATCCGCTTTTTTGCAAATAAACCTCAGTCTTTTCTGACTATTCTTACGGGGACAAGTCTTGACCTAAAGCTGCTGGACGTCTACGGTTCTTTTAGAATTGACCCTGATTTTGAAAATCAATATTTATTAAACTTTAAGTTTAATTTTAAAAATGAAAAATATCTTAAAGCCGGTAAAGTTCTCTTAAAGCTTGCCTTTGGTCTTACTAATTCAGAAATTGAAAATCCAAGTTCAAATGAACTAATCATAAAAAATATTCATATAAGCAAGGAGCAGGTATATAAAATATTTGTTCTGTAAAACATATTTTTATATAAAAGGAGTTTAGAAAATGGAAAAAAACAAAATTATTCTTAAAGCAGAAGATTTGGATGGCTATTTGACTTCAGATGATATGTCTGATTTAAAGCGCCTTGATGATATGTTTAAAGAGACAATGAAATCCTTTGAACCGGTAAATGAAGAAAAAATTATTGAAGGTTATGATAAAATGGGAAAGGCTATGCAGGAAATCTGTGCAAAGCATCCTAATATTAAAGTTTATTCTTTTGTTACAGAAGAAGGGGCTCATGCTGAATGTTCCCGTGTAATTTCAAAGCTTCGTGACGAAAGAACTGACCATCAGGAGTTTATGTATTACAGTCAGCGCGCTTACGAAATGCTCTTCAAAATGGCTTATACAGACCAGCATTCCGACAAAAAAGGCCACATGATTGTTAAGACGCCTGTAAACTTCCCTGTACAGAATTATGCAGTTCATAAAATCCCTGATATTGACCACAAAATTGAAAACACTGTTATGTGTGTAATGCTCCGTGGGGCTCTTCTTCCAAGTATGATTATGTCAAAGGAAATCCAGGAATATTCTTCTCATGGATATAAGACACCTTTTGCTCTTTTCAAAATCAGTCGCAACGACACAAAGAGTGAATCTGATATGGAATACATTATGGATTTAAACAAATCCTTCTTTAATCTTCAGGAGCTTGACGGCAAGGATTTGATTTTTGCAGATCCTATGAATGCTACCGGCGGTTCTCTGGTAACTGTTGTAAAATACATTCAGAGTCAGGGTGTAAAACCAAAATCAATTTCTTTCTTTAATACAATTTCAACTTTGAAAGGAAGTATCCGTGTTACTCGTGCCCTTGAAAATTGTACCTGCTATACTCTCTGGCTTGACCCTGTAATGAACGAAAAGGCTTACATCATGCCTGGTTTGGGAGATGCCGGTGACCGTTTGAATGGTACAGACACAAAGGACGCGCCAAGAAACATCATTCAGTTGATTGCTGATTACGGTCACAATATTTCTGGTCTTTATAAATCACAGTTGTATGAAATTGAAAAAGTTGTTCTCGGCTAAAAAAATTGCTGAATCATTAATTATTCTTTCTTGCATTTGTGTACTTTTTTCCTGTGCTTCAAAGTCTATTTCTTTGATTCCTGGAGCATCGGCTGCAAATGCAAAGGGAATAATTAATGAATACATAAATATTGGCGATACTTATTTTTCTCTACAAAAATACGACAAGGCTGCTGAATACTATAAGCTTGCTTTATCTGATAAAGATAATTATTGGGCTGTTTATTATAAGCTTGGAAAAACTTACGTAGCCCAGTCTAAATGGACAGAAGCTCTGCCTGTTTTTGAGGATTTGCTTGAAAGAGATAGTCAAAACGCTTCAATTAAAGCTTCTTTGGCTTATATTGACATTAAACTTGGTGAATACGATAAGGCTCTAGCCTTGTATGAAGAATTGAATGCTTCTGATACGGCGCAAAGTCAATATTTACAGAATACAATTTCAATTCTTTTGATAAAAGAAGATTTTGAAGAGGCTTCTGTTAAGTTTGAATCACTCAAAGAACTTTATCCTGATTGTGAAAATATTGAAAAGTTTGAAACCGCCTTACAGGATTTAGAAAAGAAAGTTAATCAAGCAAATGCTGAAGCTTCTGAGACAAATAATGAAGCCTCTGAAGAAAATACAGAAACTTCTAAGGAATCTTGACTATTTATCAGTCATTATTTACCTTTTCCAAAAATTGCTGATATTTAATTGCATCTGCCCTGAAAGCAATAATAGGGGAATCTTCTTCCTCTTGAGCATGAACAAGGGCCTCATCAGCTTCTTTTAATAATCTTTCAGCAGACATCATTCTAATTGTTCTGGTAGATATACCAATGAAACTTTTTGTAGGATAATCTGCCAATAAATCATTTATATCTTTGTTTATTGTTTCTGCAAGGGTCAGAGCCTGGTCTACGTTTGTTCCAATTTTTATTGCTGCAATTGAATCATCTTTATATTCAAAAAGCAAATCCTTAAACTGGAATTGAGTAATCAGATAATCACAAATCTTTTTTATAACTGCACAATTTCTTTCAAGACCAGGTATTTTTATTAAGAATAAGGCTAAATCAATTTCTGAACTGATTGCACGATTTAATTCATTTTCAAGTCTTGTCTTAAAGTATGATTCCCAGCCTAGTCCAGTTTCTGGAGAGAACAAGCCTTTTGGATTTTCCTTTTCAATAGGCATTGGTTTTATATCTTCAATCGGGAGTTTTGCTTCCACTTTTTCTACTTTTGATTCTAATTTTTGGTCAGAAGCTTCAGGTGCATTTACAATATTTTGAGGTTTTGTATCAAGATTTATGTTTATAATTACCTTGTCGTTGTTTATTTTTTCGCTATTTTGAACGCTTTCATTTTCGCTTTCTTTTTCACTTTCATTTTCTTTTACAAGTGGACATTTTGATTCTTCAACAAGTTGATTATTGTCATTTATATTTTGTTGTACCGGAGAAGATGCGTTTAATATTTCATTTACAGTATGAATTTCATCTTCTGAATTTTCTTCCAATTCATCTTTTTGGAGATTTTCTGAATCGTCTTTATATTCTATATAATTATTTTTTTCTGTGGCATTTAAAACAATTATCAAAAGAATTGTAATGATTGAAACAACAAGAATAATTAAAAAGGAAATGCGGGCATATCTTCCTATTGAAGTCGGACGAAGTGTAAATAATTTTCCTGTAATAAGCATTTGTGCATCGTTTGCCATAAAGGTTTGCTTATAATCCTTGATGAATTTAGTATTGCTTATTTCATCAATATTTAATTGAGGGTAGGCAAGTAAAACTTCATTATTATAAGAAATTTTCAAAGCAGCAAAATCCTCATAAGAGCCAATTATTTCATTCAACTGATTATAGAAATCTCGACTGCCAATCTCTTTTTTCATACTCAGCTGCTTAATGCTTAAAGAAAGGTATTCAAACCTTGTATCTGCTCTTGACTGGCCGTTTTTATATTCAAAAAAGACATTATAGGCAAAAATAAAAATTGAAAAAACAAAAATAAGGGAAACAAAAATACAATATGCTGTTATAAACTTCTTTTTCATAAAACCTGATTCCTTTTTAAGAATGTATACGCTTTTTCCAATAAACTGCTAAAATCACTCTCTTTATTATCGTAAAATCTTAGCCAGGAGATTAATGGTAAAAGTGCAATTTCTAAAATATTCAGGTCATTTATTGAATTAATTTCTCTTTTTTTATAAGGATTTTTATTTATCAGATTGTTAAAGTCATCAAAAAGTTTTTTATTGCTTTGTGTTTTTATTTGTATTTTATTTTCAGGAGCTTTTTTTACATTTTTTTCTAAATAATAAATATAATCTCTGTATGTAAAATTGATTTCATTTTGTTTAAGAAAATCCTGCATTGACTGCCTGTATGCTTCCAAAGTTGAGGTAGTTTTATTACCTTCTGTATTTAGATTTAATTCTGTCCTAAAAAGTAATTTATCAAATTGTTTTTCTGTAGAAATTAGCTTATCTGCCATCTGTTGATAAATTGAATCAAGATATGTTCCTTTTGTGTAGGACTTTCCATTAAGATATGCAAAATCAGCGGCAAAAACTTCAATTTTTGTAAAGCCTGTTTTTATAGCAAAATCAAGTGCTGCAAGCGTTACTGTCCCTGCTCCTGAATTAAGTTTTATAAAAGCTTGTTCATTGCTTTTGTAAAATAATTCTGATAGTGGATGACCTGAAATCGAAAAAAGGATTTTTCCCTTGTTTTTTATAATATTATTGCAGGCGGAAAAATCAGCACATAAATCACATACAAATAAAGTTTTTTCAAAAAAAAGTTTATTGTGTATAAAATGAGAATGAGAAATATTCTGACCGTCAATGCTGACAACAACTTCTGGTATTATTCCATTTTTTAATAGTGATGAATATGCCGTATCAGTTGAAAAAATTATATATTTATCCCGATCTTCTTTTAATTTTTTGATGTTTTGATCAAGCGAGGAACCTGCCGCAATAACCGCGGCTGTTTTATTACTTTCAAAATCCAAAGTATAATCTTTATAATTTATCTGGCTGTAAAGCTTTATATTATTAATGATATTATTATGCCAGATTTTACCAAAATGTGCCTGAACAGAAAAATCCCTGCTTATCTGCTGCAGGCTGTCTTTTATTATTTTATCAATATAAGCCTTGATTTCCATATTTTTTTGAATCCAGGCTCTCTGTTCAATGATTTTTAGATTTCCATAAAATGAAGGAAGATAATTCTGTAAAAGCAGTGATTGCAAGTGTTCTAAAGAAGTTACAATAATATTTTTATTTGTCGCGATTTTACGAAAGCTTTCCAGCTGATTCAAAAAAAGTAAATCTTCATCAGATTTTTCAACTGCAAGAATAAGTGCATTAGGATATTTTTTTGAAAGCTCTTCTATAAAAAAGCCGCTTCCAATACCTAAAATAAGAAAAAAACTTGAAGCTTCTGTATTTTCTGCATTTCTTTCTGCTTCATTCTGTGGGTTGTATTTAGATTCCATTGATTTTCCATCATCAAAAAGAGGAATAAGACTACCATTTTTTGCTGATAAGATAGATGTATAAATACTGCTCATTTTATTTAATTCCGCAAATCTTTTTAATTTTGTTTTTTAAGCTGGTCAGATTGTTTTCTATACGTTGCATTACTTCTTTTTTTTCGTCCTCATTTCTGCAATGTCTTAATGAAATAAAATCCAGTGGAAATAATTGTTCTTGATTAACCTGACTTTGCAATAATTCTTCTATATGTTCAAAAAGTATTTTTAAAATCTTTTGCTTTCTTTCTTTGCTGATTTCTTTTGTCGGCATAAAGTATTCAGATTTTTTTTGCCAGCCTTTAATTTTATTTTCAAAATCTTCTGTTGTTATATCTTTTATATTTCCTAAAGATTTTTGACTTCCTTTTTCTATGATTCTATAGACTTGTGAAAGGCCTGTCTGCTGGCAAAACCAGCTTCTGTAAATTGAAAGAGAATATGAATTAAAGCCTGATTTAGAAGCTCTTCCTTCTGATGTTGAGATTCTGTTGTCTGTAATCTGACTGTTTATTTCTATTTCGTTTGGCTGAGTATGCTGAAAGCCTTTTGAAGAGCATAAGTCTAACCCGCAAAAATAAATTACATTTTCAGAAATTGTTCTTGCAAGCTCCAGTGCAGTTCCACTGACTGTACCGTTTCTTTCTGCTTTTATTGACTTAATTCCACAGATTTTAAGAAAATCTTTTGTAAGTCCATCGTGGTAGGATAAAGGTAAAATAATATTTTGTTCAGTAATAGAACCTGGAATGTAAGCTTCGGCTGGAAGAGCAATTATATTATTTTGTGAAAAATGAATGTTTGAAAGTTTTTTTAAGTGTTGACCAGCCCAAAATCCTCCGTCGCTTGTTAGAACTAAATCTGGCTTAATTTGATATTTTAATAAAACTGAAAGGGCAGAGGAAAGACAGATAATGAAAATCCTGTCAGAATATTTTTTGATGTATGGAAGTGCTTCTTTTAGACTTGGACCTGAAGCTGTGATTACAACCGGAACATTTATTTTTTTTGTAAGATCTGTGATTTTTTTTAAATATTTTATATTATTAAAGGCATTAATAAGCCATTTTTTTTCAAAATATTGTCGGGTTATTATCAGGCTTTTTGCTTCTTCAAAAGATTCTTTAAAAATTCCAAAAATATTCTTTATTTCAGTTGAAAATAATTTCTGAGCTGCTGACCAGCATAAAAACTGAGTCGAAAGAAGTTCACTTTCTGTGAATAGGCTTTTTAAACTTTCTTTTGATAAATCAGTAATATTTATGCAAAAATCCCAGACTGAGGAATCTGGAACTTGAGTTATTATTCTGATTATTCCTATTTTTGAATCAGGATATTTTTTTTTTAATGGAGAATAAAGATATGAAAAACCAGGTTCAACTACAATTATAACTTTTGGTGAATATTCAAAAGTATTTGCTGATAAAAATCTTTCAGCCTCTGTTTTAGGTGCATATTTTGAATGAAAAAAAATGTTATCAACTGAAAAAGTTTTATCACCTGATTTTGTATCGTAAAAAAGTATTTCCAATTTTTTTATTACACCTAAAAAGAAAATGTTATAAATTGGGTGTATTCTCCAATAATTTCTTTTAGGTTTAATAAAATGTGTTTTTTAAGCATTTCATGAGGAAAATCCCGGAGTGTAGGGACAGAAATACAAAAACTATTATCAAAAGTTAAAATATTTTGATATTTAAAATACAGACAAAGATAATTATGAATTGTATTTTTTAAGCTTTCATAAAAAGCATTATAATTATAACTGAAAATGTTCTGACTTAATATATATTTTTCAAGGGCATTTTGAACATCAAGGCAGATTCCATCTTTTTTATTTATGATAGAAGGTTTCCTGTAATTTTGCATTATATTAAAATCATTAATAAAGTTACTGCCTTCAATATTATTCATTTCAGCATTAGAACAAACAAATAAGATTTTATATTCATTTTTAAGAATATAAATTATGTCAGTTTTTTCCTTTAAATCCTCAGAAAGAAACTGGTAAAAAGGGGAGATAGAATTATCTTTTTTACAAAAAGCCAGAAGTTTATTATTTTCGCTTATTGTTCCATCCCAGAAAGATTTTGATGAAAATGATGTGATGATTGAGCTTCCATCAAAACCAATACTATTATCAATAAAATAATAATCACCTGATTTATGAAATAAGGCACAGCTTGAGATTTTGTATTTTGTGATAAAATTAAAAAAATCCAATTCATGTATATTATTTAAGATACTTTCGCTTCTTTTTAATAAGCCTAATGAATTGGATTTTTTTATTTGTGTTTCAACAGCAGGATGCAGGTTTTCTTTTATCTGCATTTCTGCTGCCGAAGTTTTACTCAACAATCCCATTAAGACAATCCTAATTCTGAGAATAATTTTTTATAAGTTGCAAACTCTTCTGATTTTGCGAACTCAATTATCTTGTCTTCTGGAAGATTTTCAAGCAGCTGATCCATATAAAGAAGAACAGATTTGATATCTTTCTTTAATTCAGCGTTTTTATCATCTTCTTCTATGCTGTCTTCTTTTGTTGTAAGATAATCAATATTTTTTTCAGAAAGATTGTTTATATTCTGATCTACAGAAACAAAGTCGTCTTCTACAGCTTCAATTGTATCTTCCTGGGTGTCAGCCATAACTTCTTCATCAGAAACTGCTGTTTCCTCAGCAAAATCAGACTGCAAGGTGTCTTCTTCAATGATTTCGTCAGAAACAATTTCTTCTTCTGTGTTTTCTGAAATTTCTGTAGTATCTTCTTCTTTATCATCAGAAAGGGCAGCTGCAGCAGCGGCAACGGCTCCAATTGCACCTGCGGCTAATGCACTTCCGGCAACTATTGCGGCTGTATTATCTTTTTCTTCTTCTTTTTCTTCTTCAAATCCGATATCAAAAATATCATCTGTTGTACCGAAGGCTTCATCTTCTGTAGCATCTGATTCAGGCAGGTCGGTAAAGTCTGTATCAAAGATATCATCAATTGTACCAAAGGAATCTTCTTCAACAGGAGTTTCTTCTGCAAAAGTTTCTTCAACTGGAGTGTCTTCTACAGGGCTTTCCTCAATGATAGGCTCTTCAATAGATGTTTCTTCAAGAGGAATCTCGTTTGCAAAGTTTTCTTCTGTAATAGTCTCTTCAACAGGTGTTTCTTCTGCGAATGCTTCTTCTGCGAATGCTTCTTCTGCTGGAGTTTCTTCAATAATGGTCTCTTCTACAGGTGTTTCTTCTGTAAAGCTTTCTTCCACGATAGTTTCTTCAGCTGGAGCCTCTTCTGTGAAAGATTCTTCAACCGGAGCCTCTTCAGTAAAACTTTCTTCTACAAAAGTATCTTCAACAGGAGTCTCTTCCGTAAAACTTTCTTCTGCGAAAGCTTCTTCTACAGGTGTTTCTTCTTCAGAATTTTCTTCTGTGAAAGTCTCTTCAAAAGAAGTTTCTTCAACAGGACTTTCCTCAATAATAGGCTCTTCTACAGCTGTTTCTTCAAGAGGAATCTCATCTGCAAAGTTTTCTTCTATGATTGTATCTTCAAGAGGACTTTCTTCAACAGGTGCTTCTTCCGCAATAGTTTCTTCAACTGGAATTTCTTCTGTTTCAGCATTTTCTTCAACTGTATTTTCTTCATCTTTATCAGAAAGTGCTGCTGCAACTGCTGCTGTTCCAAGCGCTGCGGCTCCAACTATTGCGGCGGTTTTTAATGCATCGTTATTTTCTTCTGGAGCTTCTTCTATAATTTCGTCTGTTTCCTCTACAGGAATTGTAATTTCATCAGGAAGCTCTTCTTCTTTTATTTCTTCATCAAAAACAGGCTCTTCACTTGTGAATTCTTCTGTGATACTTTCTTCGATTACAGGTTCATCAGTTACTGGCTCTTCAGTAACATTTTCTTCGGTAACAGTTTCTTCAATAACTGGTTCTTCAACAGGTGTTTCAGTAATGTTTTCTTCGCTATTTTCTTCAACAATTTCACTTGAAGAGAAGTCTGCTGTATTCATAATGTTGTTTAATTCATCTGTTGAAAGGGCAATTGTGTCATCATCACCAATAGAATCAAAGAATCCGCCTGAACTTTCTTCTGCTTCTACGCTTTCAGGGATAATATCTTCTTCGATTTCAGCTGTCTCTTCAACTGCTTCTGTTGCGGTGATAGAAGAGTTTGCTTTAATTTCCTCAAGATTTGTCTTTAATGTATTGATTTCTGCTTTTAATCCAGCAAGTTCTGCTACAATCTGCTCAAGAATACCAGAATCCACTGTTTGAACAGGTGCAGCTGGGGCAGCTGGGATGGCATTTTCTTCTACAGCTTTGACTTCTTCTGTTGAAGCAGGTGATTTTATTTCTCCAACAACAGGCGCAGAAGCTGCATTGTCATTATCCACACTTAAATCATAATCAACAACCTGTTCTTTTATCTTTGAAGCTTCAACATCCTGGGTTACAGGTGTTTCTTCTGCATCTGAATCAATTCCAAAAGCAGAAAGATCTACGCTTTCAGCTTCAATATCGTTTCCACCGCTTGGTGTTTCAGTTGTATCTGAATCAAAAGAAACTTCTTCAAATTCAAGAGCTTCTGTTTCTTCTTCTTCTTCTTCTTCTTCTTCTTCCGGCTCATCGTCCATGACTTCATTATTTATAGAAGAATTATCTTCTGTTGCAACACTTTCAGCTGATGAATCAAAACTTATATCCATATCAAGAGGTTTTTCATCTACAATATCTTCTTCTTTTTGAGCTTTTGGACCAGCATCAAAATCACCAAAGTCCATAAAATCATCAAGTGAAACTTCTTCGGTTGATGATGAACCTGAATCGCTCATAAAATCATCAAGGGAGACTTCCTCGCTGGAAGAAGCTGGCTGACTTGAAGAATCTGTATCAAAATCATCAAAAGAAACTTCTTCAAAAGAATCGAGTGAAACTTCCTCGCTTTCATCAGCTGGAAGAGGAGTGCTTTCTTCTTCTACAACTGGTGTAGAATCAGCTGTGGTAGGCTCAAGAGCTTCTACTGTAGCAGCAGGCTCTTCAAAAGCACTGAAATCCAAATCATCACTATTATTTACTTCTTCAACAGGCATATCTGTCATGCTGTCTGTCAGATTTTGTAATTCATCTGTAGTGAGCGTTGTATCTCCTTCAATGGAATCAGAGGTAAACTGAGCTTCATCCTTAAACATATCTGAAAAATCAGTGTCTTCGAATGCTTCTGTACCGTCAAAATCTGGTATATTTAGCGTGTCAGCCATATCAAATTCGTCTTTTTGCTCATCTTTCGGTGTATTCTTTACCCAAACACCATAACTATCAAGTTCATTTGTGAAGTCTTTTGAATCGCTCATGTAATTCCTCTTAATTTTGATATAATATTCTATATTTATTATCGGCATAAATGTTAATAAAAAACATAAAATATTAATACATTTTTTTTAGTATAACACACATTTTAAATTCAGAAAACATAATTTTATGCCGATAATGAAAAAGTAATTATGAAAGGTATTAAATATTTAAGCGTATTATTTGTTGGCACGTTAGTTTATGTTCTTCTATCTGTTACTGTAGGACAAAACAGTTTTAAGTCCTATAAAAAAATGGAAGAACAAAAGAGAATTGTCAGCAGACAAAAAGCTGAAATTCAAAATATAAACACTGAACTTTCGCTGGAGCTTACGGCATTAAAAAGTGATAAGGCTGTTATTGCTGCTTATGCCAGAAAGCTTGATTATGTAAATGACGGCGAAAAACTTGTAAAAATCACAGGCTTAAAACCTTATCAGACTGAACTTTATGATACCGGTAGTGTAGTTAGGCACGAGGAACCTGAATATATTTCTGAAAGATTTTGTAAGCTTTCTGCCTTGATTGTCGCTTTTTTGTGGTTGATTATTCTTTTCTTTTATGATTTAAATAAAGGCAACATAAGTTTTAAAACTCAAGAAAAACCAATGATAACAGGTGTGCCTATTTATGATTTGCCACAAATCTGATGATAATTCTATAAAAATTTCTTCTGATTTTTTAATTCAAGAAAAAGTTGTAATTCTTCCAACTGATACGGTTTATGGATTTTCTGCCATTGTTAATGAAAATACTGATAAAAAAATTCGTGAAATAAAGGGACGAAGTGAAAAAAAGCCTTTTATTCAGCTGATTGCCAATCCTTCTGATATTTATGAATATACTTCCTGTAAAATCCCCCAAAAGATTTTTGACTTATGGCCGGGACCTTTAACTGTAATAGTTCCAGATATCCGTCTTGAAGGTAAGGAGATTAATACAACTGCTTTCCGCTGTCCTGGAGATGAATGGCTTAGAAAAATTATAGGGGAGTGTGGTAAAGTTCTTTTTTCAACCAGTGTAAATAGAAGCGGTTTTCCTGTTCTCGATTCAGAAGAAGACATTGTAAAAGAATTTTCAAATGATACAGATTTAATTGTTCTTGATGGTGATAAAAAGAATGCTCTTCCTTCTACAATAATTAAAATTGAAAATAATGATTTTGTTGTTCTTAGACAGGGAAGTTTAAAGATTTAAACTGAAATCAGGATTTTCGTTTCCAAGTAACGTTTAAATCTGCTGGGACCGCAGAGCCGTTGCTTTCTATAAGTGTATTTTTAATTCCAACTAAAGTATTTTCATTTGAGACAGAAAATGTCCATTTTATTGGTGCAGCGTTTACTGCTTCCTTTAAGGCAATTTGTCTTGGCAGCTCAATTAAGAAAGAAGCGTTTGCACGACTGCTCTGAGTTATTATTACTTTTTTTGTAGAATCAGAAGCGTTTTCAAGTTCAATAGAAATATTCATTGTCGCTCCGTTTGTAAAAATAACAAATCCGCGACCACCCCTCATGATTACAATTTTATCAATATTGTCTTCTCCAGACCAGGTTCCTGACAAAAACTCTGTTGAAACTAGACCTGAGTTTTTGTTTAAATTAAAATTAGAATTAATGTCGGAATCGCCTGCAGAAACATCCTGTTTATCAATCAGATTTTTGATTGAAGCCTGAAGAACGGCTTTTGGTTCCATAAGAATTTTGTAATATGAATCGTATTCCTTGCTTTCTGTCTGTTTTGTATTATTTTTCTTGTCTATCAGGGTAAAAGAAGAAATCCACTTTGATGAATTTTCTTTTTTTGTGATTTTTGCATAAAAAGAGAGGTTATCATTGGACAACTGGCTGTTTTCTGGTGCGGCTTCTATACTGTTTGCAATCCTCTTGTCGTTAACCACAAAATTATTAATTTCGCAAAGCTGGGTATAATACAAGTCGCTTGTCATTTTTGACATGTTCTGGTCAATTTCTGTAGAAACAATGCCATAGTAATCGATGTTGTATTGTGCCTGACCAAATAAACTATTTATAAGAAGTAAAGAGAAAAATAATAAAAAAATAATCTTTTTATTCAGTTTTCTATTCAAATTATCTCCCTGTGTTTCTAAACTCCCTCTGCAATTCTCTGTCTATGTCTCGGCTTTTTATTGTCGCACGCTTATCGTACTGTTTTTTACCTTTACATACACCCAAAGATGCTTTTACTTTTCCGTCCTTTAAATAAAACTGTATAGGAACCAAAGTGTAACCTTTTTCTTCAACTTTTCTTGTAATTTTTTTAATTTCTTCCCTGTGAAGAAGTAATTTCTTGGGTCTATCGGGATCATGGTTGAAAATAGAAGAAAATGGATACTCAGAAATATGCAGATTCTTCACCCAGACTTCACCATTTATAATTTCGGCAAAACTGTCAGGAAATGAAATGTTTCCGTTTTTAAAGGATTTTACTTCTGTGCCTTCCAATGCAATTCCACATTCGTAAGTGTCCTCAATAAAATAATCGAAACGAGCCTTTCTGTTTTCTGCAATAATTTTTCTTCCTTCTGCCATAATCTCTTTATTATAAAATATACTTAAAATGCTTTCAAGTTCTCATATTATGATCATATTCCGATTGTAAGATATGATTTTTTATGATATTTTTAAATGAATAACTAAGGGGTGGTGAAGTGAACAGACAGCTTTTTGAATATTCTTATGCATTAAAAAAAGAAAAAAAACGCCAGTCATTTTTTATTGTTTTATATATTCTTTTTATTGTTTTTCTTATAAGTTCGATTCTGCATTTTGTCATCTTTCCTGTAAGACAGGTTTCACAGACAATGATTCCTGATGTAAAGGAAGGTTCTCTGGTTATGGTACTTCCTTTTTTACGCAATTCCTGTGAAAGAGGTGATATTGTCCTTGTAGATTCAATTCAACAAGATGAGCTTCCTAAGGGAAAGAAAATCCTCAAGTATATTGTTGCTTTTGTTACAGCCCAGCAGGTTCAGCTTTATGAAGATAAAAATTATCCTGGCAGTAAACAAAAGCTGCGGCGGGTAATCGGGCTTCCCGGCGATACTATTTATATGCGTGATTATGTACTTTATATCAAGCCTCAAGGGGAAAAGCACTTTCTTACTGAGTTTGAAGTAATTAAAAATAAATATAACGTTACTTTTTATACTGCTGATGCTCAATGGGATTCTTCTTTAGGTGTAAAAGGTTCTTTTGAGCAGCTTGTATTAAAAGATGATGAATATTTTGTTCTAGGCGATAATAGAAAATCTGCCTCTGATTCAAGATTGTGGGGACCTGTAAAAAAGGATTCTGTTTGCGGAAAAGCTCTTTTCTGTTATTTCCCATTCCAAAATTTTAAGCTGTATTAACGTGACTTGCGGTAATAATAAAAAATTAAGTCTCTATATTCATATTCCCTTTTGTCTTTCAAAATGCGAATACTGTGATTTTTTCAGCATTACTCCAAAAGCTGGAATTTTTAATGGCTGCAAGAGCATTCCAGATTCCTATGTAGATGCTTTGTGCTCTGAAATTTTATACAGAGTAGGAAAATATATGCAGGTAGACTTTGAAAAGCTATTGACATATTACAATAAGTACTTATATCAAAAGAGGGGTAGTATAAATGCAAGTTTAATCTGCGATACTATTTTTCTTTGTAAAGATGTTTTTTGTGATGATGAGCCTTTTGAATTTACAATTGAAGTGAATCCCGATGATGTTACAAAAGAGCTGCTGGAAAGTTTTGAAGAAAATGGAATAAACAGAATTTCATGTGGAATTCAATCATGTACTGATTCCTGTCTGCAATTTGTAAACAGACGGGCAAAAAGAAAAGAAAATCTCAAGGCAATGGAAATAATAAGCAGGTATTGGAAGGGAAAAAAATCTTTTGATTTAATCTGTGGACTTCCATACGAAAGTAAAGAAAGCTTTAAAGAATCTTTAGAACTGCTTATGTCTTTTAATCCCGACCATATTTCCATGTATTCTCTTACGATAGAAGACCAGACGCCTCTTGGACGTAAGTGCAATTCCGGTCAGCTTGATTATGATTTTAATTATGCAGACGAATTGTGGCTTGAATCAAAAGCTTTTCTTGAAAAAAATGGTTATTGTCAGTATGAGGTTTCCAATTTCTGCAAGCCTGGCTGCGAATGTATTCATAATTTAGTCTACTGGAATCATGAAGATTATCTCGGTTGTGGAAGTGGTGCAAGCGGTACTCTTTATGATTGTGATGGTAGAGCCTTTCGCTGGACAAATACTACAGATGTCCAAAAATATATTGATTTTTGGTGTGAAGATTTTGCCTCTCTTTATAAAAAAACGGATTTAAATGTTTGCGCAATAGAATTTGTTGATTGCCAGACTTCTATTTTTGAATATTTTATGATGGGATTACGAAAGACAGCCGGTATAAGTGAAAAGGATTTTTTTAATAAGTTTAAAAGAACAATTCCTCAGCAGATTATTGGACTTTTTGAAAAATGGCAGAAAAAAGGGCTTGCGGATATTATCTGTCAAAACGATGAAAAAAGATATTTTTTAACTAAAGACGGGCTTTTGTTTCTGAATCGCTTTTTAGAGGAAATAAATTAACTTGCTTCGGTTATAGGGATGGCAATTGTAAAGCAGCTTCCTTTATCAGGTTCGGATTCTACAGAAATATTCCAACCGTGTATGTCAACAATGTTTTTTACAACCGAAAGACCAATACCGATTCCTTCCTCCCTCCTGGAGTTTGTGCCGCGGAAAAAGAGGTTAAAAATATTATTTATGTCCTTTTTAGGAATACCAATACCCGTATCTTTTATCGAAAAGAACAAAGTTTTATCTTTTATATGTGATGAAAATGAAATTATGTCATTATCTTTTGTATATCGCAGGGCATTGTTGAAAAGGTTTTCCAGTACACGGATTATAAGCTGCTCATCAAAGAAAATGAAAATATCATCTTTTACAAGCTCATCCTTAATTTCAATTATTCTATTAAAGACATTTCCTGTAAGTTTAGCTTCGTTGACAAAGTTATTTATAACCCTTGTAATTGAATGAAGTTCCATGTTTTTTTTGATTTCATTGCTGTCAAATTTCATAAAATCAATCAGAGTGTTTATCATTCCCTGCAGCTGGGTAATTTTTGTAAGAATAAGCTCATTTGCGTTCAGAATATCATCTTTTCCTGTGATTACTCCGTCTTTTATTGCTTCTGTATAGCCTCTGATGATTGAAACTGGAGTTCGTAAGTCATGACTCAAACCTATTACAAATTTATTTTTCTGGTTCTGAACTTCAAGAAGAGAAAGCCGCATAGATTCGAGACTTTTGGAGATTTCTGTAATCTCATTTCCATTGTAAATAATCCTAATTTGTTTTGAAAGATTACCTGTTGCAAGTTCTGCTGTTTCATTTTTTATTGTTATAATGGAATTAAAGATTGTTCTGGTAATGATAGAAATTAGTATGCAGCATAAAGTGATAAAAATAAAAAGGGCAATAATTATATGTGGAATATAAAATGAATATCGTCTGATTTTAATGTAATTATGGTCTGTTCTGGAAATAATAAAAAAAGTTCTATTGTCTGTGCTTTTTTTATTAAAATGATAAATATAATCCTGTAGTGTTTTTGACATAAGTATTTTAAAGTAATCAAGGTTAAAGTCAAAGCCTGCTTTAATTTCCGGAAATCTTGACATTAATATAGCGCCTGTATCATCTACAATTATAAATTCAATTTTATCTGAAATTGTGCTGTCTATTTTTTCAGCTGTTTCAAAATCATTTTCATTTAATGCAATCGAAAGATTTTCCAGCCTGTGTTGATACCCGCCTATCAAAAGTCTG
Source organism: uncultured Spirochaetaceae bacterium (assembly GCA_902802305.1). Lineage (GTDB taxonomy): Bacteria > Spirochaetota > Spirochaetia > Treponematales > Treponemataceae > Treponema_D. Next base: position 60,729 of record CADCLG010000018.1, read on the forward strand.
TGAGGAGATTTTACGGAAATAAAAATAAGAATAAATAAAAGACAGGCAATGGGAATGATAATAATGGTTGATATTAATGCGATAAACTGTTTTTTTAATGTCATTTTGCTGAATGAATGATAGAATCGCAGGAGAAAATATAGCCCTTACCAAAAACAGTTTTGATGTAGGAGGTGTTTCCCTGTGTTTTCTTTATTTTTTTTCTTAATCTCTGAATGTAAACAGCTACAGCGGTCACATCTCCGTATTTTAAGTTCCATACATCGTAATAGATTTTTTCCGGCGACAAAGGTTGTCCTGCGTTTCTTAAAAGATATTCAAGAACCTTGTATTCCTTGGCTGACAGTGATATTTTTCGAGAACCTTTTTTAAGTACACAACTGCGGAGAAGGAGAGTGTAATCATCAAAAATAATAGACTCTTCTGCCTGAGCTGTTGCAAAATTTTGCCGTCGTAAAGCTGCCTGAATTCTTGCAACGAGAATTCCAGGTGAAAAAGGTTTTGTTACATAGTTGTCTGCACCTATTCCCAGGGCCTCAACAATTTCTTCTTCCTCATTAATTGCAGAAACAACTATTATTGGAATAAATGATGAAAAATCCGTGCGTAATTTTTTAAGAAAATCAATTCCGCTTATTCCAGGCAGATTTAAATCAAGGACAATCAAGTCGGGAATATTTTTGTTTTCAATTTCTGAAAGAGCTTCTTCTGCCGTAAAAAAAGCCTGAGTATTGATTTGTGATTTGTTCAGGTACATGCAGATTAAGTTAGAAATATCTTCATCATCTTCAATAACAAAAACGCAGGGGTTTGTATTGTTCATAATAATCTCCGGTCAGAAAGAGCGCATTGTCCTTCTATATGTTTATGCCATATCTTTATATATATTATTTTGACTTCATAATGTAATTTTTGCAAGTATTTATTGATTTATAACTTTTTTTTATTCTATGAGAATAATTATTTATTGAAATATTGAAAAAATAGTATATAATAAAAGGGATTTAAATATAATTTGTTGAATTATTTTAAATCTAATCAATTTTTTTCAAGTGGATATTGTAAAAATGATTGATGTAATGCGGTTAGATGGGAAAATTTATTGGGTGAATCCGCATATGATTGAAAGTATGGAATCAAATCCTGATTTAACATTAACTATGTTGTCAGGACGAAAAATCATTGTCAGAAATTCCCCCGACGAAATAATCGATAAAATAATAACTTACCGTAAAAAAATCGGAATAGATAATCAAGAGGTCATGTAGTATGGATTTTGCGTCTATAATAGGTCTTATTGGCGGTGCTGTTTGTATTGTAGTTTCTGTAATTGCTTCAGGAGGTTCAATACGTAATATTCTTGATATTCCTTCTATTTTCATGACAGTAGGTGGTTCACTTTTTGCAATGTTCATTGCGGCTCCACTTAAAAAAGCTCTTGGTTTGTTCAAAATTATGGGAAGAGCTTTCAAAGTTCATGATTTTGGTGAAAAGAATATTGTAATTAATATGCAGGCTCTTTCTGAAAAAGCCCGACGTGAAGGTATTCTTGCACTTGAAGACAGCCTTGAAGATTTGGATGACGCTTTTATGAAAATGGGCTTAAGACTTGTAGTTGATGGTACTGATGGAAATATTATCCGTGCAATCATGGAAAACGAAATGAGCCAGTGTGAAGCCCGCCACCTTGAATGGATTAGTATTATAAATACCTGGGCTGGATTTGCGCCAGGTTTTGGTATGATGGGTACTGTAGTAGGTTTGATTGGTATGTTAAACAACCTTGAAGATAAATCATCTTTGGGACCTAACATGGCCGTTGCTCTTGTTACTACCTTGTACGGTTGTATGATGGCCAACTGGCTTATTTCTCCATTCTCTACAAAGCTTCTTGCACATAATGCTGCAGAAATGCGTACAAAAGAAATGATTATTGAAGGTGTTCTGGCTATACAGGCTGGTGAAAACCCACGTATTATGGCTCAGAAACTGCTTACTTACCTTGACCCTGTAACCCGCAAGGCTATCGAAGCAGATGTATTAAAGGACTAGTGAATGGCAAAACGTAGTAATAAAGCGCCAGAGAAACCGTCAACCGCCTGGCAAGGTACTTATGGAGACATGATTACCCTCATGTTGTGTTTCTTTGTAATGCTCTATAATCCTTCAGAAATAGATGTTACTCAGCTGGCAACCATTACCCAGAGCTTGCAGATGCAGGAAACTGAATCTGTAACCGGCGGTCTTTCTCTTTCTGCCGGCCGTCTTTCCGATTTGGGTAACAATATTAATTCGCTTCCATCTCTAGAAAAAGGAAAAAGTCTTGGTCTTGCAAAAAAGAAGGCGGTAAGTCTTTTTGCACCTGACGTAAAATCAAATAAAATTACTATTACCAGTGATGAGCGCGGACTTGTTATAACCCTTCTTTCTGACAATTTTTTTGAAGAGGGCAGCGCTGAATTAAATATTAATTCAACTCGTGATACTTTGCTCCGTCTTTCTGAGTTTTTCCGTTCAGAAGAAGTAAAAGACAGACGGTATAGAATAGAAGGGCATACTGATAATACTCCTGTTGCTCAAGATTCGCAGTTTTTAAGCAACTGGGAACTTTCTTCTACAAGGGCTATTAATGTTCTTCATTATCTTGCCGATTATGGAGTAAGTGAAAATAATTTTTCTGTAGCTGGATATGCAGACACCCGTCCTAAGTTTTCTAACGAAACTGCCGAAGGGCGTGCATATAATAGAAGAGTGGATATAATAATCCTAGACGAAGGACATTTTTAATGTTAATATTAAAAATACTTGTTTTATTTGCTGGAGGGGAAAATGGCAAATGATGATGATGATTTGAATCTGGATGATGGTGGCAGCTCAGCTCCTGCAAAAAAAGGCAGATTGGGCGGTGTTTTTCCCAGTCTCTTAAAATGGATAATCATCGGTCTTGCGGCCGTTATAGTCATTTTTGTTGTTGTATTCTTTACAATTAAGATTGTTACAAAAAATAATTCAAAGCAAGTTTATAATCCTGCAATTTCTGCAGAGGAATATAAAGGTCAGCGTGAAGTATTCGACTGGTACAAATCAATTGGGGTTATACAGACAACTACTTCTGATGAAAATCCTGCAACTGTCAGAGTGAATGTATTTTTGGGCTACAAAAAAGATGATAAAGCCTGTTCTACAGAAATTACCCAGAGAACAGTTGAATTAAAAGATTATCTTAGACGTTATTTCCGTGGTAAATCTGCTTCTGAGCTTAAAAACTCAAATAACGAAGATAAATTAAAAATGGAAATTAGAAATGGAATAAACGACTTGATTTTGAGCGGATCAAAAATCAGGGATATAAGTTTTGATCAGTTAGACGTTATTGAACAAAACTAGTTAAAATAGGTGGAGCGTGAATGAACGAAGTTCTGTCACAGGATGAGATTGACCAGTTATTAAGTGCAATCAGTTCCGGCGATGCCGAAAACGATGACTTTAAGCTGGTTAACAGTCCTAAAAAGATAAAAATATATGACTTTAAACGTCCTTCAAAGTTTTCTAAAGAGCAGTTGCGTACAGTCTCAAATATGCATGAGACTTTTGCACGTTTAACAACAACATCTTTGTCTGCTCAGCTGCGTTCTTTGGTTCACGTTCATGTTGCTTCTGTAGATGAATTGACTTATGAAGAGTTTATCCGTTCAATTCCTACACCAACTACGCTTGCCATCATAAATATGGATCCTTTAAAAGGTAATGCAGTTCTGGAAATTGACCCTGCAATTACTTTCTGTATGATTGACCGTCTTTTTGGTGGCCGTGGAACCACAACAGGAAACAAAAACCGAGAACTTACGGATATTGAACAGGAAGTAATGGAAGGCGTAATTGTAAGAATCCTTGCAAATATGCGTGAAGCCTGGACTCAGGTAATAGATTTGCGTCCCCGCTTCCAGCAGATAGAAACAAACCCTCAGTTTGCTTCCATCGTTCCTCCTAACGAAATGGTCGTTCTTATCACCTTGGATACAAAGGTAGGTGATGAAGAAGGAATGATGAATATCTGTATTCCATATCTTACTATTGAACCGATTGTTTCAAAGCTTTCATCACAATTCTGGTTCTCATCGGTAAGAAGAAATTCAACAACTCAGTATGCAAGTACAATCAAGGGGCAAATTGCATCTGTTGACATGGATGTTGTTGCCGAAGTTGACACTATCAATCTTCCTATCCGCGATGTTTTATCTCTGCGTGTAGGTGATGTTGTTCGTTTGTCAAATATTAAGGTTGGAGAGCCTTTATCATTAAATATTGGAAATCGTAAAAAATTTTATTGTCAACCCGGTGTTGTCGGGAAAAAAATGGCAGTTCAAATAACAGGAAAAATGGAAGATTCGGATTCAGATGATTTTGAAGAACTTTCAGTAGAAGGAGACGAAACGTATGAGTGATGGTGCTATATCACAGGATGAGATTGATGCTTTACTTTCCGGCGTTGCAATGGACGGGTTAAATTCTTCTGGTCATGTTGGTAAGGGGCCAAGTTATCATATTGATGTGCCGACTCTTCAGCAGCTGGCAAACGATTTAAAGCCTAAACTCGAAGAAAATGTAAATA
>CADCLG010000019.1 GCA_902802305.1 uncultured Spirochaetaceae bacterium
ATATCTAGGTTTCCCAAAGGTGTTGTTGAAGATTTAAAGCAGGCTAGTGAAGTTACTGTTCGTACAGGAAAGGCTATTGTTACTATTATTTGTGATGCGGCTCATTCTTCTGCAATTCTTGCAAGTGGTTTTGATGCTCTTGCTGATGAAGGAATTAATGTTCAGATGATTTCGCAGGGTGCAAGTAAAGTAAATATCAGTATGATTGTTGATGATGATGAAGCTGACCGCACTGTACAGATTTTGCACAGTGCTTATTTCAGCTGATTTATTTGCTTAATTTCATGCCGGTGATAGTTACAAAGGCAACTTGAGTTTCTTTATCATCGGTAATAATAATTTCGTACAAACAGGTTGAACGGCCATCCTTAATTACCTTTGCTTCGGCAATCAGTTTTTCTCCTTTTGCCATGCCTGTGTAATTTATCTGACTTGTGACAGATACTGTCTGTGGCACATTAAAATTAGATGCAACTGCAAAGGTGAAGTCGGCAAGTGTAAAAATTGCACCTCCCATTACTCCGCCGTATGCATTCTTGTGATTTTCTGTAATCTTCATTGTGCATTTTGCATAATGTTCCGAAACTTCATCAATTTGAATGCCAGATAATTTTGTAGCATATAAATCTTTATAAAAAAAATCTCTAGCTTTTTCTAAGTCGCTCATTTTTTACTCCAAAAAGGGCAATTAAACAAGTATCTAAGTGTTTATATTGCCCTTTTGATATGATTATAGTTTTTCTAGTTCGTCCTGATTCATCATCCTTATACCGGCTTTTTCAAGAACTTTTTCGGTTTCAGGAATATCGGTACAGCGGATAATCATATAGGCAGAGTTTGTTTTGCGACCAGTAAAACCATACATATATTCCACGTTGCGGCCGTTATCTGCAAGGACTTTGAGGATTTTGTTAAGACTGCCGCTTTCATCTGGAATCTCAATTGCAATTACAGAAGTAACTTTTACAATGTAGTGAGAGCGTTCCAGAGCAGCCTGAACTTGTTCTGAATTATCTACGATAAGACGAGCAATTCCAAAATCACTGGAATCTGCAAGGCTTAATGCACGAATGTTGATATTGTGAGTTGCCAGAACATTTGTAAGCTCTGACAAGGCATTTTTTCTGTTTTCAATAAAAATAGAAATCTGTTTAATAGTCATAATTTGCTCCTTTATCCTTTTTTAGTCGTGTAATTTTCGTGTATCAATAACGCGTTTTGCTTTTCCTTCTGAACGTGCAATTGATTTTGGTGCAACGAGTGTAACTTTTGCTTTAATCTGAAGAACTGAAAGCAGGGCACTTTCAAGCTGTTTTTCTGCCTGATGTACTTCTGAAATAACATCGCTGAACTTTTCTGGAACCATTTCAACTTTAATTTCAAAGGTATCTGTATTGTTTTCGCGACCAACGTGAATCTCGTAGTTTGCAGGATATCCGTTCTGCATAAGCACGCCTTCAATCTGGCTTGGGAATACGTTAACACCGCGGATAATGAGCATATCATCGGTTCTTCCCATTGGTTTACTCATGCGGACAAAGGTTCTTCCGCAGGCACATGGAGTACGGTTGAGAACGCCAATATCTTTTGTACGGAAGCGCATAAGAGGGAATGCCTGTTTTGTAATTGCTGTGAAAACTAATTCACCTTTTTCACCATCTGGAAGTCTTTTTCCTGTTTCCGGGTCAATGGTTTCAATAATAAAGTGGTCTTCATTTACGTGCATACCTTTTTGTTCCTGACATTCGTAAGCAACGCCAGGTCCCATTACTTCTGTAAGACCATAAATATCATAAGCTTTGATTCCAAGAGATTTTTCTATGTCACGGCGCATTTCTTCGGTCCAAGGTTCTGCACCAAAAATACCGGCTTTAAGATGGATGTCTGCTGGAGATAAGCCCATGTCTTTTAAAGTTTCTCCAAGGTAGGCGGCGTAGGATGGGGTACAGCAGAGAACAGTTGATTTCATATCCTGCATGAAGGTTATCTGTCGCTGGGTATTTCCAGCTGAAATAGGCACAACCTGAAGTCCAAGTTTTGTTCCGCCTCCATGTACACCAAAACCGCCTGTAAAGAGTCCGTATCCATAGGCATTCTGCATTATGTCATTTTCATCACAGCCGATTGCTACTAACTGGCGGGCGCAGCAGTCATTCCAGATTTCCAGGTCGTCTTTTGTATAACCTACTACAATCTGTTTTCCTGTAGTGCCACTTGAAGCGTGTATACGGACTACCTGACTCATTGGTACTGCAAAAAGTCCGTAAGGATAGGTCTGACGCAAATCATCCTTGCAGGTGAAAGGAATCTTATCTAAATCTTCAAGTCCTTTTACGTCATCTGGGGTTACGCCGGCTTCCTGACAGCGTTTTCTGTAATATTCAACATTTTCATATACATGGCGGAAGTTTTTTGCAAGTCTTTCTCCCTGAAGTTTTTTCAGCTGATCCAGGGGCATGCATTCACATTCTTTCTGATAATATTTTAGATTCATAATTTTATCCTCATTTTACAGGTATTATTTAATTGTATAAAGATTGGTTACCGTGCACGGCCACTGGTGCTCATTGCACAAAAAGATTAGAGAAGTTCGCCCTTAGGCGAAAAAGAATGTAAAGACAAAGGAAGTGTATTTAAGTATGCCTGTAGTTCTTAACATATACTTAATATTACTGCATAAAGAAACAATTGTAAAGAGATAAAAATCTATAAAAATATATTTTAATATGCAATTTATAAAAAAACTATTCACCCATCATCTGCGGGATAAATTTTGTTGCGTATTCCTGCCAGAAAATCATGTCATGAATTCCCTTGCTTTCTATATAAACATGCTTTACGCCCAGACTGTCAAGAAAGCCATGAAATTCGCGGTTATTTTCCAAAAGTTTTGAAGGTTCTCCAAAGCATTCGCGGTAGTAGGCATAGTTTGCAATCGCATTTCCACCCTTGCCGTCAGTTCCGCCTTCTGCTTTCATTCCGGCAACCTCATGAACAATCAGGGCAGAAGACAGGGCAGCGGTTTTCCCAAAAACTTCTGGGAACTGAAGGGCAGTGTGAAGTGCATCAAAACCGCCCATAGAAAAGCCCATAAGATAAGTATTTTCCCGTCTGCGGGCAAGTCCAAAAGTTTTGCGCACATAATCAACAAGCTCAACACCTACAAAAGTTGCAAACTGATGACCGGTTGCTTCCGCATCAAGCCAGAAGGAGTTTTCGCCGGAAGGAATTACAATAGCAAAATTATATTTTTCACAAAGCCATTCAGGAACCCAGTTGCCTGCATCTCCAGAATAACCGTGTAAAAGGAAAAGAGTCTTCATTTCTTTTGGAGACGGCCCATTATCTGGTGCTGGTGGAAAACCATCCATGCGTCTGCCATTTGAGTTTCCTTGTTTTATTTCCTTATCCTCGTCCAAGCAAAAAGGCCTTTTTATTTACTTCAAGGAACTGAGGTTTTACAAGCTTTTCGATAGCTGTCATCCATGCTTCTACTGGAAAATCCATATAGCGTGAAAGTCTTCCCATTAAAACAATGTTTACAGCCTTTGAAGTTCCTGCTTCTTCTGCCAGAGTTAAACAATCAAGGGCATCAACTTTAAGACCTGAGTCAGACATCTTTTTTTCCAAATCAGCAGGATATTCAGCAGCTCCTGTAATTACCGGCATAGGGTCAATCTTTTGAGTGTTTACTACAATCTGACCATCCTTGCGAAGATATTCTGTGTAACGGGCAGCTTCAAGCAGTTCAAAAGAAACAATAAAATCAGCTTCTCCTTTATCAACAATAGGGGAGTAAACCTTGTCTCCATAGCGGACATAAGTAACAACAGAACCACCTCGCTGACTCATTCCATGAACTTCACTGACTTTTACATCATAACCAGCATCAAGAAGAACCTGTCCCAATGTTTTAGATGCAAGCAGAGCTCCTTGTCCGCCAACACCTACTATCATTATATTTTTTACCATAAATTATCTCCCAGGAGAATTGCTTATATACTCCTATTTTTCCAATATAAAAAGATATTCTGATACATGAATATCCCTTGCATTTAAATTTCTGCTTCCTCTAAAGGTATTATATGAAATTTCAATAGTTTCTACTTTTCCATACTTTTTAAGCATATTTAACATCTGCTCAAAGCTTATAAAACCTTCTGAGTTGTATGAAATAATAACAAACTTTGTTTGTAGGTTTGCTATTAATTCTTCCATTGATTTTAGTGCAGAAAATGATTTATTGAAAGCAGAGTGATTCCAGTCTTGGGTAATACCACTTACTTTACTTATTTCTACATCTAATTTATTTTTTAAAATAAGGTTAAGCATAAAATAATTTGAACCGTAAGGATGCTGATTGTAAGGAGGATCCAGATAAACAATATCAAGATTCTTTAATCCCTTTGACAATTCTACTGCATCCTTTTGATAAATCTCCACCTCAGAATTAAAATTACTGAAAACAGGCTCGGTGAGTTCTATTTTTCCCAAAATTCTTGTAAGGGCAGATTTACCGCTTGCACCAAAGCAACCAATTCCTGTATTTTTGTCCTTGTAAAAACCTTTGAAAACTCCGCTGGTATTTACATGGATAGAAGCCTGAGTAATCAAAGGGGCTAGAAAGAATTTTTTTAGATTTTCATCCTTTACAACTTGCTCAATATAATTCCTGTATGAATCAATCAAAAGGGCATTTGAATGGGTGTAAAAAACTCTTTCGTCTTTTTTTATGTTTTCATCATCCTTTGGCGCATAATTTTTGGTGATGATTCCCTCAATTTTTTCTTTTGTGCAAAGTTTTTCGATTTCTGCCCTAAGTGCATCACATTCTTTTTTAGGATAATCTTTTTTGTTTGTCAGATAACAGCTGTTGATTAAGGAAGAATAGTTTTCCAAATCGTTGACTATGAGCTTTGAAGAATGTTTTTTTAACATTCTGGCTACAATCCCCGAACCGGAAAATATGTCTGCACAGACAAGCTTATTCTTCCCAATCTTGTTTTCAATTTTTTCAACCTCTGTCTGGATATTTCCTATCAGGCTTCTTTTATTTCCTATATAGGTAATTATCTGACTGGTCAAAAAATCCTTGTTTTCTTCCATAATCAAAGTGGATTCCTGAAATTATAAAGCTCCAAACTTACACATCTGAGAGCAGACGCCGCAGCCTACACATAAAGTTGGGTCAATTTTTGCTTTATTGTTTTTCATCGCAATTGCCGGACATCCAATTTTCATACACATCTTGCAGCTCTTGCATTTAGCTTCATCAACTTTGAGGGCTGGTTTTGGCTTAACTTCTTTTAAAAGTGCACATGGACGTCGACTGATAATCAGACTTGGTTCTTCAACCTCAAGTTCCTCGCGAACAGCAGCTTCGCACTCTGCAATATTGTAAGGGTCAACCACGCGAACACGATTAATTCCCATAGCGCGGGCAAGGGCTTCTAAATCAACGCGGCCTGCTGGATCTCCATAAAGATTTTTTCCTGTTGTAGGATTCTGCTGATGACCTGTCATTCCAGTGATTGAGTTATCAAGAACAATTACTGTTGAATTAGACTGATTATAGGCGATTGTAGCAAGACCTGTCATTCCAGAATGCATAAAGGTTGAGTCACCAATTACAGCAACTGATTTTTTTTCATTTTCTGTACCGCCAGCCTTGTTCCAGCCGTGAAGACCGCTGAAAGATGCACCCATACAAAGAGTTACATCCATGGCGCTGAGTGGAGCCACGCTTCCTAAAGTATAGCAGCCGATATCACCGAATACTGTAACTTTAAGTTTGTTTAATGCATAGAACATTCCTCGGTGAGGACAGCCTGCACACATAATTGGTGGACGAACAGGAATCTGAACTTCATCTAGTTTTGTGCCCTGTGGAATCTCGTGACCAAAAGCAGCCGCCACAAGATTCTGACTGAACTCGCCGCAGATTGGGAACATATCTTTGCCATGAATATCCACGTTTGCAGAAAGTCCAAGTCCACGTACGAAAGTTTCAATAATAGGATCAAGCTCTTCTACAATAATCAGTTTTTCAAGACCAGCTGCAAACTTGCGGATCATATCTGCCGGAAGAGGATTTACCATTCCCAGCTTTAAAATATTTACAGAGTCGCCAAGAACTTCTTTTACGTACTGGTAGCTTGTAGATGAAGTGATGATTCCAACTTTATCGGAGTCAGTTCCAAGAACTTTTACCGCTGTAGAAGCTTTTTCAATTCTGTTAATTCCGCTTGTCTCACTCCATTTTTCCAAATCCTTCATTCTCTGCTCAACAAAAGGATGGCGGCGGATTGCATTTGCAGGAGCCATTACATATTTTGAAATTGTTTTTTCGTAAGCTTTATGTTCAGGGACAATGCGTTCTGCTGTTTCTGTAATGCTCTGACTGTGTGCGATACGGGTGCACATTTTGTATAAAACCGGGGTATCAAACTTTTCACTGATTTCAAAAGCAATTTTTGCAAACTCGCGGGCTTCATCAGCATCAGAAGGTTCAATCATCGGTACTTTAGAAGCAATTGCGTGATGTCTACTGTCCTGTTCGTTTTGTGAAGAATGCATTCCAGGGTCATCAGCAACACCGATTACAAGACCAGCATTTACGCCGGTGTAACTCATAGTAAAAAGAGGGTCAGCAGCAACGTTTAAACCGACATGCTTCATTCCGCAGAAAGAACGTCTGCCTGCAAGACATGCTCCAAAAGCAGATTCCAGGGCAACTTTTTCATTTGGTGCCCATTCACAATAGATTTCCTTAAACTTAGCGGCTTCTTCTGTAATTTCTGTACTTGGTGTGCCCGGGTAGCTTGAAATGAATTCACATCCGGATTCGTAAAGTCCGCGTGCCGCAGCCGCGTTCCCCAACATCAGTTGTTTCATTTTATTTCCTTAAAAAATATATATTTTAGTGTAGCTTCAATTTTACAGTGATTTTAAAATATGGTAAAGATAAAAACACAGATAAAAAAAAACAGTCCCAAAAAACTCAGGACTGTTTCTTATAATTCGTATAATTCAAGAAAACTAAAAATTAGTAATCTTTCTTTTCTGACTTACGTCTCTTGTTCAAAAGCTTGCGCTCAAGAGTTGTTTTCTTCTGGTGAAGAGTAGCAGAAGGTTTTTCAAAATATTCACGCTTTTTGTATTCGCGGATAATACCTTCTTTTTCAACCATTCGCTTAAAACGTTTGATTGCTTTTTCAAGGTTCTCTGAATCATCAACCATGATTGTTGCCATAATTTTGTCACCTCCTTTTTTCGGTGATTCCGTCTGTTTTTCAAAGTCTATTATAGACTCGGTAATAATATATTTCGGGTAAGGCGGATTTGAACCGCCGACCCCTAACTCCCGAAGCTAGTGCGCTACCAGCTGCGCTATTACCCGGTTAGAAATAAAAAAGCTTCCTCGCTGATTGAGGAAGCCTTAGCGCGAGTGAGGGGGCTCGAACCCCTGATCTCCGGCGTGACAGGCCAGCGCGATAACCAGCTTCGCTACACCCGCGTGATGTTTGTTATATTATATAATCCTAAAAAAAATGTCGCAAAGAACTGAGGGTATTTAGCCCTTACGTCTTTTTCATCAACTGTATGCCTGTTCAAATGCTGCTTCAAAAGTCTTTTGGCTTCTTCCGGCTGATTGTTTTTGATTGCCTCCAAAATCCCCTTATGTTCCTTTATGATTATTCCTGTATCCGAAGCGTGAAGTCTCAATTCTCTGAATCGGTCATAATGAATATTCATTGTTTTTACCATATAATGACACTGGAGTTTGTTTGTAATTTCGTACATCATTTTATGGAACTCATTATCAAGTTCCATGATTTTATCCAGGTTATTCTTAGTATGATAAAATTCCTGGAGATTAACGTTTTCTTCAAGTCTGGTGATGTCTTTTTCGCTAGCAATCTCGCAGACAAGTTCTGTAACAGCTGATTCAACTACCGCACGTATAAAAACGGCTTCCTCAACAAGTTTCATATCAATCAGGCTTACAAGACTGCCTCTCTGCGGAAGGATTTCAATAATTTTTGTACGTGCCAGTTCTTGCAAGGCTTCATGTACAGGAGTACGAGAAAGCTTCAGTTCATCAGCAATATCCTGTTCACTGATCATGCTGCCTGGCTGTAATTCCAGATTGATGATATTCTCGCGGATAATTCTGAGTGCATAATCTCTGTTAGATTCTTTATTTTCTTTTTCTGTCTTTTTCATTCTTTAATTCTAAAATAGGAAAAAAAACTAGTCAACTAGAATATTAATAGAAAAAATCCTTTCTAGTATGCAAGTTTATAATTTTTTTCTACTTTCTGTATTATTTTTTCTTGACAAATCAGAAATATAATTTATCATTTTAAAGAGGTAGACTAGTATGCAAGTATGCAAGAATGGAAGTTATACTTTCAATCATTTTTGCTGGTCTATCGGACTAGAGTGGAGGAAGAATGTCTTCAAAAAGTCAGGTAAAAATAGTTGGTGAAAGACCAAAGTTTGATAATTTTAAACGGTATATGAGAAAGTACTGGCAGTTTTATGCCCTTCTTCTTATTCCGATTCTCTATTATATAATTTTCCGTTATATTCCAATGGCTGGTAATATTATTGCATTCCGTCGTTATCGTGCAGGTGGCAGTCTTTTTGGCGATAAATGGAGCGGTTTTAAATATTTTAAGCAGTTTATTGGTGATAAGACCTTTTGGCGTGCTTTCAGAAATACTTTAGTGCTTAATGTCTCTTATCTTATCGTTCGCTTTCCGTTAACTTTGATTTTTGCGCTTTTATTGAATGAAATTAAGGCTTTGTGGTGGAAAAAGTTTGTTCAGACTGTTTCATATCTTCCACACTTTATTTCAATGGTAATTGTTACAGGTATGATTCGCGAGCTGGTTTCTACAAGCGGCCCTTTGAATCAGTTGATTGCGCATTTTGGTGGCGATAAAATCTCCTTTATTGCTTTCCCTCAATATTTCAATCCGATTTTCGTAATTTCTGGTGTCTGGCAGGCATTGGGGTGGGGTACAATCCTTTATCTGGCAGCAATTGCAGGAATCAATCCTTCCTTGTATGAAGCGGCAGAGGTTGATGGTGCAAATCACTTTCAGCGGGTATGGCATGTAACTATTCCTTGCATTCTTCCAACAATTACGACTCTTTTAATTTTGGATATTGGTGGACTTGTTGGTTCTGGTGGTGCTTTTGAAAAAGTATTCCTTTTATATAATCCTATGACTTATGAAACGGCAGATATTATTTCTACCTTCGTTTTCCGAATGGGTCTTGGTTCCGGCAACTACAGTTATGCAACGGCTGTTGGTTTATTCGAAGCTTTGTTAAACCTCTTCCTGCTTACTATGGCAAATAGAGTTTCAAAGAAAGTTTCCGGATCTGGTTTGTGGTAGAGGAGGAATTAAAAAATGTCTGAAAAAACTGGTGTAAAAGTAAAAGAATCAACAGGATATATTGTTTTCAAATGGATTAATACAATTATAATGCTGCTTGTATGCGCGGCAACTTTGTATCCATTTTTGTATCTGGTAGCTCAGTCTTTTTCTTCGGAAGAAGCAATTACAATGGGAAAGGTTAATTTATTACCTATTGGATTCAATTTGGAAACTTATAAATCTGTATTTGCAAAGGGTGAATTTATGCACTCTTATAAAAATACGGTAATTTATTCTGTTATTGGAACCTTCCTTTCTCTTGTTTTCAGTTGCTGTATGGCATATCCGCTTTCAAAAAAAGAATTGAAGGGTTATAAGGTCCTTACTAAGTTCGTTATCTTTACAATGTATTTTGGTGGCGGTTTGATTCCAAATTACGTTTTGATGATGAAGCTGCATCTTGTAAATAAAGTTGCCGGATTTATCATTCCGTCTTTGCTCAGTACCTACTACATCATCCTTATGAAATCCTTCTTTTCGGAAATCCCGCACGATTTGGAAGAAGCTGGTGAACTTGATGGTCTTAGTCCGGTAGGGATTTTTGTAAAAATTGTTCTTCCTCTTTCAATGCCTATTATTGCAACAATGATTTTGTTCAATGCAGTAGGTTACTGGAACAACTGGTACAATGCCTTCCTTTACCTTGATAAAAAGGAAATGTGGCCGGTTGCTTATTATCTTAAGACTGTTATTTCAGGTGCATCTACATCAGCCGACCCTGGTGAAGCCAGTGCAGAAAAAATGCAGATTGCTGCAAATATCAAGTCTTGTTCTATGGTCCTTATGGCTCTGCCAATCATCTGTGTCTATCCGTTTATATCTAAGTATTATGTAGAAGGCATGATGTTAGGTGGGGTAAAAGAATAATAATGGAAGAATCGTAAAAAATTGCGAAAACTTGGAGCAATTTTTTAGGTTCAGCCATATTGAAATAAAAAAGTTTTATTTATAGGAGGATAAAACGATGAAAAAACTTGTAACTGTTGCTGTTGCAGTTATGTGTGCAGCTGCTCTCTTTACAGCTTGCTCTGGTTCTAAGAAGGAAAAGGCAAGTGAAGCTTCAGAGGCATCTTTGGGTTATACTTTTGGAGAAGGAAAAACATTCCATTCTGACAATCCTGTAACTTATTCAATTTCTTTCAGTGATGCTTCCTGGTATGCTATGCAGGATACCTGGAAAACTGAAGGTATCTTCAAGGATATTGAAGATGTAACAAATGTTCATCTTGATATTACTTCTTATGATAGTGGTGACTACAATCAGAAGATTAACCTTGCAATCAACTCTGGTTCAGCTACATTCATTATTCCAAAAGTATATAGCGAAGACCAGTATGTTGCAGGTGGCGGTGTAGTAGCTGTTTCTGATTATACTCAGTACATGCCAAACTTCACAGCATTCGTAAATAAATACAACATGAACCCTGACCTTGATACAATCCGCCAGAGCGATGGAAAATTCTATCGTCTTCCAGGTATGCATCAGGCAGCTCTTCAGGACTATACAATTATGGTTCGTGATGATATTTTCACAGCTGCTGGTTACGATGTTCGTGAACTTGAAAAGACATGGACATGGGAAAGCCTGCACGATGTTCTTCTTGGTGTAAAGAAGTACATGGTTGCACAGGGTATGTGTAAAGAATCTGACTACATCTGGTCTGACCTCTGGTGTGGTGAATCTGGAAAAGGACAGGGTGGTAACCTTCTTAAATTGATGGGTGCTTCTTACAACGTTCTTTCTGGATGGGCTATTGAAGGTTCAAATGGTGGTATTAAGTTTGATCCAAAGAAGAAGGAATTCTACTCTTCTTCAATCAGCGATGATTTCAAAAAATTCGTAACAGTTGCTAACAGCTTTGTAAAGGATGGACTTCTTGATCCAGAGACCTTTACTCAGGCTGATGACGTTGCTCATAACAAATTCTACAGCGGAAAGACAGTTATTATGTCTACAAACCGCTCTCAGATGGCTAACGATATCGCTGGTGTTAAGAAAATTGTTGGCGACAGTGCAAAATGCTATGTAACTGCATATCCATCTGGAACAAACAAGAACCTTGCAGAAACATCTCGTCTTGAATGTGGTGTTATGATTTCTAAGAGAGCTCTTGATACACTTGGAGAAAAAGAATTCATCAAACTTATGCGCTTTGTTGACTGGATGTTCTACTCAGAAGAAGCTTACACACTCTGTAAGTGGGGTCCAAAGGGTAAGACATGGGATTACGCTACTGTTGATGGAAAACAGATTAAGAAGCTTCTTCCTGGCTACAAGTGTGGTGGTCTTGGTCTTCCTGGAGCAGATACAGATACAGATATCCGTCTTAAGTGGGGATATGCTGGCGGTAACTACTTCTATGGTCACTCAACAGCAGAATCAACAGATGCTTTCACTCCAGAAGTACAGGATTTGTATGCCCGCTACGGAAAATACAAGACTGTTGCTACTGTAGATCCAAAAGCTAAGCCTTCTGAAGATCAGCGTGAACAGTTGAATCTTTGGGCAGTTCCTCTTATTGATAACATCAATTCCTGGACACTTAAGTTTGTAACAGGACAGAAAGATATCAACAAGGATTGGAATGAATATATTGCTTCTTGTAAGAACTTGAATGTAGATAAGATTGTAGATCTTACAAACAAGATTTATCAGGCTCAGCAGAAGTAATTAAAAAATGTGATTCATAAAGGGCTGACAGAAAAGGAGAAAAATACCTGGAACTGTGAAAGTTTCTGTCAGTCCTTATTTGAAATATATCTTTTTTTTGTTTTCTCTTTTTAGTTTCTGGAATTTTAAGAGTTTCTTAAAATTCCAGTTTTTTTGTCATACGACGCTGTTTTGGCGTAATGCCCCTGATTTTTTTGTAAGTGCGGATAAAATGGCTTGCATCTGTAAAACCTGTTTCCTGACTTATATAATCGAGCGTTTTGTCTGTATAGAGAAGAAGATTGTCTGCCTTACATATTCGTACAAATTCAATATATTCCTTGCAGGTTCGTCCAAAATGGGTTTTAAACTGTTTTGCAAAGTTTGAATAACACATACCGCATTTGCTTGCCAGATTTTCAACGCTTATATTTTCAGAAGAATGTTTATCAATATATTCAAGAACAGAGAAATCCTTTGTACTGAACTGGTCATAAGTTGGATTTGTAGAAAAGGCAAAACCATGTCTGTGCCAGATTCGGATTAATTCAGTTACAATCAGGCTGATTGTTGAGGCAACCTTTATATCATAGCCAAACTGCTTGTTTTTAGTTTCCCAAATACAGTTTTCAAAAAATAATTTTACAGGATTAAAGCGTAAATCCTGGGCTGTTACCATATTCAGAGGATTTGCGTTTGTATTTGCATTGTCCAGAAGCTTTGGTAATTTTGGGGAACCCGGGGTAGTATTTGACAAAATCATGTTGTCAAATTTCAAGACATAAAAAAGAATCTCGGTTTCTGTATTTTCTGATTCTTCCTGAACAGAAGTAGAAAACTTATTTTCCGGATAATCTACAAATGCATGAATCTGTTTAGGAAAAAAAGTTATCATATCACCGGGAGCCATAGTAAAAACTTTTCCCTCAACTTCTGCAATTAACTTACCTTTTACAAGATAGACCATCTCTGTAAAATAATGCCAGTGAGGCTTTACAACCTTCCAGTTTCCCTTAAATGCTTCAAAAGGGGCATTCAAACTGTCAGAGTATTCAAAGAGTTCATCCATGTTTTTCCATCCTTCCTACATAGAAGAGATTCATACAATTTGATTCTCTCTTTTTTATATCACGAGAATCAACTAAATGCTAGAGTAAATCATAATAATTTTTTATTATTTCTTTTCTATTTTTTGGAGGAGACCGCAGTGTATAAGTGGATTTGGAAATACATAAAAAAATACAGGTTTATGATGATTTTAGGCTTATCCCTAAGTGTTTCTGTAGCTGCTATAAATATGATAAATCCTTTGATTACAGGAAACATCGTTGATAAAGTCATTTTAAGCGATTCTCATGAGCTTAAACTCCTTTTTAAACTTATTCTCATAATGGTTTCTGCAACATTTTTAAAATCTGTTTTCCGCTATACCTATCAGGTTATATTTGAGCATTGCAGTCAGAATGTAATCCGAAAAATGCGGGAAGATTTATATGCCCACATACAGACTCTGGATTTTGCCTGGTACGATAAAACTCCGTCAGGAAACGTTCTTACTCTTCTTACTGCCGATTTGGATAAGGTTCGTCATTTTGTAGCCTGGGTTTTATATCAGATTGTAGAAAATATCCTGATTTACGTTTTTTCAATCATAACTCTTGGTCTGATTAACTGGAAGCTTATGCTTGCTTTTCTTGCTATAGCTCCCTTTGTAATCTGGCTGGTACAGAAGTTTAAGATTCATATTGGTCCAGCCCACATGAGAGTTCGTGATCAGTTCAGTGTTTTAAATACTCGTGTAGGTGAAAATATTGAAGGAAACCGAGTTATCAAAGCCTTTGTCCGCGAAGAATACGAAATCAGCAAGTTTGATGTAGAAAACGAAAATTATAGAAAGGTTGCCGTTGACAATGCTGATGTTCGTGTAAAATACACCCCTTGGATTGAAACCCTCTGCGGTGTTCTTCCTGTAATTTTAATATTATTTGGAGGCTATCTGGTTATCACAAATCAGATGACAATAGGTCAGCTTGTAACCTTTAATGGATTGATGTGGGCCTTTACCCAGCCGATTAATATGTTCGGACAACTGGTTGACAATACCCAGAACTTCCGTGCAAGTGCAAAACGTCTTTATGAATTAAAAGAGATGAAACCAACTGTAAAAAAAGAGTTTGTGCCTGATTATTCTGCTTCTATTGTAGAACCTGGCCAGGATGCAGAGCTTGATGCTTCTATTCAGGGGCGAGTTGAGTTTAAGAATGTTTGTTTTTCTTATAATAATGATGTACCTGTTTTGAATGATGTATCATTTGTAATTGAGCCGGGACAGACTGTTGGTATTCTTGGACCGACTGGAAGCGGAAAATCGACAATCGCTAATCTTTTGTGCCGTTATTATGACGCTAAAAGTGGAGAAGTTTTAATTGACGGGAAAAATGTCAAAGATTATGAGCCGCAGGTCCTTAGAAAAAATGTTGGAATCACCATGCAGGAAGCTTTTCTCTTTAGCGATACGATTGAAGGCAATATAGCATTTGGAAATCAGAATGCAGATTTTGCTCAAGTTGAAAGAGCAGCAGAACTAGCTCGGGTAAAAGATTTTATTGGCGATTTAACCGACGGATATGACACTGTGGTTGGTGAGCGAGGAGTTGGTCTTTCGGGAGGACAAAAACAGAGAATTGCCCTTGCCCGTCTTTTCCTTGCTAATCCGCGCATTATGATTCTTGATGATACAACCAGTGCTGTTGATACAGAAACTGAGCAGAAAATCAGAAAGTCTATAAAAGAGCAGTGTAAAGGACATACAACCTTTATTATATCTCACAGAGTGTCTTCATTTAAGGATTGTGATGTAATTATGGTTGTACAGAATGGACGTATTGCCCAAAAAGGTACTCATGAAGAGCTTATGAGCCTTGACGGATATTACAAAGAAGTTATGCAGGAACAGCAATAATTTGTAAGAGTAATTTGGAGTTTTTATGGCTAGAAATAAATATGATGAAGACGAGCAGATAGAAAGAAAACTTAATTTGAAGATAATTCCACGAATGATGAAATGGATTAAGCCTTATACCGGATGGATGGCTTTATCCTGCCTCCTTATGCTTCTTGCTTCTGGAATTGGATTGCTTAGTCCCTACTTAATAAGAATGGCAATTGATGTGGCGATTCCAGCTGCAAAAGCCCTGCCAGAAAGTGCTGCTTTTATGGAAAAGTACGGAATGCTTCTAAAAATCAGTATATTTCTTCTTGTTTCAACTCTGGTAGTGCGTGTCCTTCTTGCTATGAAATTAAAGCTGATGACCCGTGTTGCCCAGAAAATCATTGTTTCCATAAGAAAGGAGATTTTTACAAAATTACAGGCTCTGCCTTTTACTTATTTTGACAGTCGTCCTCATGGAAAGATTCTTATCCGCGTAGTAAATTACGTAAACTCACTTTCAGATTTACTTAGTAACGGTATAATTCAGCTTATCAGTGATTTGTTTACTCTTGTCGTTATTATATGTTTTATGCTTGCAATTGATGTTCGTCTTACACTTGTCTGTATGGCAGTGCTTCCTGTGCTTTTTATTGTTTTGTTTTCAATGAAGAAAAAGCAGCATGAAGCCTGGAAGCAGGAAAGTTATAAGCGTTCAAATCTTACCGCCTATCTTTCTGAAAGTCTAAATGGAATGAAGATTACCCAGAGTTTTGCCCGTGAGAATGTAAATCAGGGAATATTTAATTCTCTCTGTGATAAGTGTAAGAAGGCCTGGATTCGGGCTGTAAACATAAATAATATTATCTGGCCAGTAGTTGATAATCTTTCTACAATTGGAGTTGCCCTTGTTTATTGTGCAGGAATTGCCTGGCTTGGTGATGGAATGGGCGGAACTGTAACTGTAGGAACTTTAGTTGCTTTTGCCGGCTATATCTGGCGCTTCTGGTTCCCAATTCAAAACCTTGGTAATTTTTACAATACAATGGTAACAACTGGCGCCTATGTAGAACGTATTTTTGAACTTCTTGATGAACCGGAAGAAATTACAGATAAAGAGGGGGCTGAAGATTTACCTCCAATTCGCGGCCATGTTCAGTTTGAGCATGTAAACTTCAGTTATGAAAAAGATAATCCTGTTCTGAAGGATGTTGATTTTACAATTACTCCGGGTATGTCTGTTGCAATTGTTGGTCCTACTGGAGCTGGAAAAACAACAATCGTAAATCTTTTAAGCAGGTTTTATAATCCTGATGAGGGAAGGATTTTAATTGACGGCATTGACATTCAGAATCTGAAAATAAAATCGATTCGCAAGCAGGTTGGTGTAATGTTACAGGATAGTTTTTTGTTCAGTGGAACTATTATGGAAAATATCCGCTACGGTCGTCTTGATGCAAGTGATGAAGAATGTATGCAGGCCGCAAAAACTGTTCAGGCTCACGATTTTATTATGGCTTTTCCTGATGGATATAATACAAAACTCACGGCAAATGGCGGCGGTCTAAGTCAGGGCCAGAAGCAGTTGATTTCTTTTGCCCGCGTTCTTTTGAGTAATCCTCGCATTCTTATTCTTGATGAGGCAACTTCTTCTGTAGATACCCAGACAGAAAAAGCTCTGCAGAAAGGTTTGGACGAACTGCTGAAGGGAAGAACCAGCTTTATTATTGCTCATCGACTTTCTACAATCCGCAATTCTGATTTAATTTTCTATGTTGACCATGGACAGATTGTGGAGCGGGGAAATCATGTTTCCCTTATTGCACAGGATGGTTCTTATGCAGCAATGATTAGGAATAATGAATAATTAATAATGCAGAATGTATAATTCATAATTGGCTGCAGAATTATTTTATTACGATTTTATGTATTTTTTTTATCCTACATTTGTGCTACTATATAGAATATGAAGTTGAATAATGTGCGGGCAAATGCTTATGAACAGGTAAAACAGTCTTCCGCAAAGGCAGAACCAGAAAAGTCTGCTTCAAAAAAGACTCTTGCGGATAACTCATTATTAAAAGTTCCTGCAAGAACACAAAATCCTGATGGAAAAGATTCTGTTTATCGTCGTGTTGCAAAGTTTCTGCTGATAATTGGTGAAAACGAAGCTGCAAAAATACTGCCACATCTTTCAGATGCTCAGATAGAAAAAATTGTACCCGAAATTGCTTCCATCCGTTCTGTCAGCAAGGAAGAGTCTGAGCAGATTCTGGAGGAGTTTCAGGATTTACTTGAAAATGCACGTCAGTCCAGTGGAGTAGAAGCTGCCCGTCAAATGCTTACAAAAGCCTATGGTAAAAATAAGGCTGAGCAGTTAATAAAAAAATCTGTTCCTTTGGAAGGAAAAAAGCCTTTTGAATATTTAAATGAGGCAGACCGTGAACGAGTTTATCTTCTCTTAAAAGATGAAAATGTCGGTATAAAATCTCTGGTTCTTTCTTATCTGGAACCTAAAAAGGCTGCCGGCATAATAAATCTCATGGAAGAAGATGAAAAAAAAGATGTCGTTCTTCGACTTGCAAAAATGACTCCTATTTCTCCAGAAGTTTTACAGCGGGTTGATAAGGCAATGTACGAAAAATCCCTGAGTCAGACTAGCGAAAAAGCAGAAAATATTGATGGTCGAAATGCCCTGGCTCAAATCCTTAAAAAAATGGATTTTGCTGCAGAAAATGGTATCCTGAAAACTCTTTCACAGGATAATCCTGAGCTTGGACAAGAATTGCGGGAACGTCTTTTTACCCAGGATGATATTTTACAGGCTGACGACCGCTTTATTCAGGAAAAACTGCGCGAAATGGACGATAAAAATATATGCTATCTTCTTGCAGGAAAATCCGATGATTTTAGGGCTAAGCTTCTTACTAATGTTTCTTCCGGTCGTCGTGCTCAAATTATCGAACAGGAAGGCATTTTACGCCCTTTTAGAAAAGCAGACTGTGATGCAGTTACTTCACATTTTTATGCAGAATTAAGGCAGGCTTATGAAGAAGGAAGCCTTAAGATTATCAGCAAAGATGATGAATATATAGATTAATACAATTTTTTCAGATATTGGCAAAAAGCTTCTGTGCTATACTAAAAAGCATAGGAGTTTTTTATGTCTTTATTCAAAAATTTTAAATCAGTAACTTATTGTGTTGCTCAATGGGCAGATAGAATTAGTGAAGAAGAACTGCGTAAAGAAACTGACTGGCTTCAAAAATACGTAGGAATAGATAAGGTCTATCTTGAGACTTTCAGGGGAACTTTTGCCAGAAAAGAACAGATAGAAATGATTAAAAAAGTTCTTGGCGAATATGGAATTGAAGTTTCTGGTGGAATTACAACCGTTTCTCCTGATTTGAATGATTCTGACAAAAACAGGCAGCGACTTTTTGATACAATGTGTTACTGCAACGAAGGAATGCGCAATAAATTAAAAGAAGTCAGTGAATATACTGCCTCACTTTTTGATGAGTTTATTATTGATGACTTTTTCTTTACCCAGTGTATGTGCGAAGACTGTATCCGTGAAAAAGGAAAACTCTCCTGGGAAGAGTTCAGGCTGGCAAAAATGCAGGAAGTTTCTGAAAATCTGATTATCAAGCCTGCAAAAAAAATAAATCCTAAAATCAACATAATCATAAAATATCCAAACTGGCGCGAAAGCTATCAGGAAACTGGCTATAATCCTCAGCAGCAGAGAAATATTTTTGATGCAATTTATACAGGAACCGAAACCCGCCACGGTGCTCTCCAGGACCAGCATTTGCCACGCTATTTAAGCTATTCTCTTGTTCGCTGGATGGATAATGTTCTTCCTGGAAAAAATGGTGGCGGCTGGTTTGATCCTTTTGAGTGCGACAGAATTGATACTTATCTTGAACAGGCCTATCTTACAGCCTTTGCAAAAGCAAAAGAAATAATGATGTTCTGCTGGCCTGCAATCTACAATAATAAACGGGCAACTCCTCTGGGCTTTATGTATCAAAAGCTTGATAAAATTATGGGAAATTGCGGAAATCCACAGGGACTTCCAGTTTATATTCCTTTTAATTCTCAGGGAGATGACCATATAGAAGATTATCTGGGAATGATAGGTATTCCTATGGAACCAAGTCCTGATTTCCCTGAATACAATGAAAAAACTTCTTCTGTATTAGTTACCGCAGCTTCCTTAAAGGATAGTCAGATTGTGGATAAAATTAAAGCTTTTGTACAAGCGGGCGGAAAAGTAGTAGCAACCTCCACCTTTATGATTGCTGCACTTAAACAGTATCCGGAAATTACAGAATTAACTTCAATTAGATACAGAGACCGTCGCCTTGAAGCCGATGAGTTCCAATACACCGTATCAGGTCTTTATGGTAGAAATTATGTAAAATCTCGCGAGACTATCAGTTTCCCGATTCTTGAACACAGAAATAACGCAACCTGGTCAATTGCAAATGCAGGGCACGGCGAATACCATGAAAGTATTATTATGTATGATACTTATGGAAAAGGAAAGTTTGAGGTAATCAATCTTCCTGATATGCCTTCTCGTATACGGGATTTACCAGCGGAACTCCAGACTGTTTTGCGTTATGAGCTTATTGGAAATGGAAAAATCTGGATTGAATGTGGATATGGCCTTTCTTTATTTACTTATGACAATGACACTTTTGGCGTTTATTGTTATACTAATGACGGATGCGTTCCATTGGATTTTAATATTCATATCAAGGGTGAAAATATAAAATTAAGCCGTATTTTTGACAGTGATGAAAAACCAATGTTCTTGCCATCCGAAATCCAACCTGCGTATGTAAGCGCTCTGGATATGAAAGGAGAAGAAAAACAATCTGTTTTCCATGCCAGAATCATACCGGGAGATTTCCAATTCTTTAAAATTGCTGGTGCATGATGTTTGATTTTCTAAATGAAGAAAACCTTGGAAAAGATTATAAAGGTTTTCTTCTTTTAAGTATTGATGATTTGCCGGATTATAAAGCAAAAGCTCTTTTTCTCCGGCATAAAAAAACTGGACTGGAAGTTTACCATATTCTTGCTGATGACAAGGAAAATACTTTTGCCTTTGCTTTTAGAACTGTAGCAAAAGATTCAAAGGGCTGTGCTCATATTATGGAACATTCCACCTTATGCGGTTCTGAAAAGTATCCATTAAAAGAGCCTTTTACTACGCTTGCCGGACAAAGTTTGAACACCTTTTTAAATGCAATGACTTATCCTGACAAAACGGTTTATCCGGGGGCATCCGTGGTAAAATCTGATTATTTTACGATGATGGATGTCTATGCAGATGCTGTTTTTTTTCCTAAATTGGATTATGAAACCTTTATTCAGGAAGGTCACAGACTTGAGATGGATGAAAAGGGAAAGCTTTCAATTCAGGGAGTTGTCTACAATGAAATGAAAGGTAATTATTCTGCCTTCATGGATGTTGCAATAGATAAGCAGATTAGAGCTTTGTATCCTGACAGCTTTCCGGCCTTTGATTCAGGTGGAGATCCTCTTGTTATTCCGTCATTAACTTATCAGGAGTTTCTGGATTTTCATCAGAAGTTTTATAATCCTGATAACTGTCTCCTTTATCTTTATGGAAATATTCCTACTGCTGAACAGCTGGATTATCTTGATGAGCATTTTATAGCCCGCCTTGAGAAAAAATATAAGTGTCAGGGGGAAATTGAAAATGTGTATTCCAAAACACCTCTGGTAAAGGAGGATATAAAGGAACTTCAGCAGCTTAATCTGATTAAAGAATCAAGAGTAATTAAAGATTATGCTCCTGAAACTGGAGCAACTGGTTCTGTTGTTGCAATGAACTGGTATTCGGGTAAAGCGGATATGGAAAAATATTATCTGTCCGAAGTTCTTTGTGGAAACGACAGTTCTCCTCTGTCAAAACGCTTAAAGGATTCTAAATTAGGTGATGATTTTTGTCCTATCTGGAATAATTTTGGTCAGATGCAGGAAGAGTTTTTCTGTTATGGCCTGAGCGGAGTTAAAAAGGGAGATGAAGATAAGGTTTTTGCTTTGGTAAAAAAATCCCTGCAGGAAATCTATGATGAAGGTATTTCAGAAGAAGATATAAACTCTGCCGTAATGGGAATTGATTTTTCTTTACGGGAAGTTACCCGTTATTGGGGACCTTATTCTCTTGTAATTATGGAAAAGGTTCTTAAAGGTTGGAATTATGGAAAGCCATGTTGTGATCAGCTTTTTCCAATCACAAGCTTTGAAAGGGTAAAGGAAAAAATTAAAGCTGACAAAAATTACACAAAAAATCTTATTAAAAAATATTTTCTTGATAATGACCTTGTTATTAAAATTATTATTGAACCGTCAGATAAATATTTTACAGAACGTACGGAAACAGAAAATAAACTGATTGCTGCGCTTGAAGAAAATCTTGATAAGGTTCAACTTCAGAAAGATTTGGAATTGCTTCATAAGGCCCAGCAGCATATAGAAAGTGCGGAAGAATCCTCCTGTATTCCTCATACAAGAATCTCTGAATTAGACCGCAATGTTGATGTCATAAAAACTGACCTTTCTTTTATAAAGGGAAGTGATGGTTCAGAACTTCCTTTGTTCATTAATAAGGAGCAGACAAACGGCATTTTTTATATGGATATTATGTTTCCTTTTGATGGACTTGAGCCAAAATATTATCGACATATTCCAACACTTTCAAACATGATTACAAATATGGGGTGGAACGGAAAATCCTGGGATGCTTGTATTTCTGAAAGTGCTTGTGTTATGGGAGATGTCTGGGGAAGAACATATTGTTCTGCAATTCCTGATTCTGCTGAAAGTAAAGCTTTTGCTGCAAAATATAGGGACTATAATTTTATAGACCGTCAGTGGCTTGGACTAACCTGCAAGGCTCTTACAGAAAATGCAGAAAAAACACTAAAGCTTCTGGCTGAAATAATTTCTAAAATGAGCTTTGAGGATAATCTGCGCTTTGAATCTTTACTTCAGGAAATTAAGGCTGATAGAAAGGCCTCTGTCGTTCAAAATGGAAGGGATTTTGCAATAAAACGTGCCAGAGCAGTGCTTTCAAAGAATCTTGCCTTGAATGAAATAATGTGGGGAATCAGCCAGTATAAAACAGTTGATTCATACAAGAAAAAGGATATTCCTCAGTTATTGAAGACCTTTAAGGAACTTTATTATGCCTGCATAAAAGAGGGCGCTGTTCTGCATATTACCGCAGATGAAGAATCCATAAAGAAAATTCTTCCGCTTCTTGAAAAATTTGCGAAAAATGCCGGGCTTACAAGCCTTAAAGCTAAAAAAGATTATCCTTTGGAAGATTATGTTTCTCAAATTTACAAGGTTGAAAATATTAAGAGTTTAGATAGTTTTGAAAGCATCAAAGTAGATTCTCAGACTGGGTATGCAGCTGTTATTTCTCCAGGAAGCGGATATTTATCAAAAGAAGCTGCTGCTGAGAATATTTTTTCTGCCTGGCTAAATACTCATACCTTGTGGGATAAAATAAGAACTACAGGTGGTGCTTACGGGGCTAATGCTTGGAATGACAGCATTGAAAAATATTTTGGTATGTGCACATACCGGGATCCTTCTCCTCTTCAGTCAATAAAGGTTTATCTTGAATCATTAAAAGAGCTTTCTTCTTATGATTTTGATCCGAATGATATAGAAAAAACTATTGTTTCTGTTTATGGTAATGCAATTTGTCCTGCTGCTCCAAAAGACAGAGGGGAAAAAGGTTTCTGGGGAATGCTTTTTGCCAATCCTCATGATTTGAGGTTAAGATTTGTTGAAAATCTTCTTGAATTAAAGCCTGAAGATGTAAAAGATGCAGCCCTGAGAATCTGTAATCAGACAGAAAAAATGTGCAAAAAAGCTGTTTTCTGCGATAAATCACTTTCTACAGAGGGTGTTAAAATAAATGGAAGTATAACTTTATAAGCAATTTGCAGGTGTTTTATAAGCGATTTGTAACTGATTTTTTGGTGATTAAAAAAGTTTTTATGGAAATATTATAATAATGCTGATATAATGTATTAAATTCTACAGAGTGAGGTTTTTATGGATAAAAAAACAAAACAGACAATTCAGATGTTGCGTGATTTAGTTTCTGATATACAGGGGGCACCCTTTCCAGGAAGCGATATAAATACAGAACTGTATTCTATTTGGTATGAGCATACCCAGAGGGCAGCCGTTGAATGTTTTGAGTTTTTGAATGCAAACTTCCCGAAGGAACAGAAGGAACTTAATAAATCAATAGAAAAGATTTTCCCTGATGACTAATTCTTTTCAGCAGGTAAGAAAGAACATTTTATAGATTATATAAAATTATTTAAAAACCGGACCTAAAAAGTTCGGTTTTTTTATTATTTTTCTAACAATAATCGTTTTTATTCCGAAAATAAGATTGATAAATACTATCAGGTCAATTATATAGGGTGAAATATACAGATGGCAGCTTCTAATAAAGCAATTAAATTAAACAGATATAATCTTAACGGAAATAAAAAAAAGACCGGAATTAATTTATGGCGGTGTTTTTTTAACGGAATTGAAAAAACTTCCGGTGCTGAATCAATGTTTTTTATTGAAGTTGAGTTATTGAATCCCGGACTTTCTCCTGACGAAGCTTTACTGGGCTTTAAGCCTCGAATTACAATTAAAGAAGATGATTTGCAATATGCATTGGCCGGAACTTCTTCTGCCCAGAATATCAAATCCGAAAATATTGTTCAGCCATCTTATGTTGTTCTTCGTGCCGGAAAAATGGGGCTGGCTCCCAAGCAGGTCTGTGCATATTACCCTTTAAAAGAATTAAAGCTGACACTAAAGCCTTTTTCTCTTTTAATTGGAAACAAACTTTTTACTGATGATAAACTAAGTGGTTTTATAAATATACAGGAAACAGAACATAAAAAACACCCTGAATATCTGTGTGACAGCGGATATGTAACCTGGAATTTAAATTATGAGATTATAAAGGATTTCTGCGACGGTTATAAAAACAAATCTGACAAGTGGTTTCCTTATGGAATAAAAACTGCTTTTACAGGTTCAATTAATTTCGATGGGGAAGAATATCTTGTAGAGCCAAGAAAATGTTATGGTTATATGGACCGTTATTGGGGAAAATCCTTCCCTGAGGAATGGTTTCATATTTCTTCTTCAAATCTGTCTTCAATCATTTCTGGAAAAAATCTTTTTGATTCCTCCTTTTCAATTCAGGGAAATTTTGATAATAAGGTTTCTTTTATGGGAATTTTTGAAGGTTCAGAAATTATGTTTTGCGCTAATTCACGTAAACGCTCCTATTCAACTGTGTGGAGCTGTAGTCAGACTCCAGAATCAGATACAAAAAGTGAAAACCGTCTGCATTGGGCTGTCAGCATAAATAATAAAAATTGGGTTATTGATGTAGATTTGTATTGCCGCATAGATGAACTTTATGACCGCAAACTGGAACTTCCTGAAGGCGAACGAAAAATTCTTAATGTAGTTCAGGGCGGAACCGGAGTGGGCGAAATCAAACTTTTCAAACGCGTTAAAAAAACTCTTGAACAGATTGAATACGCAAAGATTACAAAGGCAGTCTGTGAATTCGGTCATATAGAGCCTGGTGAACTTTAATTTCTCATTTATTTTTTTATAATTTTTTCTTGTTATTTTGAATTTTTGTGATTAGTTTATAAGTGATGATTAAATCAATTTTGAAAATTGTTTAAGAGGCGCTTATGAATTACGAAAATTTTACAATCAAAACACAGGAAGCTATACAGGAAGCTTCTTCAATCGCATTAAAGAATGATTGCTCGGAAATTGGTGGTGAACATGTTCTTCAGGCCCTAATTGAACAAAAAGATGGACTTGTTGCACCGATAATTGAGCGTATCGGAGTTTCTATAAATGAACTGCTTGCAAAAGTTAAGGCAGCGGTAGATTCTTATCCTAAAGTAAATGGAAATGCCAATGTCTACTTTTCCAATGAAATGCAAAAAACTCTTGCCAAAGCTGAGCAGGAAATGTCTGCTTTGCATGATCAATATTTATCAACAGACCACATTCTGCTTGCAATGACTGAATCCGACGGAAGCTGTGGCAAACTGCTTCAATCCTTTGGAATCAACCATAACAATGTTCTTGAAGCAATAAAATCTGTCCGCGGAAATCAAACTGTTGACTCTCAGGACCCTGAATCAAAAAGCCGGGCACTTGAAAAATACTGTCGTGATTTAACAGCCCTTGCCAGACTTGATAAAATTGACCCGGTTATAGGACGTGATGATGAAATCCGCCGTGTAATGCAGGTTTTGTGCCGTCGTACAAAAAATAATCCGGTAATTATTGGTGAGCCTGGAGTTGGTAAAACTGCAATTGTCGAAGGACTTGCCAGACGAATTGCCAGTGGTGATGTGCCAGAAAGTCTTAAAAACAAACGTCTTCTTGCCCTTGATTTGGGCAGTCTTGTTGCTGGTGCAAAATTCCGCGGTGAATTTGAGGAAAGATTAAAAGCCCTTATCACCGAAGTTCAAAAATCGGAAGGACAGATTATACTCTTTATAGATGAACTACATACTCTGGTAGGAGCCGGTGCATCCGAAGGCAGCATGGATGCTTCAAATCTCTTAAAGCCTGCTCTGGCTCGTGGTGAATTACGTGCAATTGGTGCTACAACCCTGGATGAATACAGAAAATACATAGAAAAAGATGCCGCCCTTGAGCGACGATTCCAGCAGGTTTATTGTGCAGAGCCGACTGTCGAAGATACAATTGCAATTTTGCGTGGTCTTAGGGAAAAATACGAAATTCATCACGGAGTTCATATTGAAGACGAAGCCCTGGTTGCCGCTGCTACCTTGTCTAACCGTTATATCACTTCAAGGTTTTTGCCGGATAAAGCAATTGACCTTGTAGATGAAGCCGCCAGCCGTCTAAAAATGGAAATTGAAAGTCAGCCGACAGAATTGGATCAGGTTGAAAGAAAAATTCTTCAGTTGCAAATTGAAAAACAGTCTCTCTCCAAGGAAGACGATTCCGCATCTAAGGAGAGACTTGCAAAACTGGAAAAAGAGCTTGCAGAAATCACAGCAAAACGTGATGCAATGAAGCTCCAGTGGCAGAACGAAAAGCAGAATATTGATAAATCCCGCGAGCTTAAGGAAAAACTTGAGCAGGCCCGCTTTGAAGAAGAAAAAAATACCCGCGAAGGAAAACTGGAACGCGCCGCAGAACTAAAGTACAGCATTATCCCATCGCTCCAAAAAGAACTGAACGATGCCCTTGAAAGCGAAAAAGAAAGGCAGGAGTCGGGACGAAATTCTCTGCTCAGACAGTCTGTTACCGAAGAAGATGTTGCAAAAATAGTAAGCTCATGGACAGGAATTCCAGTTGCAAAAATGATGAGCGGTGAAAAGCAGAAATATCTTGAACTTGAAAATGTTCTGCATAAAAGGGTAGTCGGCCAGAATGAAGCAGTTCAGGTTGTTGCAGATGCAATTCGTCGTAACCGTTCCGGCTTAAATGACCCGAATCGTCCGCTGGGAAGCTTTATGTTTATTGGTCCAACTGGAGTTGGCAAAACAGAGCTTGCAAAAACACTGGCAGATTTCCTCTTTAATGATGAAAAGGCCCTTACTCGAATTGATATGAGCGAGTATATGGAAAAGTTCAGTGTTACCCGCCTTATTGGAGCACCACCAGGATACGTCGGTTATGATGAAGGAGGACAGCTTACCGAAGCCGTACGACGCAGGCCTTACAGCGTAATTCTCTTTGATGAAGTCGAAAAAGCTCATCCAGATGTATTTAATGTACTGCTTCAGGTTTTGGACGATGGAAGACTTACAGATGGCCAGGGAAGAATTGTAGACTTCAAAAACACAATCATCATAATGACCAGCAACTTGGGAAGTGATTTGATTCTTGAAGATGCAGAGAGAAGGGAAAAAGAAAAACTGTCAACATCTGAAGTTTCAACCCAGGTAAAGGAGCAAATCAATCTTCTTTTGCGTCAGACCTTCCGTCCTGAGTTTTTGAACCGAATTGATGAAATTGTAATGTTCCAGCAGCTTTCAAAAGATTGCATTGCAAGTATCATAAAAATACAGCTTGAGCGTGTCCAAAAACGCCTTGAAGAAAGGAGGATTACGCTTAATTTTGATGAAAAAGCAATTGATTTCCTTTGTGAGAAGGGGTATGAACCTGCAATGGGCGCCCGTCCTGTAAAAAGAGCGATTCAGACCTATGTCGAAAACTTCCTTGCCAGACAACTGCTCTCTGGAAAGATTTTGGATGGAAGTAGTGTAAATATTACAGTTTCTCCAACCCAAGATTCCTTGAGTTTTCTGTGATTTTTCTTATAAATTGCTTTTATTTTGATTCTAAATAATAAAAAAGTGTGGTAAAATATTGACATGAAAAATAAGTATTTTGCCGCACTTCTTTTTATTACCCTTTTCATTGCGAGAGCCGGTTTTTCTGAGACAAAAACAATTCGCACCGGATATTTTAATTATGATGACCATTATTTTTTCGGTTCTTCTGAGAAAGATGCAAAAGGCGGATACTGCTATGATTATTTAATTGAAGTTTCCAATTATGCAGACTGGAAGTACGAATATGTCTATGGAGACTGGACTACACTTTTTGAAATGTTCAAAAATCATGAGCTTGATATTCTTACAGATGTTTCTTATGACGAAGAACGTGCTTCAATGTTTTTGTTTCCCGAACAGACAATGGGCTCAGAAGATTATTATCTTTTCATTCTTCCTACAAATAAATCAATTTCACCAGAAAAAATAAATGACCTTGATGGAAAAATTATAGGAACCAATCAGGAATTTATTTATACAAAATATCTGGAAAAATGGGTTAAGGACAACAAAATAAACTGCTCGATAGTCTATTATTCAGATGAAGAAAAATATTATGACGATTTTAGAAATGGCAAGCTGGATTTAATTGTTGATATTGATTTAAACAATACTTATGACTGGATTCCAATGTATAAAATTGGTTCTTCAGATTTTTACATAGCTGTATCAGACACCAGACCAGATCTTTTTGATGATTTAAATAAAGCCCTTCAGATTATTTACAGTGAAAAGCCTTTTTACAATGCAGAACTTCACAGCAAGCATTTTTCAAATATCATGCGTTTAAAATTGCTCAATGATGAAGAAAAAGAGTGGGTAGACACTCATGCAGCATTAAAAATAGGTTGTCTAAAGGATTTTTTGCCTTTCTGTGCCATGGATTCTGCTACCGGAGAGGCTATCGGCCTTCTTCCAGTTATAATGAAAAGAATCTTTGAGGAATACGATATCACAGATAAGCTTAAATTGCAGTATATTTTTTATACTACAGAAAAGATGGGCGTCAATGCACTTAAAGCCAATGAAATAGATGCATTTTTCCCTGCAAATGAATCCAATTGGGATGCCGAAATGAATGATTGGTTTCAGACACCGGCAATAGCTTACGCTGCTGAAAAGCTTATTTACCGGGGCATTTTTGATACTGATAAAATACAACAAATCGGAATTATCACTTCTACTCCAGATGAAAATTATGCCAATTCTGTTTTTCCAGCCAGCGAAATAATAACATATGATTCTTATGAAGCGGCTTTTAAATCTGTAATTAATGGCTCTGTTGATTCAGTACTGGCAAACGGTTATAAAACACAATATTACTTAAAAACAGGAAGCAATACAAAATTAAAGGTTTATGATGATTTGAAACAAAATATCGGATATTCAATTATTTTTACAAAGAATAACGATACTCTCTTTCACATGATAAACAGAGGATTAAAAATGCTTGATCCTAATTTTATTGAAAGCAACATCAATTATTATGCAGCACAGGTTTTCAGATATACAGAGGATGATTTCTGGAATGAACACAAGCGGTTAGTCAGTATTCTTGCCATCATCTTTCTTTTCTTAATTGGAAGTCTCTTTTATACTTCCCATAAGCTGAGGAACTATTCTAATTATGATGAATTAACTCATTTATTTTCTGAGCGTAACTTAAAAAAGTATCTTAAGGATGCCATCAGACATGCAGAAGAAAATGAAGATTATTTCTGTATAATTATTGCAGCTATCAGCGGCTTTAACACTTATGTAAATACCTACGGCAATGAATGTGGAGATGAAATTTTAAAGTATGTTTCCAAAATTTTTATCCGCGGTATTAATAAAGATGACATGATTTTCCGCTATAAAAAGGACAAAATCTTTATTATCTTAAATAATAAGCTTGATGTTGCTGAAAATGTTGCAATAAGAATTGCAAAGCAAATTGAAAGTGAAGTCTTCATTTATCGTGATAATGAAATTAACCTTACAATGTCCACCGGTATTTCCGCTTATGCCGATGGAGCTGTTGCTAAAGTTATGATTGAAGAAGCTGAAAATGAATTGAATATGTAAGACCTAACGCTTAAAAAGGCCAAGGTCTATTATTTCTCCCATTTTTTTATAACCGTCCGCGTTAGGGTGAAGTCCGTCATTCTCAAAGTTCCAGGCTATATTCAAATACAGGTTATTTTCAGGATCCTTCATTGCTCTTGCAAAGTCAATAAAGCCATCAAAAGCTCCACCTTGGGCTGGATTTGTCATAATCCACTTGTTTACTGCAAGTCTTGTTTCTTCTTTTTTTTCTGACCAGTCATTATTTTTTCCAAAAGGAAGAATTGTTCCACCAATAACCTTAATTCCAGCTGAATGAGCCGTTTCTATAAATCCTTTATATGTATTTATAAGTTTGTCTGCTTCAATATTCATATATAAAATATCATTTACCCCGTAGAGAATAATCAGATATTTTACATTTGTCTGCTTTAATACATCCCGGATAAATCGTTCTTCTCCTGTTGTGCTTGCACAGGTTCCACCTATTCCATGATTTAAAACAGCAAGGTTTTTAGTTTCCTGATTTGCCTGGAGTCTTTCTGCAAAAATGTCAGTCCAGCGATTTTGTTTATCATCTGTACTTCCCCGACCATCTGTAATGGAATCACCAAAACATACAATTGCTTCTTTTGCGCTGTTTTCTCTTTCACAAACATCTATTGCCGAAAGTACATACCAATGGGCAGTTTTATATTTTGTAGAAAAGCTTTCACCGCTTACATTCTGACCTTCTTGGATATATGAAAAAGTACGTGAACCAACATGTCCTGTAACAGTATCGGGCATATCGCCAAAGTAAATTGTAACAGCCAGTTCACTGAGGGCTGGAGCAGAAAACTTTATTGTATCAGAAATCACTTCCCCAAAGGCAGGAATCTCTATTGCTGTTTTTCCATTGAAAGTTATTTGAGTATCTGTAGCTTTTATAATTTTACCGCTTCCTTCTTCCGCAGCTAACGCAAGGTGAACAGAGCGTAATTCCATTGTCGATTTACCCAGATAATTTGAAAAATGAAAACGCAGATATTGCCCCTCTATTGAAGTTCTTACAATTTGACGCAGAGAATTATTTTTTAGTGGAATTGAAGGCATGTTTCCTTCTGAACTGTATTGGGACGAAGCCCAGGTTCCGCAATATCTTGTTTTTTCTATAGGCATAAAGAGGCTAACTCCTGAAAGTAATGATAATCAATTTATGTGTAAAGATAATAGCATTTTTTTAGAATTAAAAACAGTATTATTTTTTTTTAGAAAATGATATTATAGATAAAGTAATTATGTTATCTTATCAGCACGCTTTTCATGCGGGAAATCACGCAGACCTTCTCAAACATTTTGTATTATCTTTTGTATTGGATTCTTTGAATAAAAAAGATAAACCTTACACTTTTTTTGACTCTCATTCTGGCAGTGGTCTTTATGATTTATATGATAACCGCAGTTTAAAAACAGGCGAAGCTCAAAAAGGTATTTTGTCACTTCTGAAATTGCATTTACAAGAGCAAACTATTAATAATCCTGATTTTGAATCATACTTAAAGCTTGTAAAAAACTTTACAGATAAAAATTATTATCCGGGTTCTCCTCTTATTGAGTTTTCAAAAATGCGTTCCCAGGATTTTTTGATTTTATCGGAACTTCATCCTCAGGAAATTGAAAATCTTAGAAAAAACATAAAGAAGGCTGGCTCAGAAAATCCAGACAAAAATCCAGAAAAGATTGCAAATCCTTCCGTACAGATTCATAATCGCAGTGGCTGGGAAATGCTGAAGGCTCTAACACCACCAAAAACTAAGCGTGGGGGAGTTTTGATTGATCCTAGTTACGAAGAAGCCGCAGATTATTCAGATGCACTTTCTACAATTCTGGCAGTTCATAAAAAGTGGAGTAATGGAATCATTCTTTTATGGTATCCTCTTCTGGCACATAGAAGTGAACTAATAGAGACGATGATTGATGAAATAACTTTTGGGGTAAAAGCCCAGAATGAAAATACTGAAGTGCTTCGCTTGGAGCTGACGGTAAATGATAAAAATGCTCATAAAGAGGTTGCTCTTGCCCAAAATGCAGCTGAAAACGAAAATACTCCACGTCTTTATGGCAGCGGAATGCTTGTAATTAATGCGCCCTGGAAATTAAAAGAAAGTGCAGAAGTTGTAATTGACTATTTACAATCTGTATTTTATAAAAAATAATTTGCAGTAAGTTTATCTGCGGCTTATTTTTTTGAAGAAAATGCGTTTTTAATTTTTTCAAAAAGTCTTTTGAAAAAAAGATAGATTTTGTAGAAAAAGCCAGGATGTCTTAATTTTTCAAGTCGTTTATAACCTTCTAAAAGCTCTTCTTCGGTAAACTCTTTGCGCTGGTTGTTTTCTTCAATTTCCATTTCCAGCTGTTCAATTTCGGTGAGATTATCGACTATATTGGCATTTATGTTTGTCCAGCCAATTTCTTTTGCTGCTGTAAGACGTCGTTCTCCGGCAATGAGTTCATATTTACTGTTTATTGTAATTGGATTAAGTAATCCATAAGTTCGGAGGCTGTCTTTTAAATCTGAAAGGTTTCCAAGATCTTTTCTGACACGTTTTTTTACCTTGATTTTTTCAATTGGTACCAGCATAAAACCACCTCCTATTCAAATAGATAATTATAATCGTAATGTTCCTTTAGAGGAATATAATCATTTTCATCTTCAAAATCAAGATTATTATCGGCAGAATCATTATTTCCACCTTTATAATTATCGGAAAGGAAGTCTAAATCTAATAATAATGGCTCTGAATCGTAATTAACATTTCTTCTCTGTCCAGATTTATACATTTCCTTTTCAAGACGGTAGATTCCGATAATGGAGTTTGTCTGATAAGAATGAATAGGGCAGATTTCCGTCGGCTGGGTTCCTTCCAAAAACCATTGGGTTGTTTTGTGGTCACCGCAGTTTTCTGTAAGAATCTGTCCACTTTCTGAACAAACTGTAGCTTGAATTACACCTGTAAGCGGCTGTTCAAACTCTTTTGCTGGTAAATCACGGTGAACTTCTCTAAAATAATCACCCCAGGCATATCCTGCAAGTGTTGAACCTGTAATTTTAAGACCTAAAGACTGACCTGGTCTGTCAAAACCGAACCAGAAGGCAGCTGCATAATATGGTGTATATCCGCAAGTCCAGGCATCTGCCCAGTTTTGGGTTGTACCGGTTTTTCCTGCAGCAGCAATTCTGTATTTTTTTCCGTTTTCAGTTCTATAATCAAACTTCCAGTTCTGTCCTGCCAATGTACCACTGAAAACTGTCTGTTCAAGAAGCTTTGTCATTACAAAGGCTGTCTGTGGTGAAATTACCTGTATATTTTCTCCCTTTGCTATCTGCTGTTTTCTTACATCCTGTTCTGGAGTAAGAATAACATTTCCATTTTTATCTTCTACTGTGCGGATTGCAATTGGCGTAACTTCTTTTCCGCCGTTTGCAAAAATAGCATAAGCGCGTGCCATCTCAATCGGCCTGACGGAACAAACTCCTAACCCAATAGGATAACCTGGTACAAAGCCGCGGGTAGGTAATTCCTCTTTATCTATGCCAAGTAAGGCTACTGCACGATTGATAGCAGCTTCAAAACCAATGCCGTCAAGAACTTTGAGGGAAGGAACATTCATAGAGTGGATGAGGGCATAGTATAAAGAAACATTACCCATCCATTCACCACGGAAGTTTTGAGGAATATATGGTTTTCCGTCAGCAGTTTTAAATACAACTGGCGTATCAGAAATCTGTGTTGTTGGAGTAAACTTGCGGGAATCTATAGCGGCTGAATAATATAAAGGCTTAAAGGTAGAACCAGGCTGCAGTTTTGACTGTGTTGCACGGATAAACTGATTTTCCTGGTCGAACTTGCTTCCGCCTACGAGGGCATCAATATAGCCAGTATCTGGACGAAGTGCAATCATAGAGCCTTCGATTGTTGTTTTTTCATCAGTTTTCTTTGAGATTGCAGTTGCCCTGTTTATAATTCCAACTTTAAGCTTATCGGTTCCTGTCATCATCGAAACAATATCAAGAACCGGGTTAATCTGATTGATATAAACCGAATTAGCCACAAACTCAGAACGCTGCTCGCTAACCTTTAATTCAGAAATATTGAACATGAGGGCCAGCAATTCTGTCATAGGAATATAAGTGCTATAGGCAAGATTTGACCAGTTTGAATGTTCGGCCTTATAGCGTGAATTGGCAACATCAATGTATTTTTCCATTACTTCCTGAGCAATCTGCTGGTGCTGCAGGTCCAGGGTTGTATTTACAGTAAAGCCGCTTGTATAAATATCGTCTGAACCGTAAATCATGTTTCCCAATTCGCGGCGGACATATTCAGAAAACCATGGAGCCTTGTCATCACGAAGCATATAGGCTGAGGATGAAGTTCTTGTATAATCAAAGTTTGCCCAGTAATTTTCAAAAGAAGATTCAGATTGTTCCTTTGTAATGTAGCCTGCATCCACCATAGATGATAGAACAGTTTGCTGACGCTCCATGGCGCGGTTGGGATGGTCAAAAGGATTATAGAAGGCCGGATTTGACAGCTGAATTACAAGAATTGCTGATTCTGCCGGTGTGATTTCTGTTGCGTCATGTCCAAAATAATATTTAGAAGCTGCATTTACACCGTAAGTTCCGCCACCAAAGTAGATTTTATTCAGATAAAGCTCAAGTATTTCGTTTTTGGAATAGCGGCGTTCCATCTGAATTGCCCACCATAATTCCTTGAGCTTTCTGGAATAAGACATATCTGTACGGTCGCAATAAAGAGTTCCTGCTATCTGCTGGGTTAGGGTAGAACCACCGCCTAAGGATGTACCGGTTAATTTTCCAAAAACAGCACGCATAACAGCCTTAAAACTGAATCCGTGATGCGAAAAAAAGATTCTGTCTTCTCGGGTGATGAGGGCGTCTATCAAATGCTGTGGTAATTTCTGATAGGAAATAATTTCACGCTTTTCATCTGATGCAAACTCTGTTATAAGTTCGCCATTTATATCTAAAAGTTTTGTAGGCAATGCTGTATTGAATTCTGTTATGTATTCTGAATTTTTTATATTCTGGGTTTCCGAAAGACACCAGCCCAGTGCGCAGCCAAATAATATTGAAAAAACAAGTAAGAATGAAAGTAATATTACAGCTGATTTTTTTACCTTAACCATAGTAGAAATTATAATGCAAAAATCGGGGTGATACAATACGAGCCTGGTGCATTTTTACTGTAACTTCGATTGCAATTAGGCTCGTTCACAGTTTTGCGTTGCAAAACTGTGCATGTGTATTGCAAAACTGTGTATGTGTGTTGCAAAACTGTGTATTGCAAAAAAAAAGGCACGGAATAAGATCCGTGCCATGCCCATCAGGCAATCGGGAACATGGGTGGGAGGGGAAAATGTTCCCGATACTATTAATATCGTCACCAAGGCCGAAAATCTTTAATTTTTTTAAGAAAATTTGATGATTTTTGTGAAATTCTGCGATTTAGTCTAAATTTTCGTTAATTTCTAAATCTACAGCGAGGTTGACTTTGTAAGTTTTACCTTTAATTACAGTGATTGACCTTACAATTTCATAATCACCGATTGTGCATTTTATTTTATGTTCGCCCTCTGTAATTAAGAACTCTTTTCCCAATTCTGTACAGAGATTTTCGTCAATATAGATTGCAGCTCCTTCCGGTGCAGTTATAATTATGGTTGGTTCAATTCCTTTTAGACTAATGTCCAGAGTGCTGATTTTTGCTTCTTCAATGCGGACAGTCCTTACTTCCGTTCTGTAATTTTCTGAAATAATAGAAAGATTATGTACACCTGTGTCCAGCAGAATGCCTTTTTCCTTATATTCTACAGGTTTATCATCTATATAAATTGAGTAAAGAATTTCTTTTTTCTGCGCTTCTTCCTGAGGATTTTCTTCTGTTGTCTGATAAGATTTTGCTTCTTCTGTAATATTCAGCACCAGTTTTCCCTGATTAGAAAAAATCGGTTTAATTTTCATTGAGATTTTTGATTCCATTACAGAATCAGGAATACCTTTCATTATCTGCTGCAGTCTTAGAAAAACAAAATTATTATTTAAATTGGGAATCTTATCCAGTTTTGTTGTGTATTGATTTGTCTTTAGATTGTTATCTTGCTTAAATGGTACCTGAATAATCCAGGATAATTTTCCAGGAAGAATGCCAAAGAAAATTTTATTGCCTGAAAAATCAATCTGTTCCTTACTTGGAAGAGGATTTATATTTTCATAAACATAGCAGGCACAAGAATCACGCCAAAGGGCAGTTTCTTCCGGAATTGTCATTGCAATTTCAAGGCCTTCTATAAAGTCTCTATCCTGTGGCAGATAAATGGCAAGGGCATCATTTAATCCAAGCTCGGCTTCTGCTTCAAAATTTACATCCTGAATTATGTTGATAATATGTAATTTTGCTACACGGAATGGTTCCCCAAAGCTTGGGCTTGCAATTTGCAGAAGGAGAAAAGCTAAAAAATATTTTATAAACCTGTTCCTTGTACTTTTCATAAAGTCCGAATTAGTTGTGCATTAAAAATGCGGCACAATCACTGCTGCAATTTTAGTTTGTCTTCTGGATTTAAAGGAATGCCACCTTTTCTAATTTCAAAATGCAAGTGAGGGCCTGTAGCCATTCCTGTCTGTCCAACAAAACCTATTATATCACCTTTTTTAATATATTCATACTGTTCAAAGCAAATTTTTGAAAGATGTGCATAAACACTGGTCATTGCGCCTTTATCATGAGTTAGAATAACATAATTTCCAAAGGTTGGATCGTCTTTTATAGCATAAGCAACATACCCATCTTTAATTGCATAGACAGGAGTTCCTTCTTCTGCTGCTAAATCAATTCCGTTATGGTCTTTCCATTCACCCGAAAAAGGATTTTTTCTTTTTCCAAATGCCGAAGAAATTCTGTAAGTATCTTTGTTCAAGGGAAGACGGAGTCCTGAATCCAAAAAGTATGCACGCTGGGTAGGGGAAAATCGCTCATTTACAAGAAAAACAAATTCCTTTTGTTCGGCTTTTTTTTCAGTTTTTTCTGTATAAACTTCTGTATAATCAATTTTACATGGAATTGTTTCTCTTTCAATTTCTGAATTATAGTATTTTTCATGAAGAAGGATTTCCAGAGAATTTCTTTCTTCATCTTTATCTTCTTTGCTTATAAAAATTCCAGGTGCAGTGGGAATCAGCAGTGTTTCTCCAAAGATATCTTCTGTAGAAAATTCAATTCCATTAAGAGTGGCAATTGTATCATAAGGAATGTTGAATCTGGCAGCCAGTTCCAGAAGAGACTGCTTTTTATTATTTACAGTGTATTTAAAAAAAATCAGTTCCGGTTTTTTGAGATTTTTTATTAATCTGTAATTCTGTTCAACTATACGGGAAAACTCCTTATATAATTCATCTTTTAGCGTAAGTTCTTTTATTTCAGAATACTTTGAAAGCAGCAATTTTTTACTTTCTTTTTGAGGTAAATCCTGAGGAATTGTTTTTGGTCTTGAATTATAATTCTGCGAAAAAAAAGAAGTGATGAAAAAGAATGATAAAAAAAAGAGCAGAAATATTTTTTTAATCATGTGTTATCCGATTTATAAGGAAATTAAAAATAAGCAGAAGGACGATTGCCAAAAGAAAGAGCAAAAGGCCAATTGCTTTTTTATCAAGCAGAACAAAACGGACAGTAAAAAAGAGGCCTGCACAAATAAGGGCAAGATTGACAAAAACTTTGATTACACTGCTTTTTTTACTGTGGATTACTTTTTTTATAATCAGAAATAAAAGAAAAATTGAAATTACAGACAGAACAGCAATTGTATAAGCTTTAGGAAGTGCCGTTGAAAATTTCCAGAAGGGCCATACAATTATAATTGAAGTAAAAATGCAGGCTGCAAAAAGCAGTATTATTTTTAGAATTGAAAAAAAGCCATTTGAAAAAGATTTTTCTGAAAATGTAATTTTTGAAGAGGAGTTTTTCTGTTTATCCATATTTATAAATCTTGCTTTACCTGTTAAAAAAAATAAGGGGCTGTCTAAAAAGCCTGTAGAAAATACAAGCTCTGCATTTAAACTTTTTTAGTCACCCCTCTGTCTGTAAAAGATTATTCTTCTACAATTGCTTCTGTAGGACATGTAGCTGCACATGTACCGCAACTGATACATTTATCAGGATCGATATAGCGGGCATCGTCTTTTTCAGCAATTGCACTTACAGGGCAATCTGCCTCACATGCACCACAGTTAACGCACTGATCAGTAATTTTAAACATATTTGCTCCTTATAAAGAATATATATTCTTTATTAAAATAATAACTTATGGAAAATGATTTTACAACTGCTTTTTATTATTTTTAATATTTTAATGCCTCGTTGCTATTTCTTTTGTTTTGGAATAAAATAATTTTCACTAAAAATATTTGATAATTAAATATCGACCCGTACCTTTCATCTTTGTCTGTCAGTAGTTATTGTACGGTGCTCGCTCGAATATCCGGGGAAATTGCGATATTTAGTTAAGGTGGTTTTTATGATTACTTTAAAATTTGGCGGAACATCAATGGCTAATGCCCGCCGCATCCTTGCTTCTTCTGAAATTATTATTAATCGTGCAAAAGAAGAGCGTATCAGTGTTGTTGTAAGTGCAGTTGCTGGTGTTTCAAACAATTTACAGTCTGCAATTGATGCAACTACTTCAGGTATTTCCGGCAGTAATTATGTAACTGATTTACGAAATA
Source organism: uncultured Spirochaetaceae bacterium (assembly GCA_902802305.1). GTDB lineage: Bacteria > Spirochaetota > Spirochaetia > Treponematales > Treponemataceae > Treponema_D. The sequence continues at coordinate 38,297 of CADCLG010000019.1, forward strand.
CCCATAATGAAATCTGTCTTGAATTACAGTCTAAGCTTCCTGGCTTTGATGCTGATAAGGTTATGGCAAAGCTTGAGCCTAATTTTATTGAATTAGAAAAACTCCTTGCAGGTTGTGTCTCTTTTGGTGAATGTCCGGACACAGTTCATTGCCGAATTATGGGAATGGGAGAACTCCTTTCTGCTCCAATCATGGAAGCTGTCCTTCTTGCAAAAAAACAGAGTGTAATTTTCCTTGATTCACGCAAGTTTGTATATACAACAGGAAATCAAAAAGAAGGTGAGGCTGATTACGCAAAATGTAACGAAGCCTGCGCTCCTTTCCGCGATGGTGCAAGTCCTGCTCAGACAAGAATCCTTCTTTTCCCTGGATTTATCTGCACATGGACAGATTCTGCTTCTTCAAAATCTGTAATGGGCTTACTTGGTCGCAACGGTTCAGATTTTAGTGCCGCAATCATAGGTGCTTCCCTGCGTGTAAAACGTGTTGAGTTCTGGACAGATGTTGATGGTATTTTCACAGCAGACCCTCGCGTAGTAAAGGATGCAATTTTAATAGATGATATGTCTTATGAAGAATCTATGGAGCTTTCTTTCTTTGGTTCAAAAGTTCTTCATCCAAAGACAATCGCACCACTTCAGGCAAAAGGAATTGAAGCCTGGAGCTTAAACTCTCACAATCCAAGTGCCCGTGGAACCAGAATTGGAAAAGGCCCTTTTGCAAGCCGCGGAAAATCTTCAATCTGTGGTGTTTCAACCTTAAAGCATGTTTCAATGATTTCTGTTGGCGGTGCTTTGATGCGCGGTCGTACAGGTATGGCAAGCAAAATCTTCTCTGCGGTTTCAAGTGCAGGAACATCAATTCTTTTGATTACTCAGTCCTCTTCTGAATATACAATTTCTTTCTGTGTTCGCGATGATGAAGCGGAAAAAGTAAAAGCAGCTTTGGATAAAAAGTTCGAACTTGAAATCCGCGAAAAGCTTCTTGATGAAGTTGATGTCCGCAAAGACTGCGCAATCGTTTCTGTAGTAGGGGATGGCATGATTGCAAACAGAGGTGTTGCAAGCAAGTTCCTCAGTGCCCTTTCTTCACAGGATATAAATATTCTTGCAATTGCTCAGGGCTCTTCTGAACGCTGTATTTCTGCTGTTATTAACAATGAGTTTGCAGATACCGCAGTAAAAGCTGTTCATCAGTTCTTCTTCCATACTGCTCAGACTATTGAAGTATTTGCCTTTGGTGCCGGAACAATTGGTGGAACAATGATTGACCAGATTCGTGACCAGAGAGAAAAGCTTCTTAAAGAAAATGTTGATATTAAGGTTATGTGTATTACCACAATCGACGGTATGAACATTAACGAAGACGGACTTGATCTTACAAACTGGCGCGAAGATATGAAGAAGCCTATGTATCCTTTTGGACCAAACAATGTTGATGATATTATTAAGTTTGTCCGCGAGAAAAAGCCGCTCAATCCTGTTTTTGTTGATTGTACTGCAAGTTATGATTTACCTGAGCGCTATCTTGATATTCTTAATGCAGGAATGTCAATTGCAACTCCAAACAAACGCGCTAACTCAATGAATATAGAGTTCTACCGCGAGCTCAGACGCACAGCAAACAAAATGCACCGCCGCTTTCTTTACGAAACAAACGTTGGTGCTGGTCTTCCAATTATTGATACTTTGCAGAATCTTTATAAATCCGGTGACCGTCTTGAAAGTTTTAACGGAATTATGTCAGGTTCTCTGTCATATATTTTTGGCAAGCTTGATGAAGGCGTATCTTTCAGCCAGGCTGTTCTTGAAGCAAAAGAATTGCGCTATACAGAACCAGATCCACGTGATGATTTGAATGGTCTTGATGTTGCCCGCAAGGCCCTTATTATAGCCCGCGAATCCGGCTTTGATATTGAGCTTTCTGATATCACAATGTACAAGGTATTCCCAGACAGTTTTGATTCTTCTGGTACAGTTGAAGAGTTCCTTAAAAAGCTTCCAGAAGTTGATGATTACTTTGCAAAGAAAATTGCCGAGCTCAAAAAGAAGGGTAAGGTTCTCCGCATGGGAGCTACAATCAAAGATGGAAAAGTCAGCGTAGGTATGATGGAAGTTGGCCAGAACGACCCTCTCTATGGTGTTAGAGGCGGTGAAAATGCCTTTGTATTCTATACAGAGCGCTATCAGCCAATTCCTCTTACAGTAAAAGGGTATGGAGCTGGTGCTGGCGTAACTGCAGCCGGTGTATTTGGTGATATCTTACGAACAGTAAGCTTTAACATGGAACAATAAGCGGGCTGGCCTGCTATGGAGGTAATTATGGATCGATTTGTTTTAAGTGTTTTAGTAGAAAATAAAGCCGGTGTCCTCAGCCGGGTGTCAGGACTTTTTAGCCGCCGAGGTTATAACATCGATTCCTTAACCGTCTGTGAAACTTCAAATCCTGCTCATTCCAGAATGACAATTGTCGTAAAAGGGGATGAACATATCCTTGACCAGATAGAAAAGCAGCTGGCAAAGCTTGTGGAAGTTATTTCCATAAAGCGATGTGATAAATCTTCTTCCTGCCAGCGCGAAATGGCTTTAATCAAGGTAAAAGCACAGGGGGCCTCCCGCAGTGTGATTATAGAAACCTGTGACATTTTCAGGGCTCATATTGTCGATGTGGGAATTGAATCTGTTGTTGTAGAAGCAACTGGAAGCGAAGAAAAAATTACCAGTCTTATCCGCCTTTTAGAACCTTTTGGTATTCTGGAATACGTGAAGACTGGACTTACTGTGCTCGACCGTGGTTCAAGTGTAATGAAATAAAAGAGGAATGCATTGTAAGCCAAGTGTAGAAATCAGCCTTTTTAGAGATTTTTGAACTTTTAGAGCATTTTATAGCTTTTTCCAGACAAAATCTGAAAGAGCCTTTGAGTTTTTACTGAGTTGGATTACATTTGCAATCTTAAAAATCTTTAACTGCATTGGAAAGTTTTCTTCCGAGAAGATATTAATATCGGTTGAAAGTTTCAGTGCAGTATTTTTTTTGCTGTATGCTTTTAAGAGCGTAAGTCTTGTATCGATTTTTATTTCTCCAGTATCTAGATGTAAGGGAAGATAAAGTGAATTATCATCACAAAGAGGAGCATCAAGTCTTGCCTCTAGAATTGACTTTGCAAACTCTTTGAGTTCATCTCGCTTGAAGGTTTTGTTTTTATCAATAATGCTCCATAGTGGAAAAGCTGTATAAAAACTATAATCAGTTGTCGTGAGCTTTTCAGCGAGATTTTTTGAATATTCAATCAGCTTTAATTCATCATTCGGATTAAGAATAAGGGCAAGCATACTCGAAGTATAATATTTTTTTATGATTAACACTATAATTTGCTTTAATAAAATGTTATAAATATATAAATATGGATAGTCAGAACGAAAATCAAAAAGAAGCTAAAAAAGAAAAGAAAAATTATTTCTTGCTTTTAAAAAATAAAATCGCAGCGCTTGGTAAAACCTATAAGACAATTCTTATAATAGTTTTTTTTGTACTTTTGATAGACATTATTTTTGGAATTGTAATTTCGAATATTCAAAAAAAGTCGGCCCTTAAACTGCAGAATGTTTTTAATGATTCTTATTCTGATTTAATTTTCCTTGATAAAAATTCAAAAAAATCTTCCATACGAAAAACAGGCTTTGCTTCTTTTAAATTTTCTGATAAACAGCATCAAGTTATTGATGATTTTTATAATTCCAACACAAACGCAGCCCTTGTACTTCGCATAAAATTTTTACGGGGCACTTTATTGACCTCATCAAATTCAGAGAATGTATCTGGTAACATAAAATATGGCTTTCTGACCTCTGATGATTTTACCCGACATGGAAAATTCATTCCTTTAAAACAGTTTGAAAACACAAAAATCAATGTCATGGCAGATGTAAAAAAACTTGTTTCTATAGCAGAAAATGATGAAGTTGATATTTCCCTTGCTTTCCCAAAAGATAAAAATAACCGTCAGAATATAAAAGGATTTTTTATCTATTCAGATTCTGAATGCAGCATTAAAAATATCTGTCTTGCTCCTGCCTTACTTGGTTTTGATCGTTCTACCGAAGTTCCTTTTTTCGGATTTTCAGCTAATGGTGGTGTGATAGACACAAGTTTTTCTTCCGTAGATTTTTCCAGCGCCGCCGAAGTTTTCCCTGTTCAGAATGTTTCCGGAAAAATCATGCCCGAAATCATCCTGACTTTTTCTGATGCGCCTGAATTAAAATCTACTTTGGAGTCCCCTAAGTCTGTAAAGTTCAATGCTGGTGGTGAACAGATTTATGCAAAAAATGTTGTCAATGCAGATTCCCTTGTAATTCCGTCGGCAGCCTTAAAAACGCCTTTTGTTCTTATTGATATTGTGGAAAATAAAGATCTTCTCAAAAGTTTTATAATGCAGTCTAAGCCTCAGCTTACAGAAGAAAGTGAGGTTTACACTCCTATTCGCACCGATCCTGGTTTAATTTTAAAATATCCTCAGCAAAACTGGCGTGTCCAGAATTATGAAGTTTTTGAATGGGACAGATTCCCCGGGGTTCTTTTCTTTGATACAAAAAATTATGATGTTCAGGCAGCATTTTTTACCAGAATGGCCTATTTCGTAGAAAAAAAAGGTTTCAAAGGAAAGATTCTCACAAATGAACAACTGCATGGCAAACATGGCTATAATGCCCACGATTATCGTCCTGAATCTATGGCAGACTTTTTCAATGCCGCCGATTCTGCGGGAATCCAATTAAATCCCGAAGAAGAAGTTCTGCGTAAAATCCTTATCAAGAACGGCTTATTGATTCAGGAAGGAAATAAAATGAAGGCGGGCAGGGGAGCTTTAGTTTCTATATCACAGGAATCGCTTCCTTATTTGCGCACACAGTTACTGGCTCACGAAGGCTGGCATACTCTCTTCTTCCTTGATGAAGATTTTAGGAACTTTGTCGCCGCAGTTTATTATACAATGGATCCTTACAGCCGCGACTTTTTGATTGATTATTTTAATTCCCAGACTTCTTTAGGTTATGATACCGATGATGATTATCTTATGACCAATGAGTTTATGGCTTATATGATGCAGCAGGGATTAAATTACATAGTAAAATATTATGTAGATCATGCAAAATGGGGAACAGTGCAAAAGTATACGCCTGATTTAGCAGATTATATTATTCGTACCAACGCCCGCGGACTTGAGGATGCTGCAATAATCCTTAATGATTATGTTTTTGAGCATTACGGAATAATTGCCGGAAACATTGCCCTGGTAAACCGATAGTTTTTTATTGGCCTGTAATTTACAAATCAATATTAAAGGTTTTTGCAGCAAGCAGAGTTGTCGGAGGCCCATGGCCCGGCATTAAAATTGTAGCTTCTTGTTGTGAAAAAATCTTATCTTCAATTGTGGAACGCAGAATAAACTCTGAATAACTGGAGTTTGTACTTCCCATTGAACCTGCAAAAAGAACATCACCGGTAAAAAGTACATTTCCAATTCCATATACAACCGAATCAGAAGTATGACCTGGAACCGACATATAATGAACAATCATTTTTGCTGCGGTAATCTTTCCATCGCCGGTAATAACCGAAGTATCGTTTCCTGCAATTTCCCAGTCTGCTGCATAGATTTTTGGAGAATATATTTTTCGCAAAGTGTTAAGCCCTGCAACATGGCTTGAGTGATTGTGGGTAATCAGTACAGAAGAAAGCTTCAGATGATTATCTTCAATTTGAGAAATAATACTTTCGGTTACCTCACCCGGATCAATAATAATTGCTTCCTTAGCTTTTTCGTTAACGACAATATAGCAGTTAGAAAATCCTGATAAATGCAAATGGCTGTAAATCTTCATTCTTCCTCCCCACTGTTTTCGTTTTCTGTATTGCCAAAGTCAATTTCCTGCTCAATACCAGTAGCAAGTTCACTTCCTTCCTTAAAGAATTCTGCTTCCTTAAGATTTGACATTTTAAACGAAACATTAGTGCGTTTTGATTCATAAAAGAGCGTCTTTTTTATATTGCAGTTTCTAAAGGAAGTATCAATCAAAGTTGCGTTAATGAATCTTGAATTAAATAAATCCGAATTATCAAAAGAAGACTGAACCGCCTGAATACCGTTGAAATTATTTTGAACCATATCGCTGGAGGTAAAAAGCGTGTGAGTAAAGGTGCAGCCGGAAAAAGAAGAAAAAGTTGTTTTGTTTTTGATGAAATTGCAGTCATTAAAAACAGCAAAATCAAAAATGCACATTTTCAAAAGGACGTTCTCGGAATGAATGTTCATAAACGTGCAGTGATAAAAATTACAGCCGAAAAACTTTTTATTGGTTAAATCGATGTCTGTAAAAATAAGACCGCAGGCAGTAAGACCAATGATTTTGTCGTGGGTAGCGATGTATTTGTATATATCATCTTTAGCCTTTCCTGGATCCGGAATGTGATCAAGACAATAAGACTTTTCTTCCGTAAGATTTCCATCTTCATCAAAAGTCGACAGAGCAATATTTCTGCAGTGATGAACTAAGCATGTATTTTTTGTAAACATCTCTTATCCCCTGAAAACAATTATAAACTAATCTTCCTCGTAAAGTGTATTTACAAGCCTTAGTGCCTGATTTATTTTTTCTTTTTCTTCATAGCTGAACTCTACAGCTTCTTCAATTAAAGTTTCAAGACTTGAATGACTTTCTGTCAAAGCTGTAATCAAACCACGGGAAACCTTGTACCAGTAATTTCCTTTTCCGTCCGTAAACAAAGAGATAAAGCCGTATTCCTTGTTTTTTTGTTTTGCAATGGCAGTATGTAAAATCCAATCCAGAGAATCAATTATTTTTTCTTTTCCAATAGAATCGTTTATGTTTGCGTTCATCTTGTGGTTCCAATTTTTCTCTGATAGCGGCGAAAGATCAAGGTTTTTAACGGCTTTGATAATTAAATCCATTTTTTCGCCTTCCATGAGAAGACCGGAATCTTTTGTAATGATTTTACCGCGCAGATTTGCACAGGCAGCAAGTTTATTTTTATCCTTTTCCTGTGCAAGGGCATATTTTAGATTTTCTATAGGAAGAATTGCGGTTTTCTTGCCCTTGATTTTTTTAGTTTCAAAAATAAAATCACCGAGTGAAAAAGCATTTTCAACATCGATGTTTGCATTTTCCTGGAGTTTTTTATTCTTTTTGGCAGCCTGTTTTTTAGCTTCCGGCATTTTTAATGTATCTACAGATGATTCAAAAGTCTTTGATTTTTTACAAGCCATGAGCCGTTCATAAAGCTCTGGATTAATTGTATCGAGCATTGGACGGGTTAGGGGAGAAACGCTCATCGCGAAAATGCGACTTGTCCTTACAATTTCACCTGCTACAATAAAAACAGGATCTTGCTTGAACATTACACTTCCCGGATGAATACAGATGTGGTCTGCCGTAAGACTCCTGTAATTTTCTCTGCCTGTTCTAATACATACAAATTGAATCATACCGGCTGCAATACAGCATAAATAATCAGTCATGGAGCCGGCGTTTTCAATAATCGGCATCTTTAAGGATTCTCCGACAATTTCACCAAGCTGATATCTTATGTTTACAATTTCCAGCATTACTCTTTCATCAAGATAATTTTTTTTGCAGAACTTTTCGCGGTTATCTGTCTGCATAAAGGCCCGGTAAAGATTGAGATAAGTTCCAAAATCGCCCTGCATGTCTCTAAAGCGGTGATGAGCTTTTCTTGCTTCCATTTCCTGATTTGGAGGAAGAATAAAAGGTGAATATGCTGATAAAAACGAACAGGCAATCAGAACCTTATCGATTACATCAGGAAAGCGCATTACGGATTCAACAATGATTCGGCTTATTCTAGGTTCAAGCGGGAATCTTACCATTATTTTTCCGATTTCAGAAAGCGTATTGTCTTTATCAAGTGCGCCAAGCATGTTTAAGGTATCAACCGCACCTATAATTCCTTCTCGTCCTGGTGGTGCAATAAAATCAAAATCATAAAAATCTGTAATTCCAAGTTCTGCCATTCTAAGAACTACTTCACTTAAATCTGTTCTATATATTTCCTCTTTTGTGTACAATTCGCGGCTTTCAAAATCACGTCGGGAATAAAGTCTGTAGCAGGTTCCAGGTCTTGTTCTTCCCGCTCGTCCCTTGCGCTGATTACAGGAGGCTTTTGAGACTACAGTTTCTACAAGACTTGAAGTAAAGGTTCTTGGACTGTAAAAGTTTAATTTAGCAAGTCCGGAATCAATTACTGTTGTGATGTCACTTATGGTTACCGAGGTTTCTGCTATATTTGTAGAAACAACAACTTTTTTCTTTCCTGCCGGGGCTGGTGTAAAAACTCTTTCCTGTTCATCTTTTGAAAGTCTTCCATAAAGAGGCAGAATGAAGAGTTCTTTTCCATAAGGGAAATAGTACAATTTTTCAACGCAATCCTTGATAATTTTTTCACCAGGGAGAAAAATTAATATTCCTCCAGCGTTTTCGTCACCAGCATCATTATCAAGAACACGTCCAACCGTATTTGTAATTTTTCTAAGAAGCTCATCACAGCCTGCTTCTGTAGAAGTTGTGGCTCCCCCCTGAATCGGATCGTAAATTACAGTTACGGGATAAGTTACGGTATCAATTGAAACAATAGGGGCATTATCAAAATATTCCGAAAAGGCTTGAGTGTTCATGGTCGCAGAAGAAACAATTACATGAAAATCAGAGCGTTCTTTAAGAACACGTTTCAAAAGCCCCAGTACAAAATCTATATTCAGACTGCGTTCATGGGCTTCATCAACCATAATTACGCTGTATTTACTGAGCCAAGGATCAAGCTTCATTTCCTGCAGCAGAATGCCGTCAGTCATAATTTTAATACGTGTATCCTGATTCGTATTGTCTTCAAAGCGCATTTTATAACCGACTAAACCCGGATAAGGTGTGTCCATTTGTTTTGCAATGAACTCACTTACAGAGAGAGCGGCAATTCTTCTTGGCTGTGTAACTGCTATGATACCGTTAGTTGCGTATCCTGCTTCATATAAAATTACAGGAATCTGAGTTGTTTTTCCCGAACCCGTTGGACTTTCAACAATAACAACCTGATTTTTTTCCAGACAGTCTAAAATCTTCTGTTTTTGTGCGTATACAGGAAGTGATTTATAATCAAAATTATTTATCGCCATTCTATTAAATCCTTTGTGTAGTCTTCATTGATGGACTTTCGTCGTTTTATGTATTCTGCCCAATCCGTTCTATTTACATTATACAGATAATTTATAAACTCGTCGTCTAGTTTTCGTAAAATAAAATGATTTGCAGTGTTAATGTAGGTAGTTATAAAAATAGGTTTTGCAAATGCTATCTCTGGTTTTGAATCTAAGCTTTTTTTTGTAAATGTAACTTTGTATAAAAGCCCATCACCTGTATTATCACGCTCTCCATTAGGATTTTTTGAAGTAAGTTCAGGGGCTCTCCTCTGACCGCTGATTGTATTTCCGTTTCCGTACATTATTATTTTTTGAGTATGGTTTTGTGTATCTATGATGATTTTTCTATCTTTGATTAAGTGTGCATGATTTGCCCAGACAATATCTACACCTGCATCAAGTAATTTTTCATAAAACTGGGTCTGCGATTTTTTATAGGAACGTACATATTCCGGCTCAGATGTATGGAAGGAAAGAATGAATAAATCGCATGGATTTTTTTCACGCAGGGATTTGCAGTATTTTATTAATATATCTCGTCCTTCTTCTGTGTTTTTTGAATAATTTACGTAATCGCGGGCTTCCTGGAGATTTAAAAGCTCTGTAACTGGCAAAAATAATATTTTCCAGCCATTTTTTTCAATTATATTGTAGGTATATTCTCCTTTTGGATTTTCTCTTATTCCAGAAAAATATAAAGGATTTTCGTTTGTGCTGTATTTTTCGGAAAGTTCTTTTGCAGTACGTAAAGTTTCCTGCATTCCATTTACACCCTTGTCAAAAGTGTGATTATTAGACAGGGAAAAAACATCAAAACCTGCTTCTACAGCCGCTTCTGCATATTGCTTTGACATATTGAAGTAGGGATAAGCCGAAACTTTTTTTGTCTGGTCAATTGGAGATTCTATATTTCCAAAAGCTAAATCTGCCTGTGAAATGATTTCCTTTACATCAATCCATATTTTATTAAAATCATCAATGCGATAGTTTTCTTCATGCGCCATGATGTCACCGGCAAAAAGAAGAGTTAATGATTCTGCTTCTGTCTGCTCTTCTTCATACTGATTTTGAATGTTACTTTCTGTATCGCTTGATTCTTCTGGACTTATTTCTTCTATTATTTCTCTAGTAGTTTGTTCGTATGTATTGCTTTCTAAATCTAACTGCTCATGTTTTTTTTCTGTTGTCGCACAGGAGAATGTAAGTAAAAGAACAGATAATGTTATAACATGAACAGTTTTGATTTTTCGCATTTATTAAACCTATATAATAAATCTGGAAGAGGAGCAAATTATTCAGATTTTTTCAATTCTTCTGCAAGACTTTTTACTTCTTCTAAAGAAAGTGCTGTCGCTTGAGCAATTTGTTCACATGAGCCAAGATTCATTTTGAGAAGATTTTTCGCATTGTTTATTGCATTATCATGCGCACCTTGCTGTAATCCCTGTTGAAATCCTTTTTCCATACCACTTTTCAATCCACGTATTTCGGCTTCTTCTCGGATTGTACGTTCTGTCATAACGGCATCCCAATAATCCCGTTCACGAATCCATTCTGCTTCGCTCTGGCTGATTGAATCTAAAGCTTCCTGTGCATACATAATTTCTTCCTCACTTTCGGCTAGATTTTTGATGTAATCTTCTTTTTCCTTGCTGTCTGCGTATAAAAAGAATTTAGCCCATTTTTCTACACTTGTCAATTTTTCAATAGGCTCGTCGGGAATATGCTTGTATTTTGGAAGCTCCAGAAAAATTATTTTCAATCTTGCTGATTTTAATCCCCTTCCATCTTCAAGCCGCATAGAATAAGTAAGAAATCCCTCTTCAATCGGGTTGAGTTTTGCTCCTAGGTAAGGGCGTAAAGTTTTGCTTGTGGTTATTTCTGACATAATGACCTCCACTATATAATTAGTCGAAAACGTAAAAAAAAGTGCAGTTATTTTGAAAAAAAAATAAAAAAATGCTTTTTTGGTGCAAAAATATTCGTTTGAACTGTTTAATTATCAAGAACTTGTTATAAAAAATTATGAATGCATGCGTTTCGATGCTTGCAGGGAGGTTTTGATGAAATGAACTGGAAGAAAAAACATTTGCATTTGTAACTATTTTAATTTACTATGGTTAGTAAACAATTAAAAAAGAGGTGTTTTTCGTAGGAAAGACAGAAAAAACTATAAAGGCTTTCTTAGAGGAAAGTAAACAAATATCTTTTTTTTAACACGGAGGATTTTATGTTAAAGAGAAAATTAGGTCTTGCAGTTGCTGCAATTTTGTGTGTTGGTTTGATGACATCATGTATTATTAATGATAATAGAAGTAATGGTGGTGATAATGAAGTTGTTAACGGTATAGATTATAAGGATTATTCAAAGAGTACTTATTCTATAAAAGTTTATAATGAATCTTCAAAGAATGTAGTTTGTTTCCAGAATACACCAAGAGAAGCAAATCTTATTAGTGGTGTAAAGGCTGGTGCAACAGTTGGCTTAAAGAAGAATTCTTTGTTTGACTCTACCCATGATTTTATTCTTTATGTTGTTACAGAGGAAGATTATCTTGCCAATAAAAATGATTTGAGTAAATTGGATAACCATCCTTTTGCATCTCTTTATGCATACTATAATGCCGAATCAGCTGAAGCTACAGCAAATATGGTATACCACATTTCTAAAAATATGGGTGGTGAGTATTACATTCTTATCAATAATAATACAAATTATAATGTTGAATTACGTCAGAATGGTCTTTATGGGGAATCACTTGCTTTTGCAGGACATAATACAGTTCAAACAAAAATTAATATGATGGGTGGAGAAGATTATCATATTTACCCTGTATTCAGAAAGTACTCAAGAAAATATGGTGAAATTATTACAACTTTCCCTAAATATACAGAAAATGGAAAAGATTATCCTGTAGCATTTAGTTTTTCATTAGATGATGAAACCTACTCACAAGAATTTAATGTAAGCAAATGGTTTGATGAAGATGCACAGAAGGCCAGTGAAGCTGCAACAGCTGCTTATGTAGCTATTCATAATGGTAATACAGGTACAGGAGCTTCCCTTTATAAAGGTGGAACAGCAGAAGCTTTAAAAACTTCAACTGGTGGAAAGATGATTAATACTGATAAGACTCTTATATTTGAAGTCCCAATGGTTGATCTTGGTAATTATAACTATTCAAAGAGTGTAACTGTTTCTGGTTGGGAAATTGGAACACCTATGAGTACTGATAGAGCTACTCTTGAGTCTATTGAAGTAGAGGCAGGAAAAATGTATTACATTGAAATTGCTGGTTCTAATTATGTAAATCTTACAGCAGCTTGGAAAAAAACAAATGGAGTACTTGATGCTGACGAAACACACTTTGAAGATGAACCATTAACAGAATTCAAATAATCTTTCCTAAGTCTTAATATGATAACTACATAGAGTATATTAGCTTTATGTAGTTATCATTTTTTTATCAATTTTCATTTCCTGGATGAGTTTTATGAAAAGAATCTTTTTTCTAACTGCTATTTTTTCATTTCTTTTTTCTTCCTGTATTTTTGTAAATGATAATTCCGGACAGGAGTCTGATAATCCTCCTGTTGATGAAAATACAGCTCTGGTAACATTTGAAAATAAAAGCAAGTTTGATGTAAATATATATTTAGGTTCAAATCCTTATATCGGAGCAGTTTCTTGTACTGTACCTGCTTCTTCTACAAATTATTCTAAATCATTCATAATCTCCAAAGATCAATCAATTGGAGATGTTTTTTATATTGAATATCTTATAAAAATTGGTAATGCAGTTTTTCCTTACTGGACTCATGAAGCAAGTTCTGGCTGGAAGAGCCAGACAATTAAAAAAGACGGAAATAATAAAATAATTATAGATGAATTAACAAAATGTGAATCAAAATCGGCCTATTTATTGATAGAAAATAATACTGATTCTGAAGTTCGTGTTAATAATGCAACTACTCCCTTAAAACCGCTTGCAAGTGAGGTAGCTTTGATTTCAAAAGGCAGCTGTGGAGTATACGAAGTTAGTCCCCTGTCAATTTACAAGCCTGCTGATATAAATCTAGGCTATCTGGATGGAATTAAAATAAAGGTTGACGTCACAAATGAACTTTCTCTTCCTGTTTCAAATGCAGAAGTAGTAGCTGGTAATGTCTATACAATCAGTGTAAATAAAGAAAAAGATGATAAAACTGGAAAAATATCCGCTTCTTTAAAAGCAATCACTTCTTTTAATATCGATACCCAAAGAAAAATCTGGTCTCTGGATAATTCAATTTTCACACCAGAATATGCTACCGTTATGCGGCCAAGTTACGATAAAAAATCAACTCTCGTAATGGGAACGGCCGCGGTTGATGTTACAAAAATCGGAATTGCACGAATTGATGAATATGGAAACTATTCAACAACAGATGATAATTTCATAGCATTTAATGAATATAAAAATCATCTCCGTACAGAAATTATTGATTTTGTCGAGCAGCAGGATAATTCAATTGTCATGCTTTGCAAACAGATATTCGATGATTCAAAAACAGGAGAAGGTTTTTATTCTGGCTCAGAAAATTATGTATTTGCCTGTTATGATTTTGGAGCAAAGTCATTAAAGTGGTACAAATCAATTGCTTCAAATGTAGAATTGTCTGATGGTTCATTTTATCTATTCAACTTCAGACCTGATACAAAAAATAAATTGGTTCAGGTTGGGGATAATAAGTTTGTATGTGTCGGAGCATATAATCGTTATTATGATTATGATCATCTTCATTATATGCTTTTATATATTGATGGAAATGATATAAATGAAAAGAAAGTTGTAAATAATACTGGTTTCAAAATTATTATTTCTGCTGATTATTCAGACTTAAGTGCGGGAAAAGAGAGACTTGCTTCTTCTGCTTATTTTGATGGCAAAGATTTATATATTTGTGGTTATGATAATTGGGATGCACCTGCTAAAGATCACGATGGCTATTCAGATGATATAATTCATACCGGAAAAATCTGGAAAACAAACCTTGACGCTTTGGATTCAGGTGCTTTTAATTTTTCTGATGAAAATCTAATCTACTCTCATGAAAACTGCCTTTTCTTTAGTATTGAAGGCTCTGGGGAAGGCATTGGTAAAGGCAATTATGTTGTCTGCGGCGAATATAAAGATACAGGAAAACTTCTCAAAGGCTGCTATGTTACTTCAAGTATGATTGCTTCTGATTCTTCTTGCAATCCTGTTTTATATACAGTTCCTGAAAAAAATCACTGCTGGTTCAATCAGCTTTGCCAATACGGAAATAAAATCGTTCTTTGTGGAACTGCTGCTTCAAAACGGGATGGCAGTGAAAATCCGCTTCCCTTTGTAGTTGCTTTTGACAAGCAGGGCAATAAACTTTGGGAAAACCTGACTTACACTTCATATACATCAGCCTTGAACATTCTGCCTAATACAATCGGCACTTATACTCTTCAGTTGGGTAATTATAAGAATGGTAATGACAAGGACAATAAAATACATTATGTTAATGCAGATTTGCTTGGAAACGAAGCCAGGTAAGCGTTAAAAACGGAGGATAATGATGAAAAAAATATTTACTTCAATTCTTGCTCTTCTTGTAATCAGTCTTTTATTTATAAGCTGCGATTTATTGGCAGCAATTTGGGGTGAGATTTTAAGTCCGATTGATAAGATATATCTTTATACACTTGATGATAATGGAAGAGAAACCCAAACTTTATCTATTTATGAAGATGGTTGGAGAGAAGTCAACTACGAAATATCTTATTCTTCTGAGTCGGACTATTCCTGTGATGTTGAAGTTTATTCTGATAATGAGGAAGTTGCAACTGTAGAATGGTCTTCCGCCACTGTGTATGACGAAGGTAAAATCAAAGTTTATGGAATAAGCAAAGGTGAATGTACTGTTACAATGAAATCAAAAGATTATGAAAACGAATATGCAAGTGTTAAAGTAATTGTAAATGAAAAACCTTTGAAGTTTAAGACAAAAGCAATTCAGCTGGACAAAGGTAATCCAGACAAGAAAACTGCAACTTTGGAGTTCACAAATACTACTGGAAATAATGTCACTTTATCTTCCAGCAATACTTATTATGCTACAGTTGCTAAGTCAGGAACAAATAAAGCTTTGGTTACAGCTGTAAGAACCGGTGAGGCTACAATCACAGTTAAAACTAACAACTGGTCTGATACTAATAGCTGGTCTGATACTTGTACTGTAACAATTGTTGATTCTTCTAACTCATCTATTACCATTACCAATGGTTATAATATTCCTTCTGATTTCTATCCTGGAAAAGAGTTCACTCTTGAAGCAGCAGTTAATGTCGGAACTGGAATAAGTAAGGATATTACATGGGCTTCTGATAATAAGGATATTGTTTCTGTAGATGCTAATACAGGAAAGATAAAAGCATTGAAAGAAGGCTCAACAAAGATTTATGCATATCTGTCCGACAATAAAAATATTTATGATTATATCGAAGTAAATGTCAGTGCTATTCCAACACCTGCAAATCAGTTCTTCTGGGGCAAATGGACACGAATGGACAAGGGAACTACTTACATAGTTGAAGAAACTTATGTTTTATATGATGGAAAAGAATATAAAATAAAATCATCTGATGATAAAACTTTGGTTGTAGTTGGGCTTGGAACTTTCGCAAAAGATTCTGAAAATGTTATCAAGTGGCATGATGAACAATATGATGTTGATATTCCATTCTACAGACAGGGCGGAACAAACCTTAAATATAAGGTTCGTGTCGTTGGATTTGAGGATGTAATTTCAGGAAATTCAAGTATCAACGTAAGCCGTGCAGCAGGTTCAGGTTTGGAATCAACTGGAAAGAAAAACCTCAAGGTAAAAGGTCAGTCCGAACGTTATTCAACATATACCGATGAAGGTACAACTGATGAAAACGGTGAGGTTGAATTGACTGCTCCTGTTCAAGGGGATACACAGACTTTAACGATTACGGACGATGATGGTTCTATTACAGTTGTTTCTGGTTTGAAAATTGAAAATGACGGCGTTAATATGGGAACTATTCCTCTTGTAAAGAAAAATGAATATTCATTAAAAATTACCGGTTCTGTTGCAGATTCAGCAAAAACTAATGGTTATCTGTATGCAAAAAATAATACTAACAGAAAATATCCATTAGTTCTTACAATTTCGAATATTTCTGAAGAAAAGAGTGAACCTTCAACGGCTGTAATTTCTTGTTCTGACAATAATGTAGCCATCAAAATGATAAGTACTAATGTTTCAAATTATATAAATGATGATGGAAATATTGCTGTTAATATCCCGACAATGAAACCGAGCGCAACATTGTCAATACAAGTTGAGATTTCTTATGAATCTCTTTCTTCTTCATATAAGGATGTTGAATTAGATGTTCGAGTAAAGAATGAAGAAACTGGTCGTGCCTGGATAGATTATGTTCCTTTGAGATTCTTTGCTGGCGATATGCCTATTTCAATTGCAGCAAAGCCAATGTTATATAATGCAAAAGCTGCTCTTAATGGATTTGTAATTTATCCTGATGGAAACAGCAAGTTCTTTACGGTATCAGAAAAGAGCAGTACAACTCTTTATGTTCCAGTATTTGGAAATGGACATAAGTACGAAATGGTATTTAGTGGTGCAACTGTTACAGGAAATCTTGAAGAGAGTACAGAAATGCTTTATACAGTTGTATTGGATTCAGAAACTGCTATTGCTTTGCAAGATTCAGGATTTAGTGCAGCCAATAAGTTTGGTGAACCTAATAACAAAGAAACAGAAGCTTTTGATATAAATAAATATTTTACAGAGCAAGGTTTCTCAGATAAAAAAGATTTCGAAGCTTATCTTAAAGAAGGTGACATCGACTTCTATCTTTTTGAAACAGATTCTTCTTCGACTACAGTTCATAATTAATGGAGCTTATTATGAAAAATACAAAAATATTAAAAGTTCTTTGTATTGTAATATCAGGCCTTGGCTTGCTACTTGCAGGAATCGGTCTCTTTTTAAGGACTTTTGAAGGAAAATATAAGCATATTTCTGCTGAAGAAAAAAATGCCTACATCACAAATATCGACAATAAAACAGAACCTCCATCGGTTTATGTAAGTTATGATTATGAGCCTGAAAGATATATAATCGGCTTACTTGCAGATTCAGAATATAACGAAAATATGAAGGAAGGGGACTGGGTTTCTATTTATTATGATGTGGAAAATCTTAGAAAAATAACTCTGGCTAATCCGCATAAAAAATCAAATTGTGTGATACTTTTAGGGCTAATACTTGCAATTTCGGGATTAATTTGTTTTTTATCAATTAAACTTAGACATAATTAAAAAAAGTATTGTTACAGCTTTTAATCGCTGTAACAATACTCTTTACCAATATTTTTATAGCTTTTTAGTTATTATCTTCGCTATCTTCGTTTTCTTCTTCTACAAGGACAGTTTTCTTTGTAACAACAACTTTTTCGCCGTAACATGAGAACATATCTTCAACTTTTTCTTTGTTCATCTTAGGTGTAATAAGGCTTACAAGAGGAACAAGAATCAAACCGCCAACCATTGCTATTGCACCACAGTTGATTGGTGATTTTATAAAGCGAAGGGCAGGGAACATATTTACAACTGTAAGTCCAACACCCCATACAAAGTTTGCCCAAACAGCGGCTTTTGTTACCTTCTTAGAGAAAAGACCATATAAGAATGGTGCAAGGAAGGCACCGGCTAAAGCACCCCAGGAATAACCCATGAGCTGAGCAATATATGGAACCTTATCTGGATTAAGGGCAATTCCAACAGAAATTGCAATAAAGATTACAATAAAGATTCGCATTACTAAAACTGTTTTCTTTTCGTCTGTCTTTTTCATGTAGGTAATTTTGAGCATATCCAAAGTTAAAGTTGAACTTGAAGTCAAAACAAGAGATGACAAAGTAGACATAGAAGCTGAAAGTACAAGAACTACAACAATACCAATTAAAACATCAGGAAGGGTAGAAAGCATTTGTGGAACAATGTTGTCGTAAATAATTCCCTTTGCTCCGTGAATGGCAGGGAAATCAAAAAGTCTTCCAAATCCACCAAGGAAGTAACATCCGCCTGCAATTACTACAGCAAATATTGTAGAAACTACAGTTCCGGTTTTTACTGCTTTTTCTGATTTAATTGAATAGAACTTGCCGACCATCTGAGGAAGTCCCCAGGTTCCAAGAGAAGTAAGAATAATTACTCCAAGAAGATTGAGAGGATCTGGTCCAAAGAAGGAAGCAAACATTCCGTTCATATCTTTGAGGGCAGGAGCGGCAACGGTCGGGTCACCAGGGATTTTAGAAAGCTTGTCCAAAGCACTTAAGAAGCCTCCCTGTCCGTTTATTACTGCGGCAATTACTGCAACAATTCCACCCAGCATAATAAGTCCCTGAATAAAGTCGTTGATTGCAGTTGCCATATATCCACCTAAGATTACATAAACTGCTGTAAGAAGAGCCATACCAATTACACACCATTTGTAGTCAATATCAAAAGCAAGTCCGAAGAGGGTAGAAAGACCCTTATACAAAGATGCTGTATATGGAATAAGAAAAACAAAGGCAATTGCAGCAGCGGCAATTCTAAGGGATTTGCTGTCGTAGCGTTTTCCAAAATAATCAGGCATTGTTTTTGCATCCAGGTGATGGGTCATTACTCGGGTACGACGTCCCATTACAACCCAGGCAAGCAGAGAACCAAGGAAGGCGTTTCCAAGTCCAATCCAGGTGGATGAAACTCCATATTTCCAGCCAAACTGTCCTGCGTACCCAATAAATACTACGGCAGAAAAATAAGATGTTCCGTAAGCAAAGGCAGTAAGCCAGGGACCAACGTTGCGTCCACCAAGAACAAATCCATTTACATCCTTTGCCTGTCTGCGGGAATAAACTCCAACAAAAATCATGATGGCAAAGAAAATAACCAGCAATGCAATTTTAATAATCATAAAGATCCTCCAAAGGTTTAATACCTCTTCAATTCTTTAATATTATTAAATTATTATGTTTCTGTCAATTTGTTTCTATTAATAGTAATTTCTTGATTTACTGTTTAATTTTTTTTTCATTTAGGGTAAAATATTATTGTATGGAAGACAAAATAGTCATAAAAGGAGCAAGGGAACATAATCTTAAAAATATCGATGTTACCTTGCCTAGAAATAAACTCGTTGTAATTTCAGGACTCTCTGGCTCTGGAAAATCTTCTCTGGCTTTTGATACTCTTTTTGCAGAAGGACAGCGCCGCTATATGGAAAGTCTTTCTTCCTATGCCCGCCAGTTTTTGGGAAGAATGGATAAACCGGATGTAGATCTTATAGAAGGCCTTTCTCCTGCAATTTCAATTGAACAGAAATCTACAAATAAAAATCCTCGTTCTACAGTTGGTACTATCACCGAGATTTATGATTTTTATAGGCTTTTGTATGCAAGAATTGGACATCCTCATTGTCCTAATTGCGGCAGGGAAATCCGTGAACAGTCCATTGATCAGATTATTGATACTATAATGACCTGGCCTAATGATACAAAAATGCAGATTCTTGCTCCAGTTATTCGCGGTAAAAAAGGTGAACATCAGAAGATTATTGAAGATGCTAAAAAATCAGGTTTTATTCGTGCCAGAATTGATGGTGTAATGGCTGATTTGGAAGATAATGTAAAACTCGATAAACAGAAAAAGCATACAATTGAAATTGTTGTTGACCGAATCAGAAAATCGGACTCAATACGAACCAGACTTGCAGATTCAATTGAAATTGCCTTAAAAAATGCAGGTGGAATTGTAATTGTAACCCGTTCAGATGCACAGACTCAAAAAGAGGTTGAAGTATTTTTTAGTCAGAAAAATGCCTGTCCTGATTGCGGTATTTCTATCCCTGATTTACAGCCTCGTCTTTTTAGTTTTAATAATCCTTTTGGAGCCTGTCCTGAATGTACTGGTCTTGGCGAAAAAATGGAATGGGATTTTAATAAGATTCTTCCTGACCGTTCTCTGAGTTTTAATCAGTCAGCTTTTCCATTTTTTAATCCTACAAGTGAATGGAACCGCAGTATTTTTGATGCTGTAGCCAATGCAAGCGGTTTTACACTGGACACTCCAATTAATGAACTTACTGACAAACAGTTTGATTTTTTGTGGAATGGAGATGAAAGTAAAAAACTGCACTGGATTTATAAAAAGCAGAGTGGAGAAGGATATTCAGAATACAATCGTCCATGGCCTGGTGTATTAAATGAAATGATGCGCCGTTATCGTGAGGCCTGGGGTGAAAATATGCGGGCAAATATTGAAGAAAAGTTTATGGCTATTCATGAATGTTCTGCCTGTCACGGAATGAGGCTGCGTAAAGAAGCGCTTGGAGTAACTGTAGGCGAAAAAAATATCTATGAACTTTGTAAGCTTTCTGTTCGCGAAACAATAGAGTTTTTTGATTCCCTACAGGTTTCAGAAAGCGAAAGTCAGATTGCAAGTCAGATTTTAAAGGAAATTCGTGCCAGATTGCGATTTCTGCGGGATGTAGGTTTGGATTATCTGACTATGGAACGTTCTGCAGAATCTTTGTCTGGTGGAGAAGCTCAGCGAATCCGTCTTGCAACTCAAATTGGTTCTGCCTTGTGCGGTGTTATGTACATTCTTGATGAACCTTCTATAGGACTTCATCAGCGGGATAATCAAAAGCTTATTGATACTTTGCTCAGTCTGAGAGATAACGGAAATACGGTTATTGTTGTTGAACATGATGAACAGACTTTGAGAACTGCGGATTATTTAATTGACCTGGGACCTGGAGCCGGAGTAAACGGTGGTCGAATTGTTGCTGCTGGAACTCCTGAAGAAGTTGCTAAAGTAAAAGAAAGTCTCACTGGACAATATCTTGCTGGAACCTTAAAAATGGATATTCCTGACAAACGCCGGCTTGGAAATGGAAAGTTTTTAAGTATTAAGGGAGCTGTGGAACACAATCTTAAGAATGTTTCAGTTGATATTCCTCTGGGCGTATTCACCTGTATTACTGGGGTAAGCGGTTCAGGAAAATCAACCTTGATGAGTGATATTCTCTATCCTGCAGTTTCAAATAAGCTTATGCGTACCGATTATCCTGTTGGCAAATGCGAGGCTGTTGAAGGAATAGAGGCTCTTGATAAAGTAATAAATATTGACCAGAGCCCAATTGGGCGTTCTCCGCGTTCAAATCCAGCTACTTATGTGGGTGTATTTGATGCAATCCGTGATTTGTTTGCCAGTCTTCCCGAAAGTAAGGCCCGTGGATATGCAAAGGGACGTTTTAGCTTTAATGTAAAGGGCGGTCGTTGTGAAGCCTGTCAGGGGGCTGGTGAAAATGTAATTGAAATGAACTTTTTGCCGGATGTTTACATTCAGTGTGAAGTTTGCGGTGGAAAGCGCTTTAACAAAGAAACTCTTGAGGTCGAGTTTAAGGGAAAATCAATAAATGATGTATTAAATATGACGATTGATGAAGCCTGTGATTTCTTTGCCGGCATCCCTCATATTTATAGAAAAATCTCAACTTTGCAGTCTGTCGGTCTTGGATATATCACACTTGGACAGAATGCGCTTACTCTTTCTGGTGGTGAAGCCCAGCGTGTAAAGCTTGCAAATGAACTTGCCAGACCTGCAACCAGCAAAACTCTGTATATTTTAGATGAACCTACAACCGGTTTGCATTTTGCTGATGTTAAGCAGCTTATGACTGTAATTCAAAGGCTTGTGGACCAGGGAAACAGTGTGGTTATGATTGAGCATAATCTGGATGTAATTTGTCAGTCTGATTATATAATTGATTTGGGACCAGAAGGCGGCTTTAGAGGTGGAAATATTATTGCTAAAGGTACACCTGAAGAACTTGCTGAATGTGAACAAAGCTATACTGGTCAATTTATAAAAAAAATGTTGATTAAGGATTGTTAATGAGAGGTTTGCGTTTTTTCCGGAAAATTATCTCTTTTCTTTTTCTGATGATTTTAATGCCTCTTTCTCTTAATGCCCAGGATAAAGCTTCTGGAAACGGGAACACTTCTACTGTAATTTCTATTGTTAATGCTCAGAAAACCACTTATACAAAGGTTGAAGAAACAGGAAATGACAGTATTGTTCTGGAAGGCGCTGTTGAAATCTCTGTAAAAAAAGGAGACACTACTTCGGAAATTAAAGCAGATGTAATAACTTATGACCGTAAAACCGAAATGCTTTATGCCCGCGGAAACGTAGAAATCACTACAAAAGGTTCTAATTCTGGTGGCGAAACTACAACTGCTAATTCTCTGCTTCTTAATACCTCTACTCTTGAAGGCGTGTTTGATGGTGGACGAGTAGTGCAGACAAAAAGTGATGCCCTTAATCTTCCATCTGGTTCAACACTTATTGTTTTTTCTGACCTTTTTGGCAAATCGGAATCGAATACAATTTCTTTTAAGAATTCAAGTCTTACCTTCTGTGATGATGAAGATCCTCACTGGCATATAGATGCAACTAGAACCTGGCTGCTACCTGGTGGTGAGTTTGCTTTTTTTAATGCCCTGCTTTATGTAGGAAAAACACCGGTTATCTATCTTCCGGCCTTTTATTATCCAAAAGACGAATTGATTTTTAATCCTGTATTTACGACTTATAAACGAAAAGGTTATGCAATTCAGAATACTTATTATATCATGGGCCGCAAGCCCCTGAATACTTCTTCCTCTTCATCGTCTTCGTCCTCTTCTGATGACGAGTCAAGCACAGCGGAATCTTTAAAAGCTCTTTACAATTTTATGAAGCCGACAACCCTAAAAGAGCAGGAAAGACAGGGGCTTATTCTTCATAATCTTGATGAAAATTACGGTGGAAATACTTCAAAATACTTAAAAATCTTTGCGGATTATTATTCTAATCTGGGATATATGACTGGTGTTGAAGGTGTTTTTCAGCCTTCGCAAAAATATGTTACAAACTTAAAGTTTAATGTAGATTTGGGCTTTAGTAGAACAATTTTTAGATCAGGTGACAGCTATACAACTATTTCTACAGCAGAAGAAGTTTACTGGGATAAATCTAATTTTATGGGCATTTCTGTCCCTTTCAGATATGGCATGAACATGGATATGACCTTATCAAAGCCGTTTAAATTGACACTTTCAATGCCTTTATATTCAGACCCCTATTTTTATTATGATTTTATGCAGCGTAATGAATCTATGGACTGGATTTCTTATTTTTTGTCCAATGATAATGATGATACCAGTTCAAGTACATATTCTTCGTTCAAATGGAATCTTTCTTCTTCTTATTCTCCAACATTACCAACAGTACTTAAACCTTATATTTCTTCTTTGAGTTTTTCTTTAACAAGTTCTATTAACTTTGCTACTGCCACTGCACAATTGACAGAATTGAAGGTTCAGGGAAATACAGAATATGAAGGAGATGAGCGAAGTAAAAATGGAGACAGTTGGGCTTCTTATACTCCGGAACGAAACTTCTATTATCCATCGCAGATTACACCTGCGGATATAAAGGTTTCTATGAGTGGAACTTTGTTTGAATGGCCAAAAGCTTCTTCAAAATCTACAACTACAAAGGATACAAAAAAAGATACTAAAACCGATTCAAAAAAAGAAGAACTGCTCGTTTTGATTGAGCCGGAAGAATTAAAAATTACCCCACCTGAAACAAAAGACAGTAAGGAAAGTGCAAAAACAGAAGCTGCTGAACCTGATGCTGTTGCAGGGGAAGGGGAAAGTGACAGTGAAATTGCTGCTGAAACTTCTGATACCCCAGCATCACTTTCTACCGCTGAGGCTTTGTTTGTAAATACTGTTCCTGATTTACCAACTACAATTTCAAATATTACAAAAACTTCAGGTTTGACTTATAAACTTGGTTATTCAATTTCACCAACACTTACTACTCAGTTTGCCTATGATGTAAATGAAATCTATGATAATAATGGAAAAGAGCAATCCAGAAAGTATTTGTATATTCCGGAAGATTTTAAATGGACTAAAATAAAATCCTTTATGTATACGTATAAAATGCCAACGTCAGTATCTAGTACTTTGAATTACGGCGGAAGCTTTTTTTCTATGACGAATAAACTTTCTTATGACCCAATCTGGCAGGATCACCCTAATACAGATGGCGTTACTGCTAAAGACAGACAATCCCTTGCACTTGCTGACTATAAAGCAAGAAGCCAGGCAATTTCTGAGTCAAATACAATCAGTTTTAAACCTTTTGCCTATGTTCCTGCTTTTTCTGACACAGGTATTTCATGGAACTCAACATTAAAATTATTTAGAATGGAGTTTAAGGGTTCCACCACAGATACGGACAGTTATGTACAGGGACTTGGATACAGTTCATGGGAAGAATACTGGGCTTCTGAAGATGCCTGGACAACATATTGGATTTTAAAAGATTACAATGATGATTCAAATTGGACTGATGATATTGATAAACTTGCCTTCCAGCAGAAGTTTATTACAGCAAACACCTTGAATGTGACTCTAGGAGCTAATCAGCGTAATTCAACTTTTAAACAGAATCTTACTTATTCGCTTACCATGCCACCGCAATACTGGAAGCATAATTTTTCTTTGAATCTTACTTTCCCTTATGTAACGGGAAATATAGCCTGGAGTGCAAGCCAGAAAAGCACGGATGCAGACAGCGATGGCAAACTTGACTGGACAATGAATAATCTTACTCAGGCTCTTACGGTTTCGCTCTTTAATTCCAGTTTAAAGCTTTCTGAAAGTTATTCAATTATTACAGATCCGGATGCCTGGAAAAATCGTAATGAGGATGCTGAAGCTCTTGGTCTGAATAATTTTGAAGCTTTTATGAATCATTCTGACAGTTTTAAGTTGTCACTTACCTGGAAAAAACTGACGGCTGCTTATACAATGTCTTATACTACAGGATATGATTTGGATAAAGAAGGTGGAACTGGCTGGAATGCAAGGGATAAAAAGCAATTTCTTCCATATTCAATGTCGCTTTCTTATTCACCGGCTTCAAAAACTTATTACCGCTGGTCTAATAAATTGAGTTTTGCTCCTGCTTTGACAACCAGTGTTACTGCTGATCTTGTTAGGGCAACAAACAGTTATTTCCTTTTCAATCCGTCTTTAAACTTCAAGGTTAATGATTTGTTGAATATATCCTTTTCCGCTTCTTCCCGCAACTCGACCTTATACTGGTATTTCCAGGGAAAAGATAGTATTTACAGCGAAGATTTAGGCAATAACTTTTTCTCTCAGTTCTTCCTTGATTTGGTTCGCTCTTTTGGAATTGGAAAAAATTCTTTTATGGAAAATCGTCAGGCTTCGGGTTTTAAATTGAAATCCCTGAATATGACTGCTTCTCACGATTTACATGACTGGTCTTTTAATATGACCTGGAAGTTTGAGCCTAAACTTGTAAGAAATGCAGCCGGACGTTATGAATACAATTTTGATCCTTATATTTCTATTGGTGTTGTATGGAATCCAATGGAAAGTATGAAGACTGTTATTGTACATGAATATGATACAGATAAGAAAGAAACTGTATGGGAATTGAATCCATAGTAAAAAAAACATAATAAAAAGAGGAATGATGAGCGAATATAAAGTTGTTATATCTGATAATGAAATTTTATC
>CADCLG010000020.1:0-90463 GCA_902802305.1 uncultured Spirochaetaceae bacterium
TCCAGAGGTACAAAGGTCTTGGAGAAATGAGCCAGGACCAGTTGGCAGACACGACCATGGATCCTGAGCACAGGATTTTAAGAAAGGTTTACATAGAAAATGCTGCTGAAGCAGATTTGGTAATTACGCGTGACATTGTTTTTGCTGACAGACTTGTTTCAAAAAATATTTGCTGTATAAATGACAGAGGAACTATTTTCTCCAGGGAAAATATAAAAGAGCTTCTTTCTGAACGTAATTTTGACTTTGAATTAGCCCAGATTGGCCTTGTCAAACATTACAACGAAGGTTATAACAAGCAAAAATTTGCGAAATTTGCAAACTGTTTTGATAAAATCATTCATCAATTGGGAAAATAAATATCTAGGATAAAGCCACTGACTTAATCATCACTGTCTGGATAAGCCATATAAATAGAGCATATTCTGTCTTTTACCTGCATAAAAGCAAGTACAACTTCTGGGTCAAATTGAGTTCCGGCGTTATCTTGAATTTCTGCAAATGAATCTTCGATTGTCCAGGATTCCTTATAGCATCTTTTATGACTCAAGGCATCAAAGACATCAGCAACAGATACAATTCTGGCGGCGATAGGAATTTCAGCACCTTTCATAGGTTTTGCAGGTGGTAATGAAAAAGTTTTTAGAGAAAAATCAGAAAGATTAACATGACCTGGATAACCATTTTCACCACCGTCCCAGCGCTCATGATGATGAAGAGCAATATCCTGAGACATTTGATCAAGAGCAGATTCAGGAGGCTCAAAAAGCTGGGCACCAATACAGGTATGGCACTGCATTATACTTCTCTCTTCGGGTGTAAAACGAGGAAATTTCTTTTTTAAAATTACATCAGAAATTCCAACTTTGCCTACATCATGAAATTTTGCTGCAATTTTTAGATTATCGCGGAATTTATGAAATTCTTCTTCTGGAATATTGTGATTAAAAGCCCAGCGGTCATAAATTTCAAGAGAAAAAAGAGAAACACGCTCGCAATGAAAGAAGGTTTCTTTTGGATCTCGGAATTCAGACATTTTAAGGGTTCTTTTTACCATATTGCTGGTAACGTAAGTATTAAGTAAGGCTTGAACAGCAGAATTTGCAAAATGAGTAATCAGCAGTTCATCCTGTTCATCAAAATAAGTTACATTTCCGTTTTCATCAATTTTATTTATTATCTGAAGAACACCAAGCAGCTTTCCGTTAGCCATTTTAAGCGGAATGGTATAGATAGATTTTGTACGGTAATCGGTGAGAAGATCTGTATTTTTTCCAAATTTATAAGGCTTGGATTCTGGAATTTTATAAGCATCTTTTATATTAAGAGGGACTCCTGTAGAGGCAACATATCCACAGATTGTCTTTTCATCCATTGCAAAAGTGAAATTTGTGTAAGGAAGCTTTTCGCCAGGAGCAAGTTCTTTTAAGTGAGTATCATTTTGACCATATTTTATACGGATTCGGGAACCTTCAACGACATAAATTGAACCGGCATCAGCATTTACGATTTTTCTTGTTTCGGTCAAAATACATTCTAAAAGAACATCGATATCCTGAATTTCACCAAGATGTCGTTCAATTTCTATGATTACCTGCAGTTTATCTTCTTGTGCTTTTTTATCTTCCATTAACTTTCTCGCCTATAGAGTATCCTTTCATTTTATTAGAAAAATAAACACTCTAAATTATATTATCTAAGAAAAATGCAAAAAATCAAGAGTTAATTCCATGCGATTGAACAATATTTTATTTGGAATTATAATAAAATGATAAAATTTCAGAATAAGGAATAATTATGAAAAACATTCAAAATAAGTGGATTCGGGGTGCAATTCCGGCTCTGCTTCTTCATTGCAGTATCGGTACTGTATACTGCTGGTCTATTTTCAGTCAGGAAATTGCTAACTACATCGGTTTTTCAAAAGGTGCAGTTGAATGGGCATTCAGTTTTGCAATTTTCTTTCTTGGTATGTCGGCAGCTTTTCTTGGTGGACTTGTAGAAAAAAATATTCATAAGTCTTCCCTCATTGCTTCAATAACATTTGCACTTGGTATGGCTGGAACTGGCTTCTTCATCTGGTACGGCGGAAAATGTTTACAGGCAGGTCATCCAAGTGTTCTTGCACTTGTAGGAATCTATATCAGCTATGGATTTATAATGGGAATTGGACTTGGAACAGGTTATCTTTCTCCAGTAAAAACACTCATGCTTTGGTTCCAGGATAAAAAAGGATTAGCAACAGGTCTTGCAGTAGCAGGTTTTGGTGCAGCAAAAGCAATTGCTTCTCCAATCATGCAGGGAATGCTTGACAATATGGGACCAACTGGTATTTACAAAATGTTCTATATTCTTGCTGCTGTTTACTTTGTTATGATGTTTGTTGGTCACCTTATTCTTGCCAAACCGGAAGGTTGGGTTGAACCACAGAAAAAATCAAAAGAAGAAGGAATTATTGCAACTCTCAAAACAGAACCAATTGCTTCTTACATTGGAATCTGGCTTATGTTCTATATCAACATTACCTGCGGTCTTGCAATAATTTCTCAGGAAAAAATGATTGTTAAGTGTATTGGACTTGGTGCTTCTGCTGGTCTTATTTCTACAATTTCTGCTCTTTTCAACGCAGGTGGACGTTTAGGCTTCTCTGCCTGGGCTGATAAGATGAAGGACCGCAACACAATCTACAAGATGATTTTTACACTTTCAATTGTTTCTACCTTGATAGTTTTATTTACAAAGGGAATTGCAAACGGTGCAGGAAATGTTGCTCTCATCATCTTTGTACTTGCCTTGATTTTTATTGTAAACGCAGGCTACGGTGGCGGTTTCTCTAACGTTCCTACCCTTCTTTCTGACCATTACGGAATGGGAAATATTTCTGCAATCCACGGAATTACACTTTCTGCCTGGGCTTTTGCAGGATTAACAGGAAACCAGATGGCTTCTTACATTGTAAAACACACAGGCGAGTTTATTGATGTTCACGGTGTACAGGCTAATCCTGTTGGATATCAGAATGTACTTATTGTAACAACAATTCTTTACGCTATTGCAATGTGCCTTTGTCTCTTCCTTGTTCGTCCGATGAAAAAGAAGAACGCATAATATTTATTTTAATACAAGGCGGCTTATTTGATATTATAATTTTTCAAGAGGCCGCCTGATTTTTTTTAAACGCTATATGACTAATCAAAAATACAAAATTGGAAGTGCAAATATAATCCCTAGTGATTATCCAGATCCAGACGTAATTCGAGTAGATGATACTTATTACATGGTAAGTACAACTATGCATTTTATGCCCGGCTGCGTAATTTTACGTTCTTATAATCTTTTAGACTGGGAGTTTTGCTCTTATGTATATGAGGATTTAGACAGAACTCCCCAGCAGCAATTACTGGATAACAAGGGCGTATATGGTAAAGGAATGTGGGCAGCCTCTTTGCGCTATCATAAGGGACTTTTTTATATTTCTTTTGTGGCAAACGATACAGGAAAATCTTATTTATTTACATCAGCAGATATAAAGGGCCCCTGGAAAAAATCTGAAATAGCAGGCTTTTACCATGACATGTCCATTCTTTTTGATGATGAAAATGATGGACGAGTTTTTATTGTCCACGGAAACACACAGATTCATCTTACAGAAATGAAAAGCGATTTATCAGGTCCTAAAGAAGGCGGAATAAATAAAATCATAATTGAAGATGATAGGGAAAAGGTCAATCTTGGTTATGAGGGAAGCCATTTTTATAAAATCAAGAATAAATATTATATTTTTCTGATTCACATGCCTAAAGATAAAATGCGTACAGAGGCTTGTTTTGTCGCTGATACAATTGATGGTCCTTACAAGGGCTGCGATGTTCTGCATTCTGATTTAGGAAACTGGAAGAGTGGTCTTGCACAAGGCGGAATTGTTCAGGCGAATGACGGCAAGTGGTATGGCATAGTTTTTCAGGATCATGGGGCTTTAGGAAGAATCCCGAATCTGGTTCCAGTGACCTTTAAGGATGATTTTCCTGTATTTGGAGAGACAGATTCAACAGGACAACAAATTGCGCCACAGTCTGTAAAAGTTTTGGATAATAATCCTGATTACAAATACGCACCTCTATATACATCTGATTTTACAGATAAAAAGGGCAAGCTCCATCCCTTGTGGCAGTGGAATCACACGCATAATACTGAACTTGCAAAAATTGAAAATAATACGCTTGAAATAAAAACAGATAAAATAGTAAAAAATCCGGTTCAGGCAGCCAATACTTTGACTCAGCGAACTTTTACCGAAAAATGTCTCGGAAGAGTTACTCTGGATGCCAGCAAGATAAATGAAGGTGATTATGCCGGCCTCTGTGCCCTCGAAGGTGAATATGCCTTTATCGCCCTTACTAAAAAAGACGGGAAGTTTTTTCTTGTAACCGCAGACCATACAAACAAATATAGTCCATGGACGATGAATGTTTATAATGACGATTTTCCTGCTTTTCATGAAGAAATCCCCCTGGAAAAACTTGGGCTTGATTTAACAGCCAGCGACAATAATAAAGCAATTATCACCTTGCAATTAAAGTTCAGTCTCCATTATAAGGACGAAAAAGTTCAGCTTATGTATTTGAATCCCAAAACTGGTAATTTTGAACAAGTTGGTAAGGATTCTCCGCTCCGTTACACTCTGGATCAATTCGTTGGAGTAAGATTTGCTATGTTCCTGTATTCAACAAAGACTTCAGGCGGAATTGCAAAGTTTTCTGATTTTAAGTACGATTTCTGGTAATAGCAAACATTTGCAGGAGAAGTTCTTTTATTTATGAAAAAACAGCCTGATATTTTTAGTCTGATTGATAAAGCCATTTTTGATTACAAGCTCATAGAAAAAGACGACAGGATTCTTGCTGGAGCTAGTGGCGGAAAAGATTCTACAGTTCTAATAAAATATCTGGCAAACAGAAGGAAGCGCCCTGACTGCAATTTTGAATATAAAGCAATAAATATTCAAAGTGATTTTGCCCCACCCTTTCCAGAAAAAATCAAAAGTTTTTTTGAAGAATGGAAGGTGCCTTTTGAGACTATAAAGGTAAATGTTCTGGAACGTGTAAAATCAGGTCAAAAAATGAACTGCTGGTGGTGTTCAACTCAACGCCGCACAGAGCTTTTAAATTACGCTATAAAAAATGGCTACAATAAAATTGCACTGGGACATCATCTGGATGACGTGCTGGTAACACTTTTAATGAATATGCTTAATAAAGCAGAGCTTTCCACGATGATTGCAAAACTAAAATACGACAAATACCCGGTAACAATAATTAGACCTTTGTATTACGTTTTTGAAGACAGAATAATTGATTATGCCCGGGAAAAGGATTTTTTAGGTTTTACCTGCACCTGCAATTATCAGGAAAACTCCCAGAGAAAAAACGCCCGTCAAAAGCTGGAGCAATTGACGGACGGAAGTTTTACACAAAAACAACATTTATTTAATTCTCTCAAGAATATTTTTCCTGAATATTTACCATAAGGCAGCCCCGAGGCTTGAGAGGTGGACGTAAGTCCAGTGCGCAGCACCGTCCGTAGGTAAGCCTCGAAAGGCGAGTTGTGTGCAGGACGGGCCAGGAAAATAATTTTATCTTATATTCTTTTCGATAAAATCCTTTTTAAGGTTCATGAGTTTTTCGGTCAAAGAAACCTTGTAAATGTGAGGATTTAAAATTCGTTTGTAAGATTCATCGAAGGCTTCCAGCTGACTCTGCATGTTTTTGCGGCTCAAGTTCAACTGCTCAGAATCTGAGAGACGAGGCTGTGTGCGTTTTCCATTGGCAAGACGTTTTTTAAGAAGGGGCTCAATTTTTGCGGCAGAAAAAGCAAACTGGCGGTAATCTACCATTGGATGATAGTAGCGGTACTCTTTATTTTCTTCGATAACTTCGTCTTCAAGAGCAAGAATATCTGCATAAGCCATTCCGTTTGAGTCGTAAAGACGGAAAACATTTTTAATGCCAGGATTTGTAGTTTTTGCAGGATTATCTGAGAATTTCATTGCAGGCATCATCTGGTCAGTCTCTTTGTCATGACGGGCTGCAAGTTTGTAAACGCCGGTAAAGCTGGATTCATTTCCACCGGTAACCATGTGAGTTCCTACGCCCCAGCTGTTGATTGGTGCACCACGGGCAACAAGGGTTGTGATGATTTCTTCTGTAAGTTCATTGGAAACTGAAATTTTAGCCTGTGGGAAACCTGCTCTATCCAGTTCCTTGCGGACTTCGCGGGTAAGATAATCGATATCACCAGAATCAAGGCGTACTCCAAAATTGTAGCCTTTTTCTACAAGCTCTCCACCTGCGATGATTGCATTTTTTACTCCCGATTTAAGGGTATCGTAAGTATCAATTAAGAAAACTGAATTTTCAGGATAGATTTTTGCGTATTCGCGGAAGGCTTCCAGTTCTGAGGAATGAGACATAATCCAGGAATGGGCCATTGTCCCCATTACAGGAATGCCGAAAAGTTTGCCGGCAAGAGTGTTTGATGTTCCAGCCGCTCCGCCAATGTAAGACGCTCTTGTAGCGGACATTGCTCCATCCGGCCCCTGAGCTCTTCTTAAACCGAACTCCATAATTGGAGCCTTTTTACTTGCCAGCCAGATTCTTGAGGTTTTTGTTGCAATCAGGCTCTGGAAATTTACATGATTCAATACCAGGCCTTCAATAATCTGACATTCAATAAGATTTGCATGGATTCTTACCAGCGGTTCCTGAGGGAAGATTACGGTTCCTTCATCCATAGTATAAAGGTCACCGGAAAATTTAAAATCCTTTAAGTAATCAAGAAAGCCTTCTTCAAAGATTTTCTGTTCGCGTAAATATTCGATATCAGATTCTGAAAACCTGAAGGAAGTAAGCATATCAATTAAAGTTTCGTTTCCTGCAAGTACAGAAAAACCGCCGTTAAAAGGATTTTTGCGGAAAAACATATCAAAAACAACTTTTTGATTCATGTTATTTTTCCAATAGCCTTGAGCCATTGTAAGTTCATAAAAATCTGTAAAAAGTGCGCTGTTGATTGAGCTGGTTTCGTTTATTTTTGCTTCGGACATATTCATATCTCCATAAATTATATTGTTTATCTTATTTTTCAGAATTATGCGGACGTTTATGATATTTGTAAGTATAGCGTGCAACAAGATATCTGCCAACAAGACGGCTGAAAAAAGCGGTGAACTGCCATTTTTTTCTGTAAAGAGAAGTTTTTTTGCCTTTGTAGGCGTCTTTCAGACATTTTCTGACTACATTTTCAGCAGGAATTCCACCTTTAACTTCCTTTCTGGCTCCATTTGAAGCGACATTTGCAAACTCAGTACTTACAGAACCCGGGCAAAGAGCACAGACTTTTATTCCTTTATCTTTTAATTCAGCTGCTAGGGCGATTGAAAAACTCAGAACATAGGCTTTTGAAGCGGCATAAACTGCAACATTTCCTAAAGGCATAAAGGCCGCAAGACTTGAGGTGTTGATAATCACTGAATCGGCTTTCAAAAATGGAAGGGCTTCTCCACAAATGCCAGTAAGGGAGCTGCAATTCAAGTCAATCATTTCCATCTGGCGGTCAACGGATGTTTCTTCAAAAGGACCGTAGGTGCCAAAACCTGCGTTATTGATAAGAAGTTTGATTTCGAGTCCATTTTTGATGCTTTCAGAATTTTTGTGAATCTCATTTTCGGTCAGAAGAAATTGTTTGAATCTTAAAACGCCTTCTTTACCACAGATATCAATTGCAACAGGTCTGAATAATTGCTTTTTTATTTTGGAATTTAACTCGGATGAAATCGCCTGCAAAAGTTCAATTCTACGGGCGATAAGCCATATTTCATCAAAATCTGTTTTTTGTGAAAGCTGATGGGCAAACTCTTTCCCGATTCCAGAACTTGCTCCGGTGATTATAGCTATTTTCATGCTTGCAATTATAATATATAATGAATAAATGTTCAAAGTGAAAAAGAGAGATTGCCACCGATATTGCCTGATTCTGCTGCTATTTTCTGTAGTTTTTTTTACTGCCTGCAACAATCACAAAAAATCAGAAAAAATAATGAATCAGAAAGAAATGCAGACCCGACAAAATGCCAGGGATGCAATCTTATGGACCAAACTGATTTTTGAACAGAAAGAACAGTGCTTTAATAAATTTTTTGATTCCCTCACACTGGAAGAAAAAATCTGCCAGCTTTTTATTGAAAATCTTGAAGGAAAAAATAATTTTGCGCCTGTAGAAAAATTGCGAGATATTTCGGGTAATTCACAAATTCCGGAAGAAAAATATATTATTCCGGGTGGATATCTGTTTTTTTCTTTTAATATTGCTGACACTCCTGAGCAGATAATCAATTTTACAGATTCAATTTTTGATTATTGTAATAAAAATGCACAGCTTCCACCTTTTCTTGCAATTGACCAGGAAGGCGGCTATGTAAACAGACTAAAAAAAATAAATGGTCCCCTGCCCTCAGCTCAGACTGTTGCTGAAAAATCCACGGCGGAAAACGCAGGAGCACTTTACGCAACTCAGGGAAAGCAGATGGAGCTTCTGGGCTTTCAGATGAATCTTGCCCCTCTTGCCGAAATCTGCACCCCAGATAATCAGGACTTTTTGGCAGAAAGAAGCTTTGGTAACGCAGATAAAGTTTTTGAATATGGCAAAGCCTGTATAAATGCTTATGAATCACAGGGAATCAGTGCTGTGTTAAAACACTTTCCGGGAAATACAAATACCGACCCTCATACAGGTCTTCCGGAAATCAAACTTTCAGAAAAAGAACTTTTTGAAATGCTCAAACCATTTGAAGAGCTGATTAAACAAAAGCCATCGGGCATTCTTATGTCCCATGCAAGAACTTCGGCAATTGACAGCGAAAAACCTTCCTGCCTGTCGCAAATCTGGGTTACGGATATTCTCAGAAATAAATATAATTATGAAGGTATTATTTTTTCGGATGATATTTTTATGGCCGCCCTTGCAGAAAACGGTTATGATAGTAAAAAAGCGGTTATAATGGCAATTGAAGCGGGAATTGACTGCATTATGGTTTCGGAAAAAAGAATTCTAAAGCCGGCAAAATTTCTATACCAAAAAGCTAAAGAAGATTCTGCTTTTGAAGAAAAAATAAATGCGGCTGCCAGAAGGATTTTGCTTTACAAGCTCCAAAATGGTCAGCTGGAAATAGTGGAAGATTTATCTGCTGCTTCAGAAGCCTTGCCTTTTGATTATAAAATAACTTCTGATAATTTTTACAAAAAGCAGGATAATAAGGAAGAAAGACTTTCTGATTTTCTGAAGGCAAAAGAAGAAAATCAGGAATTATACGAAAGATTTTATAAATAAAGTGGGCTAAAGACGATATAGCCATGGAATACACGATATAGTATAGTCGATAAAGATAAAACAGGGAAAATGAAACAGAATAAAAAACAGGAAAAGAACCAAAAACTTCGCGGTCAGGACGGCTTTGAAGAATATTACAAAAGTATTTTTGGTCAACGCTGGGATAAATTAAGAGATTCTCTTTTTAATGAAAATGATTCTGTGGAATATCATATTCCCGGAGCTGAAAAATCCTATTTTCTTGATTCTGCCAGCGTTTTAGCCGCTGCCTGTCTGCCTCTGCAAGATGCTGAAAAAATCCTTGATTTATGTGCAGCTCCTGGAGGAAAGACAATTGTTCTTGCTTCAAGAATGGATTCCCAAGCCCGTCTTTATTCCAATGAGCGTTCACCAGACCGCAAGCACAGACTTTCGCTTTCAGTCGAAACCTGTATCCCTCCTCAAATTGCAGAACGAATTACCGTCTCCTGCAGCGATGGCTCAACCTGGTGTACCCGCCAGACAGAATGTTTTGACAGAATTCTCTTAGACGCTCCCTGCTCTTCTGAACGCCACGTAATTTCCAGCCCAAAATATCTGGCAGAATGGTCACTTTCAAGAATCAAAACCGTCACCTCCGAACAATGGGCATTACTTTCCAGTGCCTATCGGCTTTTAGAACCAAATGGCATTCTTTTATATTCAACCTGTGCCCTCTGCCCGGATGAAAACGACGGCATGATTGAAAGATTACAGAAAAAATTTAATAAAGATGGAGAATCCCTGACTTTTCTCGAAGCAAAAGCAGATGAATCAATAAAGGGAAAATTTTCAGAGATAAGCTTTCCTTCTTATGAAAAAACAAAATATGGCTATCAGATTCTTCCTGACAGGCAAAATGGAGCAGGACCAATTTATTTTGCTATTATCCAAAAATTAAAAAGCATAAATAATCTGCAATAAATCAAGCAAAAATAAGAGAAAAATATATTATAAATTATTATAAATATTTACAAAAAGCGGAATATAATAATATAATAAAATATGGCAGATTATAAGACTAAAAAGAATCATTTATCCGCTAAATTAAAGAACGCGCTTATAATGCCTGTTGAGCACAGAAGTTATATTGTTGAACAAAACCTTAAGCGCCTTACATTTTTAAATTGGTTCTTAATTTTTGCCGGCATAATAATGGATTCTTTAATTGTAGCCAACAATTTGTATCAAAATCATAATCAAAAAGTAATAATATATTTCTTTTCAATTCTTACAATTATTTCTGCAATTTCTCTAATCTGGTGCTATTTTTTCAAAAATAAAACAACAATTTCTTCTGATTTAAGAGCAATCGGACATTATATAACTTTTCTTGCTATCATGTGTCTTTGTCTGGTTTCCTTTCTTCATCTTTTTGCAATTTTCAGTGCTTTCATATATTTTATCTGTGCTGTTATTGTTTTTTCCCTTGTTTTTTACATGGAGCCGTTTTTCTTTTCCATTGTTCTGATTTCAATAATCAGTGCAATGATTCCAAAGCTGGTTTCTTCTTTTGGAATTCCAGCTATAATTGTCGTTATCTTTTTTTCAACAATAATGGTTTTAATTGTTTTTTCAAGATGGAATTCAACAATCAAAATGCTTAACGCCCAGAGTGAACAGAAAAGATATACCAGTAATCTAGAAAAAGAAATCACACTAGCTTCATTTGTCCAGAAAAGCTTTTTTACACATAATGTTACAGAATTTGATGGCTGGACCTTGAATTTTTATTCTGAACCTATGGCTGGCATTTCGGGCGATATGTTTGATATTTACAACACAGATAATAAGCTTGACGGATTAGGCTTGTTCGATGTTTCAGGTCACGGACTTTCTTCCGGTTTAGTAACTATGCTTGTAAAAAATATAATTTATAAAGAATTCTACAAGCAGAAAGATAAGCCCCTGCAGCAGGTTTTGAATTACATCAACGACAGAATCATAAGGGAAAAAGGTGACATTGAAAACTTTTTGACAGGAACTCTGGCTCGTATAAACGGGAATAATGTAGAATTTATAAATGCAGGAAATCCTCAACCAATAATTTATGTAAAGGAAAAAAATAACGCTTTCTTCTATGAAAACAGCAATCAGAATCATTATGGCGTTATAGGAATGGCAGATTTTCCTGTAAATTATACTTCAACTGTCATTAAAATGAATTCCGGTGATGAAATCTTGTTTTATACTGATGGAATTACCGAAAACACAAATAAAAGCGGACTTTCATACGGAAAAGACCTGCTTCTGGAAACATTTAAAATCAATACTTTTAAAACCTGCAAGGATCAGATTTCTGATTTGATTGCCAACTATAAATCATTCAAAGGAAATTTCCGTTCTTCTGATGATATAACACTTCTACTTTTGAAGAAGCTCTGATTCTTTCCTGAAAAAAAACACAATAAGGAGAAATCTCTATGCATGATAATCAAAGAAATAAAGGAATTATTAAAACAAGTATAATCGGGATTCTGGCCAATCTCCTGCTTTCAGTTTGTAAAGTTGTAATCGGTCTTTTTTCTCGCTCTATTGCTATTGTTCTTGATGCCGTAAATAATATTTCTGATGCAGCTTCGTCAATCATCACAATTATTGGCACAAAGCTTGCTGGAAAAGCACCTGATAAAAAGCATCCTTTTGGTTACGGAAGAATTGAATATCTTAGTGCCATGATTATTTCCCTGATTATTCTTTATGCCGGTATTACATCACTAGTTGAATCTATAAAAAAAATCATTACTCCCCAGCAGCCTGATTACTCTCTGCTTTCGCTGATTATTATTGCAATCGGTGTATTTGTAAAAATTGTTCTGGGACTTTATGTAAAAGCAAAAGGAAAAACTTATAATTCAATGTCACTGGAAAACTCAGGAAAAGATGCTCTTCTTGATTCAATTATTTCTGCTTCAACCCTGGTTGCCGCAATTATTTTTATGATTTTCGGTATTTCTCTTGAAGCATGGCTTGGTGCAATTATTTCAGTTTTGATTATAAAATCTGGCTGCGAAATGCTTATTGAAACCCTCTCAGAAATACTGGGAGAAAGAGCAGAAGCTTCTCTCGTAATTGACATAAAAAAAACAATCAAATCATTTGAAAATGTTTACGGTGCCTATGATTTAGTTTTAAACAATTATGGTCCAGATTCTTTTAATGGTTCGGTTCATATTGAAATCCCGGATACTTATACAGCAGAACAAATTGACAATCTCGCCCGCAATATCCAGCTGGAAGTTTATAACAAGCACAAGGTTCTTCTTACAGCTATTGGGGTATATGCCTTTAATACCAAATCAACAAAAGCCATTGAAATAAGAAATAATATTGCAGAGATTGTAAAAAAATATGAAAATGTGCTGCAATTTCATGGCTTTTATGATGATGAAGTTACAAAAACCCTGCGTTTTGATTTGGTGATTAGTTTTGATTCAAAAGACCGTCAGAAGGATTTTGAAAATGTAGTCGCAGAAGTTCAGGCAGCCTACCCTGATTACAAGATTCTCGCTGCGATTGATATTGATTATAGCGAAGTGGCGAAGGCTGAAAGTTGATTTATATTTATAAGTTTATTTTGCCTTCGCCTGCAGTTTGTTGACACAAACTGCGGACGTGGGTACAAAAAAAACCGGTAGATGTAATTCGTACAACTACCGGCTTTTTTTTTGGGGGGTGAAAATTGATTTTTCAAGCCCCAAAATAACTTATCCTTCTATTGCATCAATATAAGAAAGATTCAATCTGCCCTGTTTGTCAACTTCAAGGAGTTTTACAGGAATTACCTGACCTTCCTTAAGAACATCTGTAACCTTGCTTACTCTCTGTTTAGAAAGCTTAGAAATGTGACAGAGCCCTTCTTTTCCAGGAAGGATTTCAATAAATGCACCGAACTCCATAATGCGTTTTACAGTACCCTGATAAATTGTTCCAACCTCAGGATCTTCTGTAATGCCCTTTACAGCCTTTTTAGCTGCTTCAGCATTCATTCCGTTCTTAGCATAAATTGTAACAGTTCCGTCATCTTCAGTGTTGATTGTTACATCATACTGCTGACACAAAGCTTTTACATTCTTTCCGCCTGGTCCAATTAAAGCACCAATCTTGTCTACTGGAATCTTCATTGTAAGAATCTGAGGTGCATTTGCAGCGAGTGGAGCCGGCTTATCGATACATTCCTTCATCTTTCCAAGAATGTAAAGACGACCTGCACGAGCCTGTTCCATAGCCTTTTTCATGATTTCAGTTGTAACACCGGCAATCTTAATATCCATCTGGAAGCCTGTAATACCATCTTCAGTACCTGCTACCTTAAAGTCCATATCGCCAAGGTGGTCTTCTTCACCAAGAATATCAGAAAGGATTGCATAACGTCCGTATGGATTGTCTCCTTCTGGCTCTGTGATAAGTCCCATAGCAATACCGGCAACCATCTTTTTCATTGGAACACCGGCAGCAAGCATACAAAGTGTACCACCACAAGTAGAAGCCTGTGATGATGAACCGTTTGATTCCATAATTTCGCTTACTACACGGATTGTATAAGGGAACTCTTCGCGGCTTGGAACCATTGCAGCAAGTGAGCGGCGGGCAAGGTTACCGTGACCAATTTCGCGGCGGCCTGTTGTAAGCTTACCAGTTTCACCAACTGAGTATGGTGGGAAGTTATAGTGAAGAATGAAGTGCTCTGAGCGGTCTCCATCAATATCATCATAAGACTGTTCGTCCATTGCAGTACCAAGGGTACAAACTGCCAAAGACTGAGTTTCACCACGAGTAAAGAGAGCACTTCCATGTGGAGTTGGCAATACGTTTATTTCGCAAGAAATAGGACGGATTTCATCAGTTTTTCGACCATCAATACGCAAACCTTCGTCAAGAATTGATTTGCGCAAAAGCTTGTACTGAATATCATCCATCAAATTACAGAAAAGCTTTGCCTGAATTGGGTCAGCAAGCTGTTCAGCATATTTTGCAGCCAAATCCTTCTGAACCTGAGCAATAGCCTTACCACGGTTGATTTTGCTGTCTTTGAAGCAGGCTTCTTTCAAAAGTGGAGTTGCTTC
Organism: uncultured Spirochaetaceae bacterium; assembly: GCA_902802305.1. GTDB lineage: Bacteria > Spirochaetota > Spirochaetia > Treponematales > Treponemataceae > Treponema_D. The sequence goes on from CADCLG010000020.1 coordinate 14,469, forward strand.
AGCTTCAATTGCTTCTGCATTTTCCAAAGTTACATCAAGAGGATTCAAAGGAAGCTTTTCCTTTCCAGCCTTCTTAACAAGTTCTTCCTGCAAGAGACACATATCGGTAATAAAGCCCTGAGCTTTTTCCAAAGCGCCAAGCATTACTTCTTCGCTTACCTCATTTGCACCACCTTCAACCATTGTAAAACCGTCTTTAGTTCCGGCAACAACAATTTCAAGGTCGCCCTTTTCAATCTGTTCAAAAGTTGGGTTGATAATGTATTCACCATTCATATAACCAATACGACAGGCAGCAACCGGACCGTGGAATGGAATATCAGAAATACAAGTTGCAGCAGATGCGGCAATTACAGCCAAAATATCCTGAGTGTGAACACCATCGCAAGAAACACAAGTAGGAACAATCTGAAGCTCGTGTCCAAAGCTTGGTTCAAAAAGTGGACGCATTGGGCGGTCAATAAGGCGGCTAACCAAAATTTCCTTATCCTTAGGACGACCTTCGCGTTTTACAAAGCCACCAGGAATCTTTCCGGCAGCATAAAATTTTTCGTTGTACTCAACAGTAACAGGCACAAAATCCTGACCTTCTGTTACGCTAGACGAAGCACAAATAGTTGCAATAATAGCTGCTCCGCCCCACTGAGCGTAAACACATCCATTAGCCTGTTTACCGATTTTTCCTGTTTCAAGGATGAGATCGGCATCTCCAAGTTTGTAGGTTACTCTTTCTACAGACATAAATTACTCCTACACACGTCACTACATCCGACGCATGTTTTTTTCTATTTATTAGTAAAACTAATATACTTATTTAAGCATCCCTTTTTAGAAAAAAGAGATATTTAATTTTAATCTATTATAGAATAATAATCAATTGACCTTATTTGTATTGACCATATCTGCACGATTATACAAAAAAAATCCTGTAGAAAACACTTCTACAGGATTTTTACTTCTTTCGTTATTATAAATCTATTACAAAGAAGACCATTTATTGTCACCATTCATACAATGCTGTGCATCAGCATCAGTACAAATTACAGTATGTTTTTTTCCACGTTGATTAAAATCATTATTCCATCCCCAGCAACGCCATTTTCCTTCAGGTTCAAAGAAAGCACCCATAAATATATCACTTCCTTTAAATTGAGTTTTAATATCCGTCATTTTATATTTGAATTGATGAGTTTCTCCTTTTTCAAGAACAACATTATCAGTCTTCGCTAAAAATGTATTTGTACTATAATTTTGAATATAATTTGAAACTATCATTTTTCCAGATGTATTATTCACAATTTCATATATAAAATCATAATCATCTTCGTCCTGTATCAATTCAGCAATACTTATAAAATCCCAAGAGTTTACACCATCCATACAGTAATTTGGATCTTTAGCGTCAGTAACAATTACAGAATGTTTTTGATTTATGCAATTTAAATCATTCATCCATCCATTACAACGCCATTTATTCTCTGGTGCAAAATAACATCCCATCCAGCTGTTGGAACCGTAAAGTTTCTTAAGATTTTTCAGATTATACTTAAACTGATATAATTCACCTTTTTCAATTACAACATCAGCAGCAGTTCCAATTTCTTTTTGATTTGAATCCATAATATAAGTTGCAACAGTTAGTTTTCCACTTGTATTGTTTACAACCTCATAAATGAAATTATAATTTTCTTCGGTAGCAGTTATGATTGACTTATCTACTTTTACGTCAGTAGTTGCACAACCAATAGTCATAATCAAGGCTGCAAGCACAATAGTAACCATAATTAATTTTTTCATAAAAACACCTCTCAATGAATAATTTTTTTGTTAACTCCGTCAAGGAGTTAACAAAATTTATGGTAATAAATTTGCGATTTAAAAAAATCTGTCAATCACACAAAAAAAATATAAAATGCACAAAAAAATACGTTTTTTTTCAGAAAATCTACCAAAAAACTTCCTGTTTTTTCATATTAAAGCAATATTATATGTAGAGAGTTTTTTACTGGACTATGATGTCTTCCAGAATAACACTTGCAAGGCAAAAGTCCCGATAAAAATGAAGGAAAACTTGATATTGTCGGAGAATAAATCTGTATAAAAGCACTTATAAAGTCACACTCCCGACTAAATCAGGTAAAAGGTTAATTTTGTCGGAAGAAAAGGCAATTTTTTGTGTGTTTAGAGTTACAAAAGATACTGTTCACACGAATAAACTCCGACTAAACGGCAGATTTTGTTAATCTTGTCGGGAGTAAAAAAGCATTGTGTGTGTGTTCTGACTTACAACAGAAGCCATCGACACAAATAAACTCCGACAAAACGGAGATATTTTTAATTTAGTCGGGACCTTTACCCAAGAGAGTCTGTAAAGCCAGAGAAAACCTCCGACTAAAATACAATTTCCAGTAATTAAGTCGGAAATAATTAAGAAAAACAGTGGATACACTAAAACTTTATATAAAACAGGGACTATAAATTTCCAAAACAGGAGCATTTATGAATTATGAAAAACTTTCACCAAATCTTACTCTTGAAATGCTGGAGAAAAGGCTTATAGAATTGAAGCTGCTTTTGGAAAAAGCAAAAAGATCTGTAAAAACAAAGCCGCAAGGACATCTTCGGATTTCTCAGAAAGGAAACAGCATAGAATATTACCACATCACAAGCTCAGATGAACCTCTTGGGAAATATATTCCTCTAAGTCAAGAAAACCTTGCTCGTCAGCTGGCACAAAAGGATTATGAGAAAAAAGCCCTCAAGCTAATAGAAGAAGAAATCAAGGCAATTCAACATTACCTCAAGTTAGTTGGCCAAAATAAAAATGACAACAGAAAAAGCACAGTCATAAGCTCAAATCACACAAGTCTCTCAAAACTGGCCGAGCTTTATGCAAAAATGAAGCCGGCAAGACAAAGTCTAATAATCCCATTCACACTAACGGATGCTCAGTATGCAGAACAGTGGCAAAGTGTAACTTGGACCGGACACTCCTTCTCAGAAGAAACACCTGTTTACACTACAGCCCGCGGAGAAAGAGTCCGTTCAAAATCAGAAGTGCTAATTGCAGATGCTCTGTCCCGCCACAACATTCCCTACCGCTACGAATATCCTCTTCAAGTTCACAAAAAGAGATTTGACACTTGCAATCACAATTATACCGGGCAAAATCAAAATATTAGCAACAAATCAATCCAAAACATCACTCTTTATCCCGACTTTCTCTGCCTGAATCTGCAAACACGCACTGAGTTTTACTGGGAGCATTTTGGGCTAATTGACAAACCAGACTATGCGACAAATGCAGCCGGCAAACTCCGCCTATATGCAGAAAACGGTATCCTCCCCGGCCGCAACCTAATCATAACAATGGAAAGCCAGGAAGAACCACTTTCAAGTCAAACCATTGACCAAATGATAAAAGCCTGTCTAAAAAGCAGCTTATAACAAGTTTTATGAAAAATAGCTTCACTTGCTGGTATAAGCAATTCTTGTTCACAAATTGCAAAATTTAAGGGCTACATAACCACTTTACATAACCACTATACATTTCCACTGTATAGAAAAAAATAGTCAATCCAAACTTTTTATGAGAAGTTTTTTTATAAGAAGATTTTAAGAATTATTTTCCTCGCAGGCGTTTGAAAAGGCGTTTAAGTAAGCCCAACTTACCGAAAAGCAGCCAGTAGAAAAATCCCAGTGCAGCAATCAAAGGAATACCAAAAATTATGATGTAGCAGATTATCTTGAAGAAACCAATGAAGAAGTCAAGTACAGTAGATACAAATCTGCGGAAACCATCACCAAAATCTGGCATTACAAAACCATGATTTTCATCAGAACGGAAAGGAAGCTCATAATTTACATAAATCTGGGAATAATCAATCTGCCCGGTAAGCCGCTTCATCCGGCCTTCCATCGATTCAATGTCGGAAATAACAGAATTAAGTTCCTTTTCAATCTGCAGCATGTCTTTAATATCCTTAGCCGATTCAAGATATTTTTGTAGCCTTTCCCTCATGATTTTTTTTGTTTCAAGACGGGTTTGCAAATCATAAAAAGATTCAGAAACATCCTGTGAAGAAACGTTCTTTGATTTTACACTTCCAAGATTTTCTGCTGAATCCATGGCCTCTTCAAAACTGCTGCTTGGGATTCTCACTGACATTGAACCATTTCGTTCATTCTGATTGTTTGATTCGATATAGCCGCCAAAAGAAGAACACCAGTTTTTAATTGAAGATTCCGCCTCCTGCAAAGATGAAACTTCAAGCTGGATATAGCCATTCTTAATCAGTTTGCGTTCCATCTGGCTGGAACCATTTTCATTCAATCCGTTTGCAGAAGCAGGACTTTCCATTTCAACATCTTCTTCATAAGCAGCGTCTGAGTATACACCATCAACAGCAAAGGAATTAACTGCCATTTTTGAATTCATTTTTGCCCCACTGGCTTTACTCTCGGTCAAAAAAGCAACTTCCGGTGAAGCTTTGACATTCTTTGAAATATTTTTTGAACATGAAATAAGAGCCATTGATAATAAAGCGGCCAGTAAACATATTTTTTTCATAAATAACCTCGCATAAACATAAAAATCAGCATGTAAATAAATTATAACACGCAGTTATACACTTTAAAAACAAAAAATCCCGCTATGGTAACATATAACTCACCAAAAGCGGGATTTTTCCTGATGGTATTGAAAATCAACCACCGAAGGCACGAACTACTTACGAAGTCCAAGTTCCTTAATGAATGCACGGTATCCTTCAAGGTCTGTGCGTTCAAAATATTTAAGCATCTTGCGGCGCTGTCCTACTACTTTGAGTAATGAACGTTTTGCACAAGCATCCTTAGGAAATGTTTTTACATGGTCAGTCAACTGCTGAACACGCTGTGTAAGTAATGCAATCTGAACTTTTACACTACCAGTGTCTTTTTCAGAAGCACCATACTTCTTGATTGTTGAAGAAGTTGTTTCTTTTGTAAGTGCCATAATGGAACCCCTTAATAAATAAAATATTTTCCAGATGGAAAAATCCGCATAGGCGAAAAATCTTGTTGGTCAAATCCCGGGTTTCTGGGAAGTAATCGCAAAATAATTCGTAAACAGATGATAAAATCATATATTATATGAAAAAAAAAAACAAGCAGGGGTTCCGCATTATAATTAAAAATCAAGCTTATGGAAACTCTGCGTAGTATCAAAAATCACTTCATTTTCTGTGATTTCCATGCGTACATCCTCTTTCTGAGCGTCTTTTAAATGATAAACACCAGACTTTGGAAGAACCTGAAGCACATGCTTTTTATCCAAAAGCATTTTTTTATTCTGAACAGAAAAGGCGTCTTCAGCAATATCCGAAAAATCCAGCTGATAAGGTCTTTCAAGCAGAGTCTGCACCGTAGAAAAATATCCTTTGATAATCATCTTCCTTATAAAGGATGAACTTACCCTTTCTTCTTCTGCGCCATTTTCAAAATAAACCGGTTCAACAAAATTATATTCAACTCCATTGCTTTGACAGAAATATTTTATTGCTTGAGAATCGGTCGCTCCTTTGTAACCACACCTGAAATCAATTCCTTCAGCAAGAAACTTCATATTAAAAGTCTTTTTTAAGCACAAGAGAAAATCACTGCCAGAAGTCTGGGCAAAGGCATCATTAAAATCAACGACAACAACAAAATCAATTCCCAGAGATTCAAAAATAGAAAGCCTCTGATTCAGCGTAGACAAATCGCCGTCATAATCTTGGGAATGTTTTATGCTTGGAAGTGGTCGGGAAAAAGTGATAATGCCTGATTTTAATTTTTTTTCCTTACAGGCAGAAATAAGAGTATTCAGCAGAGTTCTGTGACCAAGATGGATTCCGTCAAAACTACCAACAGAAATTCCGCTTCCCTGCTCAAAATCAGGTAAAATCCCTTTCGAAGCCGCAGTTATTTTTTCCCATTCAAAAACTTTCATAACTTTAATTATAATAGGAAATCAAAATTTGTCCATTGTTACCGTTTATAGTTACCGTTTATTGTTTTTCAAATAAAACAGTTGACTGCAAAAATAAGTAAAGGTATCCTTAATTAAAAAGGAGATTCATAATAATGCCTATCAATCAGCAGACTTCTAACCCACAAAAGCGACTTGCAAATCTTATGGCAGCCAGACTGGCACCAGGTTCTGATAAAGAAAAAGTTGATAAACGAATTTGGGATTCTTTTGGCGAAAAATGGTGCGTCATGTTTACTGATCTCAGCGGATTTTCCAGAAGTACAGAAAAATTTGGAATCATTCACTTCATGCAAATCATTTTTGAATCCGAACGTCTTATTCTTCCAATCATTGAAGATTTTGACGGCTTTTTAATTAAAAGCGAAGGCGACAGTCTACTGGTCTTGTTCAAACGTCCTGAAAAAGCACTTTTGTGTTGCAAAAAAATCCATGAAGTTTTACACGAATACAATAAAACTAAGAGTGAAGAAGAAGCAATCTTATTTTGTGTAGGATTAGGCTATGGTGATATTTTAAATATCGGCTATGCGGATGTTTTTGGAGCCGAAGTAAATGCAGCAAGCAAACTGGGAGAAGACACGGCAAAGGCCTGGGAAATTCTTGTTACCGAAAATGTAAAAAATGAATTCGAAAAGGTTTTAGAAAATAAAGCTTGCCTTTCAGAACCAAATATAAATGGAATTAAAAATTATTCCTTTAAGTTTAAACAAATCGATTTTGTACCACCCGGAGCAAAAAGCGCTTACAATGTTGAAATTACATCAATTACAAGGGGCTTGTAATTGATATTTCCATGCACCAGTTTTGCCCTGCAAAACTGTGGACAAGCCTGGTAACAATTAAAGTTACTGTTCCAATGCAACGGGCTCGTAATCTTTATTTCCATGCACCAGTTTTGCCCTGCAAAACTGTGGACAAGCCTGGTAACAATTAAAGTTACAGTTCCAATGCAACGGGCTTGTAATTATTCTTTAATAGGATTAAAATTATTAAATAATAATGAACATTTTAATATCTGCTTAGGAGAAAAAATAAAATGGCAAAGAAAGACATTGACTGGGGAAGTCTCCCTTTCGGGTACATGGAAACATCAAAAAGTTATGTTTCTAATTGGAAAGATGGTGAATGGGATGAAGGCAAATTAACTTCTGACCACTCAATTACAATCAACGAATGTGCAGGCGTTTTACAATATGCACAGACATGTTTTGAAGGTCTAAAGGCATATACAACAGAACATGGTGATATCGTCACATTCCGCCCTGATTTAAATGCAGACAGAATGGAAAGTTCTTGCAAGCGTCTTGAAATGCCTGTATTCCCAAAAGACCGCTTTATTGAAGCAGTTCTTCAGACAATTGAAGCAAACAAAGACTGGGTTCCTCCTTATGGAAGCGGTGCAACTCTTTACATCCGCCCTTACATGTTCGGTTCAAATCCAGTTATCGGTGTAAAACCAGCTGACGAATATCAGTTCCGTATTCTTGTTACTCCAGTTGGACCATATTTCAAAGGCGGTGTAAAACCAATTAAAGTACGTCTCAGCGACCTTGACCGTGCCGCTCCTCATGGAACTGGTGATATCAAAGCTGGCTTAAACTATGCAATGAGTCTTTACAATATTGTAGACGCCCATAAAGCTGGATATGCAGAAAATATTTATCTTGACCCTGCAACTCACACTTATCTTGAAGAAACAGGTGGAGCAAACATCCTCTTAGTTACAAAGGACGGAAAACTTGTTACTCCAAAATCTGATTCTATTCTTCCTTCTATTACAAGACGTTCAATTCTTTATGTTGCTAAAGAAATCCTAAAGATGGATGTTGAAGAACGCAGAATTAATAAAAATGAATTATCTGATTTTGCTGAATGCGGTTTATGTGGAACAGCAGCAGTTATTTCTCCTGTTGGACAGATTGATGACCACGGAAAATCAATTGTTTATAACGAAGGAAAGGATGAAATGGGTCCTGTTCTTAAGAAAGTTTATGATACTTTGACTGGTATTCAGATGGGCAGACTCCCTGCTCCAGAAGGCTGGATTTACACAATCTAATTTTTCATAAATAATCTTAAAAGAAAGGCTGTCTGATTTTCTCAGGCAGCCTTTTCTTTTATTTAATTGCTTCTTTTAATTACTTATTTAATCTTTCTTACAAATGCATCTTTATAACCAAAGGCCTTGAAGCGGGCAAGTACAGTTGCATATTCATCTACAGACAAAGGTCCAATCAGAATAATGTTTACAGTTCCTGCATCATTTGGTGAAATTGTTATAGGATAATTTTTACCATATTTATTTACAATTTCCATTATATTAGATTCGTCTCTCAAGGCTGCAATCTGAATGTAATAGTTACCAGACTTCAATTCAGACAGATTAGAAATCATATATTTTGAATATGGTTTTTCTGCCGGTTTTTCAGGTTCACTTTCTGCTTCTTTTACAAGCTCAGCTTCTGATGCATTTACCACAGGAAGAATTGGCTCAGGTTCAGTTTCTGGCTCTACTTCAACTTCTGCTTCAGGTTCAGTTACCTCAGGTTCTGCAACTTCAGGTTCAACTACAGGCTCTGGCTCTTCTGTAGTCTCTTCCGCAGAAGTAACGATAGCTTCTGATGACGAAACTTCTGCAACTGACTCTGGAGGATTTTCCTCTGCCGGTACAAGAACAATAGCCTGGTATTCATCATATTCAGCTTCTTCTTCTTCTTCTGCTTCTTCTTCCTCTGGCTCTTCTTCTACAAACTCAACAGAATCGTCATCATACCAGTTTTCTTCAATGATTTCATCAATTGGTTCTTCTTCAATTGCTTCAGGCTCAATTAATTCTTCTTCAGCTTCCTCTTCAAGGCTTTCTTCCTCGATTGTTTCTTCTGGTTCAGAAGCCTCTTCCTCTGTTTCTTCACTGTCTTCAGTTTCTTCTTCGGCAACTTCTGTTTCTTCCTCTGTTTCAAGAGGATTTTCTTCGAGAGCTTCAACTTCTGTGTAATCTTCAAATACAGAATCATCTTCAAAGGCTTCTTCGATAACTTCTTCTTCAGGCTCTTCTACAATTTCTTCTTCAGATTCCTCTTCAAGCTCTTCCTCAGAAGGTAATTCATCAAAGTCATCAAAGTATTCTTCTGTAATATCTTCTTCAACAGATTCTTCTACAGTTTCTTCAGGCTCTTCTTCAAGGTCATCTTCAAAGGCTTCTTCTACAACTTCTTCACTTAAATCTTCATCTTCTTCAACAGATTCTTCAGCTTCTTCAACTGCTTCTTCAACCGGCTCTTCAACAATTTCTTCTTCAATAAACTCTTCTACAGCTTCGTCTACAGGTTCTTCAACAAGCTCTTCAGATTCAACTTCTTCTTCAAAGTTTTCTTCTAAATCATCAAGCTCATCAAGATTTTCTTCAATTATTTCTTCAGCAGCTTCCTCTTCGTAATCGTCAAAAGCTTCTGTATCATCAATGAATTCTTCTGCTTCAGGTTCTTCTTCGTAAACGTTTTCATTCTGAGCTTCTTCTGCAAAATCCTGATCATCAACAAAGGATTCTGATTCTACAGGCTCTTCAAATTCTTCATAATCATCTTCAAATCGTTCAGAAGCAACAGGTTCTTCTTCCTCTTTTACTTCTTCTGCTCCTTCATTTTCACTTTCATCTGGTGAAGCTTCTTCCTCATAATTAAATTCGTAATCATAATCACCGTAATCTTCAAAATCACCGTAATCAAAATCGTCTTCTTCATAGTCTTCATCCTGACTTTCTGAAGCAGCCTCATTTTCAGTCTCTTCTATGGCTGGCTGAGAAGAATTCTCTTCTTCAAAAGAGAAATCTTCTTCTGATTCTGAATCAATAAAAGAGCTGTCATAATCATCATTAGAAAAGAACTGTTGAGCAATCACAGCAGAACCATAAACTCTTTCATCCTGATTAGAGCGTTTTGTAATTTTTACAATATTATTTGATTTTCCGTCAATTCCAATAGCGGCAGCGGCTTCTGGAGACAACATAATGGCAACTCCTTCAGATGGATCTAAAGCGCCGATTACTAAAATATCAACAGTTTTATCTCCTGTAATATTTGTAACGCTAATCATATCACCAGGAAGATACCCGACTGTTTTTGCAAAAAGTCCTGCAGGGAAAACGCCAGGCTCAACAACAACGGCTCTTCCATCCAGAGACGGACTGAAAGATGCTAAACAGAGACATCCTGTAACTACCGCAATAATTTTTGAAACAGTCTTAAAAAATTTATTATTCATAATCCCACCCATCCTTAGGCTTTAATTGCTTTTGTTATTTCCTTTACAAGATTTGCAGAAAGCATCTTCAAATCTTTTGTATCAGAATATTTATTTTTTATAGTATTTTCTTTTATTGTTACCCCAGTTATGGCTGAAGCTAAAGTCCAGTCAACTTCTATCAAGTCACTTTTTTCAGAAGACTGAGCAGCATTGTAATAAAGCTTAATCTGCAAAAAGTATTCAGATGAACCTTCATAAGCATCTCCAATTCCAGTATTAAAAAGATTTACATCCTGAAGACTGGAAGCAGAAACGGAAGCAGGTGAATTAGTTACGATAAATCCATTATCAAAAAAACCGTTCAGTAATTCATCTTCAACAACCATAGAAGATTCAAAAACTTTATCTGACAATTCATCATGCTGCACAATTTGAAGGGTTATCTGTTTTGCAAAACAAAAACTTGCAGCAAAAAGAGTAATTGCTATTAAAATACTTCTTTTAAAATTCCCCATATATATCACCACTTATTACAAGGTCGTATACTTTTACATCGGTGATTAAATAATTAAGGTTTAGACTTTTTTATAATTATTTTGTTATTATCTCTCTGTTTGCGAAATTGAATTATATATGATAGAATATTCTGAATGGGGCAGCGTTTCGCTGTTTGGGGAAATGGAAAAACGTATTTATATTATTGGTGCTGGCTTTGCAGGTCAGACAATTGCCGACGACATTAAACGAAAAAAAATATTCGGAAAAGTCAACGCTTTTTTAGACGATGACAAAGCTCTTATAGGAACTTCCATCGATGGTATTCCAATTCTTGGACCGATTGACAGCGTAACTTCAATTTTAAACAATTCAGACAGTGATGAAGCTCTTATTGCAATTCCTTCTGCCCCAACCGAAAGAATCCGTGAAATCTACGATATTCTCAGAAAAAATAATTTTAAGCATATAAAAATCCTTCCTGGAATAAGTCAGGTCATAAATGGAACAGCTCATTTTGTTCAAACCCGCGAAATTGACCCCCTTGATATTCTGGGACGAACCCCCATTACAATCTCCTTAAAAGAAAGCCTTTCTTATCTTCGTGGAAAGCGCGTTTTTATTACTGGTGCAGGTGGTTCAATTGGTTCGGAACTTGCACGCCAGCTTTTATCGGGTGGTGCTGAACGTCTTTATCTTTTTGGTCACGGTGAAAACTCAATCTGCCAGATTTTTAGGGAATTAAAAGTGCTTCAGGCAGAAGGAATTGGCGAAAAAGCAACGATAGTTCCGATTATCGGTGACATGAGAGACAGGGAGTATGTTGACTACATTATCAATAAAACCCGCTGCAACGTAATTTTCCACTGTGCCGCCTACAAGCATGTTCCTATGATGGAAGAAAATCAGGTTGCCGCAATCGAAAATAATGTCTTTGGAACTAAAAACCTTCTGGACGCAAGTATAAAACATAAGGTTGACAGATTTGTACTTATTTCTACAGATAAAGCTGTAAGTCCGGTAAGCGTGTATGGCCTTTCAAAAATGCTTTGCGAAAAAATGGTTCTGGATGCGGCAAAAAAAATAAGCCAAACTGATTCAGAAGATAAATCTCAAAATCAAGCTTTTATGTTTGTAAGATTTGGAAACGTACTGGGAAGCCGCGGTTCAATTCTTCCAATTTTTCAAAGTCAAATTAAAACAGGTGGTCCTGTAACTGTAACCGACGAACGCATGGAAAGATTTTTCATGACAATTCCAGAAGCCTGTTCTCTGGTTTTGCAGACAGGAGGAGTTGGTCAGAACGGAAAATCTTATCTTCTGGATATGGGAGAGCCGATTAAAATCCTGGATTTGGCCAAACAGATAATAAGATTTTCAGGATTAGAACCCTACAAGGATATTGATATTAAAATTGTCGGCTCTAGGAAGGGTGAAAGACTTGAAGAACCACTTTGGCTTAAAGAAGAAAATCCCTCACCTACTGCATATCCAAAGATTCTTCAACTGGAAAATATCGAGTACAGTAAAAAAAGACTTGATTCGCTTTTGGAGCAGCTTTACCCGATTTGCTTTTACACACCAGCTCAGGCAGCAGATTTTAGAAACAAAGAAAAGCTGCTTAAGATTCTTTGCGATGACTGCAAGAGCTTAGACAATTTTTATAAAGAAATAGAAAATGACAATCAGCCGAGAACAGATTTGCTCTAGGCTTGATTTACAATAAAAAGGAAAAGATTATGGCAGAAATAAAAGTTCCATTTCACAGGGCCTCAATCACAAAAGCAGAAGAAGATGCTGTTCTTGATGTATTACGCTCCGGCTGGCTTACAACAGGAAAATATGCCCTTGAGTTTGAAAAGAAGTTCAGTAAAGCCCTTGGTGATGAAAGCATTATCAGTCTTGCGGTTAATTCAAACACTTCTGGAATGGTACTTGCAATGGAAGCCTGTGGTGTAAAAGAAGGAACTGCTGTCATAACTACTCCCTACACTTTTGTTTCAACTGCCGCCTGTGCAAGAACCTTAAATGCAGATGTGTATTTTGCCGATATCGAAAAGGATTCCTACAATATTGACCCGGCAAAAATTGAAGAAATATTAAAGCGTGATGCAGAAAATGGTCATAAGGTAAGAGCAATTGTTCCAGTTCATGTTGCCGGAAATGTCTGTAAAATGAAAGAGATTCTGGCACTTGCAAAAAAATACAGCACAAAAGACAATAAAATCTATGTAATCGAAGATGCCGCCCATGCCTTTCCATCTCCTACAAAATTAGGATATGCCGGAGCAATCGGAGATATCGGCGTTTTTTCTTTTTATGTAACAAAAACAATTACAACAGCAGAAGGCGGAATGGTATGCACCCGCAATGCAGAACTTGCAAAAAGAATGTCGGTAATGCGTATGCATGGAATGGACAGAACAACCTGGAACCGCTACACTTCGCCAAAAGCTTCCTGGGAATATGATATAATTGCGCCCGGCTATAAGTTTAATCTTCCGGATATTCTTGCTGCTCTGGGTTGCTGCCAGGTTGATAGAGCAACTCTTTTTTACCAGCAGAGAAAAGCCGTAGTCGATAAATATAATGAAGCTTTCAAGGATTTGGATTTTATCACCCTGCCACCAGACGGCGAAGGCAATGCCTGGCATCTTTATTTAATGCGCATTAATCCTGACAAACTCACAATCACCCGGGAAGACTTTGCAAAAAAAATGCAGGCTGCTGGACTCGGTATTTCAGTTCACTTTATTCCAATTTTCCATTTTACTTACTGGAAAAAGCTTTACAAGGATTTTACTGCAGAAAATTATCCTAACGCCGAAGAGCAATATTCAAGGACAATTTCTATTCCACTTTTTCCTGATATGACGGATGAAATGACTGAATATGTAATAGATACAGTTACAAAAATAGGAAGAGAAAATCATGCCTAGAAAAAATAATACCAAGAACAAAACCCGTTCCCTCAAGGCAGAAGGCTTTTACAGCGACTGCACAAAAGAAGGAACCTTATATGCAGCTTTGGTTAGAAGCCCAGCATCTACCGGTAAAATTAAAAGCATAGTTCTACAGGATATTCCAGATGGTTATTATCTTTTTACTGCAAAGGATATTCCTGGTAAAAAAGAACTGGAAATCAATAAATCAAAACAGAAAATATTCGGGCATGGTGCAGTTGCATACAGTGGGGAACCGATTGCAATTATCGCCGGTCCTGATGAAAAAGTTGTAAATGAACTGCTTACAAAAGTTTCTGTCAATTTTGATATAGAATCTCTGGAAGCCGCCTTGAACAACGCAATGAAACAGCAAAGAAGAGTTACTGTAAATCTTAATGCCAATCAGGATTTATCAGCCTTTGTTTCAGAAATCAATAATCTTCCATCGCTTGATACAGTTTTGGACAGGACCCACATTGAATCTTTTACACAGGAAACTCTTGCAACCCGCGAAATAAAAACAGGATTATTTAATGAGCTTTCTGTTGAAGAAGCAAACGCAAATCTTTTTAAGGAAGATAAGGACACTATAGTCACAGCAGAAACCTGGGAAGAAATCCTTTCTGATCCTTCCTGGCAGGAAACCAGCGGTGCCTTTGTTTATATGGACAATAAAAATCTTCATATTTATGCACCTACAAAATGGACAGGTTTTGCAATGAAGACAGTAAGCGAATGTCTGAATATTCCTTTGGAAAACATTTTTGTTCATAAAACAAAGGGAACTGGAGTTTATGCCCGCGGCTTATGGAGAACCACACAGATTATTGTTCAAGTTGCCCTTGCGAGCCTGCTTACTGGTAAACCGGTAAAGCTTGTTTTATCACAGAAAGAACAGGATGTGTTCTTAATGCCGGGTATAAATACAAAAATCTTTTACGAAACTGCAATGACAAAAAATGGAGATATAAAAGCTTTATCTGCAAATATCGACATTGATGTTGGAGCTTGGAATCCTTTTGCAAAAGAAATTGTTGACCGTTTTTCTATTGCAGCCTGCAATTATTACAGAATCTCTAATGTTCATATTTATACTCATGCGCATACTTCAAAAAATCCGCCGTCATCAATCTGTCTAAAAAGTATAGACTCGCAGGTATTTTTTGCCATAGAAAATCAGATTCAAAAATTAAGCAATCAGTCGCAGTTATTTCCAGATGAATTACGTTTAATTAACAAGAAAAAAAAGGTCGACTATCCAATTATCATTCCAAACGATTCAATTTTTCAGACAATGGCACAGGCAATAAAAATAAGTGATTTCAACAGAAAATATGCATCGTTTAATATGGATGCCATAAATCGTATTCAAAAAAACAGCAATCCATTTTTTGCCCTGCCTTTAAGAGGAATTGGAATTGCAACCGCCTATAACGCCCCTGATTTTTACGGAACATCAACCTTTTTTAGCAATCCAAAAATTGAAGTTACAATGACTTCAAAAGATAAGGTAATCATTCACGCCCTTACACCTTCTGAAATTATTCAGAATATTTGGAAGGAAACAGCCTCTTCAATTCTACAGATTGATAAAGAAAACATTGAAATTGATTCAAATTATACGCTCGAAGATATTCCAGAATATCCGGAAGATATGTTCAGTACAATTGGAACTTTAAATGAGCTTATACGACGTGCCTGTATGGATATTCAAAAAAAACGCTTTCATCAGCCGCTTCCTATTACTTCTAAAAAAACTCTAACTTCAGCAGCTAAAAAAAATTGGGATAAAGACAATTTCTGTGGAAGTCCTTTTGCAACACCTTCTTTTGCAACCTGCATTGTAGAAGTTGAGCTTGATACTTACACCTACAACGAAAAAATAAAGGGTATCTGGCTGGTTGCTGATTGCGGTGAAGTTTTTGATGAAGAGATTGCTATCCACAGCCTTAAACTCGAAATCCAGCAGGAGCTTTCAATGCTTGTAGAAGGAAAAACTGTTCCTTATGAAAACTGCACGGTTGAGTTCATAAAATCAAAAAATAAATCAGGACAGATGAGTTCTCTGGTACACAACACCCTTCCGGCTGCTTTTTCCTGTGCCCTTTCCCTTGCTCTGGCAACACAGCTTACAAAGCTTCCTTGTACAGAAAATCAGATTTTTGAACTGATTAAAGACAGAGAAACAGCTGCTTCTTTGGAAAATACTTCTTTGGAAACTTCTTCTTTGGAAAATGATACAGAAGAAGCTTTTGATAACACTGAAATTGATGTTACAGAAAAGGGTGAGACTGAAATTGGTGTAAATAAGGAGAGCAAATGAATATTTCTGTAATTCTGAATGGTAAAAAAACAATTCTAGAAGCAGCGCCTGATGATTCTCTTATGAAGGTTCTTAGGAATCAGTCTTTAACTACAGTAAAATGCGGCTGTAATTCTGGTCTTTGCGGTTCCTGCACAGTTCTTTTGGATGATAAACCAGTTGCTTCCTGCAAAATCCCGATTGGAATCATAAATAATTCAGAAATCGAAACTCTTGAATATTTTATGAACACAAAAGATTATGAAATCATAATGAAAGGCTTTGATTTGGCAAACATAAAACTGTGCGGTTACTGCAATGCCGGCAAAATCTTTTGTGCTTATCAAATCTTAAAAAAAAATAAAATCCCTAGCCGCGAGCAGATTTTAAATCAGATAAAAACTCTTTCTCCCTGCTGTACTGATATAAATACGCTTGCAAATGGAATTATTTATGCCTATGAAATAAAGGATAAAGGCTATGCAACTTCTATAAAAAGGCGGGACAAGTAATGAAATCGGTTTTATTTGCTAAAAATATAAATGATCTTTTAACTCAGCTTAAAAATAATCAGGGCTTGCAGTTGGTTGGCGGTTGTACTGGTATAGATGTTCTGCCCGACAAAAGTATATCTACACATGGTATAAAGGAGCTTGCCCAGATAGAACTGCATGAGCGCTACATTCAGATTGGACCAGGCGCTACTTTGGAAGACATTATAAATCTTGGCCGCAATCATATTCCTTCGGTTCTTTATGAAGCTCTTGTTTCAATTGCAAATCCTATGATACGAAACATGGCAACAATCGGCGGAAATATTTGTTCCATGCAGCACAAATGTACTTTGTATGCTCCCCTGCTCGCTCTGGAAACAAAGCTTGAGTTCAAGAGTTTTTCAGAAACAATTGTTGAATCCTTGCAAAAATTTAAAAAAGTACCGGATGGATTTGTACTCTCAAATATCCGCGTGCCTTTGATGGATGAAGACATTTCAGTTTTCAGAAGAATCGGTTCAGAAAATAAAATAACAGAAACTTCGGCCTCTTATGCATTTATTGCAAATACAGAAAAAAATATCATTATAGAAATAAAACTGGCACTGGCAGGCCCCATTGCTTTCAAAAGCAAAAGCATTGAAAATCAGCTGATTGGACACAGACTTCCGCTTTCTGTCAAAGATATTGATGTAATTCAAGATAAAATATATCAAGAATTCAATGAAGCAACTGCCAATCAGATGATAAGCAATGTACTCAAACAGCAGTTTTTGAATCTTACGCGATACAGTTTTGAGCAGTTGACCTAAGCAAATTATTTCAGCAGAGTGCAGTCTCCATAACTGAAAAATCTGTATTTATTTTCCACAGCAATTTTATAGGCATTAAGAATGTGCTCACGTCCTGCAAAGGCAGAAACAAGCATAATCAGGGTGCTTTCCGGCGTGTGGAAATTTGTAAACATCTGGTCGATTACCTTAAATTTATAGCCCGGATACATAAAAATATGAGTACTACTTGTACCCGCTGTAACAAGGCCTGCTTCATCAGCTGCGCTTTCAAGGGTTCGCACGCTGGTGGTACCGACTGCAAGAATAGGACGTCCTTCTGCTTTTGCACGATTGATTTTTTCAGCAGTTTCCACAGGAATTGTAAAAACTTCCTCATGCATTTTGTGATTTTCAATATTTTCTTCACGAACAGGAAGGAAGGTTCCCAATCCTACGTGCAAGGTTACAAAACAGCGTTCAATCCCTTTGGCATCAAGGCGGGCAAGCATTTCTTCTGTAAAATGAAGGCCTGCTGTAGGACATGCCGCACTACCAACTTCCTTTGAATAAACATTCTGATAACGCTCGCTGTCTTCCTCTGTATCTTCACGGCGGATATAAGGAGGAAGCGGAATATGGCCGTTTGTTTCAAACCAGTCTTCGCTGATTGCAAAATCAAATTTTAAAGCACGGAATTCTGTTCCTTCATTACCAGGCCAGTCAATAATTTGAGCTATAGTTCCATCTGGAAATTTATAATTCATGCCAAGTTTCTGCTTTTTTGCATTTTTGACCATTACATTCCAGACCAGGCAATCCTTATCAATCTGATTCAAAAACATAAATTCAACTTCACGACCAGTTGTTTCTTTAATTCCGTAAACTCTGGCACGTCTAACTCTTGAATTATTAAAAACCATCAAAGTATCAGGTGTAATCAAAGAAGGTAAATCATCCATCATGTGGTGCTCAACTTCACCAGTCTGGCGGCTAATAACCATAAGTTTATCCTGACCTCGAACTCCACTTGGATGTTGTGCTATAAGTTCTTCCGGTAATTCAAAATTAAAATCAGATGTTTTCATATAATCCTCGAAAATAGACTAAAATAACTATACTAAAATTATTAAAATAAGGTTCCCTGGGCGGAATTATTATCGCTTGCTTTTAGACCAAGATGCTCATAAGCCTTTGCAGTAACAATTCTTCCGCGAGGAGTACGCTGTAAAAGTCCACATTGAATCAAATAGGGCTCATAATAATCTTCCAGAGTATCCATACTTTCGCCAATAGAAATAGCAAGGGTTTCTGCCCCTACAGGACCACCGCCAAAGTTTTGAATTATTGAAAGAAGTATTTCTCTGTCATATTTTTCAAGTCCCATTTCATCAATATCAAGTTTTTTAAGACCTGAATCAACAATATCAACAGTTATAAGCCCCTTTCCTTCCACCTGTGCAAAGTCACGCATACGGCGGAGAACACGGTTTGCAACACGGGGAGTTCCACGACAACACTGAGCAAGAAGAAGTGCCGCATCTTTTTCTATCTGAACATTTAAAATCCCGGCTGAACGGGTTATGATTTTTGCAAGCTCTTCATGAGTATAAAACTCAAAACGTGGAATAAAACCAAAGCGGGACCGCAAGGGACTTGAAACGCTCCCGGCCTTCGTCGTCGCTCCAATCAAAGTGAAGGGCGGAATCGGGATACGTACAGTGCGAGCGGCTGCGCCCTGTCCAATTATCCAGTCCAGCTCAAAATCTTCCATTGCAATATAAAGCATTTCTTCGATTGCTGGTTTTAAGCGGTGGATTTCGTCTATAAAAAATACAGTACGCTCGGTAATTGTACTCAAAATGCCGGCTAAATCTTTTGGCTTTTCGAGAGCTGGGGCGGAAGTCACCTTAAAATCTACGCCAAGCTCATTTGCTGTAATTTGTGCCAAAGTCGTTTTTCCAAGTCCAGGTGGTCCTATCAAAAGAAGGTGATCCAATGGTTCACTTCGCTGGCGGGCTGCTTCTATAAAAGTTTTGAGATTCTTTTTTATTCCTTCCTGACCTAAAAAATCCTGCAAAAGATGAGGTCTTAGGGATGAATCATTTTCATCAAATCTGCTTGAAATATCAGCGCGTACAATAGCAGAAAAATCTTCGTCTTCGTTCATAAAAACACCCCAAAAAATTATGCAAGTTCAACAATTGCACGTCTGAATATTAAATCTTCTTTTTCTTTCTGAGATTTACCTTCAAAGCCCGAATCAGAAGAAAGTACCGTAACTAAATCGCTGATCTTTTGTTCAACAACTTTTTTATCATAGCCCATGCTTACAAGGGAAGTGATTACATCTGAATAAGGACTGCTGACAGCAACTCTGACAACCTTTGTATTTTCACTGATTGTAAGCTTTCCTTTTAGGGCAAGCATCATTTTACCGGCTGTTTTTTTACCAACCCCTGGAATCTTTTCCAGCATTTCGATGTCACCCTTTTCCAGAACTTCCATAAGACGACCACTGCTTACAGAGCTCATAATCTTTAATGCTCCCTTTGCACCAATTCCGTCAACCTTAAGCAAATCTAAAAAGACAGAGCGTTCTTCATTACTGGCAAAACCATAAAGGGCCATAAGCATATCGGTGTGCTGCAGCCAGGTATAAACTTTTGCTTCAGTACCGACAGGCCCCAGCATATCAAGATTTGAATCCGGCATACAGATATCCCATTCAATTCCGCTGTTTTCTATAAAAAGCTGTTTGGGAAACTTCCCGGTGATTGTTCCAGTTATTGAATTAAACATATTACTATTCTAGCAGAAAAAAGCTTATACTTCAATTTCTAAGAGATTGAGTGAGATTGAGCATAATGAAGATGAGTGATTGCCCCCGCCAAAGCATCTGCTGCATGATCTGGATGAGGTTCTGTTTTCAAGCCCAGAAGGATTTTTACATAACGTTCTACCAGCTCTTTATCGGCATTTGCGGTTCCAGTTACTGCCTGTTTTATTTGATTTGGAGAATATTCGCCAAGTGGGATACAATGCTGGGCAAGACATAAAGTTACAACCCCGCGAGCTTCTGCTACTCCCATTGCACTTGAAACATTGCGGGCAAAATATAAGGTTTCCATGCCAGCTTCGTCTGGTTCAAACTCAGAAATAATTGCACAAAGTCTGTTATAAATAGTAAGAAGCCGCTCGCCATGTGGTCTGTCAGATTTTGTTGTGATGCAACCGTAACTGACCATTCTGTATCGCCCATCATAAAAATCTACAAGACCAAAACCAGTATTTGCAAGGCCCGGGTCAATTCCTAAAACACGACGAACCTTTTTTCTATTTGGTGAAGAAGAATTAGTTTGCAGAGAACCAGGCAATGGTTCTAAAGGGCTATTTTCGTTATTCATTACTAACTTCCAGGAAAGAAAGCATAAAAAAAACCTGCCGCAATCAGGTGAAAGCCAGCAGGTTTGTATTTATATATGTGACTGATAAAAAATGTTCATAATATTCGCATTTTTCTTCTATTCACACGTTCGTAAGTTCTTGCGCAACTGCTCAGAATTTACTCACTATTCTTCAATCTCGAAGTCATCTGGATATTCAGCAGTGTGGTATACGTTCTGAACATCATCGTTGTCTTCAAGCTTATCAATCATCTTCTGAACTTTTGCAGCTGTATCTTTATCAACTGGAGTATAAGCATCTGGAACCATTCCTACATCAGCAGAAAGTGTTTCAAATCCTTTTTCTGCAAGAGCATCAGCAACAGCAGTAAATGCATCTGGAGTAGTTGTAACAGTAATAACTCCGTCTTCATTTACGATATCATCAGCACCAGCTTCCAAAGCAACTTCCATTACTTCATCTTCGCTTACTTTTTCAGCATCAAGTTCGATTGTACCTTTGCGCTGGAACATACGAGATACAGAACCAGAAGTTCCAAGGTTTCCGCCGTTCTTTGTGAAGATATTGCGGATATCAGAAGCAGCACGGTTCTTGTTATCTGTAAGAACTTCAACCATTACTGCAACTCCACCAGGAGCGTATCCTTCGTAAACCAATTCTTCGTAAGATGTTGCGCCGTCTTCACCAGTACCCTTTTTGATAGCTCTTTCAATGTTATCCTTAGGCATGTTTGCTGCACGAGCTTTAATGATTACAGTACGAAGGCGTGGATTAGCATTTGGATCTCCACCACCCATACGAGCAGCAATAGAAATTTCCTTAATGAATTTTGTAAAAATCTTACCACGTTTTGCATCGGCCAAACCCTTTGCATGTTTAATGGTGGCCCATTTACTATGTCCTGACATAGGAACTCCTTATATTTATTTAAAATTTTCCAAAATGATTATAATAATTTATCACAAAATAAAAAGTTGTTCAATATATTAGAAATCTTTTATATTTCTTTGAAAACTCTACTTTTTTTTGCAATTTTCAGGCCATTACAGTCGAAAGTTCTGTAAATTTATTTCTTCCAGTGGTCGTAAGGCAGACCGGATAGTTTTGTTTCCATAAGAACATTGTTTTTATAAATAACCTTGAGCGAAAAAAAAGGATGATTTTCAGCCAGAAAATCATAAAAAATTTCATCAGCCGGCCAGTGGGGAATTTCTTTGAGCTTTGAAATCGGAAGCCATTCAAGTTCACCTTCACTACAATCCTTCAAAAGCTGACCGGAAAAAGTTCTAGTTCTGAAAATATGCATAAATTCGGTGTAAACTTCTGGCTTACTTTCATCAATAAAAGTAACAATTCCGCAATATTCAAGATTTTCAGGAAGAATTGTCAACCCGGTTTCTTCATTAACTTCACGAATTACACAATCTTCTGGTGACTCCCCGTTTTCAAATTTTCCGCCGATTCCAATCCATTTATCATGATTATAATCATTTTCTTTTTTAGTACGGTGAAGCATGAGATAACAATTATCTTTTTCTATATAACAAAGGCTTGTATTTACAAGGGTTTTCATTTTTTGCATGATTTATCTTAACAGAAAATGGAGTTAATAACTATATATCTTCTATATCAAGTCAATGCAAAACGCATTCAAATGAATATATGAAAAATTGACTTATAGGAGTGAAATTAGTTTTGCGAAACCGCAGTCTCGACTGCTAGACGCTGAAGTGCCTTGTAATTATATATTTTGCCGCTATAGCGGCAGCACTTCAGAGTCTTTTCGCAAAAATAATCATTTTAATACAATTGTCAGAATATCTTTATCAACTATTATGATTTCTAATCATTTTATTTCCACAAATCAGATTTTATGCATTATAATTATATTTATCATCAAGCTTAGGAGATACATATATGGCTAACTCTGTTAAAATTACTTTTAAAATCAATGAAAAAGAAATAGCAAAAAAAGAAATAGAAATTGGAACTCAGGTTTCAAGCCTGCTGGATAATTTTAATATCGATAAAAACACAATTTACGCGGTTCTAATCAACAATGAACTTTGTCCGCTTGATTCAAAAATTAAATATACGTCAACACTTGAACCAATTTTGAACAATACAAAGGAAGGTTCTTCGGTTTATCGACGTTCATTATGTCTACTTCTTGCGGCTGCTGCTCATAATATTTTTCCTGATACACGACTGCTTGTCGGTCACAGTTTAGGACACGGCTACTACTACACTCTCGATAATGGTAAAAAAATAGAAGCAAAACAAATTACAAGCTTAGGACGTGAAATGTCTGCCCTTGTAAAAAAGGATATTCCTATTTTAACAAGTGAGATTTCCTGGCAGGAAGCCGCTGATTTGTTTGAAAAAACAGGCCTCACCGAAACCCGCAAGCAGCTCAATTACAACTGCACGCCTTCAATCAAAATCAATACTTTAGATGATTTTTCTGACCTGTATTTTGGTCCACTTGTGCTTTCAACCGGGGTTCTTAAAACTTTTGAACTAATGAAATACGGAAACGGTTTTCTTCTGCGCTTTCCAAAATCTTCAGAGCCAGATAAGCTTGCAACCTTCAAAGATCAGCCAAAGCTTTTTGAAATATACAGTAAATACAAAGAATGGGGAAAGCGTGTCGGCGTAACTTCAGCAGCTTCTCTAAATAAAATTATTTCAAAGAACGAAATCAATGATTTTATCGAAATCACCGAAACCTTACAGCAGAAGAATATTTCAAAAATTGCCTCACAAATTATAGACAAAGGCACAGTAAAGGTAGTTTTGATAGCAGGTCCTTCTTCCTCCGGCAAAACCACCTCAGCAAAAAAACTTGGACTTGAATTACAGGCTATGGGTTATCAGCCTAAAATCATCAGTCTTGATAATTATTATATTGGACGAGATAAAACTCCCCTTGATGAAGAGGGAAAGCCTGATTATGAATGCCTTGAAGCCTTGAACATAAAGCTTCTGAACGACAATCTTGTTGATTTATTTAATGGAAAAACAGTTACTATTCCAAGTTATGATTTCCATACAGGAACAAGTTATTTTGACGAGGAAAACAAGCTGACACTTCAAGAAAATGAAATCCTTATTTTGGAAGGAATCCACGGCTTGAACGATAAGCTGACTCCAAAAGTTCCAGCAGAATATAAGTTTAAGATTTATCTGTCAGCTCTTACCCAGCTTAATCTTGATGACCACAACAGAGTTTCCACAAGCGACAATAGACTTATCCGCCGCATAGTTCGTGACAATAATTTCAGGGGAAAACCAGCTGCCGGTACAATAGAGATGTGGCCGAGTGTTACAAGAGGAGAAGAACTTCATATATTTCCTTTCCAGAATAATGCAGACGCAATTTTGAACACAGCTCTTGATTATGAACTTTCAGTTCTCAGGGTTTATGCGGCTCCTTTACTGCGCCAGGTTACTCCTGCAGAAAAAGAATATGCAGAAGCAAGACGGCTTTTAAGCTTCCTAGAAAACTTTTCTACGATTTCACCGACAGCTGTTCCACCGCGTAGTATTATTCGTGAATTTATTGGAGGTTCTGCTTTTCATTACTAAGGGCATCATTTACCATTTTATTGGTTGCAACTTGTTCAATTTTCTTTTTTTCAAGAGCTTTGGCTTCTTCTTTATATTGAGCAAGTTGTATTTCCTTCATTTTTTCAAGAGCAGTTGTTTTTTTCATGCATTCAGTCAAGATTTCTCGTTTCTGCTGGGTAACAAGTTGTGCCTGGGCAAGCTGCTTTAACAATTCTTCTTTTTGATAATTCAAAAGGGATTTATTCTGGCTCGCACTGATTACATCAGCAAAATCTACAGAGCCTTTCATATATTTATTGAGATTAGCCATTTGAGCAGCAATTGCTTTCAGGTTATTCTGGATTTCATTTTCTACAGCCAGAGCCTTGGCAAGTTCGCCTTCTGCTTCTTTTCTTTCAAAATCCCTGAACTCTAAAACTTTTTCTAATTCAAATGAAAACTTTTTCACTCAGCTACCTTATGCTTTTATATTTTGATTTGATATTTTCAGGAATCAGCTCTTTTCTGTTCATCAACAAGCCGGGCCGTAGAAGGAATAGACAAGGCAGGAGATTCGACATATTCTTCTTCAGGGATTTTAATGCCGGTAAGTTCAGACATTTTATTTAAGGTTTCTTCCATCGGGCAAGGTTCGTATTCTTCCTGCTTTAAAAAGTCTTCAATAGGCTCATGCATATCAATTGCAGCATCTATTTGGGCAGAGTTCCCCTTCTGATAGATTCCGGCTGTTATCATAGTTTCATTTTCCTGATAAGTTGCCATTAAAGTTCTTATTTTACCGGCCGCGTTTCTTGTAGTTTTTCCTGTAACTCGGTTAGAAAGACGACTGATTGAGGCAAGAACATCAATTGCCGGATAATGATAAGCCTGAGCAAGTTTTCTATTCAAAACAATATGTCCGTCCAGAATACCTCGTACAGCATCTGTTATTGGTTCGTTCATATCATCAGAATCTACAAGAACATTATAAAAGGCTGTAATGGAACCTTTATCATTTGTACCGGTGCGTTCCATCAGCTTTGGCAGCATATCGAATACAGAAGGAGGATAGCCACCGTTTACAGGCAATTCGCCGCTGGATGTACCAATTTCAAGCTGAGCCTTTGCAAAACGGGTAACATTATCTACCATAAGGACAACATCTTTTCCCAAATCGCGGAAATATTCTGCAACAGCAGTACAAACATAAGCGGCTCGCACACGACAGATTGCAGGCTGATCCCCTGTAGCGACGACAACAACAGAACGTTTCAATCCTTCTTTACCTAAATCACGGTCAATAAAATCCAGAACTTCACGTCCACGTTCACCAATCAAACCGATTACATTTATATCTGCGTTGGAATTACGAGCAATCATACTAAGCAAGGTTGATTTTCCAACACCTGAACCCGCAAAAATACCAATTCGCTGGCCCTTACCGATTGTAAGTAAAGAATCAATGGCTCTTACCCCTGTTGTTATTCTTTTATTTACCGGTAGTCTCGTCATAGGGTCTGGAGCAGTTTGAATTGCCGGATAATAATTTTCGGGAACTATTTCACCACTACCATCACAGGCATGTCCGGTAGCATCAATTACACGTCCCAAGAGAGAATTACCGACAGGAACCTGTAAGGTTTTTCCAGAAGCAGTTACAATACAGCCAACTTCAATTCCCTTTGTATTACCAAAAGGAGTAAGGCGTACTTTTTTGCCTTCAAGCCCAATTACCTCAGCCAGCAGATTACTTCCATCGCGTAACTTAACATTACAAATTTCACCAATTACAGAACGGGGCCCTTCACTTTCAATTTCAAGTCCCTTTACGGCAGTTACATGGCCTATGTAAAGAATAGTCTCTGAATCAACAACCTTTTCCAGATATTTTGTCAGATTAAATTCAGCAGTATATGAAGATTTCATAAAACAGCTCCTACTCTACAGCAGTTAAACTGTCAGTCCGTTTTATGTTCTTAACAGGAGAAACCTCAAGAATCTTATTTTCAAGCTCCTGCAGCTGGCTTGAAATACGGGCATCTATAGCACCAAAGTCAGTTTCTACAATACAGCCACCGCGTTCAACAGATGAATCTTCAATTACAGTAATTCCATTTACATTTTCAACATGCTGTATAAACTCGGAAATATGAGAGGTAGTAAGCTTTACATCTTCAAGATTTACACGAAGAATTACATTTCCCCTGCTCTTTACTTTTTTAAGGGCAGCAAGTGTATTTGCCATTACGACATTTTTTTGATTTTCAGACAGGATTTTTACAACCTTTCTGGCCATTAAAATAACCAGTTCTACAATCTGACTTTCAGTTTCCTGTAATATTTCTTCACGACGAAGCATAACTGCTTCCAGCATTTTGTGCATTCTGTCAACAAGACGATTTCCTTCATCTTTTCCCTGAGCATAACCTTCTTCATGACCATGCTCAAAACCATCTTTCTGTGCTTCGCTATAAAGACGCTCCTGTTCCTTCTGAGCATCTGCAATTATCTGAGCAGCCTCTTGCTTTGCCTTTTCTATTATTGAATTTGCCTCAGTCTGAGCATCTGCCTTAATTACAGCAGCCTGATCCGTTTGACGTTTTACTTCAGAAAATGCAGCAGTTTCGGCATTTTTTAAAATCTGATCAGCCTGAGCCTGGGCCTCTTTAAGCATAACATGTTTTTCCTGCTCAAATTTAGCCCTATATTCGTCTGCTTCTTTTTTCAGTTCCTCAACAGTTGGACCTGTATATTCTTCTTTTACTTCTTCTACTTCTTCTTCAACAGGAGCAAAATTATGAACCAATGGTAAGAGAACTTTTTTATCTTCTAACTTTGTTTCACCAGGACGAAAAACTGATTTTGCCATATTTTATAATTCCTATTAGGTAACTAACTCATCCTCACCAGAACGTGCAATAACAATATCACCGCTGTCTTCAAGACGACGAATAATTGATACAATCTTCTGCTGAGATTCTTCTACATCCTTCAAGCGGACAGGTCCCATGAATTCCATATCTTCCTTGAGCATGGAGGCCGCACGCTTAGACATATTTCCAAAGATTTTATCCTGAACTTCAGTATCAACAGATTTAAGAGCCTTTGCCAATTCCTGCTGGTCAACATCACGCAGAACCTTCTGAATAGCACGGTTGTCGAGCATAACGATATCTTCGAATACGAACATTCGTTTTTTGATATCCTCTGCCAAATCTGGATCGTCCTCTTCCAAAGATTCGATAATTGACTTTTCAGAAGAACGGTCAACAAGGTTCAAGATTTCTACGATAGTATCAACACCACCTGCTGCTGTATAGTCTTCTGAAGAAAGTGTAGATAGCTTCTTTTCCAATACACGTTCTACTTCACGCAAAACATCTGGTGATGTTCGGTCCATTGTGGCAAGTCGCTTTGAAACCTCTGGCTGCATGTCTTCCGGCAGATTCTGAAGAATTATAGCGGCTTTGCTAGGTTCAAGATAAGCAAGAATCAAGGCTATAGTCTGAGGATATTCCTGCTGAATAAAGTTGAGCAAGTGTGCCGGGTCTGTACGACGAATAAAATCAAAAGGACGAACCTGAAGAGAACTTGTAAGTCGGTTGATAATATCAATTGCTTTTTGTGAACCCAAAGATTTTTCCAAGAGCTCACGGGCGTAATCAATACCACCAGTCGTAATAAAGTTCTGCGCATTCATCAATTCCTGGAATTCTTCAAGAACTGCATCCTTAAAATCAGGATTTACCTTTTCCTGACGGGCAATTTCAAAAGTCAGAGTTTCAACTTCATCTTCACGCAGATGCTTCATGATTTCTGCAGAAACATCCGGTCCTAAAGAAATAAGAAAGATGGCTGCTTTCTGTCGGCCTGTAAGGCTTTTATAATCTTTTGCATTTTTTTTGTTGGATGAACCGGCTGGCTTCAAACTGCCTGGCTTTGGAACCGGCTTTACTGTACTTTTACTTTTATCAGTGCTTTCATCAGCCATTACTCTATTCCTCCATCAACCAAGTTCTAATAAGCATTGCGACGTCTTCAGGATGCTCTTTTGCCATAGAAATTGCATTTTCCTGAAGTTCCATTCTTCTTGTTTCTTCGACTGACATGGTAACTTCCATACCATCGTCCTTTGCATCCCAAAGAGCACGTTCTCTTGCTGCCTGCTGCTCTGCAAGAAGTCTTGCTTCTCTTTCGCGGCGACGGCGTTCAATTTCCTTACTGATAACTCTGAATAAGATAAATCCAATAAGAACAACAACAACTGTAATAAGAATAAGAACAATCATCCTCTGTCGCTGCAATTTTGCAAAATAAGCGGCATCCTTAGCAGCAAATTCATCTGTTCTATCATAAGGAATATTAGTTACAACAACTAAATCTCCACGCTCGCGATTAAAGAGAGTTGAACCTTTAATTAAGTTTTCTGCTCTGGTAATTTCCTCAGGAGTAAGTCCAGTATAAACTCTTTTAAGTCCGCCTTTTTCATCAATTACAGGCTTACCGTTTTCCTTTATTTCTTCCCAGCGTCCATCAATATTCAAGGCAACAGAAATTCTGTCAATTTTTGGCGCAGAAATTTCCTGAGTCTGTTTTGTATTGATTACATTATTCTGAGTAAGTCCAGTTTCTGTTGACTTACCAATCACATTTGACATATCAGAATAAACAGGTGGAGTTTGACCTTCTACACCAGCCGGACCTTCTGGATTAAAGCCAGTTCCCTGCCATTCTTTTGTAACCGTCTGCTGGCTCAGTGGCAAAACATCTCTATATTCAGAATCATCATAAGGTGTATCAGGATTATCCGGTTTAATTACAATTGGTGAATATTCAGTTATAGTGCTGGTTCTCTGAGAAGTATCCATTTCAATTCTGACAACCATATCACGGCAGCGGTCAGGAGTATAAGTATTCTGGAAAAGTGCAAGAATATCAGCGCGATACTGAGTAGCCAGTTTAAGCTTGAATTTTTCTGTTCGCTCGTTCAGGGTGAGACGGTCGTAATCAGCCATTCCTTCAAAATCATTTACCTGCTGACCAGTTTCATCTGCAATAATAATGTTTGAATCATCAAGTCCTTCTACGGCAGAAAGAATAAGTCTCTGCAAACCTAAAACACGATTTTTGTCTTTTAACAAAGTGCTGTTAGGAGATTTTGTTTTAATGATTACACTTGCCGAAACAGGTGCCTGATCCTGAGAAAAAAGCTGCTTTTCAGGTAAAACAATATTTACATCAGCCATTGCAACTTCATCAATAGCTTCAATGTGATTTTTAAGCTGCTTTTGAATTGTATTCTTTAATTTTACATTCTGATCTGAATCTGTGGTAGACCAGCTTCTGTCATAAAATCCAGCCCAAGGGTCAATGCTAGAAGGAACCAGATTTTCACTGATTAAAATTTCCCGCATACGTCTTGCAGTAGCTTCATCAGCAACTGTGATATAACCATTTGAATCAGCCGAAGCTTCTACATTTGATTCAGAGATTCTATCAAGGATTTTTGTAAGTGCGGTGCTGTCAGTTACAGGGGCATTGAACAGCCGTACTGTTGACGGTCGTGAAGACAGACGTGCAGTAGCGAAGATTGCAACAATAACTACAACAATTATGCCAATAATAATGACTTTTTGTATTAGTGACCACTTTTTCCAAAGTTCTTTTATTTTTGAAGCCACTTTTTTAAGCCATTCGTTCATTAGTTCCCCTCCCTTTGAACGAATTTAGGGTAATTTATAAAGTAAATTCAATTAATTATAACATAGGAGAATTTTTTTAGCAATAAAATATTTTTATAAGTTATGATATTTTATCAGAGTCAAAAAAATGTCAGAAACTATCTTGTCGTAGTGATTTCGTTCCAGCCGCTTACAAGCCTGTCAATTACATTCTGAGCAAGATTAAGCGACATTCTGGCTTTAGACATTGCAATAGTTACATCATGAATATCAACAGAATCAGGATCTGTAATAAGCTTTTCCTGAATTTTTGAAACATTTGTCTGCTGGGTATTTACTGTATTCATTGCATCCATCAAAAAAGACTGAAAAGAACCTTCTGTTTTTTTGGCTGCAAATTGATTTTCATAGCTGTTATTAATTTTTGCGTTACCGAAATGTCCTTCATTTGAACGCTGCAAAAGCAAAGTACCGAATTGTTCTATTTTCATATTGTTCCCACTTATCATAAGTTTACTCCTTCATTTTGTGACTGTCAATTCAAAAAGAAATACACAAACAGTCACAATTTTTTAGAAATTAGCGTCCGATATTAAGGGCAGCAGAAAACATTTCCTTTGCACCATCAATTACAGTTGCATTTGCCTCATAAGCGCGGGAAGCAGAAATTAAATCAACCATTTCGTTAACAATATTTACGTTAGGATATTCAACATAACCTGCATTTGGCCCAGATTTTATAGCATCAGGATGATTTGGATCATAAACAAGGCGGCCTTGACTTGTATCTTTTACAATCTCCATTACTTTTACGCCTTTTCCTGGTCCATTATCCAAAGAAGAAGGAACAAAAGGGCTATTCCATTGTGGATTTCCATCTGAAACAGGACGCAGAATTACAGAAGATTTTTTAAAAGCTCCACCTTCCTGTGTGCGTGTTGTAGATGCATTGGCTATATTGTTTGAAATTACATCACTTCTTAATCTTTCTGCAGCCATTCCGGTAGCTGCAATATTTATACTAGTAAACATTCCCATGACAGTTTCCCCCTATTCTACTTCTACTCTACTTTTTCATTGCAGTGTTAATCTGCTCGAACTCAAAGCTTGTTAATTGAGTCAACAGGCGATACTGCATCTGAATCTGGAGGATATTGTTTGCTTCTGTTTCAGCATCTACATTATTTCCATTTGCTTTTGCTGTACTTGTATAATCCAAAACTCTTCTGGGTGTAACTTCTCTATAATCCATTGGAGTATTAATCTGAATATGTCTTGCATCTGTAGTTGTAAGATGAAAAGAGTTTTTTGCTATTTCTTCTGATTCAAAGGCGCGCTTTAATTCACTTTCAAAATTAACTTCTGAGCGCTTAAAATTAGGAACTTCACTGTTTGCAAGATTATTTGCAGAAACCTGATAACGCAGTGAAGTAACGTCCATTTCCCGCTGTAACAAATCAACGGCTCTGGTAAAACTGTTCATACGTTTATTTCCCCCTTTTGCATTATTAAATGCAGATTTTTGTTTACATCACTTGATTTTCGGAGAAATAAACGTTTTGTTTAGTTATTTCAAAAAATATTTTGCCTTTGAATTGTTGTAATAAGAATTATCTACATAGTCTTTAACCTGATATTCTGAGTCGAGACGGCCGATGCTTACCAGGAATTGACATGTATCCTGCAAAGCAGCAGTATCAACCTCATCACACTGAACGGCAAAACCATATTTATCATAAAGCTTGAGCAGCTGCTCTGTAGAAAGCTTTAAATCATCAGCAACCTTCTGCTGATCTTCTTTAGAAGCACGTGGCAATTCTTTTACAGCACGGGCATACTGTTCAAGAATAACACTGATTACATCAGAATTTGCCTTGATATAATCTGTACGGGCAAGGAAGGTATTTGTTCCGCGGAGATTTGTATCAGAACCTTTTGCAATGATTTTTGCAGTTCCATTGTCAACAAGGCGGGTAACATTAGGTTCCCAGATTACAACTGCATCTACATCATTTGTTGCAAGAACAATTCCAGCGTCACCTGCACTTATGTTTATAAGTTTGATATCATCAAAAGTCATTCCATTTTTTTCAAGCAGTTTTTTTGTAAGATTATGTCCGGTAGAACCAATTACAGTTGCAACTTTTTTTCCTTTTAAGTCGGCAAATGTATTAACTGCACTATTATTTGCATTTGCTAAAACAGCGTAAGCATCCGGCCCATTACCTGGAACACCAACGATAGTAACTTTCTGTCCAGCGGCAATTGCAGAAACAGTAGGAACATCACCGTTTGTACCGATATCAGAGAGTCCGGCAGCCAGAGATTCATTAATTGGAGGACCTGATTCAAAATCATTCCATTTTACAGTTACCTGAGATTGAGCAAGAGCTTCCTCAATCCAGCCTTTTTCGCGGCAAAGATAAAGAGGCATAAATGCAGCAGAAGGCTGAATGGCAATATTAACCGTACGCTTTGCATTTTTTCCAGATTTTTTACTGCAACCCGTAAATACACAGAAAACAAGCAAAAGAGCCAGCATAAACTTTGAATTTTTTTTCATTTTTTACTCCTATTTTTCTTCTGTTGAAGAATTATTTATTTTCTTTGAAGAACAAATCGTATATTCTTCGACGTACATTTAAGAACTCAATACTATTTCTGTCTCTGAAATTTCCGTCTGTTTCGGGGAGCTCAACATTTATAGTTGCTTCAATTTTTCCAGGTCGACTTGTAAAAACAATTACTTTGTCTGCAAGAAAAACCGCTTCATCAATATCATGAGTAACAAGAATCATTGTTGTCTTTGATTCTTTTTGAATCCTCTTTAATTCCCTCTGCATATTAATTTTTGTAAAGGTATCTAATGCACCAAAAGGTTCGTCCAAAAGTAAAACAGGTGGATTATTTACCAAAGCACGGGCTATTCCAGCACGTTGAGCCATTCCACCGGAAAGCTGACGGGGATAGGAATTTTCAAATCCATTGAGTCTCACAAGATTTATATGCTGATCTACAAGCTGTTTTTTTGTCTTTTTATCCATTTTGGAAAGACCGTACATTATATTCTGACGTACTGTCATCCAAGGAAAAAGTCTGTGTTCCTGGAAAACAATTCCCCTGCTCTTTTCAGGCTTTACAACAGGCTGACCATTTACTTTTATAACTCCTTCATAGGCAGGGTCAAGGCCGGCAATGGCACGAAGTAAAGTAGATTTTCCACAACCACTGGCCCCTACGATACAGACCATTTCGCCTTTTGCTACAGAAAATGAAACATTCTGCAAAATCGGCATTTTTTCATCGCCACGGAGATAATATTTATTTACATTCTCAACCTGGATATAATTTTCTTCGGATATTTTTTCTTTTGCTAGAGTAGCTTCTGACATATTTTCTCCCTAATTCCAGATTACAATCTTACGCTCAATAAGATGAAGCAAGGAATCCATGATTTTTCCAATTAATCCGATTGTAATCATTCCAACTATTACAACATCAGTCTGACCATACTGACGGGCATCCATAATCATATAGCCCAAGCCTGTAGTTGAAGAAACCAGCTCAGCGGCAACAACACACATCCAGCAGGAAGTAAGTCCGACACGAAGCCCTGTAAAAATATTTGGTGCGGCACTTGGAATGACTAATTTCAAAATATGCTTAGGAAGAGGAGTTTCCATAACCTTTGAAACTTCAATAAGATTTGCATCAGTTTGCTTTATACCGTCAATAACATTTATAAGGATTGTAAAAAAGCCACCAAGGAAAATTAAAAAGATTTTTCCTGTTTCTCCAATTCCAAACCATAAGATTACAAGAGGAATCCAGGCAATTGGAGGAATAGGCTTAATAATCTGAACAAGAAGCTGAGTAAGACGTTCAAGATGATGGGAAAGACCAATGAAGATTCCAAGACTTATCCCCAAAAGAGCAGAAACGCCATAGCCCTGAAGAACCCGTCCCAGACTGATTCCACAATGTTTAAGCAAAGTTCCTTTTAAGAAGAGGCTTTTAAAAGTTTTTCCGATTTTTGGAAGGGCTGGCATTACAACCGGGTTTAGTTTTCCAGTCTGCCCCATGATAATCCATACAACTAGGATTGCAACAATTAATACGACATATTCCAAAAAATATCCCATATTCTTAAAAAACAATTTTGATTTCATCATTCTTTCCTTAAAAAATTAAAATGATTAAAAACTCAAATAAAATATGAATACGGGAACGTTAGAAAAAGCGCATTCTTTTCTCTCGGTATTTATATTATAATACAGATTAATAAATTTTAAAATGATAAAATGAAGAAATAGGGAAAAAATAATGAAAAATTATTCTAAGAAGACCAATTTTACCGAAAAAAGACTGAATTTCATTTATAAATTCGTAATACCAAGTGCTAGGCTTGTGTTCAAGACCTTTTATAATTATAAATGCTCCCGTCCCGTCGATATAAATAACCCGGTAATTGTCCTTGCAAATCATGTTTCTGATTATGATGCAATTTTAGTTGCCTCGGGTTTTAAGCGACAAATGTATTTTATTGCAAGCGAAAACTGTTTCCGTAAAGGATTTAAATCAAAAATGCTTGAATGGGCTTTTGCTCCTATTTCAAAAATAAAGGGTGCGTCTGATACACTTGCAGTAATGAAAGCTGTTAGATATCTAAAAGAAGGAAAAAACATTTGCATTTTTCCGGAAGGGGGACGAACCTTCAATGGAAGGACAACGCCGGTTAAAATTGCGACAGGAAAATTAGTAAAGATTTCTGGAGCTTCTCTTGCAACCTTTAAAATTTCCGGAGGCTATTTAAAAATCCCACGCTGGGGCTTTGGAAGAAGAAAAGGTCCCTGGAGCGGAAAGGTTATGGGAATCTATTCTGCTCAAGAATTAAAAAATATGACTCCACAGCAAATTACAGATATTGTAAACAGAGATTTATATGAAGATGCTTACCAGAATCAGACAATTTCACCCGAAAAATACAAGGGAAAAAATCTTGCCTTGGGAATGGAATGTGCCTTATGTGTTTGTCCTGAATGTAAAACTATAGGAAGCATAAAATCTCTGGGTGATGAAGTTTATTGCACTAAATGCGGGTTAAAAACAAGGGTTGATGAATATGGTTTATTTGGTAAAGATTTTCCTTTTACAAATGTTGCCCAGTGGGATGACTGGCAGGAAGCTTTTTATAGAGATTATACTGAAAGCATAAAGGATAATAATACAGCTATAGTTTTTGATGAAAATGTTAACCTTCAGACAGTAGATTCAAATCATCAGACTGTAATTTTAGGAAAGGGAAGATTTAGTCTCTACAGGGATAGATTTTCTTTTAAAACCGATGATACTGAAATCAATCTTCCTGTAGAAAAAATACCGGACTGTTCAGTATTCAGCCGTTCTAACTTTAATTTTACTGACAGCGAAGGACTACACTATGAATTGTACGCAGACAGGCTGATAAATGTAAGAAAATATCTTTCTGTCTGGACAATTCTTAGAGAAGAAAAGCAGTGACTTTTTACAGAATATAGCGGGATAAATCCTCACTCTGAACAACGTCTGTAAGTTTTGAATCTACATAAGCGGCATCAATTGTAATTGTTTCGCCCTTATGCTCATCTGCATCAAAACTAATGTCCGAAAGAACCTTTTCCATAATTGTATGAAGACGTCTGGCTCCAATATTTTCTGCCCGGTTGTTTACATCTTCTGCAATAAAACTCATTCTTTCAATTGCTTCTTCAGAAATATTAAGGGTAACACCTTCTGTTTCCAAAAGCTTTGTATACTGCATAATCAAAGAGTTTTTAGGCTCCTTTAAAATTTTGTAGAAATCTTCTTTATGAAGAGAATCAAGCTCTACACGCAATGGGAAACGTCCCTGGAGTTCAGGAATCAAATCACTTGGAGCAGCAACACTAAAGGCACCGGCAGCAATAAAAAGAATATGAGTTGTATCAACTACACCAAACTTTGTATTTACATTACTGCCTTCAACAATAGGAAGAATATCCCTCTGAACCCCTTCTCTGCTGACGTCCTGTCCGCGACTTTCTCCATGAACGGCAATCTTATCTATTTCGTCTATAAAAATAATGCCGCTCTGCTCTACTCTTTTTTTAGCTTCATCGGCTACCTTATCATGGTCGACCATTCCGTCAAGAACTTCTTCTGTGAGAATTTTTCTGGCTTCTTTTACAGTAATCATTTTTTTTCTTGAACGACCACCGCCATTAAGCATATTGATAAGTCCCTGCATACTGTTCTGAAGGTCATCAATAGAACCACCAGCAATAATTTCCATGTTAGGCATTCCTGAATTAGGACGGGAAACCATCATTTCAATTTCGCGGTCTTCAAGCTTACCTTCACGCAGCATCTGGCGGAATTTTTCTCTTGTATGATTTTCTGCTGAATCTTTTTCTTCAGTCTGAGCATTTTCTGTCTCAAGATTTTCTGTCTGACTGCTTTCTGCAGCATTTTCTTCTGCCTGAATCTCTGCTGCAACCTTATTTAAATCAATAGTCAATTCTGAAGGTGACTGCTGAGTAATAAAACCTAAAGGCTGAATTTGAGTCTGTGGCTTTTGTGATTTCTTGTCTTTTTTGCCTGTTCCTGGAAGCAATAAATCAAGCAGACGTTCTTCTACAATGCCTACAGATTTTTCACGTAAAGCGTCTTCCATTTCGGCTTTTACGTCATTGTAACCAACAGCCATCAAATCACGAATCATGCTTTCTACATCACGACCAACATAACCAACTTCTGTATATTTTGTTGCTTCAACTTTTAAGAAAGGTGCACCGCAGAGCTTTGCAAGACGACGGGCAATTTCTGTTTTACCAACACCAGTAGGTCCAATCATTAAAATATTTTTTGGAGCTACCTCATCACGAATATCATCAGAAAGCTTTAAACGTCTGAATCTGTTTCTGAGAGCGACAGCAACGGCCTTTTTAGCTTTTTCCTGACCAATGATATATGAATCTAGTTTTTCTACTATCTCTTTTGGTGTAAGTTCATTATTTTTCATTAATTCCATAAAAAAATCCTTTTTAGTCTAAAGTCTCAATAGTCAGATTCTGATTTGTGTAAATACAAATGCTTCCTGCAATATTCAAAGAACGTTCTGCAATTTCTCTTGCTGATAAATCAGATGCATCCAGATAAGCGAGAGCTGCTGAATAAGCATAATTGCCGCCAGAACCGATTGCAATTGCATCTTTTTCTGGTTCAATAACATTTCCATCACCACTTATCAAAAGAAGTTTTTCTTTGTCGGCAACAAGAAGCATTGCTTCAAGCTTCTGAAGACTGCGATCTGTACGCCAGGCTTTTGCAAGCTCTACAGCCGAACGCATGATATCACCGTTATATTCTTTTACCTTTTCTTCAAATCGGTCTAAAAGAGTAAAGGCATCTGCAACACTTCCAGCAAAACCTGTAAGAATCTTTCCACCGTAAATCTTGCGGACTTTTCTTGAATTGCCCTTGCATACTGTGTCACCCAAGGTACACTGACCGTCTCCTGCCATTGCAACCTGACCATTTCTTCTTACAGCCAGAATTGTCGTGCTTCTGATTTTATTTTTATTTCCCATATATTAAACTCCAAAGATTTTATTCTAAATTGATTTAATAAATATAATAAAAAATCCACAAATCGGCAAAGGAAATTCAATTTACAATTAAAAATTAACAATTGACAATTATTTATTATCCACGCTTAATTGACTATTATCAATTCTCCATTCTCCATTGTCAATTGTCCATTGTCAATTGTCAATTGTTAATTATCTACTATGCGGGTGGGCTTTGTTATAAATATCTATTAATCTTTCGGTTGTAACGTGGGTATAGCGCTGAGTTGTAGAAATACTAGAATGGCCCAGCATTTCCTGGACATATCTTACATCGGCTCCATTTGAAATAAGGGTTGTTGCAAAAGTATGTCGGAAGGCATGAGGATTTACATGCTTTTTTGTTCCTTCAGTACCTGAATAACGGGAAATTATGTATCTCATTCCGCCTACAGACAAGGCATGTCCCTTTTGATTTATAAAAAGATTTTCAGTTGGCGTCTGGATTCCGTTTGCCAGCAGAACTTTTTTACGATCCTCCAGATATAAGGCAAGGGCTTTACGGGATTCTTCTTCAAAAAAAACCTTACGCTGCTTATTGCCTTTTCCTGTTACAATTGCGCTATGGTAATTATCCATAAAATCACTTAACTTTAAGCTGCACATTTCACTGATACGGCAACCGGAAGAATAAAGCATGGTAAAAATTGCCCGGTCGCGTTTTTCCCAGAGAAGCTCATTTACCTGCGGCTCCTTACACAAAGTATTCATTTCTTCCTGAGTCAAAAACTTTGGTGTCTGTTTAGCCCTTTTTATAGTTTTTATATCCAGAGCCGGATTATGAGCAAGATAAGAAAAGCTTCTGGCATAAGAAAAAAGTGAACGGACAGAAGAAATAAAACGGTTTTCTGAGGCTATAGATTTATGCTCTGAAGACAGCTGTCCAATACAGAGGTGGATATTTTCCTTTGTGATTTTTTCAATATCAATTGTTGGCGTGAGATATTCCTGAAACTTTTTCAAATCATTTCGGTAACCGATGATTGTATTCTCTGAAAAACCTTTGATTGTGGAAATATAAATAATAAACTCGTCGACAAGTTCTGAAAGTGTCATACTTATTTATCGACAAAAAAGGCAGGGATAAACACTATCCTTGCTTTTTTTTAGAAAAGTTATTCCTGCTCTGGCTGAACCGTATCATCAAAACTATGGAGATAATTACAGTCAGGATTGATACAAGATTTATAACTTCCGTTCTTTTTGTCGTATTTTTCTACCAGGAACCAGCCGCACTGAGGACAGTACTGATCAATTGGCTTGAAGTGACTGATAAAATTACATTTAGGATAATTTGTACAGCCGTAGAAGGATTTTCCCCTTCCCTTATTCTTTCGTTCTACAATTTCACCGCCACAGTCTTTACATGGACATTTTGCAAGAGGAATTGATTTTGTATTATGACACTCAGGGAAGCCGGAACAGGCAAGGAAGAAACCAAAGCGACCAAGCTTTTTTACCATCGGCTTTCCGCATAATTCACAAACCTTATCTGTAGATTCATCTAAGAAGCCCTTTACGCTGGTTTGATGCTCCATAACATCATCAACTCTTTTTTTGAAACCGTCGTAAAAATCAGCAATAAGATTATTCCAGACAATTTTATCCTGCTCAACCTGATCCAAATCATCTTCAACCTTTGCTGTAAACTCTTCGTTTATAACTTCAGGGAAAGATTCAACAAGGATTTTATTTATCATACGGCCAAGTTCTGTTGGAACCAGCTGCTTGTTGCTTCTTGTAACATAATATCGGTCAAGCAAAACAGAAATAATCTGAGCATAGGTAGAAGGACGTCCAATTCCTTTTTCTTCAAGCATTCTTACGATTGAAGCATCTGTATAACGTGCAGGTCCCTGGGTAAAATGCTGTTCCGGATGGAAAAGCTGAACATCAATAATTTCGCCTTCTTTTAATGCAGGCAATGAAGTTGATTTTTCTTCTTTTGATGAAAGAAGCTTGATTACGTTATAAAAACCTTTTTCGGAGATTTTACTTGCTGCAGTACGGAATACAGCCTCTTCAGCTTCGATTTCTACACTGGTAGTTACCATTTTTGCATTATTCATCTGAGAAGAAACAAATCTTTCCCAAATTAAAGAATAAAGCTTAAACTGGTCATTTGAAATACCAGTCTGGCCAGGCTTTGAATTAATGTATTCTTTAAGGCTTTCAGGCGTATATTCTGTGTAAGTTGGGCGGATACATTCATGAGCATCCTGAGCAGTTTTACCAACCGCATATTTTATAGGCTCTTCCGGCAAATCTGACGGATAATTATTTGAAATCCATTTTCTTACATCATTCAAGGCAGTATCAGAAATACGAACTGAGTCTGTACGCATGTAAGTAATCAAACCAACGCGGTTAGAGCCGATTGTAATACCTTCATACAACTGCTGGGCAATCTGCATTGTTTTTCTGGAAGTAAAGCCAAGACGGTTTGCAGCGGCCTGCTGTAATTTTGAAGTTGTAAAAGGTGGCTTTGGATGTACTGTTTTTTCAGTTTTTTTGAGGGAAGAAACCTTGCAGTCAGAATCCTTAATTTTTGCAATAATTTCCTGAACCTGCTTTTCAGATTTTAATTCTGGATTTTCCCCCTTATATTTTACCAGTTGGGCAGTAAAAGAAGATTTTCCCTTTTGGAAATCAGCATCCAGGGTCCAGTATTCTTCCGGCAAAAAGTCTTCTACTTCTTTTTCACGCTCACAAATA
Source organism: uncultured Spirochaetaceae bacterium (assembly GCA_902802305.1). Taxonomy (GTDB): domain Bacteria; phylum Spirochaetota; class Spirochaetia; order Treponematales; family Treponemataceae; genus Treponema_D. Next base: position 54,729 of record CADCLG010000020.1, read on the forward strand.
AGTCTTAAGGCTACAGACTGAACACGACCGGCAGAAAGACCATTTTTTACCTTACTCCACAAAAGGGGACTTAAATTATAACCAACAAGACGGTCAAGAACACGGCGGGCTTTCTGAGCATTAACCTTAGCTTCTACAATTTCACCAGGATTTTTTACAGCTTCTGAAATTGCAGTTGGTGTAATTTCATTAAAAACAATACGGTTGATTTTAGCCTGAGTTTTATCCTGAAGAGCATTATTTAAATGCCAGGCAATAGCTTCTCCTTCACGGTCATTATCCGATGCCAGCAAAACGACATCAGATTTTTTTGCTTCTTTCTGCAGTTCTTTTAAAAGCTTTGCACGTCCGCGGACTGTAATATATTCCGGCTGAAAACCATGCTCAATATCAATTGCCATTCTCGACTTAGGTAAATCTATCAAATGTCCCTGAGAAGCCCTTACAGTATAGCCTGGGCCTAAATATTTTTCGATAGTCTGGGCCTTTGTCGGAGATTCCACGATTACAAGAGTTTTTGTTTTCGCTGTCTTTGACGTTTTTGATGTTTTTGCATTTTTTGTTGCCATAATTTATCCTACCTGCTAATCAAATAACATAGTTTGAATACTTTGATTACTGCGGCTGCCAGGTTCTTCTGCAAGGCATTGGCAATAATCATTATAGTCTTTAATTATTGGTGCACCAGCATCCAGAAACTTTTTAAGACTATTCTCTACTTTATATTTACTAACTTTTCCCATAGCAAAATCTTTTTCCAACTGAGATTTTACAGTTTGAGAAAGTTTAATTGCATCTTCACCAACAGCAGCCTCATGAAACATAAGCTCCCGGTTATATTCCAAAGCAAAATCTGCTGTAATTAATGCACCGCTTCCTGGTGGAGCTTCAATAACTACAGTTGCAGGAGAAAGTCCCGCTATAATTCTGTTTCTGGCTACAAAATGCCAGGCAGCAGTTGATATCCCCGGTTCATATTCACTTATAATACAGCCACCGGTTTTTAGGATATTTGAAGCAAGCACCTTATTTGATGAAGGCACAATATTATCTATTGCAGAAGGAAGTACTGCAACAGTTTTTCCTATTCCTTCAAGCTCTTGTCCTGCTTCCATTCTGTCAAAAATTGCCGAAACTGCCCCCTTATGGGCAAATGAATCTGCACCATTAGCCAGACCGGAAATTACATTGCAACCATTCAAAACAGCATCATGAGAAAAAGAAAAGGCTGCTTTTTTACCGAATGGAGTCAAACGCCTTGTGCCAACAATTGATAGGCTTTTTTCAGCAAGTATTTTTTCATTACCCCGGCAAAATAAAAGATAAGGCGGATCTGCAATCTGTCTTAAGAGTTCAGGATAACAAAAATCTGTATTATGCAGAAGCTTTACTCCATAAGCATCACAATAACGTTTTGCGCGTTTTGCCAGCCTGAGATTTTCATTTCCATTCCAAAGCTTAGATTTTATCTGCCTGTCAATTATTTTGGAAATATCATCTATAGACATTAATGCAAGCTGTGCTGGACTGTCAAGATTTTTTTCAAGATTTTTTTTCTCTTCAAAAGATAAAAAAGTAATTCTAGCTATGGAAAGAGAAAGTAGTGTTTTTTCTTCATTTGACTCTTCGTTAATTGCTGTATGCTGCATCTAAAACTATTTTTTTGTTTTCCTCTGCTGTTGCTTTTGTTTCGGCTGATTTAGTCGTTGCTATTATTTTATCATACATTTCTACAGATTTGTCAAATTCAAAAGAAGAATAATAGGCTCTTGCAAGCACAAACATTGCATCCAGATTGTTAACTTCGATTGTAAGAGCTTTTTCCAGATAAGGAATTGCCTTTTCACTTTCATTTAATTCAAAAACATAAAGAACGCCAAGACCATATAAAGCTCTTACATAGCGGTCTTCAATTGTAATTGCCCGCAGATAAGCGTCTTCGGCAAGCTTAAGATAATTATATTTTACTTCGTTAGTTCCGCTGGCGTTGTAATCCAAAGCCTGATGAGACATATAACCTGCGCAAACCCCTACATAATAATACAAGTTCTGGTTATCAGGATAATAAGTAAGCGCCTCCTGAAAGCATTTTAAGGCTTCACCATACATTTTTGTATCAAGATAGCGGGTTCCAAGTATTTTATACCAGATTCCAATCTGACTTTGTGCCAGCTGAATGTCAGAAACTCTTCGCTGATATTTTTCGATAGCATCCTTTAATTCTTCTATAGTTGTCGGATTTGAAACACCTTCTTCAAGTTTTTGTGCTCTCAAGATTGTTTTATTTGATACATTACAAGAAATAGAAGAAATAACAATTCCAAGTATTAAAATGAAAACTAAAGCCTTTTTCATATCAGCCTCCTGGTATAATTCAAACTGAAAATAAAATTATTCAGAATGATTCCTAAAATATTTATCATGTGCCACTTCAAGTTCTTCCGCAGTTACATGTGTATATATTTGTGTTGTAGCCAAATCAGAATGTCCTAAAAGCTCCTGAACAGAACGCAAATCTGCACCACCGCTGAGCAGATGGGTTGCAAAGGAATGTCGCAGTGTATGAACCTTTGCTTCAACACCAGACATTTTTTCCAGCTCCTGAAAACGTTTCCAGACACCTTTTCGGGAAATACCTTTTCCTTGATAATTTACAAAAAGTTCGGGAACATTTCTACCCTTTACAAGTTCTGGACGAACATCTTTTATATATTTTTCAAGTTTTTCTGCGGCACGGTCACCAAAAGGAACAATTCTTTCTTTATCTCCTTTTCCGTGTACTAAAATCAGGCGCTCATCCATGTGGACATTTATAATTTTTAAATCACAAGCCTCACTGATTCTCAAACCGCAGGAATAAATAAGTTCAAATAAAGCTTCATCACGTTTTCCACAAAGAGTGGAAGTATCTATTCCTGACAATAAGGCGTCAACCTGCTCTGGAGAAAGAACTTTAGGAAGATTGTGCGCTGCTTTTGGTCTATCCAACAAAAGAGCAATATTTTCGGTCCAGTAATTTTTACGTACCAGATAATCACCCAAAGCTCTGACTCCCGAAATATCCTTTGCCAGCGTGATTTCTGAACAACCGTCTGTCTTACGCTTGAGAAAATAATACATAAGATTTTGGACAGTTACATCCTTCAATTTTATCCGTTCAGTCACAAGCCAGTTTAAAAACTCCTGGGAGGAAAGTTTGTAAGTCAAAGCAGTCTGAACTGAACTTCTTTTTACAAGAATTAAATCTGAATAAAACTGATTCAATAACCCGTCGATTGTCATATATCTAAATCGTCAGCAAAGTAATTCCGCAGCAATTAGTCGTCACTCAAATTAATTCCGCGTCCGTATTCCTGTTTTTTCCAGATTACAGGCTGATTTATATCATCCTGCAATTTATATCCTTCAGGTCGGCTCAAAGACTTTCGCAGAGGGGTTCCGTAACCGGCAGAAAGCTCTTCTTCGCTAAAGAGGGATTCGCCCCAGGATTTTTTCTCTTCTTTTTTAAGAGCTTCTTCCTTTTTTGGAGGCTCTGCATATTTTCTGTCAGTCTGAGCAGCTGCTCTTTCTGATTTGAACAAACCATTGAAATCAGAAATATTCATAACATTTGGATCGTTGATTTCAGGCTCTGGAACTTTTTCTGGTTCAGCTTCTACAACCTCTTCGAGTTCTTCTTCCGGCTCAAAACCTGTTGCAATCACTGTAACGCTGATTCTGTCTTCCATTGTCGGATCTGTAACCTGTCCCCAGTAAAGGTTATAATCTTTTGCTGCCCGTGATGTAACAATCTTACAGATTTCATCAACTTCGCTCATTGAAACTTCTTCAGAAGCACAAATATTTATAAGGATATTTTTTGCACCATCAATATGTGAATCTTCAAGCATAGGATTTGAAATTGCCCTTGAAGCAGCATCTACGGCACGGTTTTCGCCTTCTCCAATACCGATTCCTAAAATTGCATTTCCCTGTCCCTGCATTGTATTTTTTACGTCAGCAAAGTCTGTATTTACATCACCAGGATTTGTAATAATATTTGAAATGCCTTCTACGCCCTGTCGCAATACATCGTCAGCAACTTTAAATGCCTGGCGAACGGAAGTATTTTTATCTACAACTTTAAGTATCTGCTGGTTTGGTATTACGATTAAAGAGTCAACCTGCTCATGGAGTTTTTCAAGACCAGCAAGAGCCTGTCTCATGCGAACTGGGCCTTCAAAATCAAAGGGAGTTGTAACAACAGCAACTGTCAATGCACCTAATTCGCGGGCAATTCTGGCAACTACAGGTGCTGAACCAGTTCCTGTTCCACCGCCCATTCCGGCTGTAACAAAAACCATATCTGCACCACGAAGTGAGTTTGTAATAAGTTCTTTATCTTCTTCTGCGGCCTGCTCACCCATGGTAGGACGTCCACCAGAACCAAGACCTTTTGTTACTTTCTGACCAATTGCTAATTTATTTGGAGTTTTTGAACCCTGCAAGGCCTGTAAATCTGTATTGATTGCAATAAATTCAACACCATGAATACTTGCTTCAATCATGCGGTTAACGGCATTTCCGCCACCGCCACCACAACCAATTACCTTAATTACAGTAGGGTTGTTATTATTAATCTGTTGAGAAACCAATGCTTCATTCTGAGTAGCCTGTTCATTCAGTTCCTCATCATCAACTTCATTTACTATTGAAAAATTCATATTTCCTCCCATTTTATGAATTACAAAGTTTTACTTGAACTTAAAAAAATATTTTTTTAATCTTTTTTAAGAAGCCATCTCCTTCTTTTGTATTTTTTGCAGTTCCTCGTCGCTTGGATTTTTTACGTGCATCGCGTTTTTCTAAAATACCTTTATTTGCAACTAAAAGACCAATTGCGGTTGCAAATTCTGGATTTCTGTACTGTTCTTCTATTCCGCCAAGACTTTCTGGAACGCCGACTCTTACAGAAGAGGTTTTAAAAACACTTTGTGCAAGTTCTACAGCCCCCTGCATTCTTGCACCTGCGCCAGTAAGGATAATATTTCCAGAAAGCTGTTTTATTGAATCATTTGTATTTTTAATGATAGCGGCTTTTACCATGGTAAAAATCTGTTCCATTCTGGCCTGGATAATCTGGCATAAATCAGATTTTCCAATAACCTCAGGTGCACGGCCACCAACTCCAGGTAAAATTACATCATCATCAGATTCTATTCCAGGAAGCCAGCAGCAACCTGATTCGATTTTTATTTTTTCGGCAGCAGCAACTGGGATTCCTGTTACAATGGCTATGTCATTTGTTACAAAGTTTCCGCCTACCTGAACAGATGCTGTACTGATTGGAGCACCATTTAATAAAACAATTACATCTGTTGTTCCAGCGCCCAAATCAATAATGATGGATCCAAGTTCCATTTCATCTTCGTGGCAGACAGCCTGAACTTCGGCAAGAGTTTTGAGCATTACTCCGTCCAAACCATAACCTGCCCTGCTCATACAGGAACGGATATTCTGAATTACATTTTTTGAAGCTGTAACAATATGAACTTCTGCTTCCAGTTTAAATCCTAATCTGTTTACCGGGTCAGAAATACCACCAACGCCATCAACAAGATAATTTTGAGGAATTACATGGATTTTTTCCCTGTCAGCAGGATAATTTATTGCAGTTGCTATATCGATTACTTTTGAGACATCTTCTGGAGTTACTGCACTGGTATTATTTTTTCCGTTGGGACGGATTGGAACAACACCACGTGAATTTTCGCTTTCAATTTGAGAACCGCCAATCGAAGCAATAACTGAATTTGCAATGATTCCAGCTTCCTGTTCTGCGCTTTCGATTGCTTCTTTTATTACATCCTTTGCATCTTCAATATTAACAATTACACCGTTTCTTAAACCGGCCGATTTTTTTGAAGAAGTTGCAATTACGTGCAGGTTTCCGCCTTCATCAACTTCGCCGACAGCAACCCTTATAACACTTGTACCTATATCCAGGCCTACAATACATCTATCATCCGCCATTTCAGAAACCTCTATCTTATTTTACAGGAAACAGAGCCGTAACGCAAATCCAACTCAGGAACATCTGCATCTAGTAATTTTATTACATCTAATACTACCATCATATACTTTAATGATTCTTCATTCAATGTGCGATCTGTTAAAACTTTAGTTTTTGCCTGCGATGGAATAAGCTCCAGCTCGTAAGTTCCAGTTTCTTTTGGCAGAACACAGATTTCAGATATTCCGGCAAAATAATTTTTTCCCATTTCTTTGATTTTTAAAATCTGTTCAATCAGAGGACGATATTTTGAAGAAATTCTCATTCCTCCTGACATGTGCTCTACAGACAATCCTGAAATAATAGGAATTTCATTTGTATTTAATACTTCATTATTTTTTAGAGCAAAGAGAACGCCGTTTTTATCTATCTGAACCGGATTTGTTCTTCCGTTTTCTTCAATAAAGGTTACTGCTACAGGGTCGCGCTCAACAACATCAATAAAAATTTTATCTGGAAATTTCTTTTCAATTATAACTTTTTCAATTCCAGGCTCGGATGAAAGCAGGGAAACAGCCTGATCGATATCAAAATCAAACCAGCTGGTACTGTTCATAGGTAATAATTTGATTGCAATTTCTTCTGCGCTATAATTTTTCTGTCCATTTACCGTTACTTTGGGGCTTTCAAAGCTGGGCATGATGTACTTATAAATAATCAGCTCACCAAAGAGAATAAGACAGAGTATGCAGAAAATTATTTTAATGATTTTAAATTTTCTTTCACTTGAATCTGCCATCTTTTCTCCTTCTATAGTTTCTACATTTTCATTTTCTACAAAAACAGAATCACCATTCATAAGTAAACTAAAATCGCTCATTATCCTACCCTTTTTACTAAACTTTATAATACAGTTAATGTATCAATATTTATTTCATCATAGCTTGAAACCAAAGGTTCATCATAAGAATCATCGCAGCGGGAAGCATTTAAGACAAAACCACACATCGCCAGAGTTACCATTATTGATGAACCACCAACAGAAAAAAACGGCAGCGGAATACCTGTAGAAGGCAATAATCCGCAGACAACCATACAATTTATCAGGGACTGCACAACAATAACAGAGACACAACCAAAGGCTGCATAGGCTGCAAATCTGTTAGGACACTTGAATGCAGTTCTGTATCCTCTCCATGCAAAAAATCCTAGAAGACAGAAATAAATGATTACACCGACAAAGCCCATTGCTTCTGTCCAACCGGCAAAAATATAATCGGCCTGAACTTCGGGAATGCTGTTCAATTTTGAAAGCCCCTGACCTATTCCTGTTCCCCATGCACCTCCTGCGGTAATTGCATTTTTTGCGGCATTCACCTGATAGTTTATGGTATTCGTATTTTCATCAGGACGAAGAAAACCTATGATTCTTTCAATTCGATACTGTTCTGTTGCTACAATCAAAACCAGTAGAGGAATTGCTATCAAAGCAAAGGGGAAAACCCACTTGAGCTTTGAACCGGATACATAAAACATCAGAATGCCGATTAAAACTAAAAATAAACTTGTAGAAAAATCCTTCTGCAGCAAAACGAAAAGCACCATTAAAAGAAACATTCCTACACAAGGAAGAACATCCCTGTCTTCAATATTTTCAATTTCAAACTGCTTGTCAAAATAGCTTGCCAGATAAAGGACAAGTGTAAATTTTACCAGCTCCGATGTCTGGAAGGTAAAATGAAAAGGCATTTTAAGCCAGCGCCGCGCTCCGTTTTTTTCAACAGAAAGCGGCTTTATAAAGGTAAGGATGCAAAGTATCAATGTAATTATTACAAGATAAAAAATGCATTTTTTTATTGTCTTCATATCAACCAGGAGAAAGGCAAAAAAGAGGGCGAATCCAACCATAGAACAGATAAACTGTCTCTTTACAAAATAGAGGGAATCATTATTAAAAAATCTTGCGGCATAATTTTGAGAACAGAAGAACATTGTAAAAAGTCCGACTCCCCACAAAAGAAGAACGGAAATCAAAAAGAAGACATCGCACTTGTGGTATTCCTGAGAGGGTCTTTGAGCAACAAAACTATACTGATTCATCATAAGCTCCCTCCCGCCAGCAAATTTTCAATTTTTTCCAAAGCCATACTGTGTGAACCTTTTAAAAGAATCAAAGCTCCTTCTTCACTGACTTCATTTATTTTTTCTGCTATATCTTCAAAATTTTCATCAGAATTATCGGCAAAATAAAAGGCTCTTCCAGTAAAATTTTCGGAGACAAGTTTTTTATAGCAGTTTTTCATTTCTTCACCGACAAGATAAACAAATTCTGCTTCTGAAGAAATTATTTTTTCTGCAATTTGTTCGTGGGCACTTTTTGAATCACTTCCTAATTCCTTCATATCGCCCAGAACAAAGATTTTTCTGCTTTTTTCACTAAGTTTTCCACAAAAATCAATTACTTTTCCCATGGAGTCAGGATTAGCATTATAACAGTCAGAAATAAGCATTATCTTTTTTCCAGATTTCAGACTGATTTTTTTTGAATCCATTCTTCCGCTGACAACCTTCATTTTTTCCAAACCAGCTTTTACACAGGCTGCCGGAATTTTCAATTCTCTTGCAAGGGCAATTACAGCAAGAGCATTCTGATAATTATATTCGCCAATCAGAGGAAAATTAATAATCTGATTTTCATAGGAGAATACACAGCCTAAAAGCCCCTTATCTTCAAGAAATTCAACACCACTTACAGAGGCAGGAATATTTTTACCGTACTTAACAACTTTTCCACACACTCTTTCAACACAATAATCAGCATAAGGGTCATCAGCTGGAACAAATACCGCACCATCCGCTGGAATATAATCAAAAGACTTGCGTTTTTCTTCTGCAATATTTTTCCGAGAACCTAAAAGTCCAATATGGGCAGTTCCAATATTTGTGATAATTCCGTACTGAGATTTTAAAACCTTTGAAATTTCACCGATTTCATTAACGCGGTTCATTCCCATTTCAAAAATTCCAGCCTTTTCATTTCCCTTAATCTGAAAAACCGAAAGAGGCAAACCTGTTTCAGAATTAAAATTGCCTTTTGTATATGCAATATTTTCTTCGCCAAAATATTCCCGCAAAACAGAAACTACAAGCTCTTTTGTTGTAGTTTTTCCGCTTGAACCAGTTATACTGATTTTTATTAGATTTGGGAAAGAGGCAACATAAGCTTCTGCTGCATCCTGTAAAGCATGAAGAGTATTTTCTACGCAGATAAAAGCAATTCCTGCATTTTCTTCTGCAAGCTTATCATAACAAGTCTTATTAACGGCATATTCATCATTATTTATAAAAACAACACTTGCTTTCTTTTCAATTGCCTGAGGAATATATTTGTGCCCGTTCTGATTTTCCCCAATAAGAGGAACAAAAAGAGTATTTTCTACAACTTCGCGACTGTCGGTTGCAACCTTCTCAAAATAACAATCTTTTTTATTATTCAGTGCCCTTCCTTTTACGGCAGAAAGCAGCTGCTCCATATTCAAAAGTGATTTTTTCATTTCTTCTCTCCCGTCATTTCCACACGAATAATATCGTCCTTGTCCGCTTTATGCATACCAAGCTCTTCTACTGCAATTTTTTCAATTCGGCTTGCACTTGAAAGCACACTGATTTCGCTTACAAGTTTTTTATTGTCTTCTATAAGTTTTTCCTGCTTTGTTTCCAGCTCGCGGATTTCTTTTGTTAAATCTGTGTATCGTTTTGCCTGAAATGCATATAGTCCAAGCATTAAAGGAATTGACATGGTAAGCAAAGAAATGAGGATAATCTTAAATACGTTTTTTGCCTTTTCTTTCTTTAATCTGTTCATTTTAATATCCTACCACTCCGTCAAGTCTAAATTCATTTGCATCACAAATTTTTCTAACTACCCTAAGCTTTGCACTTCTGGAAGGTGAATTAGTTTTCACTTCCTCTTCTGTAGGACAGACAGGCTTTCTTGTCAGGATTTCTGCACATTGTTTTCCACCGCAGCGACAGATTGCAACTTCCGGCGGACAGACACACTGCTTTCCCAAATTCCTGAAATAATTTTTAACAATTCTGTCTTCCAGAGAATGGAAAGTTATTACACCCATTTTTCCATTAACTTTCAAATCGTTAAATGCATTGTGCAAGGCCGAAGGAAGGCGTTTCAATTCGCTGTTTACCGCAATTCTCAAAGCTTGGAAAGTTCTTGTTGCAGGATGAATGTTTCCATAGCGATAATTAGCAGGAACTGCATCCCAGATAATCTGAGCAAGGGCTTTGGAGGATTCAATTTTCCCGCCTTTTCTTGCAGCAACAATTGCAGCTGCAATTCTTCTGCTGAGTTTTTCTTCACCATACAGATAGATTAAATCAGCAAGCTTTTCTTCGGGTAAATCATTTACTAAATCTGCTGCACTCGTATCACTATTGGAATTAAGGCGCATATCAAGTTTTTCATCATATCTAAAACTAAAGCCCCTCTGTGCTCTTTCATAATGAAATACAGAGATTCCCAAATCAAAAAGGATTATATCTGGTTTATCATATTCGGATGGATAGTTCTGGTAAAAATCATTAAACCAGCCATTATAAAAATGGATTCTCTCTCCAAACTGAGACAGGCGTTCTTTTGCACGGGCTTGAATTGCAGAATCTGCATCAAGTCCAACAACTGAAAGTCCCGGAAATCTTGAGAGAAAATTGTATGTATGTCCGCCCTCGCCCAATGTCGAATCAATCATCAGACAATGATTCTCATAAGGCTCTCCAACAGGAGAAAGTAAGCTGAGACATTCATTTAATAGTACCGGAGTATGTACAATTTCCATTTTAGTAAAAATTACCAGAGCTCAGTATAAAAATACTGAGCCTGGTAAAGTCCCCTTCCACCCTAAGATTATTTAGAAATTAATATCATTAAATTCTTCCGCGGCATCGCGGAATTGCTCTTCGCTCGAATTTAAGTATTCTGTATAGGACGCAGAATCCCAAATTTCTACATACTTAGCAATACCAAGAATTGTACAATCTTTAGAAAGTCCTGCGTACTCACGTAAACTGGCAGGAATAGACAAACGACCGTTTTTATCAAACTCAATTTCCTGAGCCGGCGCTATCAACTGACGGATAACTCTTAAACTTTTTTCCTTCAACATTGAAGCATTACTCATTAATTTTGTCTGGAAAACTGACCATTCGTCTGGAGTAAAAAGCCATAAGCAGCGTCCTGAACCTTTAGTGACAATAACTACGTTCTGATTAATAGCCGTTCTCAACTTTGTTGGAAAGGAGACGCGACCTTTTTCATCAATCGTATTATTGTATTCACCAGTTAATAGATTCATACCCACTTATTACCACTTTTTACCACAATTTCCCACTTATCACCTATTTTATACTAAAAAATTCTAAAGTCAACGCTCTTTTTTGCCAATAATTTAAAAAGTCGATTTTTTTTTCTTTATTTACACATACACAAAAATACTTTATTTTATACAAGTATATTTTTAAACAAGACTATGACTTCAAAAAAAATAAATACCTACAATGAAAGCAGTCTCCACAACACTCTGAAGCTTTTGTATGCAGAAAATTCAAAAGGAAAAACAGAAATAGAAGAAAATGGATATATTTATGATATAATCACGGGGGATTCCAACGTAATAGAAATACAGACAAAAAACCTGTCAAAGCTTCTTCCTAAAATAATGGCAACATTAGACAAAGGAAAAAAAATTACTGTAGTCCACCCTCTTGTCGTCACAAAAAGAATTGTCTTATACTCAAAAGATGGCAAGCTTATCTCAAATCGCAAAAGTCCCAAAAAGAAAAGTATTTATGATTTATTTGAAGAATTAACTGGCATTTATCCTGTTCTTCTAAATGAAAATTTTACCCTTGAAGTTTTAGAAATTTCTTTAATCGAAGAAAGAATAAAAACAGAAGAAGCTGTAAACTCTAAAAATAAAGGCAGAAGATTCAAAAAAAACTGGATAAAAATAAACAAACGCCTGGATGAAATTATTAATACAAAAATCTTCAGAAAAAAATCAGATTATTTAGAGCTGCTCCCCAAAAGCTTACCGGAAATTTTCTGTGCAAAAAATTTAGAAGAATGTCTAAAAAATAAAAATTATCCGCAAAATGCATACAAAAACGCCCATTTAATTTTATGGGTCTTATCCAGAATGGATTTAATTGAATTATCAGAAAAACCAGAAGATATTCCCAAAACAAGAGCAAAATATTACAGAATCAAATAATCACAGAACAAATTTTATAATGAATAAAATTTATAATGAATAAAATCTAGTTAAACAAAAAAAAAGACAGATCCTAAGACCTGCCTTTTTAGTTTGCATTACTCGCCTGAAAGATTACCAGTTATCAAGCATATCATCTTCGTCACGGTTTTCCATATCATAAAGATCGGTTACTACACGAAGATCATCGAGATAAAGGTAATATGAACCTCTAGCCTGCATTGGGTTACAATCAACTCTGAATCCAAGGATTTTGAATCCAGGTTTGTCGCCATAGTATACGCTGCTCTGAACAATACCATGTTCTCCATCTGGACTAGGTGGAACTACACAAGTAAGTTTTTTCCGACTACTGAATCCAAGATTACCCATATAAAGCTCGTAGTTACGTCCAAAATAATCCTGAACCATAACATACATTTCATGTTCCTGATTGCGTCCACAAACCCACATTGATACAGTTTTTACAGTTCCTTCTACAGGTAAAGGACGTCCAGCCATGATTGTAAATGAATCCAAACCGCGGCGGAAGAAATCAACACGAACACCAAGAACCTGTGTATCTTCATCTTCTTTTCCTTCATCTTCTGGAAGAGGCTCTTTCATAGCAGGAGTTCCATCAAAAAGTCTTGCGGCAATTACACCATCATCAGAAGACATATGAACAAACCACGAACCTTCTCTTTCAAACTTATCAACAGAAACTTCACGCAAAGACATCATTGCAGAATCTGCACCTACTGTTTCTGGATTAGCACTTGCAACGCTCTGTGCAAAAATTAATCCGGCAAATGAAAATGCCAATACAATTGCTAATATTTTTTTCATTTTGCATCTCCTACATCTACAACATCGTCATCACTGTTCAAACGGCGGCTGTTGCTGCTCTTGCTCTTACTGCTGCTGTTACTGTTACCGTTTGATGAATCAGAATCACCGAAATCAACTTCATTCAATTCATAACCATCATAGATATAAGAAAGTGAATTAGATGTATATTTTAACTGATCAAAGAAAATTACATAATTATCAACATATTCTTCTGCATCTGAACGAACTCTGAATCCAACAAGAGTAAGATTCTCTGGACCTGAACGCAGGTGTGAATGCTGCTGGATATAACCAGGTACATTAATAATTAAGTTTTTCCATCCCTTAAATGCAAGATTTCCAGCCTGAAGAACATGAATACGTCCTAAAGCATCTCTAATCAAAACCTCAAGAGTATAGTTATAATTTGCTCCCCATACCCAGAAATCGATAGTACTTACATCACCAATAAAAGGAATTTCATAAGCCTTTCCGTCTTTTGTAGGATAAACTTCAAACCAGTTATCGCCCTTTCTATTAAAAGCAGTCTTTACTCCGAAAACCTGATGATTTTCTCCACTGCCCTTTAATAACATTCTAAGGGAATTAGGTATTCCTTCATAATATCCAGTAAGCGGATAACCTTCTGCAACAAAACGACTGGAATTTACTGCCCAATCCCAACTTAAGGTATTACCGTTATACAGATAATTCTGACCGTTTGCTTCGTCAAAATTGTCCATAATAAATGTCTCGATACTTCTTGAACTTGGCTGACTGAATGCAGGCAAACCAATTACAAAAAGGCATGCAAGACCAACAAAGACTTTAAGTCCCCTATTCATGCAAAACTCCTTGAAACTTTTAACTATTCCGAAAGCTAAAAGATTTATACTCTTAGATTTTCGGCATAATACTTCTAATTTATAAGTTAAAAATAATTATATTTTGTATAACTTTGTTTGTCAAATGTAAAACAAGCTTGTTATGAAAAAACTTATAATTGAATAAATATGCAAATTACAATATGATATATAACAATAAATCTCTTTTATTAAGGAAGTTTTAATATGTTTCACAGTTACAAAGAATTAGGCCTCGTAAACACAAAACACATGTTTGAGATGGCCTTCAAAGGCGGATATGCTATTCCTGCATATAACTTTAATAATATGGAGCAGTTGCAGTCTATTATTCAGGCTTGCGTTGAAACAAAATCTCCAGTAATTCTCCAGGTTTCAAAAGGTGCTCGTGCTTATGCTGATAAGTACCTTTTGCGCCACATGGCAGCTGGTGCTGTTGAGTACGCTCATGAATTAGGATGTGATATTCCTATCGTTCTTCACCTTGATCACGGTCCAAACTTTGAAGTATGTAAGGACTGTATCGATTCAGGCTTCTCTTCTGTAATGATTGACGGTTCTGCTCTTCCATACGATGAGAACGTTGCTCTTACAAAACAAGTAGTTGAATATGCTCATTCACGAGAAGATTATGTTACAGTAGAAGCAGAACTTGGAGTTCTTGGTGGTGTTGAAGATGACGTTGCAGCAGAAGAAAGCCACTACACAAAACCAGAAGAAGTAATTGACTTCACAAGCAAAACAGGTTGTGACTCACTTGCTATTTCTATTGGTACTTCACACGGACGCTGCAAGTTCAAGCCAGAACAGTGTACACGCAATGCTGACGGAATCTTAATTCCACCTCCACTGGCATTTGACGTTCTTGCAGAAATTGAAAAGAAACTCCCAGGATTCCCAATCGTACTTCACGGATCTTCTTCTGTACCTGTAAAATACGTTAAAGAAATCGAAAAATACGGCGGAAAGATTCCTGATTCAGTTGGTATTCCAGAAGAACAGTTAAGAAAAGCTGCAAAATCTGCTGTATGTAAGATTAACGTAGACTCTGACGGACGTCTTGCTATGACAGCTGCAGTTCGCCGCGTACTTGCTGAACAGCCAGATGTATTTGACCCACGTCTTTACCTCGGACCAGCTCGCGAAGAACTCAAGAAGATGTACGCTGACAAAAACATCAACGTATTCGGTTCAAACGGACACGCTTTAGACTAGTAGAATACTTTTATCCGCTCAACATTCGAAATTATAAGTCAAAATCATAAACCGAACAGAAGCGGATAAAACAAAAAAAACTGCTTGCAAGGGAAAATCCCGAAACAAGCAGTTTTTTTTATTTTTAATTTTTATTTCTTCTTACTTACTCATTTTTTTTGTCAGAAAGCTTTTTATTAGACAAACTAAAGATAAAAACCATAAGAAGATAAAGCCCCGGAAGTACAAGATAAAAAACATCAATCAAGATAATCAGAGAAAAATTATAATTTATTGCGTAAAGGGCATCGGAAATTGCAGGCACAAGCAGGGCAAGAATCAAAAGTAATCCGCTTATCGCTATAAAAAGATAATTTTTATCTAAAATTGACTTACGCAGGTAATGAAGCGAAATTGCAGCCAGGCATACTAGAGAAAGATAAAGAAGTGGACGCAAAAACAAATCATAACCTGAATAAATAGCAGATGATGAACTTATTATATAATAAGGCATGTATATTGTATAAAAGCCGCTGATAAGGGGAAAGAATAATTTAACCTTATATTCCTTTGTATCTTTTACAATCAGAAAGAAAAAGAGATAGAGTACACATACAGGAAATATGCTCAATCTAAAGAGATAATAAATAAAGTTTTCCGAAAATGAAAAAGGTACAATTCTGTGTGAATAAGTAAAGAATACTTTAAAAGCACAGACTACAACGGCAGACATAATACCACAAAAAATTGGAACTATATCTTTTTTTTCTTTTGTCCAGCAGCAGTAAAGAGTTAATGCAAGCGGAAAAAGAAGCAATAAAAAAGTTATCATACTCAGTTCACCTTAGCTTTGATTTTCATTATCGTTGCAGAACCGCAGATTGTTACTTTTTCGCCGGGTGCTACAGCATAAATCATTTCTGGCTGAATTGCTTCTTCTGCACTCTGGTCAGAATGAATTGTCGCACCATTTGAAGAAATCACATAAATCAGCTGTACATCTGCAGGATTTGGAGTATCGGATTTACTGCATAAGAAAGACCAGCCGCCTTTTACGTTTATTTTCTGTAAATCAAAATATTTACATTCAAATTGCCCTGGAAATGGCGCAACAGGAATCATTTCTTCACGCTTGATTACAGCTAGTCCTTTTTCTATATGAACTTCACGGCCACGACCATAATCATAAAGACGGTAAGTTAAATCACAGGACTGCTGAACCTCCATAAGTCTGAGGCCGCCACCAATTGCATGAACCGTTCCGGCTGGAATAAAGACAAAATCTCCAGGTTTTACTTCTACATAATCAAGATACTGCTCAAGAGAATTATCTTTAATGGCATTGGCAAGAACTTCGTTAGAAAAGCCTTCTTTTATTCCGTAAACCAGTTTTGCTCCAGGTTCTGCATCAAGGATATACCAGCATTCTGTTTTTCCCCGATTGCCCTGACCTTCAAGTTTTACTGCCCAGTCATCATCCGGATGAACCTGAATAGAAAGGGCTTCGTTTGCCTGAATTACTTTTACCAGAAGAGGATAATCACCGCCACAAAAGGCCTTAAAATTATCCTGACAACCGTTTGGATGGGTTGAAGCAATCCAAAGTTCATAGCCCCATATTTTATCTGATTTTATTGAGTCAAGTTTTAACATATCATATCTTCCAATATATTATTTTTAATTATTTTTCCCAGAGTTTTTCAGGATAATATCCGGCTTTAATTTTCTTTGCGATTTCATCCTTTACAATCTGTCGGTCTTCTGGGTATGTCATACCAAACCAGGTTTCCTGAGAAGTAAAGAACTTGATAATTCCCTGTTTGTGGGCGATTATGTCACTTGAAGCAACAGGAAGAAGGGCTTCTGCTTTTGGAGATTCAAGGTTATTTTTAATAAAGTTTTCCCAATATACATGGAACTCTTCAAAAGCTTTAAGACTGAATCCAAAGAGATTCATACTAACCCATTCTTTACCGGTAAGAATCTTTTTTCCTTCCGGCATATCACTGATAATCTTATCGCTTTCGTCGTAGTAGATTTTAAGATTTTCTACGATTGAATCTAATTCACCAATTGAACCATCAGCTGAAGCAGCATTTTCTTTTACTGTACATACACCGCGGCTAACTGAACCAGAACGGCTCATTGTATTTCCAAGAACATAACCTACCATTGCATGTTCTGCACTGTCTGGACTTATAGAAGAAAGGTATTTTCCTAAGATTTCAAAAGCCTGTCTTCCGTAATAATCATCAGAATTGATTACTGCAAAAGGAGCATTAATGGCTTTTTCTGCACACAAAACTGCATGAGTTGTTCCCCAAGGTTTTGTTCTTCCTTCTGATTTTTTTATCTGCTCATCATTTAAAAGACTTTCATGCTGCTGGAAAACATATTCAGCATCAAAATTGCGGGCAATTCGGTCAAAAAGTCTTTCTCTGAAGGCTTCTTCTATATCTTTGCGAATAATAAATACTACTTTACCAAAGCCGCTTTTCATTGCGTCATAAGTTGCAAAATCAAGAAGACATTCATCATGGAGGCCTACGCCATCAATCTGTTTTACTCCACCGTAACGGCTTCCCATTCCTGCTGCTAAAACTAATAATGTTGGTTTCATTTTACTTCCTCATAACTAATTTATTGCTGTTTCCAGAGCTAATTTTATCATATTTGTAAAAGTAGTCTGGCGCTCTTCTGCTGTAGTTTCTTCCTGAGTAACAAAATTATTACTTATTGTAAGAATAGCAAGAGCCTTTCTCTTAAACTCTGCCGCTAAAGTATACAATTCTGCGGCTTCCATTTCAATTCCCAAGACTCCGTACTTTTTCCAGAACTTCCAGGTCTCGTTTTCGTCATAAAAGCGGTCACCGGAAAAACAAAGTCCAACTTTGGCATCCAGTTTTAATTCTTTTGCTTTATTATAGGCGGTATTCAGCAATTCAAAATCTGGAACCGGTGCATAATGAGAAAAGCCGAATCTCTGTGTCTGTAAGGCTGAATCTGTACATGCGCCATTTGCCAGAATTATACTGCGGCAAGGAACATCCTCACTTACACCTCCGGCAGTTCCTACGCGGATTGCCTTTTGTACATTATAAAACTGAAAAAGCTCCTGGACATAAATTGAAAGCGAAGGCTGCCCCATTCCTGTTCCCTGAACAGAAACTCTTTTTCCTTTGTAGGTTCCTGTATAGCCGTACATGCCCCGTACCTGATTGTAGCAGTGGGCATCTTCCAGAAAGTTTTCTGCAATAAACTTTGCCCTTAAGGGATCTCCTGGCAGCAAAACAGCCTGGGCAATTGCGCCTTCAGGGGCGTTTATATGTGTACTCATAATTTTGTCTCCTTACAGATATTGATTATCATAATGACTGTTAAAACACTGTCAATTTTATTATATCACACTTAACAGAATATAATTCCAAAAATTGCACCTAAAATCAAAAGAATTATTGGATGCAGCTTAAACTTTAAGAGAAGAAAAGCAAAAATTGAATATGCAGCCAAATCTATCCAGTTAAAAAGTCCTTTCCAGCCCTCAAGTGTAGACAAGACCTCTATTGATTCAGGAACATTCACAAGCGCAAAAATAAATATGTGTAAGGCAGGTCCTAAAATCAGTCCGGTAGTTACCGGCCTTAAAAATGCAAGCGCGCCTTTTACATATACATTCTGGTTAAATTTTTTGAGAAAATGCGCAATTATGATTATTATGATTATTGAAGGAAGTACTTCGGCCAGGGTTGCTATTATTCCACCGTGAATGCCATAGAGGGTATAACCTATGTAGGTTGCCATATTTGTGCCTAAAGGTCCCGGCGTACTTTCAGAAATGGCAATCATGTTATAAAACTGTTCGGTAGAAATAAGTCCTTTTGCAACGATGGTCTGCTGCATCAGAGTGATTGCAACCATTCCTCCACCGATTGTAAATAATCCTATGTAAAAAAATATGCAGGCTAAATAAAAAAGGTTCATTTTTCTTCTCCATCAGATTCTTCATGTAGTGTCTTTTCTTGAGTAACTTCTACACGTGCGGCTTCTTTTCGAACCTTTATTACTGTAAGAATTATTCCGGTTGCAATTGCACAGAGAATTACTATAAACGAAGGTACATGAAAAAAGAAAATAAGTATAAAGGCAATTCCCATAAAAAGAGCATTCCAAACATTTTTTATTGTTTTTTGAGCAAACCTGACGATTACAGAA
Organism: uncultured Spirochaetaceae bacterium; assembly: GCA_902802305.1. Taxonomy (GTDB): domain Bacteria; phylum Spirochaetota; class Spirochaetia; order Treponematales; family Treponemataceae; genus Treponema_D. Next base: position 74,087 of record CADCLG010000020.1, read on the forward strand.
GTTAATAAAGCCGCTACTGCAACGTTAATTCCATTTAAAGCTTTCTGAACCATTGGATAATCAGAAATTGAGTTTATAAAGTTGGCAAGAATCATTATGATTAAGAGGGAGGGAGTTACCATTCCCAAAGTTGCAATAATTCCACCAATTATTCCGCATTGCTTGTAACCAACAAAGGTTGCAACATTTACAGCAATAATTCCCGGTGTACTCTGGCCGACTGCATAATAATCAATAAGTTCTTCTTCTGTAATCCATTTTTTTTTGTCAACAAGTTCCTTTTGCATCATAGGCATCATTGCTAATCCACCGCCAATTGTAAATGTACCTATTTTTGCAAAAGAAAAATATAATCCGAATAATTTTTTTAGTTTTTCTTTTAGAGTTACTTTCGTCGCTTCTTTTGTCTGTTTTGTCTGTTTTTTCTGCTCTGTCTGTTCGTTCAATTTTCTGCTCCTGCTATTGCTAATTGTATTTCAACAGTAGTTCCCGTTGGTCTATTCTGCTTGATTTTAAAGTTTGCGTCTATCTGATTGGCACGATACTGCATTGAGTTCAAGCCTAGTCCGTTATCAAAATCATTTTTTATTTTCTTTAGTCCGCAGCCGTTGTCGCTGATTCTCACATAGAGAATCTTTCTTACATTTTTTATGCTGACTTTTACCTGACTTGCCTGGGCATGTTTTATAACATTATGCAAAGCTTCCTGAATTATTCTAAAAATATTTAATTTTTCAGTTTTATCAAGGGAAAGCTGGCAAGTAACATTCCAATCATATTGGCAGCTAATGCCTGATTGTTTTTCAAAGGAAGCACATAAATTGCTTATACTCTGATTCATTCCAAGACTTTCCAATTCAACTGGATAGGAATTATGGGCATATTGTCTTGTTGTCTGAAGAGTATCACCTATAAGCTCAGCAAGCTCTTCCATTTCTTCTTTACTTACGGCTTCATTTTGTTTTGAATAACTTTTACATAACATGGAGATTCCGGCAAGCCGCTGGCAAATATCATCATGCAAATCATTACTGAAACGCTGACGTTCAATTTCACTAATCTTTAAGACTTCCGCTTCAACCTGCATACGCTTATTGTTAGCTTCAATCAACTCGCGGGTTCTTTTTTCAACTTCCTTTTCCAGATATTCTGAATGTTTTTCCCTTTCTTCATTTGCGGCAATTCTGCTTAGAGTCTGAGCAATGCTTATTGAAATTGAACAGACGTAAGGATGCATGTTTGTTTCGGATTCATATAAAACACAACCAATCACATCATCTTCGATAAATAAAAACTTGATTACCATTACGGACGGACGATTATCATCATAATCCATATACTTGTTGAAAAATCCGCCTATCGTCATCTTTTGGTTTGAATTAAATTCCTGGAAGTATACGTTGTTTCGGCGGACATAAACAGACTTTACAAGCTGGGTTTCTATAGCATTGCTGTTCATTTTATAATCTTCAAACTCCAGCACGCAGAAATTTTGGATTTCAAGCTGCTCAATGTTTATGTTAAGGACAGCCTTCAAGCCTTCAAGAGAATTAACATAATTGAGCGATTGACCAATATGGCTTACCATTTTCAAAAGCTGCTCTGAACGCACATAATCGGTCTGCATTCTTTCATAAAGGGCATTATCGTACAGTCTGTAAGGAATTTTATCACAACCACAAGAGGCCCGCTGTATAAAATTTGACGGCAAATAAGAAACTTCATCTGCCTTCTCACCTTTCAGAATACAGAGCATTAAATCCATTGCTTTTTCGCCTAATTCTTCAAGAGGCTGGCTGATGGTTGTTAAAGGCGGAAGAAGAAATTGACTTTGCGGAATATTATCAAAACCCGTTACAGCACATTTTTTTACCCGCTCGTCGCTTTTATGAATTTTGAAGAATTTATAAACTCCGATTGCCATATTGTCATTTGCACATACAATACAGTCAGGATTTTTAAAATCCGGGGAATCATAATATTCCTTCATAATGCTGATTGCGGAGTTTTCTGTAAAAAGTCCCTTCTTAACTGTATAATTTAATTCAGGAATTTTTTCTTTGTAATCATTAATAATGCTTATAAAATTTTTTTCCCTGATAATTGCATCCTGGTGATTCGGAGAGCCGCTTATGTAGACAAAATTTTTATATCCGTGGTCAAGGACAAGATGACTAACCAGTTGTTTTAACGAATCGTCAGTAGTTACCAGTACAGAAGGAATTTTTTGAATTTTCTGTCCTATTGAAACTACAGGAATTTTTCCCAAAACCCGGCGGACATCCTTTTCGTTTATAATTTCCACGTTATCGGCAACTACAGAAGTCAGAAGAATTACTCCATCCAGATTAAAAAGCTGAGATTTTGGAAAATGCTCCAAAAATGAACCTGTAGTTAGATTACTGTTTTCCTGCTGAACACAGACTAATTCCATTCCATTTTCAAGAATTTTTTTCTTAATTCCTCTTAAAACAGAAATCTGATACTCTTCATCAAGAATATTTAAAACTAAACCAATTCTCATAAGATTATTATACTCTTATTTTAAATTTTGTGATATTATAGATGTATGGAATATACAGTAATTATTATCGATGATCATCCTCTTTTCAGTCGGGGGCTTTCACAGCTGATAGAAACACAGAAAATTTACAAAGTTATAGGCATGGCAAAGAACAGGCTTGAAGCAGTTTCTATGGTTGATGAATTAAAACCAAATCTGGCTATTGTAGATTTAAATTTAGGCCAGGAAGATGGATTGGAATTGATAAAAGATATTCTTGTAATCCAGCCGAAAACAAAAGTTCTTGTACTTTCCATGCATGATGAACGTTTCTACGCCGAACGAGCGCTTAAAGCAGGGGCAAAAGGCTACATAATGAAAGCCGAAGCAGAAAATCAGGTCATCAATGCAATTCAAACTGTAATGAACAACGAAATTTATCTGAGCGAGAACGAAAAAAAGCGCATAAAGGAACTTTCCAAAAACGACAAGAACAAGGACAGCGAGGAACCTTTTGATTTAATTTCTCTGCTTTCCGACCGCCAGCTTCAGATTTTTACCCTTATTGGCAAGGGACTTGGAACTGTAGATATTGCAAATAAACTAAATCTAAGCATCAAAACAATTGACACCCACAAGGAAAACATTAAAATAAAACTCCACTGCGGCTCATCTGCCGAATTGCGACAGATGGCTATAGAATGGACTTCGCACCAATAATTAAAGGTTTCTTCCGTAGAGCTCTGAAGTAAATGCCAGATAGTCTGCGGCGGTCTTTTTCAAATCATTTTTTTTCATTCGCCAGGACCAGTTACTTCCACTTGTAGAAGGGGTATTCATTCTTCCCTGATTATCAATCCCAATAATATCCTGCATTGGAATTACCGCAAGAACTGCAGAAGAAGCAAGTGCCGAGGTTATCATCTTTTTACGTAAAATGCCAGAAGAAACCATTTTCTTTGCTTTTTCGTAATCGATTTTTTCAGCACAAAAATACTGGGCAACATAAGTCAAAAGATTTTCATCACACTTTTCCAACCAGCCCTGTAAAGTATCATTATCATGGGTTCCCGTATAAACAACACATTCATTTGTATCAAACTCATGAGGAAGGAAATAATTTGTATATCCTTCATTTTTAATCTGCTCAGAGCTGAAGGCAAATTGAAGTACTTTCATTCCAGGGAACTTACAGTCTTCCCTGAGTTTTTTTACTTCCTCTGTAATTACGCCTAAATCTTCTGCAATTACGGGAATATCACCAAGCTTTTTACTGATTGTTTTAAACAAATCAAGTCCCGGTCCCTTTATCCACTGTCCGTTTTTTGCAGTTTTTTCGCCATAAGGAACAGACCAATATGCTTCAAAACCTCTGAAATGATCTATTCTAAGAATATCCGTAAGCTCAAGAACACGGCGGATTCTGTCAATCCACCAGGAATAACCGCTTTTCTTCATTGCATCCCAATCATAAAGAGGATTGCCCCAGAGCTGACCGTCTTCGCAGAAATAATCAGGAGGAACACCAGCTACGGCTTGGGGAATACCATTTTTATCCAATTTAAAACATGACTGATTTGCCCATACATCAGCGCTGTCAGGAGCTACAAAAATCGGAATATCACCAATAATTTTTATTTCCTTTTCATTTGCGTAGGATTTTAATTCATTCCACTGAACATCAAAGAAAAATTGTATTGTCTTTATGATTTCAATTTCATTTTTATGAGTTTTTTTCCATTCTGTAAGGGCTGTTTTTTCGCAGGCAGCCAACTCTTTTGGCCAGTAAAGATTCCACATTGAAGAAGGAGCATGTTCTTCAGCAGCCTTTTTATCGTATTCATTTTTTATGCTCATAAAAAGGGCGTATTTATCAAGCCAGGAAGCTTTTTCCTTACAAAAGTTTTTGTAGAGCATCAAATCATCAGAAGCAGCGTTTTTTAGAAAATATTCCGCACATTTGTTCAAAAGAGGAGTTTTCCACCAGACAACAGAACCAAAATCAACATTTCCGTCATTTTTTATATAAGAAGGTGGAATTATATCTTTTTTATCAGCCCAGCCTTTTTGGCATAAAAGCTCCAAATCTATTAAAAGGGGATTTCCTGCGAAAGTTGAAAAAGAGGCATAAGGAGAATCTCCATAGCCGGTTGGCCCCAAAGGAAGAAGCTGCCATAGCTTTTGGTGTGATTCAAAAAGCCAGTCAACGAATTTATAGGCATATTCGCCTAAAGTACCGATTCCGGGAGTTCCGGGTAAAGATGTCGGATGAAGTAAAATACCGCTTTGTCTAATAAAATTCATAAATAAAGTTTTATCATATAAAAAAAAAATTTTCCATAAAATAAATCATATTATATAATTAACTTATGTTGATTTTTTTTCTAACCGATCAGAGCGAAATATGTCATATTATTTCAGACAGGCTTTCTGAACATTCCTGTCACGTTTTCACGGATATTAATAAAATTTATGATGCCATTTTAAATCTTCACAATCCGCCTGATTTGCTTGTTGTCGATTACTCAATGTTTAATCATGAAATATTCAATCTTAATGAATATATGGAGCAGGTTCATTATAACATACCACATATTTACTATAACGATCCCTGTTTGATTGCAGGAAACCGCCCTGACCACTGGAAACAACTAATTTTGATTGAAAATAATTTTCTTGAATTAAAAAATTCAGAGGAATATTATGACATTTTTAAAAAGATAGCAGAAGTTGTTGAAGATCCGGATATTTCGCAGTTTATCCCCCTCATGCAAAAGCCTAAGCTGCTGCCGGAAAACTTTTATGTTACTAAAATGTACAAGGACACTGTACTCAAGGATGCCAGAAGAAGACTGATGGAATTCAAGTCTAAAACAAATATGCCGGATAACCTCTTCTTTTTGATGGAGCTTCTTTATATAAATCAGGATAAAAGTGTTACAGCAGAAAGTCTCAGAGATGAATATTCAGAAAGAATAAGACCTATTACCTTACAATCTGTTGTAGTTCAGATTTCAAAACTAAAAAGAATTATTAAAGATTTTCCAGAAGCCAATTACACAATAATAAAAAGAAAAAATGGCTACCAATTAATTGCTTTTTAAAACCACAAAAACGACATCCCATTTAAGGAATATCGTTTAAGAGGAAAGAAAATGATTTTAGCGTCTTAGCCTAAAACTTTAGAAATTCGTTCCAAAACCTTTTTGCGGTCAAGCGGCTTAATGATAAAGCTCTTTGCACCCAGCATTAAAGATTTCTTTACAAGTTCTTCTTTACCAAGAGCACTTACCATTACAACTTTTGCATTCTTATCAAAAGCCATAATCTGTTCCAGAGCTGTAATACCATCCATTTTAGGCATAGTAATATCCATAGTTACCAAATCAACCTGTGGACACAACTCTTTGTACTTATCAACGCCTTCTTTTCCGTCAACAGCGGTTGCAACGACTTCATAACCTTCACTGGCTAAAATCTGTCCTAACTGCTTTGCAACAAACATAGAATCATCAACAACTAATACTCTGTAAGATGTTCCGTCTATTTTTAAGCCCTCAGGAGGTCTTTCGTTTAATGAAGGGATGTCTTGTAATGTTTTCATTTTTAATCTCCTATATTCCTAAGCACGCTCTCGAATAGCGACATTTACTTCAATTTTGCCGCATTCTGAAATAAGAGGAACAATAAGAGCCTCTACGCTATCTGTTGTCCCACCTAACGCTGCAATTTCCATTTTCTGCCCAACAAACAAAGTTGGAGGTGTAAGGTCGAACTGGAATCCCAATTCGTGCAATTTTGTAACAGCCTGAGCAGTAATAATATTTGCCAACTCACTGATTGTTGCCTGTGCCAGCTCATCAAATTTAGGCAAAGTTTCGCCATTCATTGCAGATGCAATATTCAAGGCAGTTTCTGTAGTCATATCAAACAAAACACGTCCTTCTACGCTTCCTGCAAGACCCACCAAGGCAGCAACACCCATAACAGGCATAGCTGTAGATTTCAAATACAAATCACCACGTTTAACTTCTGCGCCACCAAGAACTTCCTGTAATACGCGGAAAGAAGTTTCAACAAACGGGTTAATATATTCTACTCGCATATCAATCCCCTTTTATTCTTTATTGTATGCTACAAGAGCACCAGCACTTTTTTCACCAAAGCCATAAGATGAAGGCATTCTTTCGTTTTCACCAATAATGGCAACAGCATTACCCTTCATCTTCTCAAGGAAATCATCAAGAATTGCATCCTGAGATTTAGAATCAAGCAGAGATAAAATATCCCGTGCAAATATAATATCAATCATAGGCAGAACATTAGTATTCTTGCAGTCATGATATTCAAACATTATGCTGTCCTTAATCTCCTGGTTGAAAGTAAATTCATTATTTGCTTTTGCAATAAGATATTTAGCAAACCACTGATTAGAAGCCTCTTCTGGAACAGTAAGCAGACCGGCATTTGAAACATTGAGCAAATCAATATCCTGTGCATAAATTCTGATTTTTGCATCAGGATAGCGTTCTTTTAATACGCAGGCAAGACAATAAGTTTCTAAACCTTTTCCACATCCCGGGTTCCATACAACAAGCTGTTTGGCAGCATTGTCAGGTAATAACTTTTTCAAATTTTGTGCATATTCCTTTGACCACCAGTCTCCAGTAAACTGTGACCAGAATGGTTTCAAGAAGGACTCTGCATCTTCTGCCGTTTGAAGCTGAACTTTTGATTCACCGCGAAGTTTTACCCATTCTTCATAACGGTGTTTTACCCAATCTTCATTCAAAGGACTTACATAGAATTTTTTAAAATTCATCAGACTTTCTGAAATGAATTTAATATCAACCTCAGTTTTTTCATTCTGAACTTCTTTTACAGAAACCTTTCTCTGTTTTTCAGAATCATAAACCAATTCTTCAACTTTAGGCTGAGCAGAAATGACGGAATTAACCTCTGCTGTTTGAACCTGAGAAGTGTTAACTTCCGTGCCTTCTTTAGAAGCAAAAATCTTAATTACGTCCAAAAGAACATAAAGACGATTGTTACTTTCTACAACCCCGCTGATATATTTGATATTAATATCGCCAAATAAAGGATGAGGTGGCTGAATAGTACTCTTCTGTACTCCAACAACCTTATCAATCTTATCAACAACAAGACCAAATGTCTGATCGTCTACGCTCAAAATGAGCAGATTCTGTAATTTTTTATCATTACTTTCAGGAACTTCAATATTAAAAAAGAGTCGAAGATCCATGATAGGAATAATTTCTCCACGCAGATTGTAAACACCAAGAACAAAAGGTAATGTATTAGGAACATAAGTAAAACGTCCGGCCTTTGCAATTTCTTTTACATGCATGATGTCGATGGCATAATCTTTGTCGGCGAGCGAAAAAGTAACCATCTTAAAATCGATGAATGCATTTGTCTCTACCGTCTTATTTACCTGCCCATCTATTTTTTCAACTGTATTTACTGCTTTGTTTTCTTCCATAAAACGACCTACCCGAAAATATTACTTATGCTAGTTATTCAACTTCTCATTGGCCTGTGCCAGTAATTCCTGACGTACGCCCAACTCTAGAAGCTGACTGACATCAATAATCAGTGATACAGAACCGTCTCCCAAAATAGAAGCGCCGGCAATTCCAGGTGAATTAGTAAACTGATCTCTCAAAGGCTTGATTACAACATCTTCCTCACCAATAAGAGAATCAACCATAACACCAATCTTCTTTTCTCTTGTACCTACAATTACAATATAACATTCATCAGAAGTTACTGTCTCCTTGATATTAAAGAGCCTTGAAAGACGAAGTACGCTGATTACTTCATTTCTCACATTCATAATCTCATAATTATCAATGTGATTAATTTCATCAAGCCGTATACACTGACTTTCTATAACATTTGCAATCGGGATAGAGTAGATTTCTTTTCCAACCTTTACCAAAAGTCCCTGAATAATAGCCAGAGTCAAAGGAATCTTTATAATAAATGAAGTTCCCTTTCCCTTTTGAGAGTTGACAGAAATATTTCCTTTAAGATTTGCAATCATTGTCTTAACAACATCAAGACCGACACCTCTTCCAGAAATATTAGAAATCTTATCTGCTGTAGAGAAGCCCGGTTGCATAATCAGCTGGTGAACTTCCTGCTCGGTTAAAACCTTATCAGGGTGAATAAGTCCACGTTCAATAGCCTTAGCCCTAACCTTTTCTGCATCAATTCCGGCACCATCATCTTTAATTTCAATGACAATCATGTTACCTTCGTTAGAAGCCTTTAATAATACAGTACCTTCTTCAGGCTTACCGGCAGCTTTTCGTACTGCAGGAGCTTCTATACCATGGTCAACAGAATTGCGGACACAATGCATAATAGGATCCAGCAAATCTTCAACAACAGATTTATCAAGTTCTGTGTCTTCACCTTCTATTACAAGATTGATTTTCTTATTTAAATCACGCTGTAAATCGCGGACAACACGAGGGAAGCGGCTGAAAATCTGATTGATTGGAACCATTCGGATTTTCATTACTCCTTCCTGAAGTTCACTGGCAATAGTACCAAGGTTTTGTGTATAAGAACGGAATCTTGTAACGCTCTGCTTTAATTCAGTATCAAAGGAGTCGTACATATTAACAAGACCACCGTAATCTTCGGTAATTGATTTTTTAATTTCATTAAAGGACTGACCTTTTTCCATGCGTTCAAAATAATCTGGAAGCTTATCAAAAAGACTGTGAAGCTTTTCTTTAAATGACGCTTCAATTCCCTGGAATTCAGTCTGTTCTGAAGACATTTGATTTGAAAGCTGGTTGAAGGAAGCCTTGATAATTACAGCTTCGGAAACAAGGTTCAAAAGATTATCAATTCGTCTGGAATCAACCCTAAGAACCGAGCTCTGCTGATTATGCTGTGAAGCCGCAGGTTCTTTCTTAGCTTTTGCAGCTTCTGCAGGAGCCGCTTCCTTAACTTTTTCTTCAACAGGCTCTTCTTCCTGTTTTTTTGCTGGAGCCACAGGTGTAGCTGAAGCAACGGAAGTTGAAGAAACTGAAGAAGAAAGAGGAGCCGTTTCAACAGGAGGAACATAAGCTGGCTTAGAAACAGCAGGTTCAACTACTTTTTCTACAACTGGAACACTTTCCAAAACCTGTAACTGAGGTTCAGAACCAGCATTAAAGTTTTCATCTGTAATTAATCTTGCATCTGTAATCAAAGTAACATCACTCAAAAAAGCAACATCTTCTATTGCTGCGCCGTCTGAAGATGAAGCAACATAATAGAATACATCTTCATAGAACTGATCTTCATAAAGTGCATCGAAATCTGGAATTGTCTTTAATACGTTACCAATCGCCTTTAAGCCGGCAAAAACCTGAATACCACCAACTGTATTCATAGGATTGCTTTCATCAAATTTAACAGCAACACACCAGAGTTTCTGATCACCTTCGCAAGCGCTCTTTAATTCAATATACTCATCTTCTGATAAAGGTGGTATATCCATACCTTGAGAACCCGATGAAGAAGTCTCTTTAAGTTTCGGAGCCGGTTGAACAGCAGTTGCAGCTTTAGCAACTGGTGCTGACTGAATAACAGGAGCAGACTTCTTTTTTCCATCATCTTTTCCAGGTAAATATGAATGAAGTTTATCAAGTATTGAATCTATATTTTCTTCGTATATGCTGCCACCCTGTCGTGCTTCAAGCATTGCCTTGATAACATCTATTGAAGAAAGAAGAATATCAACTACATCTTCATCGATTTTTACTCGGTCAGATCGGATTTCATCAAGAACATCCTCAACTGAATGTGTGAAATGAGAAAGCTCTGTCATTTCTACAGTAGCTGAACCACCTTTTAAGGTATGTGCAGCTCTGAAAATCTCATCAATAGCCTCGTGATTAGAAGGGTCATTTTCTATAACGAGAATATTGCTCTCAAGTTGTTCGACCTGCTGGTCTGCCTCTGCAAAGAAATCTTTTAAGAGTTCTTCGTTGTTAGGGTCAAGATAATCGCTCATATAAAACATTATATACTGAAAATCAGAGTTTTCAAGAGAAATCATTATTAATTTTTTTTACAAAGTAACTTTTTTTAAAGAATGTAATAATATCTACCGATAATCTATTCGGATTGGTGTTTTCATAACGGGAGTTATTTATGATTAAAATAAAAAGACTTTTTTCTACATTATTAATTACATTTACTCTATTTAATGCCTATTCTGAATCATTTTTCAGTGGATATACAGGCGGAAAAATAAATTATGCTGCAAGTCAGGATTCAGAAAAATATGATCCGGAATTAAAATTGCAGGCATTTTTTCAGGGGCAGTTTAACTTTTCAGAAAATATCTGGTCTCATGTAGAAATATCCGTTGATACTGACGATTTTATAAGTGAAGAACTCTTTCATAAAACCCAATCAAACTTCAGTATAGATGAAATCTCTTTAATAGTAAAAGCTCAGATTGATGCTTCAACAAACTATTTCAGCGCATTTATGGGAACTTACGACCCTATCGGCTCTGATATTTTCCTGCGCAGATATTTTGCAGTTCAACCGATTGCTTCAAAAATTACAGAAAGCTGGCTGGGACTTGCCGGTTCCATTCTTTATCCGCATTTTGGACTTGGAATCAGCGATATTATTAAACTTTATAAGGTTCCAGTTGCCTTTGGTATTTACGCTTATTTAAATCATGAAGATAAAAAATATTTTGTAGTTAATACAGATATAAGATTTGCCTGCGTTTACAGATATTTTTCATTCGATTTTGCAGGCGGTGTTGGTGCTCCTCTTTCTGACCGCTATGAAGATGAAGACGTCTGGTTTGCAGTTGATAAGTTCTACTGGCATGCTGGAACAACAATCTTAATAGGAAATAATTATACTCAGTCCCTCTTTATCCAGGCTGGACTTTATAATGCCCCATTTACAAAATCTTCAAAAACAATTATGGCAACCCAGGAAGATTTTTATCTGTTACTTGAACCACGTCTAAAACTCAACACGACTCATTTTAATCTTTCTATATATAGTTTCCCGTCTGACACAGCCGCTAAATTGATGTATGTAAGCGATACTCTCGGTGCAAATCTTAACGTATATACAGACGCAATTAATTTTGGAAAACAGACCTTTGCAATCGGTACGCACATTTCCTATTCCTTGCCAGAAAAATACTTTCTTGACTTAAAGGCGCCGCTTGAATTGATAAAAGGCGATTTTAATGTAAATGTTACACCTTATATCTCTACAACATTCCTTTCTGGAGAATTGCACAGTCAGGTTACCTTACGAATCATGGATTTTGCAAAGGCTAACTGGTATAAAGCCTTTTCATTTGATATAGGATACAGAACTAATTTCTAATCAAACATATAATTAAAAACGGAGTTTTCTCCTATAAAATGTGCACAGCCGGCAAAAACAAAAGTGCTTCCACCCTCTTCCAGATAGCCGGCTATTTTTTTTGCCCAAAGTTCATTTCTTTTATCAAGAAGTTCTCTTATATAATCCTCATAATAAGGTTCTTCTTCCATTGATTTTTTTATATCATCAAAATAAAGCTTTTCAAAGTTTTCAGCATCTCCAGAAAGATAAGCTTCATAAAAAAGATTTATTTCATCAATCGCGGCCTGCAAATCTTCAAAAGAAGAAATAGTCTGATGAAGTATCTGCAATTGCGTTTCCCAGTCACCATAACTGTTTAAGTTTACCTGAGTTTCAAGGGAATCAAGACCTTCAAAAGATTTTCCTTCCGATTTTGCTTTCTGAATAAAATAATAATCATAGGATTTTGTAAAATCTAAACCAGTAAGAGACATTATCAGAGTAGAAAGAATTGAATTTAAGACCCAGGGTTCATAGCAGATTAAGGAAGCCGTCTGTTCTTCACCAAGGAGAGTTGAGACAATCATAAGCTCATTTGGCGATAATTCATCTACAAGACTTTTGTCTGTTCCTAAAATTATGCTTTCATTAACTTTTTTATCTACTGCAGCTTGAAAAACATCCCAATCTGCTTCAGAAAGCTCACATACAAAACGGTCTGATTCATTCCAGGCATTTTCAATTTCTTCTGAAAGAGGGAAAGAACGCTCATCAGAAAGATGATAAGTTCCGGCAATATAAACCTTTGATTTTTCGCCATTTTTGTCGCTTCCATCAATTTCCCAGAACATTGAATCATATTTCTTAAGAGTCGGTAAAGCTGGCAGAGGACTTTCAATTATTTCGGGTTCAACAGTTTGTGGAGCCTGCTTTGTAGATTTGCAGGAAAAAGTCAGAATAAAAAGAGGAGTCAAAGATAGACATAAAAGCAATGATTTTCTGACAGTATTATACATGAATTTTTGGGCGGATTTATTCATTTTGATTTTTTGCGATTTCATAAACAAAACTTCCTTATTTTGATTTTATTTTCTTTCGGCTACAGCTTTAAGTAAACGCAGATTATCAAGTATTTTTTCCATTATCGGAAAGGCTCTGTCATCAAGATTTTCTATATTATCATCCTGAGTATGGAACATTTTCCAGGTTTTTGGAAAAAAAGGTTTTATTTCTTCTGAATTACGAATTATATCATAATTAGTGACTTTTGTTTCAAGCAGTTTTTGAGAATAAAGGTCTATTTCTGTAGAAGGAAGCATTGTAATCGCCACTGCAGGGATTCCGTTTGCTAAAAATCCTGCATTATCACTAAAGCCGGCAGGAAGCTTAAACCATTTTCCCGTGGCAGCTTTTAAAATTCTGATTGCCCTGCTTTCCAGTGCCTGATATTTTTTTAGAAAAGCTTCAGGGAGGCGGCTTGGAAAAGAACTTTCACAAATTACAGGTATTGTCCCCCTTCCAATTGAATCAAAAACAAAAATATCATCATCAACAATGGAAAGTTTTTTAAACAATTGAGCCAGAGCATAGGCCCCCTGAGAAGAAACCCCTTCTTCAGAAAGTTCTTCTCCATCTGTAAAGACAAGGCGGATATTGTGAAAATCTTTTTCTTTTGATAGACGGACAGCCCATTCCAGAAGGCAGAAAACAGCTGCTGAATTATCGTTTGCGCCAATTCCAATACGGTCGTAGTGAGCAAGAACAGTTTTTATCTTAAAAAGCGGATTATACTGTGAGGAGGGAAATTTAACGTAAATATGATTTTTTCCATCAATCGGCATAACAACAGAATCTACATCCCGTTTGTAAAGATAATCCTGTATAAAATCAAGTCTGTCACAATCCATTGCAAGAAACTTAGAAAAATCTGATGAGGTCTTTTGCATAAGTTTATTATATCACAAAAAAAAGGAGTATTAACAGATAGTACACGGGCTTCCGCATTATAATGCGCAATTCCTCGGTACACCTATTCCCACACCCCTGCATTTTCGCTAAAATACTTCAATATAACTAAAATTAATTAAACGAGGTTAAAACATGTCAACACCTTTGGAAAATTATTTAAATAGTTGTAACGGAAAGCCAAATGCCGCTATGACTGCTTATGTTGCAAATCTTCAGCAGGTTGCTGCTGTTGGTCCGGATATTGCAGCTTCTATTGTAAACGAGCTTGAAAATCAGAGAAGCCACTTAAAACTGGTTGCCAGCGAAAACTACTGCTCTCTCAATGTTCAGGCTGCTATGGGAAATCTTCTTACAGACAAATATGCAGAAGGTTATCCTGAGCACCGTTATTATGGTGGTTGTGTAAATATTGATGCGGTTGAAAATGTTGCAGCTCACGAAGCTGAGGCTCTTTTTGGTGCTGACTATGCTTATGTTCAGCCTCATTCTGGCGCAGATACAAATCTTGTTGCTTACTGGGCAATTTTAAGTGCAAAAGTAGAAACTCCAACTTTGGAAGAACTTGGCGTAAAATCTTTGAATGACCTTACTGACGAACAGTTTGACGCTCTCCGCAAAAAGTTTGGAAATCAGAAATTGATGGGGTTGGATTACTCTTGTGGTGGTCACTTAACTCACGGTTACAGAATGAATGTTTCTGCCCGCATGTTTGAATCACATCCTTATGGTGTTGACCGCGAAACAGGTCTTTTGGATTACGATGCAATTGAAAAACAGGCCATGGAAGTTCGCCCTCTCATTTTGCTCACTGGTTTTAGTGCCTACCCTCGCAAAATCAACTTTAAACGTTTCCGCGAAATTGCTGATAAGTGCGGAGCAGTTTTAATGGTAGATATGGCTCACTTTGCCGGTCTTGTTGCTGGTAAGGTTTTCACCGGAGACTACGATCCTGTAAAATGGGCTGACATTGTTACAACAACTACTCACAAAACTTTGCGCGGTCCTCGTGGTGCTATGATTTTGTGCAAGAAAGAGTTTGCTGATTACGTAAACAAGGGCTGTCCTATGGTATTGGGTGGTCCTCTTGGTCATATTATGGCTGCTAAGGCTATTGCTTTCAAAGAAGCTCGAACTCCAGCTTATCAGGCTTGGGCTCAGCAGGTTGTAAAAAATGCACAGGCACTTGCAGAAGGTTGTAAAGAACATGGAATGCCACTCCAGACAGGTGGAACAGACAATCATCTTATGTTGGTTGATGTTACTGGCTACGGACTTACAGGAAAACAGGCAGAAGCAGCTTTGTTCAAATGCGGTGTTACTGCAAATGCAAACGCTCTTCCTTACGACAAAAATGGTGCCTGGTGGACAAGCGGAATCCGCATTGGTACACCTGGACTTACAACTCTCGGCATGAACGAAGCAGACATGAAGGAAGTTGCTGACATCATCGATTATGTTCTCAAAAACACAAAGCCTGGTCTTACAAAAGAAGGCAAACCAGCTAAGGGCAAGATTGAGATTTCAGACGATGCAGTTGCAGCTGCCCGTGAGCGCGTAAACAAGCTTCTTGGTGCACATGTTTTGTATCCTGAATTGGATTTGGACTTCTTGAAAAAAGAGTTTGTAAAATAAAAGATTCGTAAATTAAGAGGGGAAGCCGTCATTCCCCTCTTGCTTATTCTTGGGATTTTGTTTTTTCTTTAACTTCACTTTTACTTTTCTTAATTATGATTATCGTAAAAACTAAGCGCACAAAATCAAGAGCAAGGCAGAATATCAAAAGGATTCTCTGGAAAGTAACGTTTTTTACAAAATAATTAATTTTTAAAAGAAGTCCAAGCGATGGCATTGCAAACACAAATCGTAAAATTATCTGCCCAAAGTACATATAATAGGCCGCAATCTTATTTGAAAAATAAAGGACTGTAGAAACAAAAATACTTAGAATCAGAACAATCTGTAATACTGCAAAAACCTGCGGCAGCCAGGTAACATTCAACGACCTGTTGATTTTGATTGTCTTAAAAAGTCCGGCAAGTAATCTTATTAAAAAATACGCATAGCTGAAATCAATAAATCCAAATAAAGTGTTGACCTTTCTGTTTCTGTAGATATTTAAATCCAATTTTTGCAATTTTGACCTCGTTTTTTTAAATTTGTGGATTTTGTGGCAGGGAATCCTTGTGTGTACGGAAATCCTTGAGTTTGAATTTTACAATATTTTTGGAAATGAGACTAGGTTTGACTGCGATTCTCCAATATAATCTTTTGCGGAGATAAAAAGAATATTACAGAGCTAAGAACCCCCAGTGTGGGCGTCCGTGTAACAATATTTATTAAACTTTCCGAAAATGACCGAAAATCTGTAATCGCATTATTGGAAGAAATGCAAAAACATTCATCTTAGAATCAAAATATTCTTAAAAAATTCTGCAGTGTGCTTTTTCCAGCGTTTTAAGAAGTTTTTTTTTTGACAGGATTTTTACAGCGTGGAAATCATAATCTTTTTAAGCTAGTTTTATGGCTTGCGCTCCCCCGCTACGCCCAAATAA
>CADCLG010000020.1:90474-117892 GCA_902802305.1 uncultured Spirochaetaceae bacterium
ATCTATTATAAAAACAATCCTTTCATAAATTCTATTTTATTTACTCCCGAACATGTGTTATAATTATAAATAAATTTATTTTCTCCTGGAGTCCACTAATGAAAGAAAAAAAACACATTTCACTTATGACAGAAGTTCTTATTGGAAGTATTGGCTCAATGCTTTTAGTTGCCATGTTCCTTTTCTTTTCTTTTATGTTTGTAATGCAAAAAGTTGTAAGACAATCGACGGAAAATTCTGTAAAACAGTCAATGGAAACTCTTAATAAAGAAATTGGAGAAATCCTTGGTGAATATAATGAGCTTGTTATAGACCTTGCAAATGTAATTCCAGCCCTTGGAGATGACCGCGAACAGATGAAGACGGTTATAAAATCTATGGGGAAAAATATGAAACCCGAAACTCTTTTGTATTATGCTACTTATGAGCAGATTTGGGATGGTGGAACTTTAATTTCTCACACAGGCTGGGAGGCTCCTAATGATTTTGACATGCAATCTCGCTTGTGGCACCAAAATGCAGTAAATAATAAAAATAAAATCTGTTACACAGAACCTTTTACAGATGTAAATACTGGTAAAATCATTGTTACAATAAGCCATAGTGTTTCGGACAGTCAGGGAAAGCTTATTGGTGTAGCCGCTGCCGATATTGTTCTGGATGCTCTTTCGGAATCTGTAAAAAACATTCATATTTCCAAAGGGGGCAAGGTAAACATTATTAATTCAGAAGGTCTCTTTATTACAAATGAAGATTTCCCTTCCATAATGACTAAGAACTACTTTGATTCAGCTGCAATTAAAACTTACACAAAAAAATCATATCTGGACGGAAAAACAAAAGCCTTTATCGAAAATAAAAACTACTACGGTATTCATAAAATAGACGATACAAACTGGTTTATTGTTACAGAAGGTCCTGCTTCTGATTTTGCCAGCGAATACATGCTTACAATTCTTTATGTATTCTTTGGTGTTTTAGGAATTATTTTTGTAATGATAATAATGGATATTTTAGTTTCCCGTATGGTTTCTAAAAACTTTAAGCAGATTGTTAAAGGCTGCGAATACATTGCGGCAGGTGATTTTTCACGTAAATATCCTGATTATGTTACAACAGAAGCTTCTCTTTTGGCAAAGGGCTTTAATTCCTTTATAGACAATATCGCTGCTCTGGTCGGAACAATCCGGGATTCTTCAAATTCTATTCAGGAAATTTCAAACAAGCTTGCAGAAAATTCTCAGGGCATAAATGATTCCGTTAATACTACAGAAAATGCCATTAACGGAATGAATTCCACAATCATTAAACAAAGTTCTGCAATTGGTTCTGTAAATCAGGCGGTAGAACAAGTTGCACAAAAGGTTGATGTCTTAAATACAGAAGTAAACAATCAGAATCAGCTGATTATTTCTTCTTCTTCAAATATAGAAGAAATGATTAAGAGTTTTATGAAAATTACCCACGATACAGAAGCTATGACTTCTAAAGTTGGAAATATAGTTCAAGCTTCGGAAACAAATACAGATGCTCTGAAAAAATCTGTAGCACAAATTCAGGAAGTTCAGGCAGAATCTGGAGCCCTTCTTGAAATGAATAAGGTAATTTCTACGGTTGCAAGTCAGACTAACCTTTTGGCAATGAATGCGGCAATTGAAGCGGCTCATGCAGGAGAAAGCGGAAAAGGCTTTGCTGTTGTTGCTGATGAAATCCGAAAGCTTGCCGAAACTACAAGTAAACAGGCAAAGGATTCAAGCGAATCATTAAGGGCCATTCAAGACAAAATTGACGACATTTCTGCTTCTTCTCTGGAAGTTGAAAAATCTTTTGAAGGAACAATCAACGAAATTCAAAATTTTGAAACTACAATGAACGGACTTTCTAATACCGTTACAGAACAGGGAACAAAGGCAGAAGAAATTCTTAATTCCCTGAGTGACATAAAAAACAGCAGTGTCAGAGTAAAGGAAAGTGCTCAGGTAATTACTGCCGGTACAAATCAAGTTGCCAAAGACTGTCATTCACTTTCGGTAATGCAGACAGAAGTAGATGCAGAATTGCAAAAATGCGGTTCTTCAGCAAACAATCTTTCTTCTACATCTCAAAGCATGACTGGCATTTCGGAACAGGCTCAAAAATCTGTAGGCAATTTGACAGAGGCTGTAAGCAAGTTTAAGGTATAAAAAAAAACACACAGGAAATTACCTCATTCAGGAGTTTTATGCGTCTTATTTTTATCCGCCACGGAGACCCAGATTATAAAAATGATAATTTAACCGAAAAGGGAAAACGGGAAGCAGAGCTTCTTGCAAAACGGGTTTCCAAATGGAATGACATTACAGAATTTTACACTTCTCCTCTGGGACGGGCAAAAGCAACGGCAAAACCTTCTCTTGATATTCTCGACCGGAAAGCCATAAGCTGCGACTGGCTTCAGGAATTTTATTACAGAACAAAATACCCTGAAAACTTTTTCATCAAGGAACTTGCCGGTAAAGAAACTATGTGCTGGGATTTTTTGCCGGAGATTTTTTATAGCGATAAGCTGCATTTTGACTGCGACCGTTGGTCTGAATCTTCAATAATGAAAGAAGGAAATATCAGGGAACATTACAAAGAAGTTTGTGACGGGATCGACGGTATTCTGGCAAAGTACGGCTACCTGCGAAACTCAGCAGGATTTTATGATGTAAAAACTCCTCAGGAGAATCCAAACTTTGAAGCCCGCTATTCCGGCTTAGACAAGGGCGGAATTGGTGGCAGCGGAAAAGAAAAATATCAGCTGGTTTCAGAAAAAAATCTTCACGAAAACTGTACTCTGGTCTTTTTCTGTCATCTGGGAATTATGTTTACAATCATCGCACATCTCATTGGACTTTCTCCCATGCAGCTCTGGCAGGGCTTTTATGTTGCCCCTACTTCAATCACAATTTTGAACACAGAAGAAAGAATCAGAGGACAGGCTGCTTTCCGGGTAGAAAGGCTTGGAGATACAAATCATCTTACCAATGGCGGCGAACCTATAAGCTCCAGTGGATATTTTACAGACCTGCTTCATGAATAATTTCATCATGAATAATTTCATAAAGCTCCATATTTGCATCCTGAAAATTTGAAAAGCAGAGAAGACTTCCATCCGGCGACACATCTAAGCCTGTAGGCTGATTTCCACCTTCAAAATCGCTCATTATTTCAAAAGTCGCACACTCAATCAAAAATATTCTTCCATTTACAGGGCTTCTATCCGTATAAACATTTCTGCTATTAGGACCACGACAGGAAACAAAAAGATAATCATTAAGTAAATCTATTGTATTCGGATTATTAAATACCTGGATTTGGTCAACAATTTGAAAGAGAGACAAATTTATTTTATAAATCTTTCGATTATACATATCGCTAACATAGGCAAAAGTTTCTCCGGCATCCACGACAATATGACGCATACAGCTTTTTTTCACGGCAATATGTTCAAGCCTTTCTCCACTTGCAACTTCAAAAAGTTCAATTTCTCCACCATCAAAGGCAAGTGAAATAATTTTATCTCCACCTTCAATAAAATACAAACCACGGGGAGCTGCTTTTGTTGGAATTGTCCGAATCAGATTTCCAGAATCATAATCAATAATTGAAATATCATTACTAAGCCAGTTTGAAACTGCAAGAATATTTTTTTCAGGAGAATAGACAATAAATTTTGACCAGACGCCCCCTGTAGAAATTGTACGCTTGTATTCAAAATCTGGATAAGAAAATTCATGCAAAGAAGCAGTAGTCATCTGAGAAATTAAAAAAACTGATTTTTGCGGAATAAAAAGCCCCTCAGCAAAGCCTTTACTTTTTGGACTGGGACAGGTAACCCGTTTTATAAATTTATTTTCACTTACAGAAAAAATATCAAAACCAGAATCATCGAGAAGAGGAAAAATTATATATTTTGAATCCGGCGAGAAAATAACCTGTTTAGGCTGCTTTCCGCAAGAATAAAGTCCACGTTTTTTCAGCGTGATTGAATCTCCAAAAGAAATTGAAGCCGAAAAACATAAGAAAGAACAAATAAAAAATAACTTTCTGACCTGCATACAATTATTTTTGCACACAAATCATTTTTTTTCCACACATATAATTATGAATTATAAATTAATAATTATATGACTACCTAAAAAAGATTTGTTTATTTAAGTAAAAAATGTTATAATTATAAAATCATGGAACGAAAAAAGAAAGTCAGATTATCAGATATTGCAGAAAAGTTAAATGTAAGCACCGTTACTGTTTCAAAAGCCCTTTCAGACAAAGAAGGCGTAGGTGAAGAACTTAGAAAACAGATTAAAGAACTTGCCGCCCAAATGGGTTATAAAATAAAAAAGAACTCAGCGTTTGGCAATAAAAATATAACTGGAAACATTGGTATTTTAATTCCATCAAGATTTTTTTCACAGAACATTTCTTTCTACTGGTATCTCTTCAACCACCTTTCAACAGAACTCCTTCACAGAAATTATTACAGCATAATGGAACTGCTCAGTGATGATGATGAAGAAAAGCTTGTTTTGCCGCGAATGATAAACGACAAAAAGGTTGACGGTCTGATTATTCTTGGTCAAATCAGCAATAAATATATCGAAACAATCAGCAATCAGTACAGTAATTTTATTCTTCTTGATTTTTACACAAACGACATGAGTATTGACAGTGTTTCAAATGATAATTTTTACTGTTCCTACATTCTTACAAGCTATGTAATTTCCCAGGGCCACAAAAACCTGCGCTTTGTAGGAAAGTTTGATGCAACCACTTCCATCCGCGACCGTTACATGGGCTTCCAGAAAGCCATGCTGGAAAATCACCTGCACACTTCAATAGACGAAATTATCGATGACCGTGATGAAAAAGGTATGCAGATTGAATTAAAGCTGCCACAACCACAGGATATGCCATCCGCATTTATCTGCAACAATGATGAAACTGCGGCAACTCTCATTGATGAACTGATTTCCAGAGGTTACAAAGTTCCAGGCGATATTTCTGTAACCGGCTTTGACAACTATCTTACAAAACACAATAATTCGGTTCCGCTCACGACAGTTTATATCAAACCGGAAGACACTGCAAAAATGGCAGCAGATTTAATCATCAGCAAAATTACCGAAAAACCTTATATAAAAGGCCGCCATCTGGTAAGCGGCACTCTTATAATCAGGGATTCCGTAAAAAAACTGAATTAGTATGAAAAATCCAGCGGAAAAATTATAAGCAAGTTTTCCGCCAACTCCATTTTAGTAAAAATATTTTTCTCCACCGACCAGAATACCTGTGATATTACAGTATTTTCCTTCAGCTGATTTTGGGGCTCTTTTTGAACACTGAACGTGAACAATATATTTCTGAACCTTTTTATCATTCGCAAGTTCCTTATAAGCCCAGCCGTAATAACCGTTTCTATAAGAAGAATAACATAATAAAGGAACTTTTTGAGAAATAGATCCATCTTCCTTTTCTACCCAGGCAAGGGCATCTCTAAACTGGTCGCTCTCACAATAAGTAATTCCTACACAAGTACCAGTCACTTCAAAAGTCATTTCTGCACCAGCCACATTTGTTTCCCAGCCCTTGTGAGCATCTCCATGTGAGACCCATTCAGAATGTACAGGGCTTCCCTTTTTCCAGCCAGAATTATTAAGGGGCTCAATATTATCTGAATGATAGTATTTTGCATTTTCAAAAGCTTTGTCGGTCATAGGAGCAGGAAGCGTGCGGTTAATTGCAATAGAGCTTGCATCTGCAGCAGGTGCATTTTTCCACATAGAATCAAGACTTGCAATTATATATTCCGCAATTTTTGCGTGCCCGGCATTGTTAGGATGAACGTTTTCTTCCCCATTAAAATAGTCTTTAAAAGAAGCTACCGGATTATCAGCAAACAAGCAATCTTTCCAGCTTACATAAGGAATATCATAATATTTGCAGATTTTTTCCTGCTCTGCCTGATTGCTGTTATAAGGAGGATTTTTTTCATTCACAAAAAGAGCAAGAATAGCCGCATCAGAAGACTCAAGAATCCGACGTAAAATAGACTCGTAAGTTCTTTTGCGCACTTTTGCATCCAGCCACTGATCATTCATAGCATATTCAACAATCACAAAATCAGGATTCAAAGATAAAACATGACTGTCAAGTCTTGCGACACCAAAAGCAGAATCCGTACCGGAAACTCCCCTGTTATAAAAAGCTAACTTTGATCCATTTTGAGCGGCCAGCTCTTTAAGCCATTTTCCCGTAAGGCCAGCCCAGCATTTTGCAGCTACAGGATTGGCACTAAAACCGGTTGTAATAGAACCGCCAATCGCTACAACCTTAACCTCTTCTCCCCTCTTAATTTTGGCAAAGAAATTTTCCATTCTTGAATTCATATTTATTTCCTCATTTGCAAATAAAAATACAGACATAAAAGCCAGACAAATCAATAAAAGATTTTTTTTCATACACTCCTCACTGTAATTTTTGTCTACTTGTGTAAAAATCCACAATAATCAGAATATATCGAAAAGTTTAATCATGCAAGGATTTTTGACTTAATTTTTAGTTGTTTTTAATTATTTTTACTTAATTTTTATTGAGAAAAATTTTATTAAGTTGAATTATTATCTGTATATGATATAATAAAAAAACAATCATTAAGATTTGCTTACCTTTATAATTGGAGAACATTATGAAAAAAATTATTTTTGCTTCCATCACAGCTGCCTTTCTTTTTTCGCTGATTGCCTGCGGAACTACATCAGAAATCTCGGAAGAAGTAAATGAGAATCAGCCGGAAGCACCTGTCACAGAAGAAATTGAAGAAAATGCAGAAGATGAAGGTATAGAAGCTGTTATAGAAGAAATTGAAATAAGTAATTTTGATGAAAACGGCTTGCCAATAGGTGAATATGTCTGCATGGAAGATTTTGAAGACGGAAACTATTGGATGCCGGTGGGAAGCTCATGGAATGACGGCGATACTTCCATTGATGATGAAACAACAGAAGAATGGGGAACAGCTGGTCCTACATCCTTAAAGTGCCTTTACACAACAAATCATGCAGAGTTTGAAAAGGCAGGCTTTTACTGCGATGCACCTCTCGAATCAGACTGGACAGGGGCAAAATATGTTGTAGTTGATGTTAATAATCCAAATGAATATGACATCACAATTGATATAGTTTTGCAGACTGGTGATAACTGGGGCTGGAATCAGGCAGAAGCACAAGTATGCCCTCCTGGAGTACACACACTTGTTTTTGACATTTCAAAGGCAAGTGACACAGATCAAATTATAAGAATGATTGTATATCTTTTTGGCACTCCAGAAGATTCGGGGTATTTCTACTTTGATAACTACAGGGTAGTCTTTTAAAGCCCTTTTATAAACTTAAACAACTTTTCTGCGGCCATTCTGTGAGTTTTTGGACCAGGGTGACCGCGAGAGCCCTTATCTTCCAGATTCACTTCCAGCTCTTCCATTGAATCAAGCTCCAGCAGATAGACATTTTTATCAGTGCTTTCATTTTTGTATTCCTCAATTGCAGCAGAAATACATTCTGGTATAGCGGATAATTTAATCATTCCATAAGTCCAGATTATCTTTGCTTCTGCATTATGTTTGCGGATATTTTTAAGAAAGGCTTTTACCCCATCAATAATGATTTTTCCAGTATCAGCAGCAACCTTTCCCTTTTCATCAAGATGAAGAATATGCTCTACCCCATTTTCGTCCTTCCAAGGCGGCTGAAAAAAGGCTCCGTTGTCATTTGTACCAAGATTGATAATTACAAAATCATTTTTTACATCAAAATTAAACTTTTCGCAGGCCCCCAAAGAAGCCTGATAGTCGCCGCCAATTACAGAACAGATATTTTCATAATGAGCAGGCAATGCAGCATTAACGTTTCCGTCCCAGCCCCAGCAGATTCCCCAGCCACACTGACTCAAAACAGAATAATTTGCATTTAAAGCCTTAGAAAGCTGAAGAGCATAAGTCTTACTTGCACAGAACCATTGGGTAATCCATTCCATTTCATCAGGAGAACCGGCAAGACCTTCACCAGAGGTAATACTGTCTCCCAAAAACTCAATATTCATTTTTCTTTCTTTTAATGGACAGAAGGTAGCGTTTTCAGACAATCCAATAGAATGAATAAACAAAGAATGATGCAAATCTCCACTCATTGCCTGTGTATCTTTAATAATAGAAATCAGATTTTCTTTTTGAGGATTAAGATTTCTTGCAAGGCATACCCATTTAGCAGCCCCTTTTTCCACCATAAAACGAGCTACAGGAGCACCGTTTACTTCAATGGACAGCCAGGGTTCATGAGTATCATAGTTGGATGATACTTCCAACCAGACTTCCTCAGCTTTTACATTTATTTCCAGAGCCGAAGCTCCCCAAAAAAGACAAAGAGGACTGTCACTTTTATTATCAAAAGAAGTGCGTCCCAAAATACGTTTGTAATTAATTTCTGATATTTTATATGATTTCATGTCTTTAAGTATGGGTGCATTTTATAAGAAAAGTCAATCCATTATTTCAACTATTGGATTTTTTTACTTAATTTTTAAGTAATTTTAAGTAATTTTTCAACTAATTTTCTTGACAAAGTGGCAATATACAAGTAATCTTAAAGTATAACCTTTTACTGCTTTTATTCAGGCATTAAGTAAAAGGATTAACTTAAAATCAAGACAGGAGCTTTTTATGGCAAAAATCATCAGTGGTGGCAATTTACCAAACATTCCATGGCAGGATAAACCGGCAGACTGCTGGCTTCCAATCTGGCGTTATGATGCAAATCCGGTAATCGGACGCAATCCTTTCAAAGGCATGGGACGAATTTACAATTCAGCAGTTATTCCTTGGAATGGAAAATTCAAGGGTGTATTCCGCTCAGAAGATACATCTGCACGTCCTTTCCTTTACATAGGTGATTCAGAAGATGGTATTCACTGGGAATTCCAGAAAGAAAAAATCCACATGCATGATCCAGACGGAACACCACATGATCCTTTCTATGCCTACGATCCTCGCTGTGTAAAAGTTGACGATACATATTATATTCTCTGGTGCGGTGATTTTGATGGCGCTTCAATTGGTGTTGCAACTACAAAAGATTTCAAAGACTTCACTCGTCTCGAAAATCCATTCCTTCCATTCAACCGAAATGCTGTTCTCTTTCCTAAAAAGATTGACGGAAAATTTGTAATGCTTTCCCGCCCTTCAGATTCAGGACATACTCCATTTGGTGATATTCTTCTTTCTCAATCTCCAGATATGAAGTATTGGGGAGAACACAGACTTGTTATGCAGAAAGGCGGACAGGGCTGGTGGCAGGGAGTAAAAATTGGTTGTGGACCAGCTCCAATAGAAATTGAATATAAAACTCCAGAAGGAGAAACTGCAAAAGGCTGGCTTATGTTCTATCACGGAGTTGCAACAACCTGTAACGGATTTGTTTACTCATTCTCTGCTGCAATTCTTGATCATGACAAGCCTTCTATTGTACGCTACCGTTGCGGTGACTACATGCTCACTCCAGAAATGCCTTATGAAACAACCGGCTTTGTAGACAATGTATGCTTCCCTGTAGCAGCTCTTACAGACGAAAAAGACGGAAAAATTGCAATTTATTATGGTTGTGCAGATACAGTTGTAGGTCTCTGCTTTACTACAGTAGACGAAGTTGTAAACTTCACTCTGGCTCACAATGAATTAGGCTACTGGGATAAGGACGAAGGTAGATTCTAATAAATCCATTAAAAGGGGATGACCAATAAGTTTACTTCTTATTGTCATTCCGAACTTGTTTCGGAATCTATAGAACTAGATGTAGTGTAGATGCTGAAACAAGTTCAGCATGACAATACTTTTTGGTCAGCCCCATGATTTATATTATTCCCCTCAATTTTGCATTCCATACAGCCAGATGAGGTGAATTAGCCCCCAACTTTGAGTAAATATTTTTGAGGTGATACTTTACTGTATTTATTGTGATAAAAAAGTATTCACTTATCTCATCTTTTGATTTTCCCTGCTCTAAAAGTAAAAGAATATCCACTTCCATAGGAGTAAACGTTTCGCCACCTTCAGTAACACTCTTCATATAAAGAGGATGACGAATTGCCATATTTCTAGTCATTTCAACAATTTTCATGAGGAAAGGATTTTCACCCTTATTCTTAATATAGTAGACCAACAAATGCAGCATTGGTTCCCCTTCATCAGCAATCAGGCGCAGGTATTGATATTTTCTGGCAATTTTAAGAGCCCGTGACAAAGCTTCACAGGCAAGTTCTTTTTTCTTGGAAGCAAAAAGACATAAGGCCAGCATCAAATCCAGATGACAGAGGTCAATATGTCGCTTTCCCCTTTCCAAAAGAGGACGTAGTTTTTCTGTAAGAGCAATCACCGAAGCATACTGTTTTATTGCAATATAGCATTTCATTTTTATAAAATAACGGTACAAATCCAGCATATTGAAATCAGAAAATTCGTCAGGAGCATTTGTTTCAAGCCAGTCATAAACAAAAGAAAGCTTTCCATCATAAAGAGCAAAAAGTATTTCAGCAGCATCTATATTATAACTGAATTCAGCATTTCCTGCTTCACCGGCAAGTTTACGCATATTTTTTATAAAACTTTCGGTATTTACAGTTTTTCCATTGGCAAGGAGAATTTTTGACTGCAGATAAAGGGAGGAAAAAATAATTCTTCTTTCACCATCAATATCGAATTTTTTTATAGTAGAACTGACAAGCATTTCTGCATCAATCAGATTGTTGATTTGATAATAATACTCCGCCAGACAAAGATTATATATATAAGGACACAATTGTGGCTCGTAGACAGTCTTCATAAAATCAATAAACTGATTTTTTATCTTGGGAAGAATAGGACCTATTCTTGAAAAATCATTAAAGCCATTTAAAAGATATGGTCGACCAGCAGTTAAAATAACCGATGTTAAAGACAAGTCCTTATCTTTCAAATATTTCAGAATTTCAATAAATTCTTTCCAGGTAACTTCCGGGTGAACAAAGGTAAGCCCCAGCTTTAAAATATACATTGGACTATTATCAGGTATTTCTTTAATTAATTCCCAGGCCTTATCAAGTTCGCCGTCAATTATATAATTCAAGGCCTTTCCGGAACGACAGAGCCAATACTCTTGCATTTCTTCGGACTTTACTGCATAAAAGCTTTTTCTATCATTCTTTAAGTCAATCATAAAATAATTTATTGAAAAACCAAGCATTTTTTCATGCAGCTCTTTTGCAGAAAGCAAGTTATCTGTTTTATTAACTTCAGAGGAAATATTGTTTTTATCATTTTTTTTCATATTTATAATTATAACATTAATCTGCAATGACACACAATTAATATAGAGATTCATTCATTTTTTTTAAGAAAAAGCTTTTATACTGTATATATGAAAGATTATGTAAATTGGGCAATACTTGCGCCCGGAAGAATAGCAAACAGTATGGCAGCCGCAATGAATGGTATAAAGGCTGAAGGAAAAAAAATAAATCTTTATGCAGTGGCAAGCAGAAATCAGCAAAGAGCAAAGGATTTCGCTGCTCAGTGGAATTTTCAGAAAGCATACGGCAGTTACGAAGAATTATTTTCAGATCCAGATGTAGATGCAATTTATGTAGCAAATCCACATGCATTTCACCATGAATCAGTTATAGCAGCTTTAAATGCAGGAAAACACGTTCTTTGCGAAAAACCAGCAGGTTGCTCCAGAAACCAGCTTGATGACATGATTAAGCTGGCAAAAGAAAAAGACCTTTTCTTTATGGAAGCTATGTGGACAGCCTTTAATCCCTGTATTGCAGAAATACGCCGTGAAATTGCGGCAGGTACAATAGGTCAGATAAAAAATATTGATTCTTTTTTTAATAACCGAAATCCTTATGACCCAAATGACAGAAATTACGCTCCTGAGCTTGCAGGCGGTGCCCTTCTAGATTTAGGAATTTACAATATCTATTTTGCTATGATGATTGCAGATTTTTCTCCTCTGGTGGACCATTCTTCTACAGTCCGTATGCTTAAAGGCGTAGATGCCTGGAACAGTGTAAATCTTACTTTTGAGAATGGAATAATTACAAGCTTTCAAAGTGCAATGGATCTTCCTCATCCCGAAAAAAGTCATCCGGCTGTAATTTATGGAAGCAAGGGCTATATAACAGTAGAAAACTTTTTTATGGCACAGAAAGCCCAGGTTTATACTTATAAAAATATCTGGGGTGGCGAAAGCGAGCTTGTAAAAGAAATTGACCAGCCATTTGCAGTAAACGGTTATGAGTATGAACTTGCCCATGCGACTGAATGTATTCTTTCCGGCAAAAAGGAATCTAACATACACAGCTTCAAAAAATCCCAAGATTTATGTGATACAATGGATATGCTGCGTAAGGATTGGGGAATGAAATATCCGTGGGAAAAATAATATTTTTTTACGGACTTATATTTGGACAATCTATATTCAGACAACTTACAATCAGCCTTACAACCATATAAAAAATGGCGGTCAGAAGTAACTGGCCGCCAAAAGAAAAATAGGAAGATATTATATTAAACGAAAACACAATACTTAGCGATTGCTGTCGTCGATTAATCCCTGCCAAATATTTTTAGTATTTTCATAAGCTTCTGTAGGTGTTACCCAACCGCCCCAAATACCATAAATCATATCACCAGTATTCAAGCCCGCAATAAGGGTATCATATCTTGGATTAGGTGTATCCATCATAAGCTGAATAGTTTCATCAACTGCCCTTGCATCGCGGAATGAACCGTAATAAGATTCTTTCCATGCATCAGGACCATCATAACCAGGAACAGGCTCAAGCCACAAATCTACAGCTTTTGCAATTTTTTCTGCAGTTTCAGCACTGTAACAACTAGGAATAATACACATGTTAGAATTATGAGTTGTCTTGTACTTTCCATCTCCACTAGGTCCAAGAGGGAAACAAACAAAACCAAAATCATCAGCCATTGAACCAAACTTTCCCTGAGGTGCAGCATTATATTCTTCATCAGCAAGGAAAACAGCTTCTCCATTTACAAATGCAGTGTAGAACCAGTCCCAGTTAGCTGCATCATCAGGTTTTGGCTGCTGATAAGTTGCTGCCATGTGGGCAATCCAGTTCCAGGCTTCCATAGATTTGTCAGAACCAGCATTGTTAAAATACTTTCCGTTTGCATCCTTTCCAATATAGCTGCCGCCATTAGAAGAAAGAGCTCCCATAGCAAAAGTTGTGCTAAAAGTTGTAAGGGCATATTTATCAATTACACCATCGTTGTCAGTATCTTTTGTAAGTTTTTTACACAAATCTTCAAAGGTTTCCCAAGTCCATTTTCCCTCTTTCTGAAGATTATATGGAAGCTCAGGATCAAAACCAGATTCTTCAAGCAGTCTCTTGTTAAAGAAAACACCTTCTTTTGGCTCAGGTTTGCCCCAGTTGAAGGCATAAAAAGAATTACCTTTTGCAAGCTTCTGAACTACACCCTGATCATATTTTGAATCATCCTTGTAATTTACTGATGTAATTGTAGACAAATCTGTAAAAAGATTAGCCCTTACTCCTTGATTTGCTGAACGTCCGTCAATAATAAGAACATAATTTTCTTCACCACCAGTGATACAGAAATTTGTTACAAACTGAGGATTTGAGCCCCAACCTGTAAGAGCCTGTTGGGTAACCTTTACATTATAAGTTTCATTAGTCCAGTTTCTCCAGGCAAACAAATCTTCTTCCTGTTTGGATGCAGCCGGTCTTGTTGGGTCTGTCCACCAGTCACCAATGATTACTTCCATTCCACCAAAATCCCATTTTTTCTTGGTCTTAGGATTTTTCTGAACTTGAACATTTTTGTAGGCATCATTCTTTTTTTTCTTTGCAGCTGTAACAGAACTTGCCGCAGCCAGAGCAATCAGTGCCATACAAATAATTTTTTTACTTTTTTTCATTTGATTTCCTCCATATCTTCTCAAATTACAAAGTACTATTTAGTTAATCGTTTTAGTTAAACGGTTAACTAGAATTATACAGCAGATTTCTCCATTTGCAAGAATTATTTTAAATATTTTCAAATTATTTTATTATTTTGTATTTTCCCGGATTATCTCTTTCCATGAACGGACATCTTTTTTATTAGGATCCAGTTTCAACAGACAAACAAATTGATTAAGTGCTTTTTCTGCAATATCGGCAGACAGTTTTTCTTCAGTTATTTCTGCTTCAAGATAGAGAAGATTATTAACATTTACAAGCTCACAATGTATGGAAATATCAGAAAAAGCTTCAGCTTTGCAATAAATTGAATACGCCTCTTTTTCCTTGGTAAACCAGCACTTATATTTTGCTTCTAAAAACAATTCCTTTAAGACTTCAGGATTTTCAATATAAGTTTCATCTTCCTGGTTCAATTCCATTCCATCTTTATAAGTTTTGCGTTTAATCGTAAAATAAGCGTTTTTTTCTGTGCATTCACCATTATCCGACAGACTTGAAGCTGAATAAACAGCTTCGGAACGGATTCGTATGCACTGCGCTTCATTATTTTTAAGCCTTTCTTCATAGGAATTATAACGGGAATAATATTCATCCTGCTTTACTAAAAACTCAGGTAGAGACGTAAATAAAAGTCCTGCTGTTTTTATTTCTGAATAAATGACTTTTTTTATATAATCATATTCAGCTTGACTAAGGGGGATTTTAAGCTCAATTTCTCTTCCCATAATATAATTCCCATAAAATATTTCACAGAAAATAATTTCTTATAGAATAATTTCTGCGATTAAATGCACAGATTAAATGTTCAAATTAAATATATAGATTAAATGCACATTTCCTTTAATTTATTATAAAAATCAGGAATCTGTTTTTCAAGAATAACAGGACGTCCGTTTGTGTCCAAAAAGCAATGAGTACTTTTTGCCGTACAGACAAGCTGATCATCATGCTTAAACTCGTAGACAAAAGTTACCTTACATGGTGATAATTTTTCAACTTTAAGTTCAATGGTTATTTCGTCAGCAAAAGTTGTAGGCTTTTTAAAAGTACATTCAAGGCTTACGACAGGAGAAGCAATTCCGGTTTCTTCCATCTTTGCATAACACCAGCCCATTTGATCCATGTAAAAAACTCGTGTTTCTTCCATGAATCGAACATAATTTGAATGATGAGTTATTCCCATTTTATCGGTTTCATAATAATTTACTTTGTGGATATAAGGTTTCATAGATTCTATTTTGACATTTTTACCATTTTTGTCAAGTATATTCAAGTATATTCAAGTATATTGTCAAGTAGAATCTATGAAATATAAGAAGGTTATCTTGTTACGACAAACTCAACACGGCGGTTTTTCCACCAGTGATCTTTATCTTCCCACTTAGCTAAAGGATTTTCTCCCCCCTTACCTATTGCAGTAAGATTTTCTTCTTTCAGACCACGTTTAATCAATTCAGCCTTAATTGCATCTGCCCTGTCCTGAGAAAGAGGAATCAGTTCATTGATATTTTCTTCTTCAGTATTTGAAACATTATTTGCATAACCTTGAACTTCAATGTGAATATCCGTACTCAATTCAAGAACCTGCTTGGCAATTGTATCAAGAGTTTCTTTATTGGCAAGAGACTGAATGTCTGTCAATTTATTGAAAGATGCAGCATTTGCATCAAAGTAAATTGTATTAACAACAATCTTCCACTGCTTTTGAGGGATAATTTCTTCCATCAGAACACCTGTTTTAAATGATGAAGTTTCTGTAACTAAATCCTGATTTAAACGAAGTCTTTCTTTTTCAGAAGGAACGATTGATGTTTTTATAGAATAAGTTTCTGAAGAGAACAAAGGTTCACCGCTGATTGTAGTACCATCCCATTCAATATCATTCAATTTGCCGGCACCAGACCATGATTTTACAACTTCATTTTTCTGGTCCATTACTTCTACAGTCCAGCTTTCAGGCTTCCCTTTAAGATTGGAAGTTGTGTTTTTGATTGTAAGAATATCATTAACACCATCACCATCAGGAGTAAAACCAACAGCAGGAAGAATTGAAGAAGAAATTGAAGGAGCAGGAATCTCCTTTGCCTTACCCTCAACAGGATACAATCTATATCCAAAAGTAATTCTTGGATAAGAGGCTAAACCATCATAAGTTTTTTTGCTGTATACAAAATTATAATCAGCGCCAATATAAGGAGCAAAACGTTCGGTACCAGGTCTTAAAGCCAGCTCAAGAGAAAGCTTTGCAAGAAGTCCGGCACTATACTTATCTTCATTAACACCAGGCAGTTTTCCTATATTTGCGCCAAATCCAAATCCAGGAACAAGCTCAAGCCATTCAGGGAAGAAAGATATTGATTCATCAGTAAGAACGCGGCGACAATTGAAGAAGAGCTCATGCATGTTGAGAGAACCGTCTTTGTCCTTCAAATCGGCATCATTAAATCCATAATTCAGTCCAAAAAGCCAGCCACCGTAATTATAACCAAATCCAAAATTAATACCGCCGCCTACTGTCGTCAGTTTAGTTTTTTCATTGTGATATTTGTAAGCAGGAAGAATTCCGGAGCCAAAAACTTCAAGATAAAGGTTTGACGAATCTGCAGATTCTCCAGAAGGCCAGAATACGCCGGAATCAGGTTCAGCACATACATACGAACAAGTCAAAACAAAACCCAATAAAAGTGATAATACTTTTTTCATAAACACCTCGCTTTTTTTTATGTTAAAAAAATTTTAATCACTTCACACCGATTTTGTCAATTTAACAAAACCTTATTTTTACAATTTTTGACTCATATTTTTCAATTGAAATTCTTATTTATTCATATTAAACTTTAATTAAGTAAATTCACTTAATTTTTGGAGAAATCATGATTTCATTTAACAAAAAAACTAACACTTTCAGAATCGAAACTCCAGATTCTGACTATATTATTTCAATCATCAACGGCGGATATCTTATTCACACTTATTATGGAGAAAAACTCGGTGATGATGATGTAACTTATCTTGCCAGACCCCGTGAATACGGCTTTGCAGACAATCCGATTTTCCGCGAAAAACATTCTTTTTTAGATTATATACCACAGGAGATTCCTACAGACGGGCTGGGGGATTATAGACGCTCTGCTCTTGCCATTACAAACACCAGCGGAAATAACGGAATCGAATTAAAATACAAAAATCATGAAATTATTGATGGTACTCTTTCTTTACCTGGCTTGCCATGCGTTTTTGGTGACAAAAAAACTTCGCAGACATTAAAAATCACCCTGTCTGATGAAATTTTAAATGTTGAAGTTACCCTCTTCTATACTATATTTGAAGGTCTTAATGCCATCATCCGTTCAATGAAAGTCAAAAATCTTGGAAAAGACCATGTTTACATAAAAAAAGCCCTTTCTGCCTCTTTTGATATGGATAATGATAATTATGATATGATAACCCTTCACGGCTCATGGGCAAGGGAAAGACACATAGACCGCAGACCTGTGCACATGGGATTACAGGGGGTAGTTTCAATGAGGGGCGAAACAAGTCATCAGGAGCATCCTTTTATTGCCCTTCTTGATAAAAAAGCAGATGAAAATACAGGCAAGGTATATGGCTTGAATTTCATTTATAGTGGAAACTTTGTCGGAGAAGTTCAGAATAGTCAGTTTGATTTTATCCGAGTTCAGATGGGAATAAACCCTGAGAATTTTTCCTGGAAGCTTTGCAGCGGAGATGAATTTTTCACACCACAGGCAGTGCTTACTTTCTCAAACTGCGGCCTAAACGGCATGAGCCAGTCTTTCCATGATTTATATCGAGACCACCTTATCCGCTCCCCTTACAAAAATAAAATGCGGCCAATTTTAATCAACAACTGGGAAGCAACATATTTTAATTTTGATACCGAAAAACTCCTTGATATTGCACGCGAGGCTCATAAAGACGGAATCGAAATGCTTGTTATGGATGACGGCTGGTTTGGAAAACGCAATTTTGATAACAGTTCTCTTGGCGACTGGACAGTAAACGAAGAAAAAATCAAGGGTGGCCTTAAACATCTTGTTGATGAAGTTAATAAAATAGGTTTAAAATTCGGAATTTGGTTTGAACCTGAGATGATTTCTCCAGATAGTGATTTATACCGTGCTCATCCAGACTGGGCAATTCAAATCCAAGGAAGAATTCCGGGAATGAGCCGTGAACAGCTGGTTCTTGACATTACCCGCAAAGAAGTTCGTGACTATGCCTACAATTCAGTGGCAGCAATTTTAAAATCTGCAAACATTGAATATGTAAAATGGGACATGAACCGCCAGCTTTCTGACATTGGAAGCACAAACCTGCCATCAGACCAGATTGGTGAATTCTATCACCGTTATGTACTTGCCCTTTACGAAATGCAGGAACGCCTTATTTCAGACTTCCCTAACCTCTTGCTTGAAAACTGTTCTGGTGGTGGTGCTAGATTTGACCCGGGAATGTTCTATTACAGCCCGCAAATCTGGTGCAGTGATGATACCGATGCAATTGAACGTCTTTCCATTCAGGAAGGAACTGCCCTTATCTATCCTCTTTCTACAATGGGTGCCCATGTTTCTGTATGCCCTAACCACGCGGTAGGCCGTGTTACCCCTTTCAAGACCCGTGGTTATGTTGCTTTAAGCGGAACCTTTGGCTACGAGCTGGATATTACAAAATTACCGCCAGAAGAAAGAGCAATGATTCCACATCAAGTTGAACTTTACAAAAAATATAGTCCGCTTGTACGCGAAGGAAATTACTACCGCATTGCCAGCTACTCTCAGAATAACGAATACGATGCATGGGCAAGCATTTCAAAAGATAAAAAACTGGCACTTGTAACTTTTGTACAGGTTATGAATCATCCAAACTACAAGACACGTTTTATAAAAATCCCAGGCTTAAATGCGGAATCAAAATACAAAATTACTTTCCCTGATGAAAATCAAACAGAATATCCACCGCAAATCCTTACAGGCAAAACAATAATGAAGGCCGGAATTGGCATAAAAAGACTTTGGGGTGATTTCCAGAGCCTGATTATTTATTTGGAGGCATTATGATAAAACAAGCATTTAATCCTTATCTTCCTTCCTGGGAATATGTTCCAGACGGCGAGCCTCATGTTTTTGGAGACAGAGTATATGTTTATGGCTCCCATGACTTTTTTAATGGCTGGGTTTTCTGTCCTGGTGATTACGTTTGCTACTCTGCTCCAGTGAATGACCTTTCAGACTGGCGCTATGAAGGCGTAATTTACACCCGTTTTTCAGATCCAATAAATCAGAAGGGGCGCATGGTTTTGTACGCACCAGACGTAACTCAAGGACCAGACGGCCGCTATTATCTTTATTATGTTTATGACAAAGTAAGCATTGTTTCTGTAGCAGTTTGCGATAGTCCAGCTGGAAAATACGAGTTCTATGGTTATGTGCATTACAAAGACGGTACAAGACTGGGAGAGCGTCCAGGTGATGAACCTCAATTTGATCCGGCAGTCTTAACAGAAGGAGATAAAACATATCTTTACACCGGCTTCTGCGGAAACGGAGATAAAAGCCGTCACGGGGCTATGGTGACTATTCTTGGAAAAGACATGCTGACAATCGAAGAAGAACCTCGTTTTATAGTACCAGGCAACATGTACTCTAAAGGCTCTGATTTTGAAGGCCACGAGTTCTTTGAAGCTTCTTCAATCAGAAAAGTAAAAGACACCTATTATTTTGTTTATTCTTCAATTGCCATGCACGAATTATGCTACGCCACAAGTAAATCTCCAGTAAAAGATTTCAAATATGGCGGAGTTATTGTAAGCAATACTGATTTGCACATCGACACTTACAAAGCAGCAGATATGCCGGCAGCTTTAGGCGCAAACAATCACGGAGGCTTTGAACTTATAAATGGCCAGTATTATATTTTCTATCACCGCCACACGAATAACACCTGGTATTCCCGTCAGGGCTGTGCAGAAAAAATCAAAATCCTTGAAGACGGTAGTATTCCACAAGTAGAAATTACTTCCTGTGGTTTAAACGGCGGTCCACTTAAGGGAAAAGGTGAATATCCGGCTTACATTGCCTGCAATCTTTTTACCGACAAACCGGCCATATATATTGGAGCAGAAAATTATCCAAAAATCATGCAGGACGGTGGTGATGGCGATGAAAATCCTGGATATATTTTTAACCTTCACAACAATGCAAGTGCCGGCTTTAAATATTTTGATTTTAAGGATACAAAAAAAATCACACTGAAGGTTCGCGGCTATGCAAGCGGATATTTTGAAGTAAAAACAAAGTGGGATGGCGAAGTTTTAGGAAAAATCCCTGTTGAGTTTGAAAACTTCTGGCAGGAATATTCCGGAGATGTTAATATTCCAGACGGAATCCATGCACTTTATTTCACCTTCAAAGGAAACGGAAGCGCAAGCATTCTTTCTTTCAGACTGGAATAAAAGCAATAAAATTGGCAGAAATGCAGATTCTTTTGTTTTTTATTTTACACTCATGTTGTCCAGAGAATAATTTATCCATTTTTTTGATTCAAGAGGATAATCCTGGGCAACATGTAAAAATGAGCGGACTGCAGCGGCATAGTCCCCGGTAAAGAACTGAGCTTCTCCCATATAGAAAACTGCTCTTTTCTGAACACTTTCGCTGATGTTTCTGTCCGTTAATTTTTTTAATTCAACGATTGATTCTTCGTATTTTTCCTGAACAAAGGTATTTTTCAAAATATCAAAAAGCAGGTAATCATCACCACCATCAGGAGAAATCAAATCCTCTTCAAAAAAATAAGGATTTACAATCTGTCCCTGTCCATATTTTTTAGAAGAAAACTGACTTGTAGACGAAGCTGTATCCTCCGAAATCTGATGGTCGGTATTTAAGCCTTCAACATAATCAATATAAGGAAGTGGAGTTTCCCTGAGCTGATCATTTTCATATAATTTTTCAGGCTCTACCTTTTGAACTTTTGGAGGAGTTACTACAACCGGAGTTAAATGAACGCCACTTACGGTAGTATTCATAGAAATAAAAACAAGCTCACAAGCTTTATTTGTATAGGAAATTACACAATAAAAATAATCATTAAAATCTTTAACAGAATCTGTATAACCGGTAGTTTCCGGACTAAGTTCGGCAATAGGCTTTAAGGATTTTATCTGTTCATAGGATGTAATAGGTCTGGTATTTCTGTAAAGAAGAAGCTTTGTAATTGCAGGTTTAGGATTTTTAGGAAGAACCCAGAAAACATTAATTTTTGTACCGTTTCCAACTTGAGACTGTATATCTTGTACAATTGGACTGTTTGCATTCTGATTACTTTGCGCACTAACAAAGACAAGAGTCGAAAACATAATTGCCATTACAAAAAAAAGTTTTTTCATAAAGTTTCATCCTAAAAACTAAAATCAGTAAATATTTCTCAATAATTCAATAATTGACGGACGTTCTACAGCCTTTCTTATTTCATCAACAATTTCGCCTGCATTAACATTATTCTCGACAAGCCTATTTCCATTTTCATCTGCGACAGGAACATTATCAATAGCCACAGAAGTCTGCCCATTTTCCTCAGATGAAGGCAAAGAAACTAAAATTACTTCGTCATCTTCATTTATGTGGTCATAAAAGCCTTTTCTTTCAATTATACCGGAAGAAATTTCTTCCCCAGCCTGAGAAATAATCAAAGTTCCGACAAGATCAGAATCTTTATAAACAAGACCACTTTGTGAATCAGCAGTTTTTATCTGATTTTTTCTTATGATTTTAAACTCTGCGCCAGGAATAACTTTTTCAGATTTCCCCAAGTCTACAAGAACATTTTTTCCGTTTCGTTTAAGTATTTTGCCCCTTACAGTCAATTTTTCAAGAACTGAATTTCGGAAACGTCTTAACACCAGCGAAAAGCGGTTATTTCCGGTCCCGTAAAAACTGTTTTTAGCAATTTCAAGCCCAGTACGTCCATTATAAATTGTAGAATTCAAAGTTAAATCATTCTGCCCTTCACTCATCGACAAAATCACAAAATAATCAAACTTACCGTTTCGGGCATGAGAGAAGGCTTCTCCAAAACCGCTCACTGGAGTTACCTGAGTTTTTACACTTGTAATTGCTACA
This sequence comes from uncultured Spirochaetaceae bacterium, assembly GCA_902802305.1. GTDB lineage: Bacteria > Spirochaetota > Spirochaetia > Treponematales > Treponemataceae > Treponema_D. Next base: position 112,689 of record CADCLG010000020.1, read on the forward strand.
CCAGAGAATATATCCGCTGCAGCTTTTGCCGCCAGCTTGTTTGTATCAGCATGAAGGAAACTCGAAGTGTCTTCTTCATAGAAAATTGCTATATTCCAACGAATTTTATCAAGATAAAAAGGTTCAACCTGCCATTCTGTAGCAAGGGTATTTTTCAGCAAATCCTCATAAGCTTCAATTTTATCATTCAATTGGGTCAGCTGCTTTTTTGACAGAGAAGCTTTTTTGTGCTCCTCAATAAACTTCAACTGCTCCAGATAAATTTCATACATACCGTTAAGCTCAAGTAAATTTGCGTAAGCAATTCTCGCTTCATAATTCAAAGGATCCAAAACCAAAGCCCGCTGGTATTCATAAACAGCACCTGCTCCATCATATCGACTCTGATACTGTTTTGCATTGTTTATATGATAAAGAGCCCATTCGCTGCGACGGGAATCATCCAAAGGAAGATAATCTCGAATTTCCATTTCCATGGCACTTCGCATAATTTCATCATTAGGTTGAATTGTAAGTCCAGTTGACCAGACAGAAATTGCATCTTTATTTTTTCCAAGCTTTGAAAGAGCAACTCCCTTTAAATACCAGGCCTTGTAATTATTTCTTGACTTACCTATAAGAAAATCGCTTATATCAACAACTTCTGAATATCTTTTTTGCTGATAAAGAATTATTGCAAGAAGCTCGTAAGCTTTATCATAATCTCCGTTAACCTCAACCGCAATTCTGCTATGTTTTTCTGCTGCTTTATAATCTCCCTGCATAGCATAAATTACTGCTGCCAGATAATGAACTTCTGAATCCCCTGAATAATAAGACAAAGCCTGTCTTAAAAAGATTTCTGACTGTTCGTATTTTTCACGTTCTGCACAAACCAGAGCCAGAGAAAGAAGAGCCTTTCTGTTTGTTGATTGTCTTTTTAAGGCTTCACTATATTGATTTTCTGCCCCGGAAAAACGACCTTCATAAAGCTCTATTTCTGCAAGTCCAAAATGAGAATCAACATCATTCGGATAAACCTTCAGTACATTATTAAAAATGGCTTTTGCATCATCAATTCTACCAAGAGCTATATAAACCATACCTTTAAGATTTAAGATTTCACTTTTGTTCTTTTCGTAGCTTTCAGCTTTTTCAATATAATCAAGGGCTAAATCAAACTCCCCCAGCTTATAGGAACAGTCAGCAAGCTTTATCCAGGCCTCTGTAAAAGCTGGATTTTGAGAAACTACCTCCAGGTAATATTGAGACGCCAGATAAAAGTTCTCATCCTGCTGAAAAGAAAGTCCTTTTTCATATAAATCAAGAATGCCACCCTTCTTTTGAGCATATAAGGGCGCAACATTTGAAAAAACTAGGAATAAAAAAAGAACAGTAAAAATCTTATTCTTCATTTTTTTCAGCTTCCTCACTGGTTCTTATAACTTTAATCACATTTATTCTATGACCTTCCATATCTTGAACAATAAAATCATAATTATTTATAGAAACTTTTTCAAATTTAACAGGAACTTTTCCAAACAAATCAAAAACATAACCGCCAAGAGAATCAAAATCCTCATTTGGAAAATCAGAACCTATAGTTTCATTCAAATCATCCAAATCTACGCGGGCATCGCAAAGCCAGACATTGTCGCTTACAGTAATAATATCCTCGCGTTCCTTGTCAAACTCATCCTGAATATCGCCGACAATTTCTTCGATAATATCTTCCATTGTTACAAGACCGCTTATACCGCCATATTCATCAATAGCAATGGCAATATGTAGATGATGCTTTTTAAACTCACGCAGCAAAGAATCTATATGCTTGCTTTCAGGAACAAAATATGGCTTACGTATTATCTTTTCAATTGAAATATTTTCAGGGCTTTCTACAAAAGATTTAAGCAAATCCTTTACATACAAAACACCAACAACATTATCAATAGAATCGGTATAAACAGGACAGCGTGAATGTCCGCTTGAAACAATTTTTGTAATCAATTCATTTTGAGGTGTATCCGAAGAAATAAAATCGACATCAATTCGGGGAACCATAACTTCCTTAACACTAGTCTTTGATAGAGCTTCAATTCCCTCTATCATGTCCTTTTTTTCTTCGTTCAAAATTTTCTCTTGTATAGCAGCTTTTTCTTCCTGCTCACTTTTATCGGCTTTCTTTTTTCTGCTAAAAAAACTCATAGAATTATTTTTTCATCCTTTAATTTGTCTAAAATATTTTCCTGAAGAAGGAGCATTTCACATTCAGGCTTTACACCTTCTTCAATATGTTCCTCTCCGTGATCATAGCCATTCAAATGAAGAAGTCCGTGGACTAAAAGTCGCTTTAATTCGTCATTCTGGCTCTCTTTAAAATATTCGGCATTTACAGGCAAAGTATCAAGACTTATTGCAATATCCCCAACACATTTCCACTTGCCTTCTTCATCTTCATATTCTTCATCATTTTCAAAAGAAAGAACATCCGTTGAAGAATCAATATCCCTGTAATTCTTATTTAACATTCTCATGTATTCGTCGTTACAAAATAAAATTGAAACTTCTTCGCCATCAAAAGAAAGCTCTTTCATTGCCTTTGAAACAAAAGCCTCTACGTTATCAAACCATTCTGGTTCAGTAAGCTCTTCCTGCATACTTACGAATATTCTGTTCATTTAGCTATAATCCTTGAAATTATTTTTTATCATCAGGATCCTGCTGATTCTGATACTTTATTCTATTATGATAATACCCGGTTAGCAAGCGCACAAATGATTCTTTTATCTTAGAAACATCGCGATAAGTTAATCCGCAGTTATCCAGCTGCTTATCTTCTACCTTCTGATTAACAAGCATAGTAATAAACTTTTCCAGACGTTGGGAAGTTGGATTATCCAGAGTTTTACAGGCCGCTTCAACAGTATCCGCAAGCATTACAACACCAGATTCTTTTGTCGTAGGAGAAGTTCCAGGATATGCAAAATCTTCAGGATTAAGAGTTGGATCCTTGTCTTTTGCCTGATTATAAAAATATGAAATTACACTGTTTCCGTGATGTTCAGCAATAATATCTATTACAGCTTGAGGAAGATGAAGCTGATGAGCCTTTTCTACACCCTTTTTTACATGGCTGCGGATAATTGAAGCAGAAAGGGTCGGGTTTAAATCATTATGCTTATTTTCCCGGTTGAACTGATTTTCCACAAAGTATTCGCTCTGTTCAATTTTTCCAATATCGTGATAATAGCCGCCTACTCTAGCTAAAAGCGCGTTTGCCCCGATTTCGCGACAGGCACTTTCTGCAAGCTGGGAAACCATCATAGAATGATTGTAAGTTCCGTTTGCCTGAATCTGCATTGTCTTTAAGATTGGACTGTTTGTATCACTTAAATCCATAAGACGGAAAACAGAAGCTGTATTAAGCATGTATTCAAGTGGAGTAAGCAGGCCCATAGTCATTACGCCCGACAAAAATCCGTTTGCAATAACACCAAGGAATATTTTTGGCATTTCTCCCATCTGCCCGTTAAAAATAACTGTAAGAATCAAAATAAAAATAAAATTACAGACAGCAAGAATAATTGAAGCAAAAACCAAATCAAGACGGTGATCTATTTTTCTGATGATTGCATAGGCACTTAAATTAGTAAAAAGCACATAAAGGAAAGGAATAAGTTCCCAGTCAGAAGCACAAAGTACGCCAAGAGCAGAAATAATAGAATAAATAATGGCAGAAGTCTGGCCAAAAAGAATTGTTATCAAAAGAACACATATACTGCCCGGAATTAAAATGCAGATTGTATAGGGACTGTTAAAAAAGCCAATTTTTCTACAAAAGGCAGTAACACTGTATACTATCAAAAAGCAGACAACCTGAGTTACAGGTTCACGTAATTTAAGCTTTCTTTCAGAAACCAAAAAACTAAAAAGAAGATACCAGATTATAACAAGAACAAGAAAGAATAATTCTGAATTGGCAAAAGCCCTGTAATCAATATAAACAGGAGAATCAGACATCTTTTTTAATTTTGCATAGCCTTCTTCAGTAATAGGAAAACCTTTTTTTATGATTTTTTCGCCATCTTCAATTGCAACCGGATCCAGTTCATCAGGAGCAAAAGCTTTTGAAGCAACAATAGTTCTATCAGCTATCTGCCCTATTTCATAATCAGCAATAGAATAATTTGCAACAGAATCTGATGTGCTCACCCTTAAAAAATTAAGCGCAGATATACAAAGATATCCTACAAGCAATAAAATTAAAAATGGATAATTTGACTTTATATATTCTCCAATCAAATTAAACAATCGCTTTTCATTCTCATCTTTACTTTTTGAAAAATTATTTTTCTTTGTCATGTTCATAAGCCCTTACGATTTTTTTAACAAGACTGTTTCTCACTACATCTTCTGCAGTAAGTTCCATAAAACCTATATCTTCTATTTTACACAATAATCTCATAGATTGCACGAGTCCAGAGCTCTTTTTTGGCGGTAAATCCACCTGAGAAGGGTCGCCGGTAACAAAAACCTTGGAATTTTCGCCCATTCTGGTTAAAAACATCTTCATTTGAGTAGAGGTAGTATTCTGTGCTTCATCAAGAATTATAACAGAATTATTCAAAGTTCGTCCGCGCATATAAGCTAAAGGAGCAATTTCAATAATGCCGGCTTCCATAAGCTTTTTTACAGTTTCTGGAGTTACGATTGTTTCCATTGCATCCTGCAGTGGTCGTAAATATGGAGCAATTTTTTGTTCCAAATCTCCCGGTAAAAATCCAAGACTTTCGCCTGCCTCTACAACCGGACGGGTAATAATGATTTTTTGTTTTTTGTGCATTAATACTAAACGTAAGGCTTCTGCAACTGCAAGAAAAGTTTTACCGCTTCCCGCACTGCCTATACAAAAAACCATATCCTTTGTCTGCAAAAGATTAATATATTCAGCCTGATGCTGTGTTCTAGGATATATTTTTTTTACGCTGCCTGGAACTAAAATTGAAACCTCATCCATATTTATTTTTTTCTGGGTATTAAGTACAGAAATAACAATATCTTCTGAGTTTTTACCACCATCATAAACCTCATCAATAATGCGGTCCATAATGAATTGAAATTGTTCTGTAATCTCGGGATCATCACTTTCAATAGAAATCTCGTTTCCTTTTGTAAAAACCGGTATTCCCAATTTTTCTTCAATCAAATCTAGATTTTTATCGTTT
>CADCLG010000021.1 GCA_902802305.1 uncultured Spirochaetaceae bacterium
ATCAGTAATTGTTGTTGCGCGAATCGAAAGAACAGAACCTATTCCAGTAATTCCCCGCAGCTGAATTTCGGCACTTAAATCAAAAATTGAAGAGGAAGATGATGATGAAGTCTGTTCAAAAACTGAATTTAACAGAATTTTTGCTTCCTTTGGCTCTTTTGAAGTCAGGTGAAGTTCTACAAGAGTACGATTTCCATTATGAATGAATCTTGGAATAATGCTAATGTAATTTCCTGTAAGATAAATAGCATTCATAAATTCAAGAAAATTCTGAACCGTAAGTGATTCATTTTTTATTTTTGCAAAGGAATTGATAATATAATCAATATCAGAAAATAAAGCGCCATCAATTTCCAGTTCATTTGGAACAAGATTTGGCAGTCGGTTATAAACACCGTAATTACTTACTCTCAGATAAGGAGATTTTCTGTTTCCACAAGAATCGTAATCATCAGGATAAATTTTCTGCCTTATGATTTCAAGCTCAGTCTTAACAAGCCTTGCTGTTCTTTCTCCCTCATTATAAATATCCCTTGCCTTGTTAAAATCAAAGGTTGAAAAAGTGCTCATATCAGGTTTGATTACAATTGTAGCATCTTCATACATAGCCTGAGTTGTCGTTGCCTGAGCTATAGTTATTGTATTTAAAATTGCAACTGCAGGATTAGAATCATAAACTTCAGGATCATCACGCACCTGCTGGGAAACATCAATTGCAATAATAATCTCATAACCCATTTCTTTTGCAATATTAATTGGAAGATTATATCTGAGCCCGCCGTCCATATAATAATGTCCGTCAATACTAAAAGGCTGAAAAACGCCCGGAATACTCATACTGGCCCTGACAGCTTCGGCAACATCCCCTTTTTCAAGAACAACGGCTTCACCCGTCAGCATATCAGTTGTAACAGTTCTAAAAGGAATGATAAGATTATCAAAATCCATATTGGAAGGATATTTTAAAGTAAAACTCTTAAAAAGCTGATAAACGTTTTGGCCGTTTGAAAGTCCCTTTCCAAGCTTCAAAGACATATCCAGGCCCAAAGTGAGATTTACCATATTATTGTAAATACTATGTTTCTTTAAAATAGATTCAAAAGGTGAAACTTCGTAATCACTGAATAAGGGAGTCCAGTCTGTATAAGCCATGGTTTCATAAATTTCTGGCAGAGAATAACCGGCACAATACATTCCACCGACGATTGAACCAAAGCTTGTACCGATTACAATATCAATAGGAATATCCATTCTTTCTATTAATTCTATGACAGGAATTTCAGCAAAACCTTTAGCACCACCACCTCCTAAAACCAAAGCAACTTTTGGTCTCTCCTGTGGAGTTTGCTCAGAAAAGAGACTGTATTTTAGAAAAATAAAAATTGCAGATAAAAATATTATTTTTCTTATTCTCATTCTTTCCTAAAAAGCTCAGGTATTAAACCACTGAGATGCTGTCTGATCAGCAAGCTGCAGTAAAAGCACCAGTGGATTACTCAAAAAATTAGAATAATTATACTTTTCACTTTCTGACAAATCAGAAAATCCCATGTGACGGCTTACGGCTTCTAAAACATATCTTTTATGGATATATGAAGGCATAATTTCCAGCATCATAAGAACTGATTCGTTTCCATGACCGAGATTTCTAGATTCATTTTTTGTTTTATAAAAAGGCTGCTTTACCCAATTACCGGTAATATCCTTTGTATTTCTGTATTCAACGCCATAAAAATTGGTCTTGCAAAAATCATGACACAAAGCAGAAATAAAAATATCCTGAGCAGTGATTTCGTAATTTTTTGCACCGGGAGAAGTTATAAAATTATCAATTAAAGGTTTTGTAAAAATAAGAGCCTGTTGAATTACTTTTAAGGTATGAAGACTCAGTCCGCCTTTAAAATTACCATGAAAACGGGTAGAAGCCGGTGCTGTCCAAAAATCTGTCTTATCAAGCCAGTCTTTAAGAGCGGCTGCTTCATCAGCAGATTTTACTATATAGTCAATCATTTCAATTATAGTAGGCTTTACTGCTTCCAGAACATAATTTCCATCATCATGAATAGGATTAAACTCGTTAAAAATATCCAGCAATTCCAACACATCGGTATAGAGTTCCTGAGTCTGTAATTCGGTCATAAATCGGTCCTTAAATAAAAAATCATTATATTTTACATCACTTTATCTTCTCATTCAAGAATTGTTATTTCAACACGCCTGTTTTTTGCCTTTCCTTCAGGACTGGAATTATCTGCTACAGGTTTACTTGCTCCAGAGCCTTTACAAATAAAATTAACTTCTGGAATACCAAGCTTTACAAGTTCATTAATTACAGAACACGCCCTTTCCAGCGAAAGTGTCATTTCTCCCTTTTCATTGCCTGTATCAGCAGTGTGTCCTTCCACTAAAAATTGTGATTGCGGCAGTTTTTTGAGCACATCAGCAATTTTTACAAGCTTCTGGCTTTCTCCTTCCAAAAGCTCAGCACTGTCAGGCTTAAACTTTAAATCAGAAAGAGACAGCATAATTCCGGCACTTGTTTTCTGGACATCAAAATCTTTAGCAAATTGTGCAATAATTTCATCTTCATTTACAGTCGGTGGATATTCGGTGAAGAGAGAAATTGTTCCCTTAAAAGTGATTTTATTTCCATCACTATAGGAATATGTTTCTTCCACATAATCTCTAACTACCAGTGCATTTCCTGTAGTCTTGCTTACATAAATCGTTGCAGAATGATTACCCGAAGCCGAAATCAGACTTTCATCACCATATTGGTCCACATATTTTGTAGCGCTGCCATATCTCGTAGCCCATTTTGCAGACAAAAGATAAACCTCCTGCTCGTTATAAACTTCATCACGGAGATAGGTATACTGAACATACATAGGCATACGAGTAAAAATTCCTTTATTTAAAGGATCTATGGCCCGCTCTGCTTCTGCTTCCCATGAATCACCGGGCTTAATATCTTTTTGAGGAAAGGAAGGAAAACTTCTGAAGGAAGGATAGCCCCGGTCTTCTATCATACGAAAATGTCCGTCATCAGAAATTGAAAACTCTGAAGGAATAGCTTCATGGATTCCGCCCTTTAAAAATGAAACTCCCCTTCTCGTATCCTGATTTACATAAAAAGAGCCGTCATATAAAAATCCTCCGTCTGTCTTTTCAGGTACAATAAATGCTTTTATTTCCCGGCTCATAAGGCCAATATATTTTCCGTTGTCATAGCGACGTAAATCTGTACGTTCAACAAGAGTATAATTCCGGTTTTCGGAAGAAGTAAAGTCTACAGCAGATAAAACGGAAGGAAAAAAAACGCATAAACAATTCAGCGCGGTAAATAGCATAAGGATTTTTGATTTTAATTTCATCATAAGTATTTTACAAACTCCGTGAAGCAATTATCTTATAAACAGATTATATCATGAAAACTGTTACTGTAAAAAATTAAAATCTAAAATAAATGAAAGGATTATAAGTTGAAGCAATAAGAAGACATATTGAAATTGAAAAGAGCACAAAAGACAGCGCCAGTTCAATCACTTTTCCCCTTTGTCCGTTAAAGATTTTTTTATAAAGAGGCAGAGAAAAAACAATTGCTGGAATTATAAAAATGATTTTGCTGCATACATCCGCATGTTCAGAAATATACTGAAGGAAGCCAGGATTTTCGCAGACTTCGGAAACGACACCAGCAAGAGCTTCAGAAGCGACACCTGAACCTGCACCTGTACCAAATCCGAACATCGCGCACAAAACCTTTTTCAAGAGGGAAAAATCATCAAAACGGAATATAATCCAGCCAAAAAGAATAAGAAAAAGTGAAATCACACGAAGAAACAAAGCCGCTGATTTATATGCTGATTTATTCAGTTTACCATTCCAACTGCCTTTATTTTTTATTGCATCCAGCAGCCTGAACCAAATGTATTTTTCAAAAATCAGCAAGACGGCATAATAAAGGCCCCAGAACACAAAGTTCCAGCTAGCCCCATGCCAAAAGCCGGTAAAAAGCCAGGTAATCAAAATGTTAAAAATATGACGGACAACTCCTACCCTGTTTCCGCCCAAAGGAATATAAACATAATCACGAAACCAGACAGAAAGCGTAATATGCCAGCGCCGCCAGAAATCCGTAATCGAAGAAGCGCAGTAAGGATAATTAAAATTGTCAGGAAAAGAAAAGCCAAAAATCTTTCCAAGACCAATTGCCATTTTGCTGTAGCCGTAAAAATCAAAATAGATTTGAAGGGCGTAAGATATAGCGGCAATCCACAAAAGCGAAACTGGACATTGCTCAAAATTATCAAAAATCCCATCAGCAGCCACGGCAAGATTGTTTGCCAGAATTACCTTGCAGGCAAGTCCCAATATAAAGGTTTTCAAGCCTTCAATAAAACCGTCAAAAGATTCACACCGCTCTTTCAGTTCCTTTTCAATTTCAATATAACGCACAATAGGACCGGCAATCAGCTGGGGAAAAAGACAGATATAAAGTGCCAGCGTAAGGATATTTTTCTGCGGCTCAATTTTTTTTCTGTGCACATCAATCACATAAGACAAGGCCTGAAAAGTATAAAAACTAATTCCAATTGGCAAAGAAAGTTTCGGCACCATAAAATCAGTTTTAAAAAGGTAATTAAAATTAGAAATCAGAAAGCCCGAATACTTAAAAAAGAGCAGAAAAATAAGATTAAAGCAAATTGAAATTATAAAAATCGCCTTATTCTGCTTGAGCGCAAAAAAATAATTGCAGATTATCGAAACAAGCATGAGGAAAATATAAAGCGGCTCCCCCCAGGCGTAAAAAAATAGCGAAGCAATAAACAAAAAAAGATTTCGTAAAAACAGCTTCTGAGGAAAAATACATTTTATAAGAAAATATCCGCCGCAAACCACCGGTAGAAAAATAAAAATAAAATATAAACTGCTGAAAACCATTTTATATATAATCCTGACAGGTCATTATAACTATATCTTAGCAATCTTAAAAATGCTATACTTTTCGCTATGAAAAAAACTTATGTAACAAAAATGCCAGATAAGGCAGGTGCTTTTCTTGTGGCCGGAAAAATCATTGCCAGTCATGGAGGCAATATTGTCCGCGTTAATTATAATAAGGCAGTAGATTTGCATACCCTTTTTATTGAAGTCTCTGCTTCAGAAGAAGAACACAGCCAGATTCAAGCTGAGCTTACTGAGTGCGGCTACCTTACCGATAGTGACGATGGCGAGGAAAGTCAGATTTTAATGATTGTTCTTACTCTGCCTGATGTAAGCGGGGCCGTAATGCCGGTACTGGAAATCTTGCATAAGCACAGCGTAAATATTTCTTACATAAGTTCTCAGGAAAATGGCACAGGCTTTCAATATTTTAAGATGGGGCTGTTGATTGATAATACGTCTGAAATCAGCAGCCTGATTGATGAGATTTCAAAGGTTTGTGAAATAAAGATTTTAGATTATGAAGTAACCGACCGCCTGCTCGACGGAACTGTTTTCTACATTACCTTTGCAAACGAAATGCGAACAATTCTTGAACTGGATCAGGAAACGACAAATCAGGTGCTTGTTCATGCTAATCGTATGATGCAGCTGCTTGATGAACAAAAAAAATCTCCTTTAAAGACATTTGATTATATAAGACGCTTTGCAAGTTTTGTAAGAGAACGAAAAGGTGAAAACTTTAAACCGGATGTTTCTTTTATTACGCTAAATGACAAAATGACTCTCTTTACAATAGAGCCACCTTGTGGCAGCAATACCTATGTTCTGCAAACTGATGATGAGCTTTTGTTTGTGGACTGTGGCTTTGCCTGCTACCGAAGCGAGATGGTCTCTTTGTTTAAGGAGCTTTTTCACGGTTACTCAACAATTAAAAAGTCGGCATTTATTACACATGGCGACCTGGACCACGTGGGCCTTTTGTCAGAGTTTGACGCTGTTTATATGAGCGGTAACTGCTACGACAATTTTGTACTTGACACAGAAGGAAAAGCTGATTTTCGTGAGCAGAATCCCTTGCACGAACCTTACTGCCGCCTGAGCAGGATTATTTCAGGCTACAAACCACCAGCTTTAGAAAAATGCATTGTTATAGGACGAAGAACTGGCGAAGAAGTACTGGAACCTATAGGCAGACATTTCTTCGGTGGCAAACGCTTCGACTTTTACGAAGGCAAAGGGGGACATATCCGAGGCGACACCATTATAGTTTGTGATGAACTCAAACTGGTTTTCAGCGGCGACATCTACGTAAATATCAAAGGCTTTTCTGATGAACAAAAAGAATTCAATACACTGGCCCCTTTTCTTATGACTGGCGTTGATTCCGATCCTAAGCTTGCCCGTGAAGCCCGAGATTATCTTGTCAGCAAATACAGTGATTATAGAATATGTCCAGGTCATGGAGCTGTAAAGAAATTTTAGTAAGACTCGTTTTATGACTTTCTGGCATTACCAGCAGCGCTTGCATTAATTATGTCCTTTCAATTATTGAAATTATCTTCTGAATCCCAGCGAACTTATATTCCCGATTATTACCATTTTTGAAATATTATTTTCCGTCATGTAGCTCTGTGCATCTATGCGCTGACCGTATTGCTTTCTGTAATATCTGAAGTCCAGAACATGAGTTTTGTTGTAGTGACTGGCAATCAGTTCATTTACAGAATTAGTAAAGGAAGTTCCCAGAATCAAAAGATTTTCTTTTTCAGGCTGATTAAAATCATAAACAACCTTTGCCCAGTCATCGCCATAATACATTCCGTAATGATTTGCGTAGGTTTTATGAGGAAAATCTTCATCAGAAACATAATAAGAACGATATCCGTATTCTTTTTCTTCATCATTTACATAAGTTTTATAGGGCGGAAGATTATATTCATAAACGGTAAACTTTTCGGTGGCACAACGCAAGAGATTGTCACGAGCAAGTGAACCGTTATAAACTGTATCATAAACGTGAATACCAGTCGGCACCAGCAGTTCAACTTCTTGACCTTCCAACATTTTCATTATTTTTGTATAGCCGATATATGAGCCGTAATAATTCCAATGGTGATCAGTCTGATAAAAATATTTTTTGTACTCTTCAAAGGAATTATAAGAAAGGCAGTCATAGCCGGTCATGGGCATCTGTTTTTTTATGTAATCAAAGGCATTGTATTTTTTTAAATCATTAAAATCTGTAGCTTCGGAATTGTATATAAAAAACAAGTATTTTGGATAAGTCACAGCAGCAAGCATAGCCGGATCGTAAAGTTCAAAACAGTATTCTTCGGGTGCATGGGGCTTTTCGACAATATAACCTGAATCATCTAATTTATAAAGTTTATTTGCGACAACTTCTTTGTAAGTATAATGAGGTGTATTTTCAACCTGAACTACAGACAGATTTTCAGTCGATTCATCAGTTACTGGCATTTCTGCATTTTTATTATTTATATTGGAAAAAGCACCTGTTAAATGATTAAAAAACTGCTTCACCCCATATTTAATCTGAATTGAAAATAAAAACTGGTCTCCTATTGAAGCTTCCATCTGTTTTTGATAAGTGCCGTCTGCAAAATCTCGCATACTGAATGATGGAATCTTTTGTAAAGTTCTGTTTTCTTCAATAGATATTTCTTTCTGCGGTCTAAAAATTATTGAATAAAAAAATCCTAATACACAAAAAATCAAAAGAAGAAAAATAATTTTTGCGATGCTGGACTTAAAGGACTCTTTTTTCATAAGACAATTTACTATACTTATTTTATCTTTGAATCGCAAGGCATAAAAAAAATCATTTTTTAGTATACAAATCCCAAAAATCTGTTATAATATACTAGTATACTACTTAAAGAAAAATGTAGTAAAAAATTGGAGGAAATGTTATGAAAAAAACATTATTAGCAACAGTATTTATGGCTGCACTTTTTGCACTCGTTTCTTGTGCTTCAAAAAAAGCTGCAGAAGAAGAAGTTCCAGGAGATTCAAAAGCTAAACTTGAAGCTCTTGCAGAAGAAGGTGCAATTGACCTTTCAACCTGGCAGACTGTCGACAAGTTTGCAATGAAGTATAATCCAGAAGAATATACTCTTACTTGCAACGGCGGTGAATATTTCCAGTTCCCTTTACCAGTGGAAATGAATGCAGGTGACTATATTACTGTTCATCTTACAGGCACAAATAATGGTGACACAGGATTCAGAAGTTGGGTTGTAGACAACAATCAGACTACACTCTCAGATCCACTCTATCTTGATTTCAAAAAAGATGGAGCAGATTATGTAACTGGTGATTTTGACATCACTTATACACTCAATGCAACTGCACCTGCTTCATTCTTGTTCATCAAGGGACCTCAGTGGGGAACAATGATTGACAAACTCACAATCAAATCTGTAGCTGTTATTTACGAATAATTTCTGATACAGATTTGCAAGACCTAATTATTTCCGATGGATTTTGACCAGCACATCAAAGCCATCGGATTTTTTTTATTGTTTTTAAGACTTTTCTTTATAACGGCTTGCCCTTAAAGGTAATTTCGTGTAAAGTTAATTTCATTATATTTATAAAAACAGCGAAATTGCTGCTTGTAATGGGAGAACGTCGATGTCAGAAAAAGGCACCAATCAGTATTACATTACCAGACAGGATTCCACAGAATCTAATGCCCGTAGTTATCCGCGAAAATTTCCAATCGCGATTGCAAAAGCAAAAGGCTCATGGGTTGAGGACGTAGAAGGAAACAAATATCTGGATTTTTTATGTGGGGCTGGAACTTTAGCTCTTGGCCATAACAATGAACAGTTAAACAAGGCAATGGTAGAAATGCTTACAAATGATTCTCCACTGCATACCTTGGACTTAACGACACCTGTAAAAGATGCCTTTGTTGAAAAACTGTTTTCTTTACTGCCTCCTGAATTAGGCAAAAATGCAAAAATCCAGTTCTGTTCACCAAGCGGAACAGATGCAACTGATGCAGCAATCAAATTATGTAAAACAGCCACAAAACGCTCAAGTGTTATTTCATTTTCAGGCGGATATCACGGAATGGGACAAGGCCCTTTAGCCTGCATGGGAAATCTTCATGCTAAAACTGAAGTTAATGGTCTTATGCCCGATGTTCATTCTTTCCCATATCCTTATGATTACAGAGATCCTTTTGGACTTGGTGGAGAGCTTGGCGTAAAAGCAGCCTGCAACTTTTTTGAACGAACACTCAAAGACCCGGAAAGCGGAATTACAAAACCAGCCTGCGTTATTCTTGAAGCAATTCAGGGAGAAGGCGGCGTTATTCCTGCTCCAGTTGAGTTTTTGAAAACAGTAAGACGGGTAACAAAAGAGCTTGATATTCCATTAATCGTTGATGAAATCCAGTGTGGCATGGGTAGAAGCGGAAAACTATTTGCCTTTGAATATGCAGATATCATTCCTGATGTTATTTTGATTTCTAAAGCAATCGGTGGTTCACAGCCTCTTGCCGTTGTTGTATACGATAAAAAACTTGATACCTGGGAAGCTGGTGCTCACGCTGGAACCTTCCGAGGAAACCAGCTGGCAATGAAAGCAGGAACAATTGTTTTAGATACAGTTTCTAAACCGGAGTTCCTTGCTGATGTTTCAAGAAAAGGCGATTTAATCCGTACAAAAATTAGAGAGCTTAAAAACAAAGTTTCAATTATCGGCGATGTGCGCGGTAAAGGACTTATGATTGGTACCGAGTTCGTAAATCCAAAAGGAGAAAAGGACTGCATTGGTTCCTTACCAGCCAGCGGAGAAATTGCCGGAAAGGTTCAGAGATTATGCTTTGAAAATGGTCTGATTGTTGAAAAAGGCGGAAGAAACGGTTCTGTAATGCGCTGTCTTTGTGCCCTGAATATTTCTGATGAAGACCTCTTGAAGGCCTGGACTATTTTTGAAAAAAGCGTTCTTGTTGTAAACGAAGAATATACAAAATAATCCAGCTGATAGACTAATCATAAGATTTTCAACAAGGATTTTAAATAAGGATTTCTCATGGAAAATATTTTTCTGACAAACAAAGAGTCCGACAAGGAATTATACAAAAAAATTATTTCCCAGACTTCGGAAGCAATTTTAAATACCTTCGACAGCGATAAAGCTTATTCTGGACCTACGCCCGAGGAATTAAAGTCTATAATCCATCAGGCTTCTATTCTTCCAGAAAAAGGTCTTGGCTGGGAAAAGGCTCTGGAGCTTACAAAAGAAAAAATCCTTCCAAATCTTTTAAAACCCTCTTCCACTGATTATATGGCTCACCTTCACGGCTCATCCCTTTTAGAGACAATTGCCGCAGAACTTATAATTTCAACCTTTAATCAGTCTATGGATAGCTGGGATCAATCGCCTGTTGCAACAGAAATTGAAGTTGAAGTTATAAATCATCTTTGTAAGCTTTATGGCTATAATGATAATTCTGACGGTGTATTTACCAGTGGCGGCAGTCAATCTAATCAGACGGCAATCATTCTTGCAAGAGACTCTTTTTGCAACAAAGAACTGAATTATGATATAAAAAAATACGGTGTAAACGAAAAGTGTCTTAAATTAAGAATGTATACCTCCGAAATCTCACATTTTTCTATGGAGAAATCAGCTCACATTCTGGGCTTGGGCTATCAGTCTGTAGTAAAAGTTCCTGTAGATAAAAACAAGCGCATGGATATTTCTCTTTTGGAAAAACTGATTGCCGAGGATATAGAAAAAGGTAACATTCCTTTCCTGATTGTCGGAACAGTGGGTACGACAGACTTTGGTTCTATCGACAATATTGAGAAATTATCTGAAATTGCCAAAAGAAACAAAATGTGGCTTCATGCAGATGCAGCCTATGGTTCCGGCGTAATTCTGTCAGATAAATATTCTAATTTAGTCAGCAATCTTAATCTCTGCGATTCCATTACTGTAGATTTTCACAAGATGTTTGTAATGCCAATTTCCTGCAGTGCAGTTCTTATTAAAAACAAGGACGATTTCAATGCACTCACAATTCATGCCGATTATCTCAACCGGGAAGAAGATGAAGAAGACGGCTATACAAATCTTGTAGACAAATCCTTACAGACAACCAGACGTTTTGATGCTTTAAAAGTATGGATCAGCTTTCAGATGCGGGGCAAAGACGGTTGGGCAAAAATTATAAATACAAGCATAGAAAATGCAGCATATCTTTATTCAATTCTTGAAAAGGATTCAGATTTTGAAACTGCTGTAAAACCGGAAATTAGTTCTGTAGTATTCAGATTTGTTTATAAGGACAATAATTCAGAAAATCCTGAAAGGTCAGATTTTATAAACAAAAAGGTACGAAGAAGCTTGATTCATTCTTATGGAACTGTAATTGGACAGACGGTAAGCGACGGCAAAGTTTTCTTAAAGTTCACCCTACTCAATCCTCTTATTACCCATGAAAAACTGGATAATCTTGTAAGTTTGATTAAAAAGCTTTCTCACGACCAGGCAGACAATTAATTTTTCTGTTTTAAAGATTTTAATGTGATTTTCTTTCTTTTTTTACAGCTGTAATTGTAAAGTTTATTGTTCGCTCTGTTTCTTTTCCAGGTGCAAGCTCAATATCCCAATACATTGTAGAAACAAAAGTCATATTTACAGGAACAATTTGATTAGCGTAAAAATCAGGACGTTTAAAAATTATAGGATAATAGCAGAAACCACAGTTTTCATTTGGTTCAAGCCCAAAGGAGATTCCGCTCTGTTTGTCTGTAAGGCGGATTATATCAACATTTCTAAGCTGACTCTTATCATAGTTCTGTGAGGTCGGGATTGAAGAATCAATTTCCTTTCTATTTTCATTATCTACAACTTCAAGATTGTAGTAGCTGATATTTTCACTGTCAAAATTAGTATGAGCAAAATTAGACTCTATTGCAAAAATAGCCTTTAAAGGTTTTTCGCTCAGATTCTGGAGGATGTATTGAACGTTCATTCCTGTAGAATTAATTATATATTTCTTACGCAGATAGATTTTCTGTTTTGTCGGCTGAAAAACAGCTTCTGCACATAACTGAAGCTCATGATGATTTTGCGAATATTTTAATTCTGTATACTTAACTTTAGAAAAAACACCATCACCAGAAGGCTTGCCTAAAACATAATTATCAAACTGTTCCTGAGTAAGAAGATGATCGACAAAAATACCACGCTCGTAATCATCATTTACACCATCATATTCTTCATAGCGGGAAAAATTATCTGCATAATTGCCGGTATTTTTAAGTATGTCCAGTTCCTGAATTACACCACCAGTTATATCAATATAGGAAAAATAATTCTGCATTCTGCATACATATTCGTTTAAACCGTCACCGTTATAATCAAAGCAGGAAACGCTTTCTTTAAAGTCAGAGCCTTCACGGAGTATTTTTTCGGCTTCCATTAAATATTTATAACATTGCTGCCTATAGTTTGAATTAGAAAAAGTTCCCTTATGAGTGCATAACAAACCTACACCATTTTGAGCCTGCCATAATTTTTCTCTGGCAGCCTTTTTTCGCATTTTGTCATTTTTATACTGATTTACCATCATGCTTACATACATAATCCTGTTGTATAGTTCATGACTTTGAGGATAAGTATTCATAAAATCATGTACAGTAAAAGGATATGGGCGTTTGTTTTCTGTTTCAATAAAAGCCTGACTAATCCATTTTGCAACGGATCCATTTATTCCTGATGAAATATAACATGGAACTTTTACTGAAGAATTTTTTCTGTAAACTGTAGGAATTATTGTTTTTATTCTGCTATCTTCACGAACTGTTATCTGCTCATAAAAAGAATCAAACCATTTGTTTTCAAGAAGCTCAACAAGCTGCTGGTGATTAAGATTTATATTTACAATGCGTTCCGGCTGAAGCTGACAGTAGACATCCTTTTTTTCAACCTTTTCAACCTGTTTTGTAAGATAATCAACAAAATTTAAAGCTGTGTCAGAAGCATTTGGAATGAAGTTATCATAATAAGGAAATATTTCAATCGATTTTCCTAAATCTGACATAAAAATCGGTAGAAATTTGCGTTTATCTGTCGGAATTATAAAACTGTCTAATAAAATATACTCAATTCCGCAGTTTTGAAGACAATTTACCAGAGAAGAATCCCAACAATCTGCAAATAAAGTTATTCCTCGCGGTCGTTTTCCAATAGTTTGTCTGATTTCATCTGATAAAAGGTCTATCTGCCCGGTCCTATCCACCGGATACAAGAGCGGAAGAATAGGCTCGTAAAAGCCGCCTCCAAGAATTTCAATCTGTTTTCGTTCAACAAGCTGTTTTAAAATAGTAATGAATTCGTTATGCTTTTTTTTATAATACTGGAGCTGAATACCAGAAAATGAAAAGGAAAAAGAAAGTGCAGGATGAGAATATAAAAATTTTACTAAAGGTTTATAGACAGTCTGATAATCTTTTTCAAATTCATCATTTGATGCAAGACTTGTATTAAATGTCCTTAAACTGAAGCTCACGTACACGGAATTCATTTTCCTTAATACGGCTTCCCCCACCAACTGCCGTCTATACTCCTTTTACATTAAGTTTTTATAATCACAAATAAATGAAATTTCACAAAAATTGAAAAAGACCATTCCCCAATAATCTACTTATATTCAATTATGTGTTTAAATATTTTATAACAATATGCCCATATTTTAAAGTATTTTTTGTTATTCCATTCAAGTTTTTTTTCTTCACCCTTTTCAGAACAACCAGATTCATTTTTTCCATTTGTAATACAATTATAACAAGTGGAAATCTTACCTGTATCTTTTGGAAGCAGCTTTATAATATGCTTTGGACATACATCTATACATTTACCACAGCCAATGCAAAGAGAAGTAACAAGGGCTGTATGATTCTTAATGATAATTGCACTCTGAGGACAAACTTTTACACAATCCCCTAAGCCAATACAGGCATATTTACAGTCAGTTCCTGATTCATGGGTGGAAGCAATCATAAAACAGGTATGCTCAGGATTAAATCTTTCATTATTAAAAGCAAGATTTTTGTCAGCTGAACAGAGAACAACAGCTTTTTTGTCAGAAGGAATAAAAGGTTCAATTACCGGTTCAATATAGTTTATTTCATCATTTGAAATAACAGGGTCTTCTTTTATATCTTTCTGATTCTTTGAAATTGAAGGAAAAAGCCTGTAAAACAAAAATAAAAGCAGAAGAGAAACAATTAAAATAATTAAAATCAGGAGAATAATACACAGAATCATTTTATAACCTCTGGATTAAGCCACATTACATCCCAAACAGAAATAATTAAAAGAATTATTGTAATGAAAAGCAGATAGCGGGGAAAATACTTTTCCTTGACAGAGCACTCTTTAAAATACCTTTTTCTGAAAACAAGAGTCAGAGGAAGCATTATTCCAAGTGCTGTAATACAGCTCCCTGAAATAACAAGAGTATTCAAAATTGAATGACTTTCCGAAACTGAAAGTATAATAATCATATAACTCAAGAGGAATTCCGAAGAAGATTTAGAAGTTGTGATTCTTATTAAGCCCTCAAGAAAAGTTGTTATACAAATATAAATCAAAAAGCAGACAATAGGAAATATTTCCACTATCTTAAGAGGAACAAGAATCATCTGGGTTACAATCCAGGAAAGAACTACAGAAATCATTATGGAAATAATGATTTTTATAGCATAGTTTGCAGATTTCTGATTCATAAAGTTTAATTCAGCAATCTGATTGACTCCTAACCCGTAAAAAAGGATAGCAGAAGCAAAAAAAGTGTAATATAAGAATGTGTTCAAATAAATCATAAACTCACCTCTGCTTTATGATAAATATCAATTTTATTTCTTACAAAAATATACACATAAAGAAGGATTGCCGAAAGAATTAAGGAGCCGGGAATTGAAGCCAGAATAGAGCCCACTCCAAGTTTATCAGAATCAATTATAACTTTTTCAAAAATCTGATGATTCTTACCAAAGAAAGTAAAGGTTCCAAAACCAATCAAATCTCTAAGCAAAAAATACAAAAGCGCAAAAACAGAATAAGTAAGAGAGTGAATCATATTTCGCCTTAAACGCTCAGGAAGTTTTTTTTCTGAATCCGAAAAAATATAGCCCATCATAAAAAGGGAAACAGGTATCAGAAAAATAATAAATCCTAAGGTCAGAATAATTTCAGGTTGGAATATAATAAAAATCTGTCTGAATAGAATTGTCGTAGCTAGAAGAAACATAATAACACAGACTGTCATCATCTCTTCCATCTTAATTTTTTTAATTAGAGAAACAGACGCTGTTCCAACCAGCATAAGCAGATTCAGTTCAAGGACAAGTACAATCCCATAAATAAAACGTCCCGGAGAAGGCACGAGAATTGCAAGAGTTGTGGCTAAAAAAACATAAATTGATCTTCTTTTCATTTTTCCTGTCCTTCTTTTTTCAAATCAGATTGTTTGCCAAGAATATAAGGTATTTTTTTGCTCCAGTACCCGATTCGCCTGTCGTAGGAATTACTTTTAAGGATTTTTTCAATCCGTCCATGAAGAGTTGAAAAGCCAACAAAAGTAACATTATTTTCATCATCACATAAATAAACAGCAGCAACTGGACCATAAAAAGTTTCAATTCTTATAATTACAGCATCATAAAGCTCTCCAGTATTACGACTTCGTGCTTCATAACAGGCAGCAGTTAAAGAATGAGGATTATTTATTCTTTTACCTGCAAGCACAGACCACTGGTTCGCTTCATAATCATCTAGGACTCTTTCAACAGTTGTCTTTAAATTATTTTCCCAGGATTTGCGTGACAAAAAAATAGAATAAATCAATATTCCAAGTATTACTACAATCATCCCAAGGAAAATACTGTAATTTTTAAAAAATTGTTTATATGAAACATTTTCAACCATAATTTTATGCCCTCGCCCTAGCAAGAGAACAGACAGCTTCATATCTGTTTTCTTCAATTGTTCGAATTATTAAATTGAGTATATTGGAAATTAAAACCGTATAAACCATTCCTATTGGGGAAGTTCCGCAACCAACGATAAAGAAGGCAAAAATCCCCGATATAAAAGCATAAATCAATTTTCCCCAAAAAGTAACAGGATGTGTACCATACCAGTTAAAGATAAAAACTGTTATAAATAAAGTTCCACTGCTGCACATGGCAAGAATTACATCTCCACTATTAAAAGCTCCTCCTGCAAACATAGGAAAAAGCAATCTTACAAGAAGAAGATAAGTGCCTATAAAAACAGCCGGAATAAATACAGAAAAACTGTCATCAGAACAGAACAAAACCGTCGAAAAAAACGTAATCAAATTAAAACGGAAAGCCGGGATAACAGAATGACTGTCGCAAAGCAAAGAAATATAACCTTCCGGTAAAGTTACTTTCAGCCAGGAAAAAATCGTATTATTCAAAAAATTAGTAATAATAGAATCAAATGAATAAACAGGAAAAACTCCGTTTTGAATCAGATATGTTGATGGATTTTTTAAAGCCATCAAATCTCTTGTAATCAAAAACTGAGGAAAAAAGCGGCTACCGATAAACCAGGCAAGAATAACCGTAACTGAAATAATATTTACCCAGGTAGTTACGCAGTTTACAAATATGTACTTTGAAATTAAAACTACAAAAAATGAAAGAAAAAAGGCAGTGGCAATAGGATAAGTTTCCGGCAGAAGCATACCAATCAACATTCCCTGAATTATTGAAAAATAAACTGTATAAAGCTGCCTGCGTACAAAAATATAATGAAGCACAAAAGCAAGAACAGAACCTACCGTTGTAGCAAGAATAACATATAAAGCAGAAAAACTTCTGGTAACTGCGAGCATAATAATCTGAATTACAATCACAACAAGCATTCGTATGCATTTTGCAGAAACAGAAGGTGTGCTGAAAACATAAGGATTTACATTTACAAGATTATTCTTTATTTCTGTCAACTTCTTTATTTTATTCTTCATTTTCATTTCCCATTAAATTATTTTTTAGCACTCCGATGGTCTGGCTCAAAGGAAGCCTTGCAGGACAAACTGTATTGCATAAGTTACAGCCGGCACATTTTAAAGCTGAATCTATCTGAAACGTTGAGATCTTAAGTCCGTTTACTGCATATTTATAGAGCAAATCAGGAGCAAGGCCAACAGAACAGACATTACAACAGTTACCACAATCAATACAATTATAAATGTGATAGTCAGTCTTATGAACTCTGGAAATAAACTCTATGGATTTTACTTCCTTTGTGATTGGAACCTCCAGAGAGTTTACCGCATTTCCGCAGATTTTTCCGTTAATAACAATAAGCGAAGGCTGATGAACAAAGCCCCCAAGTTGTTCTATTAAGTCTTTTATTAAAAATCCGTTTTTAACCTGTAAAAAACAGGACACTGGAATACAGTTGCCTGAAAAATGGACGTAATTTGATATAAGAGGCTGATTATATACAAGCGAATTATAAACAGCAAACATTGTATAAGAATCAACAAATAAATCTTCCATGGAAAGCGAAAGTTCAGGCTGCTTTTTAAAGCTCTTTTTAAATGCGCTTATTATTTTGTGTTTAAAGCCAGCTGGATATTTTGAAACCTTCATCTTAAAGAAAATCATCTTTTCTTTATCCTGTTCAATAGAATCTTCATCAAAAGAAGATTTTTCATCCATAACAAAAATTATTTTTTTTGCATTAATTGCCTTTGCTGTTATTCTTGCCCCTTCTACAATCTGAGTAAAATAAAACTTTGCCAGCAGAGAATCAGCAAGACGGAAGCAGTCATCATCAAAAAGTCTTACAAGAAGGCTGCAATCATTATTTTTTTCTTTATTCTTTATAGATTTAATCTGAGAAGTTAGAGAAAGAGGTTTTCCTGTAGTAAAAGTATTTAAAATTCCATTTTCAGCAAACTTATCTACAATTGCAGAAGACGAAAGATACTTCCACTCCCTGCTTTCAAGTTTTTTTCCAGTAAAGATAAAGCTGCCTGCAAGCTGGATTCTGACAGCCTTTTCATATCGGCCATTTGGACATAAAACCGAAACAAAATCAATAACCTTGCCGGGAACAGGAGAATGGATTTTTGCAGCAAGTTCATTATCTTGCGCTTCAGCTATTACATCACCTTCTTTTACAATATCCCCTGGAAAAACAAGACTCTTGCAGATACATTTTTTTTCCTGAGTCAATGGTATAACAACCATTCTTGGCATAAAGGCATTTTCGGAACACTTATATTTTTTTACTTCTGATAAAACGGATTGAGAAGCTGTCATTTTCTACCACCCTTTTTTATAATAACTGAAAAATAAATAAAAAGTAATACACTAAAGGAAATAAACATCATAATTATACTAAAGAGGCTTACTTTATAAGAACTAGTTTGAACATAAGCGTATTTTGCATTTTTATTTTGTGATTTTAACACCTTTTCGATTGAATCAAAATCAAGACTGTCAATGTCATTATAAACAGACTGCTTAAAATCATCATCATAAGAAAGAATCTGATCACTTTCTTTTATCTTTCCATTTTCGCTGATATAGGAAGGAAATACCAGATATGAATCTTCTGCATAATTTCTATTCAGGGACTTAAAAGGTCTAGAAACAATATTCCACTTCCATTTGTAATAATCCTCAAGAGAAGGGAGCTTGTCTTCGGTGGAATTATTATTTCCTGCTTTTGCAATTCCGACAGCACCAGGAAGCTTTATTTTTTGAGAAAAGCCTGGGGTAACATTTGTAAAAGACAGGCCAAAATAAAGTAAAGCAAGAGCTGTAATTCCCAGAGATACAGGAAGAATTATTTTACCATTTCCACCAAAGCTGGAAATCATTTTTGCTGGCTTTATGTAAACCGGCACAAAGTTCATTTTTGATTCACGTCTTTTTTTTATTGAATCAAAAATACAGAGTATACTGACTGTTCCTGTCATAGAAATCAGATAAAAAAGCCCGCTTTTTATTGAACTGGAGAAAGCAGAAAGAATTGAAACAAAAACAAGCAGGATAAGGGCAATTGTTTTTAAGAGCTGCTTTTTTGCATTTTTTCTGCCCCAGATATTTGAAATTATAAAGAGTGCTGTTTGAAATAAGATTACAGAGGTGCAGGATGCGTAAAAAGGACTGCAAAAAATGTAAACAAGGGGAAAAATGTTGAGAAAAAGAAAAAGCATTTTTTTTCTTGCAAAAACAAAAAGAATCACAAAATACACTAATATAAAGACAGGAAGAAGCCATGGATATGAAAAAGCTATGTCAATTCCAGTTTTTATATTCTTTTTTTCAAGAAAATGTATGCAGTCATTCAGGTTTTTCTTATATTCTGATGGAATATAAAATAATTTATAGTTTCCGTTTGAATCATAAAAAAAGTTTTCGCGACTGAATAAATAATCCTCGGTTGATGAACCAGTGCTTAATTTAAGCATGGTAACTTCAGGAGAAAAAGCCGAAAGCAGAACTGGCACTCGCTGATTTTTTAGACATATATATTCCTTGATTCCAGCCGCTTCAAGAGCATTTATTACCTGCTCATCCTGGGTACTTACAGGAACATAAAGGACAGTATAATTATCCCATAATTTTTTTGAAGGCACAGTTCTGAACACTATCAAAAGAACAAAGGCAGCAAGTGCACAGACAAAAGGTATATATTTTTTTACTAATTCCATTTAATCATTTAAGCAAAGAAAAAGATAATCCAATCAGAAAGCCTAGCACACAGCCCATCACAACCTGAAGTGGCGTATGACCGTTAATTTCTTTTAAAGAATTATACTCGTCTAATAAACCTTTTTCTTTTAACTCTTTTCCAATTTTATTTATTTTTTGCGCCTGCATTCCGGCAGAACGTCTTACTCCCACAGCATCACGGATTGTAACAAAAAAGAATACAAGAGACATAAAAAAAATGTCAGAATTAAATCCGCTTCTAAACCCTATCGTGGTGCACATAGCCGCTACCAAGGCTGAATGACTTGACGGCATTCCACCTGTACGCCAGATAAGATTTTCCATCAATTCGCCCACTGAATGAATACGGCCATAAATTATATTTATAATTGTTTTTAAAAACTGAGCGCTGAGCCAGCTGAAAAGACATGATAAAAAAATAGGATTTGTAAAAAATAGTTTTAACTGTTCTTTAAAAGCCGGCATCTTTATTTCCTTTAAATATTGTATTATTTTACCATGTGATAACAAAATTTACTAGTATTATTATAATTTTCTAAATATAATCGACCTATGATTTATAAAGATTTTTATGCAGGAAAAAATGATGACAATCGTCGCCTTGATAAAGTACTAAGAATTTTTATAAAAGATATTCCCCTCAGTTCAATTTACAAATTCATACGGAAAGGTCTTATAAAAGTAAACGATAAAAAAACTACTCAGGAATATCGCGTAAATGAAGGTGATAAAATATCGGTTGCGGAATTTATAATTTCTTCCCAGGAGGAGAAAGCCGAAAATAATAGCGATAACAAAAAAAGCACCGACAATTCTGAAACTCTGGACACAAGAACATACAAAAGCACAAATACAGAATTACCGCCCATTGTTTTTGAAAACGAACATATAATCATTTTTAACAAGCCTGTAAATCTTTCTGTCCACGGAAGCGGCAACAAGAAAACTCCTTCTCTCGAAGAAATTTACAAAAATCATTATTTTCAGCAGACTCGCTTAAATGATTCTCTTTCTTTTTCCCCTGGTCCCCTGCATAGAATTGACAGAATGACTTCGGGGCTGATTGCCTTTTCAAAAAGTATTGACGGCGCAAGGTGGTTTTCGCAGGCAGTTAAAAATCATCTAATTCAAAAAAAATATCTTGCCCTTCTTTCCGGCAGACTAACTGAAAAATGTGAATGGATTGATTACATCGATTCCCAAACCGACTCAGAAGCTAAAGACATAAAAACGACAAAAGGCAATGGCTTTCATACGGTAAAAATATCTTCCTCCCCAGATAATCTGGATAATTCTAACTTTAAGGAAGCTGTATCAACCGTTACCCCTGTCGCTTTTGGAAAATACAAAAATCAGGATATAACTCTTGCCGAAATCCATATAAAAACAGGAAGACATCATCAGATACGCTCGCAATGTGCCCATCATTCTTTTCCGCTCCTTTTTGATACCGCCTACACAAAGTCACTTCCTCAAAAGGAGCATTTTTTTCTTCATGCCCATACCCTCATAATTCCACAGAACAATCCAATCGGATTGCCAGAAAAAATAGAAGCTCCCCTTCCCGAGGAATTTATTCAATTTCTTTCAAAAACTTGTGATATAAAATCTTTTGATATATAATATAGTGCAATGAATAATCCGCTTGATTTATTAAAACAAAGATTTTCACCAACAACCGTCTATGCATTAGTGGGAGAAAGCGGTACAGGAAAAAGCTTCCGCTCCAATCTTTTATGCGAAGAATACGGCATTAATGCAATCATAGACGACGGACTTCTTATTCAGGATGAAAAAATCCTTGCCGGACGTTCAGCAAAAAGAGAAAAAACTTATATGGGTGCAGTCCGTGTCGCCCTTTTTGATGACAAGGAACACAGGGATTCAGTAGCAAAAATACTTAAGAAATCTCATATCAGAAAAATTTTAATTTTAGGCACATCAGAAAAAATGGTTACTAAAATTGCAATGCGACTTCAACTTCCCCAGCCTTCAAAAATTATACACATTGAAGAAATTGCGACAAAAGAAGAAATAGAAAAAGCAGTAAAATCAAGACA
The DNA here is from genome assembly GCA_902802305.1 of uncultured Spirochaetaceae bacterium. Lineage (GTDB taxonomy): Bacteria > Spirochaetota > Spirochaetia > Treponematales > Treponemataceae > Treponema_D. Next base: position 21,782 of record CADCLG010000021.1, read on the forward strand.
GATTGAAGGAAAACACGTTATTCCCGTTCCATCAATCGAAGTAAAAAAATCCTATCCTCAGATATTTTCAAATTCAATTCATGACTTTTTTAATAAACGCAAGCTTTTTTCAAAAGGTTCTGGAAAAAACAAGGGAAAGCTGATTGAAAAATCAATTGTAAAGCCAGAATTCTCTAAAAAAGGACGTGTTGAAATTTCAGAAGCTGCCCTTACTCAAATGGTAATGCATTGTGTCGATGAATGTGCCCCGGACGTAAAAATAAAGAAAATCTCAATAAAAACTGATATCCGTGGTTACCGTCTTATTATAACAATAGATGTACCTTTCGGCACACAGTTGACTGGAAAAGTTCATAAAATGCAACAGTACATCATCGATAAAATTGAAACCTTTACCGGAATACTGATTGAAGAAGTAAGCATTGTTATTGATAAAATTACAAAAGCCCCATCCACTCCAGGCGATGATGAAAAAGAAAGGGCAAAAAACAAAATGGACGAGTTGAAACACACCCTCGCCCATTCCCATATCGATAAATAATCTTATGATTTCTTTGCAGGTGCTTTTGCCTGATTTTTAGACTGAAGCTTTATATTAACTCCAAGCGTATTCAATGCAGACTTAATTGCATATTCCAGTTCCCGTCGCTGTGGATTCATAGGAAGGACAAAATTGCGACATTCAGTCCAGGTTTTTGCATAAAGCTCGGAAGAAGAATATTTTTCGGAAGTTTCCTTTTCCCAGTCAGTCAAAGTTGAAATAAAATCAAACACAAGGAAATAAAGCTTCTTTCCCAAACGGGCATCAGGTTCCTTTTTTACAAGCGCATCAAGATTCTGAAGATTTTCCATATAGCGCTCTTCAAGCTCAGAATTATCAAAAATCATTGCCGCGGCAGAGGGCTGAAGATTCATAAACAAATCAGTATCAATTGCCTCACTGATAATATCATAAGAATGTCCGCTGTTTATAATTTTCAAAAGCTCTTCTGTTATGCGGGATGGAGAAATCTGACTTAATAAACTCGCACTCTGCCTGATTTTATGTCTTAAAGAAAAGGACATACGTGCATGGGTAGTAGCCGAATACTTTATTGCTCTAAGCATTCGCACAGGATCTTCTACAAAAATCGAATCAAGGGAAATTACCGGTCTAAGAATATGCTTTCTTATATCCCTCATACCGCCCACGTAATCAATTACCTGCTCCTGAACAGGATCATAATAAAGAGCATTCAAGGTAAAATCGCGGCGCATAACGTCCTGTTCAATTGTACCAAAATCATTACCAACAGAACCTTCTGCATTTGAACGGAAGGTGCTGACCTCAAATATTTTAGTACCAAAAACAACGTGAACCAGTCTAAAACGTCTGCCTATTATTCGTGAGTTTCTGAAAATCTTTTTAATTTTTGAAGGAGTTGCATCTGTAACGATATCAAAATCTTTTGGTGTATTTCCAACAATTAAATCCCTTACAGCACCACCGACTATATAAGCAGTAAAGCCCATATCACGTAAACGGTTTATAATCTGCAGTGCATCAGGGTCAATTTTTGAAGTCGGAATTAAATGCTCTTCCTTGGTATAAACGACGGCTTTTTTTACAAGCTCGCCCTTATCATTTGTTCCATATCGATATAACACAATGCTTGAATATTATTCTTATTTTCGACTGATAGTCAAGGTGTCACTTTTTTAGTCTTATTTTTTCAACACAGATTCCAGCCAGTTAAGAACGTCCTTTTCAACAGTTTCCTTGTCTACTTCATTTAAAATCTCGTGTCTGTCTTGCGGATAAGATTTTAATGTAACCTTCTGCATTTTATTCTTCAGATAGATATTATAGAGTTTTTCTACAGTCTTTCCATAATCACCTACAGGATCTTCTTCACCATAAATAAAATAAACAGGCAGGTCTTTTGGAATAGCCTTCATATTAGCAGCTTTATGAATCTGATTAAGACCGCTCATCATATCATAGTAAAAAGAAGTTCTCAGAGGAATATTACACCATTTATCAGAGAAGAATAATTCAACATTAAGCTCGTTTCTAGAAAGCCAGTCATGATCTGTTTTATTTCCAGGGATTCTGTTGTTATAATTCCCAAAAGCAAGTTTATCAAGGAAAGGAACAAAACTATCTCCCCCACGGATTGCCTTAATCAAAGTTACAGCAAGTTTTCCGGCAGAAATCAAAAGTTTTCTAGGACCGGCAGTACCACAAAGAACACAGCCTGCAATATTGTTTCCGTATTTTTCGATATAAGCCTGAGAAACAAAAGAACCAAAAGAATGACCAAAAAGAATTACAGGTTTACCTTCGTATTCTTTTTTAACAGCACCAATCACTTCATTTAAATCATCAACTACCCGATTAAAGCCGTCTTTATCAGTAAACTTGCCGAACTTACCGGTTCCTGCTGCTTCTGCAATTTCCGCAGTTTTTCCATGGCCACGCATATCATAAGCATTAAGAACATAACCATTTTCTGCAAGAACAGAACCAAAACGGTCATAACGCAAAGAATGTTCAGCCAGTCCATGATGAAGCTGAATTACTCCCTTTATTTCTTCTTCAGGTTCCGGAGCCCATCTATTTACCCAAACTTCGGTCCCATCACTAATTTTAAAAGCAAAACTCTTTAACTGCATATTCATCCTCCTGCTTCATGTTTAATTTTTTGAGTTTATCTGATAATATTCTGGTTATGGATACAGTGACAGTTACTACAGAAAAAACAGTTTTCGGCGGATTATCAATAGCAAAAATTGATTCCAAAACGGTTTTCATACCATATTCAATGCCTGGTGAAACATTATCAGTTAAAATAGTACAACACAAAAATGATTATGACAACGCAGAAATTGTAAAAATTATAAAAGCCTCCCCAAAGCGAGTCCAAGCTCCCTGTAAATATTATGGTCAATGCGGCGGCTGTAATATGATGCACATTTCTCCTGAATACCAGCGGGAATTAAGAAAACAAATGCTTTCCGATATTTTTGCAGACAATAAAATAAAACTTGAAGTTCCTATTCAGACGATTTACGGTCCAGATACAAACTACAGGGCAAGATTTCAGTTTACTGATGGCGGGCTTTCTAAAAAAAGTGACAATACCATAATCAATATTGACGAATGTCTTTGTGCAGAAAAAGTCATAAATGATTATCTTGCAAATACACCGTCTGAACAAAGGCCACAGGGAAGAATCCATGTTTTTGGAAGCGATAAAATGCAGTCGCTGAATAAGGTGACAGACAGCAAATCAGACAGTCAATCAGACGGAAAAATCAAAATTGCAATTCCTCAAACAAAACAAACAACACAAAGCACACAAAATAAGTTTACACAAAATCGCTCTGATAAGTTCCTTTCTAAAGGCGGAAAAAAACTCAAAGTAAAGGAAAATCATTATTTTAAAGGAACCATAATAAACGATGAGACGGTAGCAGCCGTAAAAATATTGGATAAAACCCTGCATTTTGACGTACGGGGCTTTTTCCAGTCAAATCTTTTTGTATTCGAGAAAGTAATCCAGAAAATTATGGAGCTCTTACCCGGCGGACAGAATATAATCGATATCTATGCAGGCTGCGGTTCAATTTCAACCTTTCTTACAGACAAATACGAAAACGTAACCTTAGTCGAACACAACAGAGATGCTCTGGTTTTTGCAGAACAAAACCTTGCAGGCAAAAAACACGTAAGCTATGGATTAAGCGGTGAAAACTGGGTAAAAACCTGTTCATCCTACTGCCCGCCCTTTGATGCCTGCGTAATTGACCCACCGCGTTCAGGAATGGAAAAAGCCGTTTGTGACTATTTATGCAAAAGTAAAATCCCGGTAATTCTTTCAATGTCCTGCGATCCAGCTACCCATGCACGCGACGCTGCCAGACTCATTCAAGCCGGCTACACACTAGAAAAACTATATTTACTGGATTTTTACCCAAATACCAGTCACATTGAAAGCCTTGCGTTGTTTATTCTTTAAAAATTATTTATGCTTGAGAGAGTCTATAAAGAGATAAAAATGTTCGGGAAGTAAAATATAGGAAGTTTATACAAGAATGATAATGCACAAAACACAGTTTTTTCTTATTTTTTTAATTTCATTTTTCTCCTCCAAGATTTCTGCCCAATCCTTGTTAACAAATATTAACGCTTCCTGGTCAACGGTTCTCCCCGGTAAAGTAGTTTCTCAGCCTCAGCTTACCTCACAAGGCTTCTGCATAATGACTGATGCCCGCAATATAATTTCTTTTACGAGCGATGGGAAAATAATCTGGGAAAAATCATTACAACGCTTCAATTCACCTTTTTTCTGCGTACTTCCTTATGATTTTACAGCTGTAATCACAAACAATAAAAAAAGACTGACTCTATTAAACAGCGATGGCCTGGAACTTTGGGTAAAAAATCTGGACTTTGAAATTATCGATAATCCATTTGGAGGAAGGGATGGCCGTTTTTTTGTACGGGGAAATAAAGTTTTATCATGCTTTACAATAAACGGACTACAAAAGTGGCAGCTCGAAACCCCGGAACAATCAAATCTCCCAATACAGGAGCTCTCCGACGGAACAATAGTTATCTTTCTGAAAAAGCTTGAGGAAGGCAAAAGTCAGGCAATAAGAATCACTCCATTTGGTGAAATCATCGAACATATTGTTTTTGCAGGGGAAGTCATTACCAGCCTTACAACCCCAAAAGGAATAATGCTTACCTTTACAGACGGTCAATGCGGCTTATTCGACATCATCGATAATAAGGCCACTCACAAATGGCTTTTTAATGCCGAAAAAAATACAAAATACAAAAAGAACTTTTTCGTAATGTCTCAGAATAGAAAAGACATTATTTATATAAATCACCTGAATGACAGCATTCAAATTGAATATCTGGAGCCTGAAGACGGTTCTATTTACAAAAGCTTTGTTGTTCAGAATATAAACGACTCTCCCGCCTGTTTTTTCAATGAAAGCGGAGTATTTTTATCCGATTCGCAAAATGCCTTTTTCTATAACAATTCAGGAAAGCAGATCTGGTCAGGTTCACTTCCACCAAAAGGTTCAAGAGAATATTACAACAGGATGATTTTCACAAATGATAACCATCTCATTCTTTTTGGCGTCAACTGGTCTATAAATGCATTCAGGACATCACAGTCAGCAAAAAGCAAAAATACAAAAAATACAATCGATAATTCAAAAAAGGAATTGCCTAACTACAATAACTTTTACAGCTTTGATTCTTCACTTTTTGACAACATTTATTCTATCAGACTTGATTCCAGTCTTACAGGAGATGAACGTTTTGCCGCACTTAAAAATGGCAATTACGGAAGCAATGAACAGCAATGGATTTCCCAGCTTTTGGGCAACTGTACTATGTACCTGAACTTTCTGGCAAGATCAAACACAGGAACCCGAGTTGAAAAATCTGTTTTTGAATCAGATTCCGTCGGTCTGGAAAAAATGCTTTCACAACTTTCTGCCTATCAAACTTCAACCTTTAACGAACAGATAATTTCCTGCTTAAAAAAAGAAAAAAATACATCCCTTCTGCACACACTAATCAGTAATTTTGCCGCAAATGGCTATGACCCGGAAGAAAAAATCCTGCAGGAACTCTCGATTTTCTGTAAAAACATAAATCCTAAAGATGAAATCCTTCTTCAAGATGTTTGTGATGCAGTCTATTCAATCTGCCGGCTGATGGGATCAAAGGCCTTCAATGATTACGGAAAACTTATTTATACAGAATTGATGTATCCAAAATACAACTCCCGCACACGAGACTACGCCCGTGAAAAACTCAAGCAGTTAATAAACAAGCAATAATAACAAAAATAGTAATAAAAGCTAAAAAAAATCATATAAAAAATCATTTGGAAAAAAAAATAAGTAATGATATAATTAATAATCTACATTTAAATTAGAGGCATTGTTATGAAAAGAATTATAGGATTTTTATTTGCTGCAATCTTGCTCAGCATCAGTACATTTGCATTAGAAGTTGACGAACCCGAATTAAGAGGAACAAGTACAGAACAGATTGAGTTCATTAACTATACAGGTCCCCATAAGGTTATAGATTCAATTGCTGCAATTAAAGCTATTGGTTCAACCATGGGTGAAACAATTGTTCCGGGGCAGCCTTCTACAGTAGGAAACAGACAGAAATATTTTGTTGTTCATGCAATTGATCCGTCCGAAACTTCAAAATTAGATGCAGATATTCTTTTTATTGGTGAAAACGCAACCGTAGACCATATTATAAACCTCAGAAGAATTATCAGCGCTTATCTTTCTGCTGCATATAAATATTCAGAAAAAGACGCTGATACACTGGCAGTATTCATTACAGTTTACAATGCAGTTTACCGTGGAAAATATGATGTATTTTCTTCAAAATACAAAAATGTCGTAATGAAAAACTTATCACAGAATAACTGTGGTTTATCAACAACTTACAAAGAATGGCCGGGACGTTCAGAAATCGTTATTCCTCTTTTTGATGTAAATGGCGGACTTTCAACAGTCGATACTTCCGTAATCAGCGACACAACAGTAGTTGAGTCAATGAAGGAAGATGAAGACAAGAATGTTGATCCTCGAAAAGATATGGTTGACTTAAAAGAGCGTGAAGCCGAAGAAGCAAGTGACAAAGCCCAGGAAGCACAGAAAAAGGCTGTTGAAGAAGAGAAAAAGTTAACAGAAACAAAGAAAGAAGCTGAAGAAGCTAAAAAAGAAGCTGAAGAAAATCCTACTGAAGAAAATATAAAGAAAGCAGAAGAAAAAGAAGAAGAAGTAAAAGAACAGGAAAAGAAAACTGAAGAAGCTAAAGAAGAAGCAAAAGAACAGCAGGAAATAGCTGATAAAAAGCAGAACGAAGCTCAGGAAGAACGCAAGGAAATAGCAAAAGACCAGAAGGAAGTTCAGGACAAACAGGCAGAAATTGCAAAAATGGGCTCTGAATATGGTATTATCCTCAGCGATGAAGCAAACATGCTTTCAAGACTTGTTAAATTCAATGTTGAAGATGGTACAATCATCAAAAAATCACCAGTTACAGAAATCAGAAATAGAACAGTTTATAAGACAGGAAATCAGTACATGGCTGTAGCAGGAGAAAATACAGGAAACGGAACAATCAAACTGGTTCTTCTTGATGATAACAATATGGAAATCGTAAGTGAAAGCAACGAAACTCTTGCAGAAGATTCAGTTCTTGTACAGGAAGGAGAGGCTTATTATTGCGTTATTCAGGATGGAAACAACTGGGTTGTTGCAAAATATAATTCTTCTCTTGTAATGCAGCTTAAATCTCCTGTAGCAGTAAAGAGTTCTACTCCAATTACAATTACAGATTCAGGACTTGTAGTTACTGCTAAAAATGGTCAGTTAAGACTTCTGTCAAAAGCTGATTTATCATCAATTACAAAAGAAACTTCAAATACAGTAGATGCTAAATAATTCTAACTGAAACAAAAAGGGGTTGTCTAACCGCCAAAAAAGAGGCTTGGACAACCCTATTTTTTTTAACGGAGGAAATAATGATATTAAATACTCTAAATGGCAGATGGAATCTTTCTGGAAATTATTCAGATAAAGAAATAAACTGTTCAATATCTATTCCAGGCGATATTCATAGCAGCCTGCTGGAAAACAAAATCATTGAAAATCCCTTCTATGGCTTCAATGAGCAGAAAAGTCTCTGGGTTGGACAGACTGACTGGACTATTACAAGGGATTTTGAATACAAAAAAATCAAAAATACAAGGACAATTATAGAACTTACTCAGGCTGACACCTTCTTTACGCTTTTTATTAATGATAAAAAGGTTGGCTGCGGTCAGAATCAGTTTGCAAGATACAGATTTGATATAACTGATTATCTGGAAAACGGAAAGAATACTATCTCAATTCTCCTTGAATCTGCTGAAAAAAAATCAAAGGAAATCAGCAAAACTTTACCCTATCCTGTTCCTTATATGAAATACGATGTTTATTCACCAGACAGAAACCTTGCCAGAAAATGTCAGTGCAATGGCGGCTGGGACTGGGGACCTTGTATTATGACAAGCGGTGTTTACGGCGATATTATAATTTATACTGTTACGGACGGTCTTTTTGAATCAATTACCTGCTCTTATACACGAAAACAAAAAAATAACTGGATTGTAACCGTAAATGCCGAGTTCGATTCCTTTATCAAGGGAACAAAAGACTTTGTTTTTAAGATTGAAGGCAATGACATAGAAGAATCTTTTTCCAAACAGAAAATAAAACTGCAAAAAGGAAAGAACCATATAAGCGCATCTATTTCTGTTTCAAATCCTCAGATCTGGAAAACAGCAGGAGAATTAAAGGAATCTGGTCTTACAGAAAACAAGGTCTATAATCTTTCTGTTTATGAGTATGATTCAACCAGCGGTACAGTCACAGAAAACAGAAAAATCTGCTTTTCTACATTAAAAGTTGTTTCAAAAAAAGACAATGCAAACAACAAGGAAGGCCGTTCCCTTTATTTTGAGAATAACGGAAGAAAAATCTTTGCAAAAGGCTCTAACTGGATTCCTGCCGATTCCCTGCCATCGGCAATGACAAATGAACGTTATGCAAATTTATTATACTCTGCCGTTAAAGCAAATGAAAACTGCCTGCGGGTTTGGGGTGGCGGCATTTATGAAAAAGAAATATTTTATGATTTATGTGACCGATTAGGAATTATTGTTTGGCAGGACTGTATGTTTGCCTGTGCCTTATATCCTTCAACTGAAGATTTCTTTAAAGAAGTTGCAGCAGAGCTCGAATATCAAATTCCAAGATTACAAACTCATGCCTCCATAGGAATCTGGTGTGGAAACAATGAAAACTTTGGTTCACTTAGCTGGTTCAAAGAAAGCCGGGAAAACCGAGACCGATATCTGGTTGATTATGACAGACTATATCACGGTTTAATCGGTACTACAATCAAAAAACTGGATCCAGCAAGAACATACTGGCCTAGTTCACCATGTCCGGGACCAGATGATTTTGGAGACAACTGGCATAATGACAATATGGGGGACATGCATTACTGGAGTGTCTGGCACGAAAGAAAAGATTTTTCTGCCTATCTTTCAATAAATCCACGCTTTGTTGCTGAGTTTGGCTATGAATCATTTCCTTCCCTTGATTGTATTGAAACATTTGCCGATACAAGCCAGTATAATTTTACAAGTCCTGTAATGGAATATCACCAGCGATCACCAAGCGGAAACTCAATAATGCTGGAAAACTTCAGTCGTTATTTCCGCTTCCCTGTCGGTTTTGAAAACATGGTTTATTTAAGTCAAGTTCAACAGGCTGTAGCAATAAAAACTGCGGTAGACTGGTGGAGAAGCCTTAAACCACACTGCATGGGCTCTATTATCTGGCAGCTGAATGATGTATGGCCTGGTCCAAGCTGGTCATCAATTGAATATGGTGGAAAATGGAAGCTTCTCCAGTATGAAACAAAAAAATTCTTTGACATCGTTTATATGCCTTTATTCATAAAAGACGATAAGCTTCATTGTGTTATTTGTAATGATACACTGGAAGAACTTAGAGTTAATGTAAAGCTTTCGTTAATAAAATTTGATGGTCAAATTTTAAAGCAGATTGAATTAAATGAAATATTAAAAGCTGATACAACAAAAGAAGTTTTCACCGAGACAATCAACGCGATTTACTGTACAGAAAATCAGACTACTTCAGAAAATTATTTTATTTATGGCAGTCTTGAAGCAGTTTCTGAAACACAAAAAGCTTATAAATGCAATAACACTGTATGGATAAAAGCCTATAAGAAATGTCAGATTGCAGATACTAAAATCAGCATGGAGATAAAAAAAGCAAAGGATTCTTACCAGGTTATACTCAGCACTGATAAACCGGCATTCTTTGTTTCTCTGGATGCAAAAGGTATTTCTGGTCTCTTCTCAGACAACATGATTACTCTATTACCTGATGAGAAAAAGACTATTCTCTTCAAAACAAAAGAAGAAATAACTCTAAAACAACTTAAAGACAGTCTTAGTGTAAAAGATTTGAGAAGTACATTCTGATTCTGCTTTTATTCCAGGCTTATTCTAAACTGCTTATTCTGAATCATTAACAAGATTTGCAAATGCAGAGTAAGCCGGAATAAATGAGATTTTTACATCACCGGTTGGACCATTTCGCTGCTTTGCAAGGATAATTTTTGCTTCTTGAACTGCATTTTTATCCTCAGATTTAAGACCATCTTTTAATCGATCACGGTCAATAAACATAACAACATCCGCATCCTGCTCAATAGAACCTGAACCGCGCAACTGGGCAAGATTTGGTTCCTTTCCTTCCGCATCACGGGCAACCTGACAGAGAGCTACAATAGGGATTTCAAGCTCTCGGGCAAGGGCTTTTAATGATTTAGATATTTCCGAAACCTGTTCATAAACTGGAGCAGCAGTATTTTCTGTCGTGATTAAACCAATATAGTCTATAAAAATAATTTCAACCTTATGATTTTTTACCATACGGCGGGCCATTGCCTTTAAATCAAGAAGGCGCATATTTGGTGTATCAACAGTATACAAAGGAGATTCAAACCATCGTCCTGCTGCATCCTGGATTTTCATGATATCCTCTTTACGAATCATACCGGAACGCATTCTTGACATATTAACGTTAGCTTCCATGGAAAGAAGTCGCATACCAATAGATTCATAAGGCATTTCTAGAGAAAAGAAACCGCAGGAGATTTTTCGCTCCAGGGCAATATGACGCATCATAGAAAGTGCAAGAGCTGTCTTACCTATAGATGGACGGGCACCGAGAATAATAAGCTCTGATTTCTGAAAACCGGATGTCATTATATCTAACTGAGAAAACCCCGATGGTACTCCAGTAAATTGATTTTTATTTTTATAACGTGAATCGATAATTTCAATATCACGAATCATGATATTTTTAATTTCATGAATAACAGTTGTTTCATTACGTTCAGCCAGTGAAAAGATTTTCTGTTCAGCGTGATCAAGAAGACTTGAACTGTCCTGACCAAGCTCATAAGCTAAACTGCGCATTTCGGTAGAGACATTTATAAGCTCTCGTCGTACTGAACGATCTAAAACTATATCAGAATAATAATCAATGTTTGCAGAAGAAGGAACGGTATCTGTAAGAGAAGCAATATATGCGGTTCCACCAGCCTTTTCCAGATTCTGCTCTACAGTCAGTTCATTTATTAAAGATAAGGTATCACCCTTTACGTTTTTATTAAAAAGTATTAAAAGTGCCTGAAATATTGTCTGATTCTGTATTGAATAAAAATGCTCGGGACGCATGCGGGAAACAAGCTCTGACATTGCCGTCCAGTCCAGCAAAACAGCACCTAAAACCGCCTGCTCGGCTTCCAGACTATGAGGCGGAACTTTATTTAATAAATTGTAATCCACGATAACCTACCTTTATTATTTTTTTTATACGTTTATTATACATCAAGATAAAAAAAGTCGGTACTGCAAAAAGACAATACCGACTGAAAATCTTAAATAAGATTAAAATTACTCAGCTTTTGATTCAGCAGTTTCTGCTGTTTCTTCAGCTTTTGGCTCTTCTGCTTTTACTTCTTCATTTCTTCTGAAGTTTCTTTCTTTTTTAGCAGGTTTTTCTTCTTTCTTTTCTTCAATATGAGCCTTTACAACAACATGAATTTCTGCTGTCTGTGCTTCATAAAGTTTAATGATAGCCTTGTATGTACCAACAGATTTGATTGCAAGACCTGGAAGATCGATGCGTTTGCGTTCGATATCAAAGCCATTCTTCTTAAGAGCATCTGCAACAACGTGTGTTGTAACTGCACCATAAAGTTTTCCGTTTGCTCCAGCTGGCATTGTAATTTCCAATTCTGCTGATTCCAATTTTTCCTTGAGGCTTGCAGAATCCTTGCGTTTCAATTCCTTTCTAGCTTCAATTTCAGCTTTGCGTGCTTCAAAAATGGCTACTGTAGCTTCGTTGTAAGGTACAGCCAAATTACGTGGAAGAAGGAAGTTTCTTGCATAACCATTTGCAACGTTCTTTACGTCGCCTTCTTCACCGAGAGATTTAACGTCTACGTTAAGAATTACTTTCATTTTCTAGCTCCTGAGTATTTATTTTATCAAGCAGCTTCGGAGTATGAAGCGGCTTATTTAATTTTATTGATTAGTCAGCAACAAATGGCAACAAACTGATAGATCTTGCTCTCTTGATTGCCTTTGCAATTTCACGCTGATGTTTTGCACATGTACCAGTAATGCGGCGAGGAAGAATCTTACCTCTTTCTGTCATATAGCGGCGCAATGCATCTGTATCTTTGTAATCAATTTTTGCTTTATTTGCACAGAATCTGCAAACCTTTTTGCGGAAGTAAGCTTTTGCTTTTGCACGTCCGTCTTTGTCTTCTTCACGACCATCAGATTCAACTGTAACTTCATCCATTGCAGCTTCCTGAGCTTTTTTCTCTTCAATTTCCTGTGTATTTTCTTCAGACATTTGATTTCTCCTTGATTGGTATTAGGATTAAAATGGAATATCTTCTGGCAAATCCATACCAGAATCACCATAAGGTTCTGATGAATAATTTGATGAATATCCTGAAGAAGCATTGTTAATCGGCTGAATCCTAGGAGCCCCATTTGAAACTTGTCCTCCCTCGGCTCTTCCGCCAATCAGCTGTACGTTATTAGCAACAACTGAAACTTTGCTGAACTTCTGACCATCTTTTTCCCAGCGGTCCTGTTTCAGATATCCTTCTACTACAATCTGTTTACCTTTTGTCAAATAAGGCTTAAGATTTTCAGCAGTTTTTCCCCAAATTGTAACATCAAAATAATTAACTTCATCAATCCATTGATCACCATTTTTCTTAGATCTGTTGACAGCTATACTGATATTAGCCCTAGCCTGACCGTTAGCAACATAACCGAAACTTCTTTCGTCTGTTCCTAAATCTTTTGTCAGACGTCCAACAAGAACAACATGATTTGTATCTGTCATAACATTCTCCTTTTTGTGATTTATGGATTCACAAACAGTTTATTTTTCTTCGATTTTTACGAACTGATATTTCAAAAGGTTTGTATTAATTTTGAATGCCTTATCAATTTCGACAATCTTAGCAGGATTGAGCTTCATTGTGTAAAGAACAAAGCGTCCTTTTTTCTGTTTTTTGATTTCGTAGGTAAGATCGCGGTCACCGAATGGTTTTTCTTCTTCAATTTCCGCACCGAAAGAAGAAAGTGTGCTCTTTAAGCTTTCAGCACCTTTTTTAGCAGATTCATCCTCAAGGGGATAAATTACCATAAGTTCATACTTTTTCATAAGTATCTCCTTAAAATTTAATTTTGCTTTTTGCAAAATAATTCAGGAGGAAATGTATACAATTATCAATCGACGATTAAATAAGTGTAATAATAAAAATCATTTAATGAGAAGCAAATGATTTTTATTCCTCCTTATGGACAAAGGAAAATCATATTTCAGATTTCCAAGGGGTTTTGATATTTTATTTTAAAAAGGGAATAAGGTCAATACGAGCCTGTGGCATTTTTTTTGTAACTTCAATTGCTACAAGGCTCGTTCACTATTTTGCGTGAAGCAAAATAGTGAAATGGAATAGAGATTACGTGCCCGATGTATTTATCTTATAACTTTCATTGCTACAAGGCTCGTTCACTATTTTGCATGAAGCAAAATAGTGAAATGGAATAGAGATTACGTGCCCGATGTATTTATCTTATAACTTTCATTGCTACTAGGCTCGTTCACTATTTTGCGTGAAGCAAAATAGTGAAATGGAATAGAGATTACGTGCCCGTTGCATTTTTTTTGTAACTTCCATTGCTACCAGGCTCGTTCACTATTTTGCATGAAGCAAAATAGTGCATTATATTATTTAGGCTTGAAAATATGTATTTTTATACTTTATAATAAGTATAATACACTATAAATTGGTTTAAGTTTTTTAAGGAATATAAATGAAAAAGGGTTTATTTTTATCTTTGACTTTCGCACTTTTCTTTGTTTTCGGATGCGCAACTACAAATACAAATATAGAACATCCGGCAGAATATAATCTTGATTTAGGCAAATACACTAACATACTCGATCTTAATGCTGATAAAGACAATACTTTTTCTGGAATTATTAAAGGCATTAAATTTAAGAAAAACATTCCTGAAGCTGGAGATAAAATTATAATTTATTGTACAGGAAAGCCCAGTATTGAAATGACTTCTCTTAAAGGTGAACTTTTTTCCAGTAATCAATCATACGGAACTTTTGAACTTATAAATCAGGAAGAAAAGAAAAACGCATTCAGTTCAAAAGCAGAAATAATTTTAGACAAACAGGTTGAAGAAAGCCTTTCTGTTAAGTTATTTTATGAAAATGCAGAAATAACAAAAAACCCATGGATTCAAATGAAGGCAAGTAAGCTGCCAAAAGCAGAGAAAACAGAAAAAGCTCAGGAGCTGCCGGTAGAAGTTGAAAAAACAATCAAAAATACTGTAGAAAGCACAGAAAGCTGGTACATCTGCAGAACAAAATCAAAGCAGAAAGCAGGAAAACTACTAAGCGGTCCTTTTTCTAACCGACAGCAGGCTATTTTGGTATGGATTTACAAGGATTTGCAGGAAAACAAAAAATACTGCATTGCAAAAAACTATTCTTTTATAACAAGCAGCCCCTCTTCTTTCTTTGCGGAAGATTATAAAAAAATCAAGGAAGAAACAGAAACACTAGATGCTGCAAAAGTCTTTGAAAAATATTTTTATAATGGAGAAAAAGAAGAAATAAAAGAGGAAAAAGAGGCAGAAAAGATTATTGAGCCGGAAAAAACAGAATCCTTCTTTGATTTATCCAATTATGACAAAAATGAAGATTTATATCCAAGCTATCAAAAAGAATACCTTCAGGATTATGCTCCTAAAAAGGAATTAAGATTGCCAGAAGAAACAATCATAGAAAAAACAATTCTTAATCCTAACGAAGCTGATAATTTTGGCTCTACTCTCCTTATGAAAGCGGCTAAAAACGGCAACAACTGGGAATTAAAATCTCTTCTGACTTCGGGAGCAGATGTAAATCTTACAGACAAGGATGGATGGACAGCTCTAATGTACGCCTGCCGCTATCAGGAAAATGTTTCTATAGTTGACAGTCTGATTGATGCGGGAGCCCAGGTAAAAATCAAAAATAAATATGATTTATCACCTTTAATTCTCGCTTCAACCTACAACGGTAATCCTGAAATCATAAAAAAACTGCTGAATTATTATTCAGTTTCTGAAAAAGAAGTTCTTCAGGCTTTTGTTCTTCTGCTGACAGACAATTCTTCTTCAGATTTTTCAAAAATTGCCAAAATTGAGACTTTTATGGATAAATCAATACCATTAAATACTTTTTATAATGGAAAAACACCATTAATGTATGCCGCTCAATTCTGCAATTCGACCAGTATCATCGATGTTCTTCTTAAAAAAGGGGCAGTAACTTCCATCCGCTCTACAGAAGGTAAAACAGCCTTTGATTATGCAATGGAAAACAATAAATTAAAGCACGATGATATTTTCTGGTCACTCAACAAAAAATAATATAATACAGCAAAATAAGCAGGATAAAAATGAGAATTACAGGTGGAAAACTTAAAGGTAGAATTATAAAATGCCCGGATGGAGTAATCCGACCGGCAATGGATAGAATGAGAGAATCAGTTTTTTCTATTCTTGGTAATTTGGAAGGTAAATCTTTCCTTGATTTATTTTCGGGCTCGGGAACAATTGCGATTGAAGCTGTTTCAAGAGGTGCAAGTCACGTAGAATTATGTGAAAAGGACAAGATAAAGATAAATACGGTTCTTGAAAATGTCTCAATTGCAGAAAATGAAGTTGGAATAAAGATTCAGTGTCATTTTATGCCGGTGGAATATTTTATAAAACGTTGCAAAGCTTCCTTTGACTTTATTTTTTTTGATCCACCCTTCCCTTACAAATTTCATGAAGATTTGGTAAAACAAGCAGATGAAAAAGGAATGCTTAATAAAACAGGAACAATCTTAGTTCACCGCCCGGAAGAGCATTTTATGCCAGATAAAATTGGGAATCTTACAAGAATAGACCAGAGGGTTTACGGACGTTCCATTGTTGATTTTTATAGTTACAGTGTGAATAAAGAGTAAAAATCCCCCTCTATTCATTTTTTAAGTAAAAACTTGCCTTATTATCACGCTAAAATTCATTATTTGTTTGACATAACAAAAAATTATGATAATATATATTTATTGTAGTAAAATATGAATAGAAAAGTTGATGCTGAAGAAAAATTCATTGCTGCTTTAAACGAAAAAAGACTCTCTGATGGTTTTATCAAGGTCACTGACAATCCAGTTCAAGGATTAACTCCCGAACAAAAGGTCATACTTAATCGCAGAGCAAATACAATGTTTAACTCAGGCAACATAGAGGATGCTCGCCGTATTTTTATTACTACAGGTTATTCAGATGGGCTTACACGCGTAGGCGATTATTATATGAATAATAAACAGGGGTTAAAGGCATTAAAAGCTTATCATTTAGCCCATAACAGGAGAGATGCAGAACCAATTTATGAATCGCTTGCACAAATTGTTTCTACATTATTAAAACAAAACTATTAATTTTACTTTTGTTAAATAAAAAAATAAAAGGGAGATTTAAAAATTAATATGGATAATAATTTTTCTACAACAACATCATCAGAATTTGCAGAATCTCAAGAATTTGAAATGTCATCTGATAAAATCACAGATGGAAATGATCAGATTACAGAATTATCAAAAAAAGGTTATCAGCTTTTGAAAGAAAATGACACAGAGGGTGCCCGCCACGCTTTTGAATCAATTCTTTCTTTGGAAGATAACAACAACTACGCTTTGGTTGGTTTAGGCGACATTGCAAGAAAACAGAACAACTTTAATGAAGCTATTTCCTTTTACAATAAATGTTTGTCTTTTTACCCTTCAAACAATTATGCATTATTTGGTCTTGCAGATTGTTATAAAGCACTTAATCAGTTCTCAAAAGCAATAGATATCTGGCAGCAGTATTTAGTTCATGATGATAAAAACATTACTGTCATCACCCGTGTTGCTGATGCCTATAGAAAAACAAAGGATTTTAGAAAATCAAAGGAACTCTATCTTAAAGTTCTGGAAATGGAACAGGACAATCCTTATGCTTTAATTGGTCTTGGACACTTGAGTTATGATTTTAAGGAATACAAGGATGCATTATATTACTGGACACGTATTTATGATTTGAATCAGGATAATTCCGATATCCGTGTTCTTACAGCAATCGGAAACTGTCACAGAAAATTAAAGACTTTTGAAAAAGGAACCTACTACTTTGAAAAAGCTCTTGCACGCGACCCTAAGAATTTCTATGCGCTATTTGGACTTGCAGATTGTTACCGCGGACTTGGGATGCAGGGGCGTTCTATTGAATACTGGAACAAGATTCTAGAAATAGACCCTAAAAACAAGGTTATCTTAACCCGGGCAGGAGATGCTTACAGAACAATCGGTAACTATGAAGAAGCTGTAAACTATTACAACAAAGCACTTGAAATTGATTTTGATATTTATGCTGCAATCGGTCTTGCTTTGATTTGTAAAGCACAGGGAAAGAATGATGAAGCTGTAAAGAGATTCAAAACTTTGATTCAGAATGACCCAAGAAACTCTCGTCTTTATGTAGATTTGGCTGAATGTTATGTACAGATGAACAAAACCGATGAAGCAATAAATCTGCTTGAACATTTCTTGAGAAATGACGGCAAGAACATGCAGATTAAAACAATTCTTGAAAAAATCAAGAGAGCATAATTTACTGCTCTAACAAAAAAACTAACTTATTGGGAAAGAAATTTGCCACGCAACTTTCTTTCCCTTTTCTTTTTAACCGAAAAGTTGTATAAACTTTATAAAGGATTACCAATGGATAAAATAGAATTAACATCACTTTTACCGGAAGAAATTGTTGAAAAACTTGAATTAAAACAGAAATTCCGTGGAATGCAGATTTTTAAATGGATTGGAAACGGAGCAGAAGATTTCAATCAGATGACAAATCTTGGTCTTGATTTACGAAAGCTTCTTGAAGAAAAAGCCATTTTACGTACTTCCAAGGTGAATGAAGTTCTAAAGGATCCGGACGGAACAATAAAGCTTCAGATTGAACTGCATGATAAAAATGCAGTAGAAACAGTTCTGCTTACAGACAAAGAAGGAAGAAAAACAGCCTGTGTATCCTGCCAGGCCGGCTGCGCCATGAAATGTGCCTTTTGTATGACAGGAACTCTAGGCCTTACAAGAAACCTTACAGCCGGTGAAATTGTAGAGGAGTTTTTATACCTCGAAAAAGAAGCAGGAAAATTAGACAACATAGTTTTTATGGGGATGGGAGAACCAATGCAAAATCTCCCTGCAATAAGAAAAGCAATACAAATATTATGTCACAAAGACGGAAGAGCCCTTTCCTCCAAAAGAATCACCCTTTCTACCTGCGGAATTGTAAGTGGAATTTATGATTTAGCCGACAATGGACCAAATATCCGTCTTGCAGTCTCTCTCACCACCGCCAACGAGGACTTAAGAAAAGAACTCATGCCAGTTGCAAAGGGCGAAAAGAATTCCCTTGCAGAATTAAAAAAAGCTATCGATTACTATGCAAAAAAAAGCGGAAAACGCGTAACTCTTGAAGCAGCTCTTCTACACGACAAAAACACAGACAAAACAAGTGCCCAAAACATGATTAATTTTGCCAGAGGAATAGACGTAAACATAAATCTTATCCCCTGGAATCCTGTTGCCTGCCTCCCCTTTGAAGAACCGACCAACAATGAAGTCCACAATTTTGTTGCACAGCTTGAAAAAGCAGGTTTAAACGTGACTCTCAGAACCAGAAGAGGAAGAAAAATCGGCGGTGCCTGCGGACAATTAGGAAAAACACAAAAATAATTTATTTCTCTAAAATATTGAATAAAATCTCAAAAATTAATTTGACAGATTGAAATTTCTGCTTTATTGTTATAGTTGTATCGATGATAGTAACACTATCACTCAAAAACTAACGCTATCAGCAATTAAAACGTTAAACAAGGACGGAGCAATGTTAACTTTCAAGTCAAATTACACTTATAAAGCAGTAAAAAATACCCTGCTGAATCCACTTAAAATTGAGGAACTGACAGTTTCAAAAGAACATTCTGCTGAAAAAGCCTGGATTAATATTGGCGGCTGGCAGTCCTGGAGTCCCGGATTTGAAATCAAGCCTGGTCAAAAACAGGAAAATCTTACCTGCCACATTGTACGCCCTTTTAACAAATACCTCACCTTCCCTAATACAAGCTTCAAAACAAGCAAAAATATAGTCCTTGGACATTTTGTAATTTACTTACGCTGGGATAATTTCTATTTATTTCTTGCTTCCAGCGGAAACTTGAAAAAAGTATTACCGCCAGTCCAGTTTATAATCAACCGAAAGGAAAATACAATTACCCCTGAGCTTTGTGACACAGGAAAAATCTGGGAAAAAGACGAAGTTCAATGTGAATTAGAAATATTTACCGCTGAATCATTTTTTGAAGCAAGAAAAAAGCTGGAAGAAATCTTTGGCTCCTCTGATAAAAACTCCAGCAATTATTCAGATAGATTCAATCAGATTGATTTTCTTGGAAAAACTTCTTTAGGCTGGGAAAGCTGGTACAACCATTATTCGAAAATTAATGAAAAATTGATTGAAGACGATTTGGAAGCCCTGTCTAAACAAGAAAGCTTTATCAACATTATCTGCGAAAAAGAAAATCCTGTTTTCCAGATTGATGACGGCTGGGAAAAACAGTTAGGAAACTGGGAAATTGACGAAAAACGCTTTCCAGAAGGGCTGAAAAGGCTTACAGAAAAAATCTCAGAAAAAGGCTATATTCCAGGACTTTGGATTGCCCCTTTTATAATCGATTTACGCTCACCAACAGCAATAAATCATCCAGACTGGCTTTTACGGGATGATAACAATCATCTTATTTCTGCCGGCTATAATCCATTATGGGGACCTACAGCAACTTTTTATGCACTTGATATAAGCAATGAAGAAGTTCTTTCTTATCTTGATAAAATCATGGAAAAACTCATAAATGAATGGGGTTTCCGTTATCTAAAGCTCGATTTTTTATATGCAGGAATGTTGTATGGAACTTTCAAAAATAAAGGTCCGTCATACCAATGGTATTCAAAAGCAATTAAAATGCTTACAAAACGAAAATCAAACGCAAAAGGTGAAAAGGTAACATATTTAGGCTGTGGTGCCCCTTTTGAAATGTCTTTTAATGATTTACCTTTATCTCGAATAGGCTGCGACACCTATGAAAAATGGGAAAACAAGCTTCCAAAAGCATTGGATATAAACGGACGCAATTCCGCTTATATGAACTTAAAAGACACCCTTGGACATGCAATTTGGGATAAAATCATCTTTGCAAATGATCCTGATGTTATTTTTATCCGCAAGGAAAACTGCTATCTGACCAGTGACGAAAAACTTCTTATAGCAACAGTAAATATTTTATTTGGAAGTCAGATTATGTATTCTGATGATCCGGCAAGCCTTACATCACAGAAAGAAATCGAACTATCCCAAAAGATTAAAGCAATCAGACAAAAATACCAAGGCGAACTCTTTCTGGTAAAAAATACAGACAAGGATAAATACTACATTGAATCTCTGTCAAAAAAATATAGCGGTGAAATCAATTTAGGCGGAAAAGACCACTACATCAGAATAAAGGAAGTATAGATTTATGGAGGAAATTATGGAAATATTCGGAAACAAAATCAGCAATAAAGATTACAGAAAAGCCCTAAAAGGACAGAAGAAGTTTATAAGAAAGTTTGGTGATGACCGAAGCACAAAATATCCTCTTGCTTTGGCAGATAACAGCGTTCTGACACCTTTATTCGGAGTAAAAAACATAATCATTGCCGAAAATACAGATGGAAAACAAAGCTTTAAGGAAAGCCTGCCAGACAAAGCAATTATTATTGGAAACATAAGAATGGGCTTTGGTCACTATCGCATTTCAATGGCAATGGCCTCAGCAGCTCATTCAATGGGCTATATTCCCCTCTGGCTGGATTTAAACTCTTTTCCACAAACAACCTGCACAAAAATCATAAGCTATCAGAATAATCTTTATTCAACAGCTTCAAGACTCTCTCAAAAAATCGGATTATTCAATAAATTATTCTGGGAACCTCTCAATTATGAAGGCTTTAAAAAATTAAGCTACAATGCAGGCGATCAGAAAAATGCAGAACTTATGACTCCCCTTTTTAATGAGATTCCAAAAGATATTCCTTTTGTAGGAACTCACGTCTGGCCAGCTCAGGCAGCAATTCATGCAGGAATGACAAAAGTTGTAAATGCAATTCCTGATAACTGGCCAATGGCTCTTCATCTGGCAGAAGGTTCAATTCATACAGTTCAGACAGAAAACTGCTACTGGGGATATAAAACTCTGCACGGCTTTGACAAAGACAAGGTTTTAAATCCTATGAGCGAAAAAGATATTGCCTATACAGGACATTACATTGACCACGAAATTGTAAGCAATATAGAAAAAGACTGCCAGGCAAGAATAGAAAGAGCAAAAAATAAGGCACCAATAAGATTTTTACTTACAATAGGCGGTGCAGGTGCTCAGGGTGATTTTTTTGCCAAAATTATTAAGACCTTGCTGCCATATATAAAAGAAAATAAGGCTTGCCTTTACATAAACTGCGGAGATTACCAAAACGTCTGGGAAATGCTTAAAGAAAAAATCCTGGAATTATCAACAGCCCAGATTCACTTTAACGACTGGACCGAAGAATCAAACTTTGCTCAAAATGAAATTGAAGCTTCTCTTACTGACACAAAGAGCGGAATCCACGCCTTCTGTAACAAGGATATCTTTGCGGCAGTTTATATTACAAATCTTTTGATGAGAGCCTGTGATTTCCTTGTAACAAAACCAAGTGAGCTCGCCTTTTATCCGGTTCCAAAACTTTTTATAAGAAGAATCGGCGGACACGAAATGTGGGGAGCAATCCATTCAGCAGACCTTGGAGACGGTTCTCAGGAATGTGAAAGCCCTGAATATGCATGTGCAATGATAAAGCAGATTATGGAAAATCCAAATATTGAGCTTAGAATGTGCGAAAACATAATCAAAAATAATAAAAACGGCATTTATAACGGTGCCTACGAAGCAGTAAAACTTGCAGTTCAAGCATCTGAATAAGTTTAATAAGATGAATCAGCAGATTGATAAGAATGGACGGAAAATTATGACTCCAGCAGAAAAATATACAGAAGAACGTGACACAATAAAAGCTTTGCGCATGAACCGCATTATGGAAGCTGCCTTCAAACTGTTTTCTGAAAAAGGCATTGATACAATCACAATGAACGACATAGCAAAAAAAGCTGAGATTGGAGTTGCGTCTCTCTACAGGTATTATGAAACAAAAGAGCAGATTGCAATCCAAACTTCAATCTGGGCTTGGGAAAAGCAAAAAGATTTTATCCTGCCACTTTTGATGGAAAATGATTATGAAAATATTTCTGGACTGGAACAGGTAAAAAAAGTCATAAGTCTCTTTATGAAGCTTTATGAAAATCAAAGTGATTTTTTACGTTATATCTATTTTTTTGATTCATTTGCCGTAAGAAGCAAGATAAATAATCAGGCTCTTAAAGATTATGAAAATATTATTCTGTCAATAAAGGACATAATTTCAAAAGCAATCACAAAGGGAATTAATGATAAGTCCATAAATGAAAAATATAAAAAAAAGGAAGAAGAGCTCTACTTTACCATAACTCACACAATGTTCAGTACAACTCAAAAATTAGCGTTAAGTAAAAATCTTCTTGCAATTGATACAAATCAAAATATTACCCAGGAACTAAAAATGCTTTCTGACATTTTAATTTCAGGAATAAAAAATTAGGAGGAAATATGAAAAGCTTAACAAAAGGTAAAATGTGGTGTTATGCCATAGGACAATTGGGCTGGTCAATAATCAGCGGTTTGATTGGTTCCTGGCTGGTTTATTTTTATCAGCCAAGCCAAGAAGCAATTAATGAAGGAATGATTTCTCTAATTCCACAGGGACGAGTTGTTTTAGGCATTCTGACAATAATTGGACTTGTAACAGCCATTGGACGAGTTTTTGATGCCGTCACAGATCCGCTCGTAGGAAACTGGTCGGACAGTTTAAATCATAAGCTGGGACGAAGAATCCCATTTATGAGATGGTCTGCAATCCCGCTTGGACTTGTATTCATACTTGTTTTCTGTGCACCAGTTCAAAGTATAAGTGCAATAAACACAGTCTGGCTTTTTGTTACAGTTCTTGCTTATTACTTCCTTATCACATGTTATTGCACACCTTACACATCACTTCTTGCAGAGCTTCCACACAATCAGGAAGAAAAGCTTAAGCTTTCCATGTGCATTTCCCTTACATTTATTGTAGGAACCTGTTTAGGCTACACTGCACCAATAATCTGGGGAATAATGATAAATGGCGGTATGGCAAGAGTTCCTGCCATGAGAATTACATTTGCCATTCTTTCTGTAATAGCTACAATCTGTATGCTTGTTCCAGCTTTTGGCTTAAATGAAAAAGATTACTATGAAGCAAAGCCGACAAGTTCAAATATGTTCAGTTCACTGGGAAAAACCTTTAAAAATAAAGATTTCAGAGTATTCTTAGGACAAGACATCATCTACTTCTTTGGACTTGCAATGTTCCAGACTGGACTTCCCTTCTTTGTAACAAGTCTTCTTCAGCTGCCGGAATCATGGACAACCTATATGTTTGGCGGACTCACCCTGCTTTCACTGGCCTTCTATCCTTTTGTAACAAAAATGGCCGCAAAATGGGGAAAGAAAAAGCTTCTAATCGCCGCATTCATTGGATTTGTAATCACATTTGGATTTACAGCACTTTCGGGCGAAAAGCTCAGTTTTATTCCAATTTATGTTCAGGCTGTAATTATTGTAATACTCGGCTCATTCCCACAGGCAATCTTTGGTATTATTCCACAGACAATTATTGCAGACATTGCCCTTTCTGATGAAGTAGTAACTGGAGAATCAAGAAGCGGAATGTTCTATGCTGCTCGAACCTTTGCAATGAAGATGGGACAGTCGCTTGCAATGTTATTGTTTACTTCTCTTGCAACAATCGGTGCTTCAAAAGCTGTTGCCGCCGCAGTAGAAACTGGTTCAGCAGTAGAACAACAAGCCGGCGGTAGTCCTCTCGGCTACAGAATTGTTGCACTCGTTGCATCAATCTGTTGCTTGATTGGCGGATTTATAATGATGTTCTATAACGAAAAGCGGGTTATGGAACAGATTGCGTAAATCAAAATGCATATTTCTATAAGAATATATTACAAAATCATAAATCTTTTTTGCAAACTTGAAATTACTAGTATTCTAGTTTATAATTTATACTATCAAAAAAGTTTTACTATAGGAGTGCTATAATGCAGAAAAAAATATATGTAGTCGGAATGTTCGATACTGATACAGCTTCTAAGGTTGAGGCTGCCGTAAAGGGAGTTGCCGGCGTAACAGGCGTTACAGCAAATTGTGACAAATCTCAGGTTCTTGTTGATTACGGTGATGAAAGTCAGGAAGCTGCGATAAATGCTGCAATTTCTTCTTGCGGTGTTGATGTATTAGGCTAATTCCAACTGATTCAATTTTTTTTGATTTTATGAAACTTACAATTTTAGATGGACACGCAGTTAATCCTGGGGATTTACCTTGGGATGAGTTTAGAAAGTATGCTGATGTAACGATTTACGAAAGAACACCAGAAAATCTTGTTGCAGAAAGGATTGGTGATTCGGATGCTGTATTTTTAAACAAAATAAAAATTACAGAAAACATTCTTTCTGCGTGTCCTAATCTAAAATACATTGGGGTTCTGGCAACCGGCTATAACGTAATAGATTTAGCGGCTGCAAGAAAACACAATGTAATAGTTACAAATATTCCTTCCTACTCTACAGATTCCGTTGCTCAGCATGTTTTTTCCTTTATATTACACTTTACAAATCGTGTTGCAGAACATAATCAGTCGGTACAAAATGGTGACT